>JAPKCK010000012.1 GCA_028822985.1 Aquiluna sp.
TTTTTGAAGGCTTTGGAGTTTGGCATGCCACCATCGGGTGGCTTGGGGCTTGGTATTGATCGACTCTTGATGTCGCTTACCGGCCTTGGTATTCGGGAAACCATTTTGTTCCCCTTGGTGAAGTAGGTGGAGATGACTGCTTGGGAGACCTTGCTCGATGTATTGATTTCGCTGATTCCACCAGCCGCAGTCGGAGTGATATTTTGGATCATGATGCGCTCCATTTTGCGCGCCGATAAGGGTGAGCGCGATGTCTACGCGAAGATCGAAGCGGAAGAGCGGGCTAAACGCGCTAACGCCTTGGGCGAACAGCGCTAGTTTTGTAGCAAGCACCCACGTAGCATTTTGATTACGGATTTTGAAAGGTGCTAACTTGTTCGAGAAATTTACAGACAAGGCTCGCAGGGTCGTTGTGCTTGCTCAAGAAGAGGCGAAGCTTCTAAACCACAACTACATCGGAACTGAGCACATACTGCTCGGTCTGATTCACGAGGGCGAGGGTGTTGCTGCGAAGGCGCTTGAGGCGCTGGGCATTAACCTCGAGCAGGTTAGAGAACAGGTCCAAGACATTATTGGTCAGGGCCAGCAATCGCCATCTGGGCACATTCCATTTACCCCAAGGGCCAAAAAGGTTCTGGAGCTAAGCCTTCGTGAGGCACTTCAGCTCGGTCACAGCTACATCGGGACCGAGCACCTTCTTCTTGGTCTAATTCGCGAGGGTGAAGGTGTTGCTGCTCAGGTGCTGACCAAGCTTGGCGCAGACACGAACAAGGTTCGTCAGCAGGTTATTCAGCTGCTATCCGGTTACCAGGGTAAGGAAAGTGTTTCAGTTGGCGGAGAAGCACAACCTCAGGCCAAGGGATCCACGATTCTTGATCAGTACGGCAGGAATCTCACGCACGCTGCCGCAGAAGGAAAGCTTGACCCAGTGGTGGGTCGTGAAAAAGAAACCGAACGCGTAATGCAGATTCTTTCTCGCCGAACCAAGAACAATCCAATTCTGATTGGTGAGCCGGGAGTTGGAAAGACTGCTGTTGTTGAAGGATTGGCTATTGCAATCGTGGCCGGAAACGTGCCGGAAACTCTTCGCGGCAAGCAGCTTTACACGCTTGATATGGGAAGCCTGATCGCGGGGTCACGTTACCGTGGTGACTTCGAAGAGCGACTCAAAAAAGTAACCAAGGAAATCCGCACTCGCGGAGACATCATCACGTTTATCGATGAAATCCACACCCTTGTTGGTGCCGGAGCGGCCGAGGGCGCTATCGATGCGGCTTCAATCTTGAAGCCAATGCTTGCCAGAGGCGAGCTTCAGACCATTGGGGCGACAACCTTGGATGAATACCGCAAGCACTTTGAAAAGGACGCTGCGTTGGCCAGAAGGTTCCAGTCCATTCAGGTTGCAGAGCCATCCCCGGCACTTGCAATCAGCATTCTTAAGGGACTGCGCGATCGCTACGAGGCTCACCACAAGGTCTCGATAACCGACGGTGCAATTGTTGCAGCAGTTTCAATGTCCGATCGCTACGTGACCGACAGGTTCCTACCGGACAAGGCTATTGACTTGATCGATGAGGCCGGTGCTCGGTTGAGGCTCAGCTTCCTTTCAGCCCCTCCAGAGCTCAAGGCGATGGAAGAAAAAGTGGCTGTCGTGCGCCAGGCCAAAGAGCAGGCGATTGCTGATCAGGACTTCGAAGCAGCGGCCACCAAACGCGATGAGGAGAAAAAGCTCACCGCCGAGAAGGTTCGCATGGAGAAAGAATTCCGCGATGGCAGCCTAGACACTCCGGGCGTTGTCGACGAAGCTCTTATCGCCGAAGTTATTGCTCAAGCGACTGGTATCCCACTATTCAAGCTAGGTGAGGACGAAGGCGCCAAGCTCATATACATGGAGGACGGTCTCCACAAGCGAGTTATCGGCCAGGAGCAGGCAATCGCCGCGCTTTCAAAGACTATTCGCCGCCAGCGCGCAGGGTTGAAGGATCCAAAGCGCCCATCTGGTTCGTTTATCTTTGCCGGACCGACCGGTGTTGGAAAGACCGAGTTGGCCAAAGCTCTTGCGGAATTCCTGTTTGAGGACGAAGACGCACTGATCGCGCTTGACATGAGTGAGTACAGCGAAAAGCACACTGTTTCAAGGCTATTTGGAGCCCCTCCGGGTTTCGTTGGCTACGAAGAGGGTGGTCAGCTGACCGAGAAGATTCGTCGCAAGCCTTTCTCAGTGGTGCTGTTCGATGAAATCGAAAAGGCCCACCCGGACATCTTCAACTCGTTGTTGCAGATTCTTGAAGAGGGTCGTTTGACCGACGGCCAGGGACGCGTTGTGGACTTCAAAAACACAATCATCATCATGACTACCAACTTAGGTACTAGGGAGATTACGGGCAGCACGCTTGGATTCGCTCTTGAGGGCAACAGTCAGAATGACTACACCCAAATGAAGGGCAAGGTAAACGAGGAGCTCAAGAAGAATTTCAAGCCCGAGTTCCTGAACCGAGTTGATGACGTAATCGTCTTCCCACAGCTTTCCCGTGAGGAGCTATTGCAAATTGTTGATCTGTTTATTTCGAGGCTTCAGCTGCGTCTGGATGACCGCGATTTGAAGTTGACTTTGACCTCATCGGCCAGGGAAAGGCTTATCGAGCTTGGCTACGATCCGACCATGGGAGCGAGGCCGCTACGAAGGGCTGTGCAGCGCGAAATTGAAGACGCAATTTCCGAGCGCATCCTCACCGGCTACATCGGAAACTCGCAGGACATCTTGGTTGACTTCCTTGAGGGTGAGTTTAGTTTCGTTGCAAACTCCAGAGAGATCGAGTCGATAGCTAAGGCATGACCAAAGTCCAGAAGTATGAGGTGGTGAAGTCCTTTAAGGACTTTGAAGTGCGCGATTATGCGCCCTTCATCACCGTCTCTACACATGAATCTGGAAACATGCTGTCCGCAGGAAATCAGGGTTTTCGAAAGCTCGCAAACTTCATATTTGGGGGCAACGCGGAGTCAAGGCAAATCCCCATGACTACGCCGGTCACCCAGGTTCCCGTTGAAAACGGGTATGAAGTTTCTTTTGTAATGCCTCACGATACGGCGATGGGTGACGTGCCTAACCCTTCCGGAGAGAATCTAAAAATAGCTGAGCATCCGGCAGTAAAAATGGCGGCTATCAGGTTCTCTGGAACGGTGGGTGATCATACGTTTTCAAATAACGAGAAAAAACTCAAGGACCTGCTCTTGGCACAGGGAATTGAGTTTGAACCGACGCCAATTTATGCTCGCTACAACGCACCAACCACGCCGTTCTTTCTGAGGCGCAACGAAGTCTTGCTGGTCATCGACAAGTCCTAATTCCAAAGGTTTAGGCTTATTTCTTCAAGTAGGCTAGAGGAAACTAGCCCAACTAAGAGGATTCGACAATGACGTCCAGCATTTCTCAAAACTGGGACGATGACCTCGTAACCGCCGAAGAACTTATCCCAATCATCGGCAGGCTCTACCGCCAAAACGGTGTGGTTTTATCAATCCACGGGCGCAGCCTAATCAACCGCAGCCCGATTGAATTACTGAAGGCACATCGCTATGCCAGGCACATTGATGGCCGCCCACTGGATGTCTCAAGGTGCTCAACCCTGGTCAGGTTGCTAGATAACTTGAACCTGGGGCCAGCGTCAATCGACGTCGCCAGGCTGCTCGCGGCAAACACTGGAGATCTTGAGGGCTTTGTGCGCCAGGAACTGGCATCAGTGATTGACCACAGCAACGATGCACCGCAGGAGAACGACGTTGTGCTCTATGGATTTGGGCGCATTGGCCGTTTGGTGGCGCGAATTCTGATCGCCCAGGCCGGCGACCACCGAGGTTTGAACCTGAGAGCAGTTGTTGTTCGCCGGGGAAGTGAAGACGACCTGGTCAAACGAGCGAGTTTGCTTCGCCGAGATTCGGTGCATGGACCGTTCGAGGGCACCATCACGGTTGACCAGCAGAACGACACAATAATCGCTAACGGAATACCAATTCGTGTGATCTACTCCGACAGTCCAGCCACCATCGACTACACCGCCTATGGCATCAACAGCGCCCTGATCATCGATAACACCGGTCGTTGGCGCGATGAGCAGGGGTTGTCTCAACACTTGGAGAGCAAGGGCGCCGCCAAGGTCTTGCTCACGGCACCGGGCAAGGGCGAGCTGCCGAACATTGTTTATGGAATCAACCACGACGAGATAACCCCCGACCAGCGAATCATTACTGCCGCTTCCTGCACCACCAACGCAATCACCCCGGTTCTGAAGGTTATAGATGATGCCTTCGGAATCAACTTCGGCCACGTCGAGACGGTTCATTCGTTCACCAACGATCAAAACTTGATCGACAATTTCCACAAAGGTGAGCGCCGAGGTAGATCAGCGGTGCTGAACATGGTGATAACTGAGACCGGGGCCGCCAGTGCTGTTGCCAGGGTGTTGCCGAGTTTTGCTGGAAAGCTAACCGGTAATTCGATTCGAGTACCCACCCCGGATGTCTCGATGGCAATTTTGAACCTGACCCTCGACAAGCCTGTTACCAAGTTGGAGCTAAACCAAGTTCTGCGGGACGCGTCACTGGAATCCAGCCTTCGAAATCAGATCGACTACATAGAGTCCCCGGAAGTTGTCTCGACCGACTTTGTTGGCTCAAACCGAGCCGGCATCGTGGACGGGCTGGCAACTATTGGCCAGGGCAATCACGCCGTGGTGTACATCTGGTACGACAACGAAAATGGCTATTCCCATCAAGTTCTTCGAGTTGCCCAGGCGGTCGGCGGTGTCAAGCGTGCGCTGTTCCCGAGATAACAAGGCGAGTGCTGCCAAATTCTTGGTTTAAGTTGCCGCAATCGACGGCCAAAACACCCAGTTTTTCTAAGAACACCCTAAGTTCTTCTTTCTGCAACCGGCTAATTGCTTCATAATTACCTAATGTTCCAAATCCGATCAGCCAAAACCACTGACGTCCCAGCCATTAGCAAAATAGCTGCACCCTTGGTCGATAGCCGCGTGCTGCTCGGCAAGGAAATGGTCGAGACCTACGAAGCAATTCAAGAGTTTGTAGTTGCCGAGCAAGATTCCAAGTTGCTCGGTTTCGGTGCGCTTCACGTTATGTGGCAGGACTTGGCTGAGGTCAGGACTTTAGTCGTTGACGAGGAAGCAAAGCGCCAGGGAATCGGCCGAGCGCTTTTATTAGAACTGGAAGTCAGGGCAAGAGCTCTTGGCGTCACAAGGGTGTTTTGTCTTACATTCGAAAAGGAATTTTTCTCTGCGAATGGCTATCAGGTGATTTCCGATGTTCCCGTCGACCCAGCCACCTACGCGGAGCTGGTTCGTTCGCACGATAACGGCGTCGCCGAATTCTTGGATCTCGCAAGAGTTAAGCAAAACACGCTGGGAAACTCGCGCATGCTCAAGCAGCTCTAGCTAGATTTGTCCCATGGCCCAATTAGACCCAGTGATTATTAGACGAAGAAGACTCGCTGCCCTTGGCATCCTGGCGATTTTAGTAGTCGCAATTTGGCTAGCATCTCAGTTTGCAGTGGGCCAAGGCCAGGCCCAAGTTGACGCCGCACCCCAGGAAACCGAAGTGGGTATCGCAGCTGAAATCACGGATTGTGCGCCAGGCGTGGTTTCCTTGACAGCAATGATCGGAACCTTCGACGAGGCGACAGAGGCCAGCGAAACTCTAAACAATTTTGCAGCAGGTGTGGTTCCCTATCTTTGGTACGAAGTAACCAATACCGGCTTGGTGGACTGCAGGTTCAATGTTGGATCAAGAGTGACTTTCTTTACCATCACATCGGGTGAGCAAACCTACTATTCGTCCAGGGACTGCGATCGGTCCGAAAGTAAAGATCTGACGGTTCTGCTTCAGGCAAATGTCGCGCTGAAGGCCGAGCCGTCGGCTTGGGATCGGGTTTACTCATCTTCTGAAGGCTGCAGCTCAGCTCAGGGCCTGCAGGCGGTTCCCGGTGGCGGAGCTACTTACAAGCTCAAAGCTGAGCTCAATGGGGTCATCTCCGAGGATGTTCGCTTCATTTTAAATTAGCTTCGGGCTAAGAAGTCTCCGTTTGGGCCAGCGCTTGAGTGAGGGCCTTTTTGAGCTGTCCGCTTTTTGAGTCAATAATAATCTTGTGACCCAGTCGACTTGCCTCATTGGTTCGTTGCGAGAGGTTAGCTACCCCGCGGACCTCTCCTGACAGGGAAATCTCACCGAAGGCTGCGACTTTGGTTGAAACAGGCTTGTCGCTGACTGCAGAAGCAATGGCAATTGCGATTGCCAGGTCGGCTGCGGGCTCAGTGATTCTCATGCCGCCAACCGTTGAGACATAAACATCCTTGTCGCTCAGCGAAATTCCTGCTCTGCGCTCTAACACAGCGAGCAACATTGCCACCCGCGAGCTGTCCACGCCGTTTGTGACGCGTCTTGGTTGCGGGGAGCTGCTCTTCACAACAAGTGCCTGAATCTCGGCCCTCAGCGGGCGCCTGCCTTCGACCGCAACGGTTATGCAGGTTCCAGATACCGGCATGGTGCTGCCGGAAACGAAGAGCGCGCTCGGGTCGCTAACCTCCACGATGCCCTCGCCGGTCATTTCGAAACAGCCAACTTCATCGGTGGGGCCGAATCTGTTTTTCAGGGTTCTTACGAATCGAAGTGCTGTCTGACGGTCGCCCTCAAAGTGACAAACAACATCAACCAGGTGCTCCAGCGTTCTGGGTCCGGCAATGGAGCCGTCTTTAGTGACGTGGCCAACCAAGATAACCGGAGTCGAATTCTGCTTGGCGAGGCGAATCAGGTTGGACGCAACCTCTCTGACTTGCGCCGGCATTCCGGCGGCACCGTCAATATCATCAGAGCTAATGGTCTGAACTGAATCCACGACCATTAGCTCAGGCTTTACTTGTTCGAACTGCCCGAGTACATGACCTAAATCAGTCTCTGCTGCCAGGTAGAGATTCTCGCTCAAAGCATTGGTTCGTTGAGCACGAAGCCTTACTTGGCTGGCGGATTCCTCTGCGGAAACGTAGAGCACTTTTTTGCCACTCTTTGCAAGCCTCGAGGCAACCTCCAGCAACAACGTGCTTTTACCAACTCCTGGTTCACCGGAGAGCAGTATTGCGGCGCCGGCCACCAGGCCACCGCCTAGAACCCGATCAAATTCGGAAACCATGGTTTTTTGATAGCCATCGGTTACCACTGCCACCTCGGTTATCGGTCTGGCTTCATGCCCGACCGATATTCTGGCGGCTTTTGCTTTGGTGGTCTGTGCGGCTTCGGCGATTGTTCCCCAGGCTTGGCACTGACCGCACTGGCCCGACCACTTTAGAGTCGTCCACCCGCAATCCGAGCATCGATAATCAATTTTTGTCTTGGCCACAGGAACAAACTACCGTGGGTCACCCCCAGCTAGATAACCTAAGTGAACAAGACTTAAAATTTAGGTACGAAGAGTTAGGTATTAGATGCGCAAACACTCGCAAGAACTGTGGCTGGTGCTGATGGTCTCTCTCGGTGCCAGCGCGATCTATTCAATTCTGAGTCTTGCTAGAAAACTAACCAGTACCCAAGGTTTAGCCGGGTCGGTAACGACCATTAACCAACCGCTTGCCAAAACCCCTTGGCTTGATTTAGTGAGCCAACTTGCCTCAATCTCGCTGGCATTGGTGCCAGTGCTACTGGCCCTTTATTTTTTGCGGATGGACAACATAAAAATCGGTCTTATCCCGATAAAAAAGGACTGGATTATCGGCATCTCGCTTCCTTTAATTATTGGCATCCCTGGCATCGCTCTCTATGCGGTTGCATTGAATCTTGGGCTAACTTCTAGGATTGTGCCGAGCTCGTTGGGTGACTACTGGTGGACGCCGGTCGTGCTCTTACTCGCTGCACTGCGATCGGGCCTGCAGGAAGAAATTATCGCGGTCGCATTTTTTGCGAAAAAACTCAAAATAATCAGACCAGAAATAACGATCATTTCGGTGATTATTCTCTCCAGTTTGTTTAGGGCCAGCTACCACTTGTACCAGGGTTTTTCTGCGTTCATTGGCAATTTTGTGATGGGCTTAGTCTTCGGTTACTTGTTCATGAGAACTGGCAGGGTTGCTCCGCTGGTGATCGCTCACACCATTATGAACACTGCAGTTTTCATAGGGTTTCCTCTGGTAGCCGGCTTCTTCTAGTCCTCGTAAGATTTGAAGATGGAAAAACTAAGAGTTTGTTTTTTAGGAACAGGGTCGATGGGTTCGGCGGTGCTGACCGGTCTAATTGCCAGCGGTCACCCGCTAGAGCTAATTTCTGCCACCACTAAATCGATACTCTCCGCCGATGCCTTGCGCGCCAGGGGAATCAGCGCGATGGCGATCGAGGAAGCAGCTGACGCTAATGCTTTGCTAGCCGGCGATGCCGATTTGATTGTTCTGGGGGTAAAGCCTCATCAAATCAAAGATGTGCTCGCTGAAATAAAAGATGAAATTGCCCCAAATGCGGTGGTCATTTCGATGGCCGCAGGTATCAAGCTTTCTTCAATGGCTGAGGTCTTGCCGGGAAACCCCAATCTGATTCGCACTATGCCTAACACTCCCGCGCTTGTGGGCATGGGCGTCACCGGAGTGGCACCTGCTCTTACCGCGTCAGCCGATGCAGTTTCCGCCACCATAGAGCTTTTTGACTCGGTTGGCGCGGCTTTGGAGATTAGCGAAGACCAGATTGATGCATTGAGTGCAATCTCCGGCTCAGGCCCGGCATGGGTTTTTTACATCATGGAACAGTGGGAGCAGATCGCGCGAAATCACGGCTTCACCGGTGAGCAAGCCGCTGTGATGGTTCGCGGCACTTTGGCTGGGTCCATCGACCTACTGGCTCAAAGCGACGAGGAGCTTGGGACATTGCGCTCCAACGTCACAAGCCCTGGAGGCACAACCGAGCGCATTATCGATACTTTGGAGAAAGCCGACTTACAGTCAATATTTGAAGCCAGCCTTCAAGCAGCACTTCAAAGGGCTAAAGAAATTGGCGCCAGCTAGCTCTAAGCTGTAGTTATGGCAGATATTTTTGAAGCAGTTGCAGACCCTACTCGTCGTAAGCTCCTAGAAAGCTTGCTGAACTCTAATGTTGGTGGATCCGGTGAGCTGACGGTTTCACAGCTTGTTGAAATCACTGGACTCGGACAGCCTACGGTTTCTAAGCACCTAAAGACCCTTCGCGAGGTTGGCCTAGTCGCCGCACGCGAAGAGGGGCAAAAACGTTTTTACTCGGTCACCCCTGAACCACTTGAAGAGATTGAAGATTGGATGATTGACTTCCTGTCGCTTGACTTTGAAAGCGAAGATGAGATGGTCGATGATCTAGCTCACAGTCTTGCTGGAGCTGGCGAGCAGCTTGGCCACTGGCTAACCGAGCGTTCCAGCTGGCTGACTGGTCAGCTAAAATCAAGGGCCTCCGAGGTCGACATCGACTTCAATGCGGCGGAGATGGGGCGCCGACTGGGTCGCAAGCTCGCCGATGCCAGGTCGGAAGCCGAGAAGTCGGTCAAGGATTTTGAGCGCATCGCTAAGCAAAAAGTTGAAGAAGTAATCGACGATGTGAAATCAGAGGCTCAGCACTTGGCCGAAGAAGTTCGCAACCGAACTTCGAAGAAGTAACATCATGGCAAAGGGTGCTCAGGATGACTTGAGAAACTTCGCCAGGCAACAGCTTAAGAAAAAGCAGGGATTCAAGAATTATCTTGTCGTCTACGCGGGAGTCACCGGGCTGGTGACTGCAGTTTGGTTTTTGACTTCTCCTGGAAGCTATTTTTGGCCAATCTGGGTTATTTTTGGCATGGGAATCGGAGCGGTGGCGACTGGTCTAGATGCCTATGGAACCAATTGGTCGAAGCCCATCACCGAAGCAGATGTTGATGCAGAGGTTGAGCGTCTTGGCCGTAGAGGCTAGACTGTTGAAGTTGACCATTCGGGCAATCACAAGTTTTATGAGGTTTTAATGGGTTCAGTTATAAAGAAGCGCCGCAAGCGTATGTCGAAGAAGAAGCACCGTAAGCTGCTTCGCAAGACTCGACACCAGCGTCGTAATAAGAAATAAGTATTAGTAACGAACCCGCCTTCGGGCGGGTTTTGTTTTAACCGTGTTTCAGGTCTCGCTTTTTGAATCTAAGAATGTCCCAGTTCGCTGCTTCGGCATATCTTGTGAGTGCTTTATCGGGATTCACAGCTACTGCGTGCTTTACAAGTGTCAGAAGTGGAAGATCATTGACCGAGTCCGAGTAAGCCCAAGACCTACTCAGGCTAATCCCACGCTCAACGGCTAGTTTCTTGGCGGCATTGCGTTTCGCTCGCCCATGAAGCGCTTCACCAACAAGTTCACCGGTCAACACTCCGTTGTTTCTCGCAACCACGGTTCCAAGAGCTCCGGTGGCACCCAAATCCTTAGCTATTAGCTCTGCAAGTTCGACCGGTGCGGCAGTTATCAACCAGACCTCGTGCCCTTGAGCAAGATGCTCTTTCACAGCGGTAACTGTTTTCGGCCACAGTCTCGGCTTTATTTCGGATTCGTACACGGTTTGCATCAGCGGTTCAAGAGAGCTTAGGGAGTACCCCTTGGTGACCGAAAGCGCTCGTTCCTTAAATCCAGCCAGAGAGTTGTTTTTCTCTCCTCGACGAATAAACATCATTTGCTCGAAGGCAAATCTCCAGATGTCTCGACGCTTTATGGTTCCATCGCGGAACGCAATTTTGCCGAATAATATGGTGGTTGCACCGCGGACCAAGGTGTTATCGACGTCAAAGAATGCCGCAACTTTTTTCTCATTATTCGTCTTATTTACAGCCACTGCCACAGTCTATTGCTCTGAGCATTTCTAGTAGTGTTTGGGCGTGAACTCAAAAATCAGACTTGAGCTAATTACTAGGCAGGGCTGCCACCTATGTGATGAGGCCCAGGACGCGCTGGCCGGGGTAATAGCGAGGTTTAATAATGAGCACCCCAGCGCGTCATACATCGTCGAAACCACTGATATAGACCGAAGTCCGGAGCTTTTGGCCAAGTACTCCGAAGAGGTACCGGTGCTGCTACTAAACGACGAGCAAATTTCATTTTTCCGAATCGACGCCGACCGAGTTCTAGCGAAGCTTAGGGAGCTAGTTTGACTAAAAGAGACAGTTTCCCCGATGCCCTGAGGGGCTTCGCGCTGATTGGTATCGTCCTTGTTAATGCGCCGTATTTGGCAATTAACACAGTTCTGGGCCTCGGTGGGGCTGACGTTTCTAATGTCTGGAACTCAGTTCCAGTTTTTTTCATCACGAGTCTTGCTTTGGGTAAGTTCTACTTGCTGTTTTCTTTCCTCTTTGGCTACAGCGCGGCTTACATCCTCAAGAGCGATAAGGCCAACATGAAGAGATGGCTTGCCAGGGCGCTCCTTTTGATCTTCTTTGGGGCTCTGCATGCAGTCTTCCTGTGGCACGGAGATATTCTTTTCATGTACGGACTTCTCGCTATTCCTCTTGTGGCCCTTTATTTCCGATGTGAAAAAACTATTCGTCGCTGGGTAAAAATTATTTACATCGCTAACGCGGCGGTACTTTCTCTACTCGCCTTGCTCTTATTCGCAGGAGAAATGCTGGGTGAGGATCTTGGCGAAACAGTAATCTCCAGTTCGCTTGATTCCTCCCTGGTAGCGGGGTCATTTCTGGATAACGCAGGGGCTCGCTTTGATCTCTGGTTCACTGGTTTACCAGGTAGCTTCGCACTTCAGGCACCCTTTGCTTTCGCGGCATTCTTGGTCGGGGTGCTGGCCGCTAGAAAACGATTTTTGGGAGATGGAGCTGACGCTGTGACAATGAAGAAGCTCGCCGTGTGGGGTTTTGCTATTGGCCTACCACTGCAGCTAATTGCCGCTTGGTTCTCACTCGTAAATCAACAGTCGGTCAATTACTCCGTTGGAGCAGAACTTGGCTGGTTCACAGTTACATTCGTCTCCGCTCCTGTCTTGAGTGCCGGGTATCTCGGCGCGCTATGGCTACTGATGCAACGCTATAAGCGCGGCTTCGGTTTGTTGGCAGCGGCAGGGCGTCATTCACTCACTGTTTATATCGGTCAATCGGTTATCCTTGTGTTTGTCTTTTCAGCCTGGGGCCTTGGCTTGTTCGGCACGCTGAACCTAACTTTGATCACGTTGATTGCTTTCGGTACGTGGCTATTGCTTGCTGGCCTTGCGGTTCTGAATTCGAGGTATTTCTCATCGGGTCCGCTGGAGTGGGTCTTGAAAAAAACTACAGAACCATTTAGGGCAAAAGCATGAACTTAGAACAGCTCGGGCTATTCGGGGTTTTTCTTGCTGGAGCAATTCCTTGGCTAGAGGCAATAGGTGTTGTTCCGGCTGGGATTCTAATAGGGCTGAATCCTGCTCTAACCGTTTTGTTTGCGGTCACCGGAAATGCCATAACAATATTTTTGTTTGCCTTTGGAGCCAGCAAGCTTCGCGGCTGGATGCGGAATAGACGCTTGGCCAAGGGCAAGAGCGGAGAGTCACCCAGAATCATTAAGGCCCAACGTTCGTTTGACCGCTGGGGTATTTATGGGCTGGCAATCCTTGGACCCTTGTTCATTGGCACTCAGTTTGCGGCTCTGGTTGCAGTGGCTGGCGGCGTCAAGCCTCTAAAAGCATCGATCGCAATAATTGCTGCGACAATCCTGTGGTCAGCACTAATTGCCCTTGCCTTTGTGGTGGCAGGTTTCGATGGAATACCTGGTTTTGACTACGAATAACTAGCTGGATTTAGTCCGTCGGGTTTTTTATGGTTCCAGTCGGTTTGGACCGCGGAACAAGAAGCTGGCCTCGCGAATGTTGGAAAGGTTTAGGAGCAACATGACCACTCTTGTTAGACCCATGCCAAAACCACCGTGCGGCGGGACGCCGTAGCGGAAGAAGTCAAGGTAAGAATTCAGGCCCTCTGGCTCTAGACCCTTTTCCTTGATCTGCTCTGTCAGAACCTCGACGCGGTGCTCTCGCTGCGCTCCGGTGGTGATTTCGGTTCCCTTCCAAATCAAGTCATAGCTCTTTGTCAGATCAGGGTTGTCAGCGTGCCTCATGTGATAAAACGGGCGAATGTTTTTTGGGTAGTCAGTTAGGAAGACAAACTCGTGATCGAGAGTCTCTTCCACGTGAGCAGAGATTTGACGTTCGCCCTCTGGGTCTAGGTCTCCGTCTTGGCGTGGAACCTTATAGCCGCGTCCCTCGAGAATTGAGTGAGCTTCTGCCAATGGAATTCTCGGAAACGGGATGCTCGGGACCTTTACTTCAAAGCCGTATAGCGCCTCGATTTGGGCTCCGTGCTCGTCTTTGACGGCCTGGATTGCCTTGACCATAAGTTGCTCTTGGAAGTTCATCACGTCTTCGTGAGAATCAATCCAGCTCATTTCCATGTCGATCGAGACAAACTCGGTCGCGTGGCGTGAGGTGAAAGATGGATCGGCACGGAACACCGGTCCAATTTCAAATACTTTTCCAAGGCCGGCGGCCATTGACATCTGCTTATAAAACTGAGGACTCTGAGCGAGGTAGGCGTGTGTTTCAAAGTACTCAAGCTTGAATAGCTCCGCATGAGATTCAGATGGTTGCCCCATGAGCTTCGGGGAGTGAATCTCAACGAAGCCGTTTTCAAGCCAGTGCTCGCGCCAGTTTTTCTCGAGGGTGGTCTGAATCTTTAGCATCAATGCCACTTCTGGTCTGCGGTAGTCCAGGAAGCGCCAGTCCAATCGCTTGTCGATTGACGTGTCATCAGCGATTGGGCTATCGGCAGATGCTGCTCCAACAACCTCAAGCCCTTCAAGCAAAATCTCTACTCCACCAAGCTTCACGCGCTCATCGTGCTTTAGCTGGCCCTTGATGATTACAAAGCTGCCGTGGCTAAGCGCACTGACTTGATCGGCGAGCGCATCCTCATCGGCAGGTCTCGGATAGGTGACCTGGACGCTACCGGACTCATCGCGAATGATGATGAACTGGATTCGCTTCTGGTCCCTTAGGGTTTCAACCCAGCCGCCGATTGTGACGGGGCCGTCTTGGCCTTGACTAAGTGCGCTGGTGAGTGTGCGGTCTAGCATTATTTAGAATCCTCTGAGTATCTGCAGTCTGGGCTAACTATCCCCAGTTTAGCGAGGGTAAACTTGAAGCTATGCCCGCTTCGCGCCTTCATCTAGTTCGCCACGGAGAGGTATTTAATCCTTCCGGTGTTTTGTATGAGCGAATTGAGGGCTTCGAGCTTTCCGATTTAGGCCATGAAATGGCCGAAGCGGCAGCAAAAGCGCTTTTGAGCCAGGGCCGAAAAGTCAAGCGACTTATCGCCTCACCGCTTGTTAGAACCCAGCAGTCAGCCGCTCCAATTGCCAGGCATTTTGGTGTCGCTGTTGATTTAGACGAGCGAGTCATCGAACCATGGAACAAGTTCAAGGGGATAAAGCTTGCGCCAGTGGCCTTTCTGAAGCGCCCGAGTCTGATTCTAAATCTTGCAAATCCGAAGCTTCCAAGTTGGGGTGAGCCCTACGACGAAGTGGCGGCTCGCATGCAGACTGCAGCCCTAGACGCTTGGGATTCAGTCGACGGCGGAGATGTCGTGATCGTTTCTCATCAGCTACCGATTTGGATGCTTTATCGATCAAGCGCCGGATTAGAGCTTCCTCACAGCCCAAAATCCCGCAGGTGCTCCCTGTCTTCCATAACAAGCTTCGAAGTCATTAATGAGAAGCTCACCGAGGTTTCTTATGCCGAGCCTGGCCTAGCTCATGCCGCCAACGCCATCGATGGTGGTGCAGTGTGAGGCTGAGAACAATTTTTAGAACAGCGATTGGCCTTGGGCTAATCGCGACGCTACTGGCTGGTTGTGCAAGCGATCCTCTGGCCGACCAGTTCCGAGCCGGAGACAATAAAAATTACATTGCAGGCGATGGAACAGTCACTGAGTTCGCCCTCGGTTCTAGGCCGGGGTTTGAAGCTTTTGCCGGCACCACCGAAAGTGGTCAAGTTTTAGACAGCTCAGCTTTTGAAGGCAATGTCATTGTCATGAACTGGTGGTATTCGGCCTGTGCTCCATGCCGGGCGGAGGCCGGCGATCTGGCAATGCTAAGTGTGGAATTTGAAGACAGCGTTCAGTTTGTCGGCGTGAATGTTCGCGATACTGAGGAAACAGCGCTGGCTTTTGACCGAAACTTTGGAATCGAATACCCGTCCTTGATTGATGCTCAATCCGGACAGGTTTCGCTCGCATTTACTGGCGTCGTATCACCGCAGGCGGTGCCGACAACAATCGTGATTGATCGCGATGGCAAGGTCGCCTCTCGTATTTTGGGTCGAATAGAAGCCTCGATCTTGAGAACGCTTATTCAAACGGTGGTTGATCAGTGAACCCAGGTGAGATTGCGCTGAACGGGTCGATGCTCATTGCAGTTCCAGTTGCGCTGTTGGCAGGGATAGTCACCTTTATTTCTCCTTGCGTCTTGCCTCTTGTTCCCGGTTATCTGGGCTATGTCTCAGGTTCCGCGAACACGAAGACTCGGGTTATGACTGGGGCGATCCTGTTTGTTTTGGGCTTTAGCGCGGTATTTGTCTCGCTCGGTGTGCTGGCAGGAACAGCCGGTCTGTTGGTACTGGTTAGAAACCCTTGGATCCAGGTGGTTTTGGGTTTGATGGTCGTTGTTTTTGGCTTTGCCATGATCGGTCAACTTGGGTTCTTGCAGCGTAACTTTAAGCTCAAACTAAGCCCCAAAATGGGCTTGGCTGGAGCTCCGTTTCTCGGCGTGGTCTTCGCGCTTGGATGGACGCCTTGCATTGGGCCGACCTTGTCGGCAGTTCTGGTTCTAGCCTCTGACACGGCGGACCCGTTGCGCGGGGGAATCCTAGCCACCGTTTATTCGTTGGGAATTGGGATTCCGTTTATTTTGATTGCGGCTGGGTTTGATTGGGCAAAAACTTCAGTTGGATTCATAAAGCGTCACATCAGAACCTTCAATTTGATTGGTGGAGCAATGCTGATTGTGGTGGGAATCTTGCTTATGACAGGTCTGTGGTTGCGTTTCAATAATTGGCTTCAGGTGGTGACAAGTGGTATCCAGCTTCCTCTCTAGGCTCTCGTTCTGGCCTCGATTCTTCTGGCGCCAGCTGACCTCGATGCGCAACGCGCTAATACTGCTGCTTCTCCTAGCCGTCGCAGCCGTGCCAGGCAGCGTATATCCGCAGAGAAGTGCGGATCCAAACGGCGTGAAAGTGTTTTACGATAACGAGCCGGAGCTTGCAGCCGTGCTCGACCAAATGCAACTGTTTGATGTTTATACATCTGTCTGGTTCTCGGCTATCTATATTTTGCTTTTTGTTTCGCTGGCTGGCTGCGTAATGCCAAGAACCAAGATTCACTTTGCGGCCCTGAGGGCTCGCCCGGTGCTGACCCCGAAGAACCTGAAACGGATGCCTGAGTATCTGAGCGAGGCTGGGGATTCATCGGTTCTTGAGAGTGCCATGGTCGTTCTGAAAAAGCGCGGATTCCGAGTTGAGCGCAAGCAAGACTCGATCAGCGCCGAGAAGGGCTACGCAAAAGAAACGGGCAACTTGGTGTTTCATTACTCGCTGGTTGGGGTCCTCTTGGCCGTTGGCTTTGGAGGTGGATTTAGCTTCTCCGGTCAGCGAGTGCTGGTCGAGGGCGACACATTCGTCAATAACCTCGCAAGCTACGATTCATTTTCACCGGGCGCCCTGTTTGACGAGGGACAGCTGGAACCTTTCAGCTTGACTCTGGACGAGTTCGATGTGGTGTACGACCTTGCTAACCGGGCGAACATTGGACAGCCAATCGATTTCGTTGCTTCGGTGTCGGCCGATTTCGGTCAGACACAAACGACCGGCGATATTCGAGTGAATTATCCACTCGCGGCCCCGGGAGCGAACGTGTATTTGACTGGCAATGGGTTTGCACCCGTTGTAACTGTGTTTGACGGCGATGGCAACATCTCTTACCAGGGACCAATTGTGTTTTTGCCGCAGGATTCAAACATGACCTCACTCGGTGTTATCAAGGCACCAGACGCTCTTCCTAAGCAACTGGGAATCATCGCCTTTTTCTATCCCACCGCAGAGAAGCTAACAACCGGCGCGTACACATCCATTTACCCCGACCCAATCGCGCCGCTGATGACCATGAACGTCTACACCGGAAACTTAGGGCTGGATTCGGGAATCCCGAGAAACGCATATGCGTTGGACACGACAAGCATGGAAATGATTGCTGGCCGTGACGGACCAGTGGCGGCTATCGAGCTCGAGGTCGGACAGTCGGCGGATCTGCCAGACGGCCTGGGTTCCGTAAGATTCGATGGCCTATTGCGATTTGCGTCACTGGATGTCGCCCACAACCCGGGCGGAATCTGGGTGTTGCTCTTTGCAGCATTGAGCTTGGTGTCGCTAACGATGTCGCTGATGGTTCCCAGAAGAAGAGTGTGGGTGAGGCTAATCTCCAGTGACAGAATTGAGTTCGCAGCTTTATCAAGGCGGGATGATCCAAACTTGCCTCAGATGCTAGAAGAAATAGTTCAAGAAATTAGATCAGGGAGCAAGAAATGACCGAAGTCGTCCTAAACGAGCCGCTATCGCAATTGTCGCTGCTCTTTGTCTCATCGGCGCTCGCCTTCTTGGCGCTCGCACTAGTGCTTTTTTCCTTCCAACTAGTGAAACTTTCAACCGTAGAGGCAGTCAGTTCGGAAGCTAAGGCCGCGCGTGGTGGGTCGACAATGGTTGTTGAGAAAATCGCCACTGACAAAATGACGGCCACTGAGCGCGCGGGCTTTATTCTTCTTTGGGTCTCGACCGCCATCTTGGGCGTCGGGGTTGTGCTCCGAGGAGTTGCCGCTGGCCGCGTGCCATGGGCAAACATGTACGAGTTTTCCATCAGCGGTGCTTTTTTGATTTTGTTGGTTTATCTAACCGCTCTAAAAATCAAGGACCTACGCTTCATTGCAACCTTTATTACGGGCTTTGCTCTCATCACTGTTTTTGCCGCAGTTTCGCTGTTTTACGTCGAGGTCCAAACAATCATGCCGGCTCTGCAGAGTTACTGGCTAGTAATTCACGTTGTGGTCGCGATTATGGCAACCGGCTTCTTGGCGGTTGCAGCCGGGATGCATATCGCTTATCTATTGAAGGCATCCGGTCGCGGAAAGAAACTGTTTAGCCACTTTCCGGAGCTACTTCAGCTCGAGCGGATCGCGTATCGGTTTAATGTCGTGGGGTTCGTGCTCTGGAGCTTCACTTTGATTGCGGGTGCGGTCTGGGCCGAGCGCGCATGGCACCGCTACTGGGGTTGGGACACCAAAGAGGTCTGGACTTTCATTATTTGGGTGCTTTACGCCGGTTACTTGCACGCAATGGCCACCAGGGGCTGGAATGGCAAGCGGGCCGCATGGCTTGGATTGGTGGCGTTCTTGTCTGTGATTTTCAACTTCACGATTGTTAATCTATTTTTCAAGGGCCTACACGTCTACTCGGGCCTATAAAAGTTTCAGGCAGCGATCTAGTCGTTGTTGCCACCAGATCTTGCGCTCGCTCTCAACCGCTAGCTCACTGACTAGGCCGGCATCAACGTCTGGCTCGTCAAGCTCTAGGTAGCCATTTACTGCAATCAGGGGATTGCGAGAAATGTCCTTGGCCATCAGTGATGCAGTTCCAAGGCCGCAGTCGAAGTCAAGGTTTGGCAAGCTGGCCGCCAAGTGCAGGCCGTGTGAGATGCCGATGCTGCTCTCTAGGGCCGAGCTCACGACACTTTCCAGGCCCGACTCTGAGGCGATTGCCAGCGATCTCTTGATGCCACCAAGCGGTTGGACCTTCAAAACTGCTATGTCGGCGGCACCGGCTACTGCAACTTGTAAGGGGTCGCTTTGTTTGCGAATCGACTCATCGGCAGCAATCTTCATTTGGATTTCAGCCGTAGCTATTTGCTGGCGAAGTTCCACTAGCTCATCGATGCTTGCAACCGGTTGTTCAAAGTATTCAATCGGCAAATGGGCAATTGCTTTAATAATTTTCATTGCCTGTGCCACAGAATAATTTCCGTTGGCATCAAGTCTGAGGCTCGCATCCGGAAAGCTTTTGTGGGCCTGGGCTATTCGGGCTAAATCCTGATCTAGGTCCTGGCCGGCTTCTGCAACTTTTATTTTTATGGTTCGAAACTGGCCGAAGGCTTGAAGGGTTTCGACAACTTGATCAGGCCTGACTGCTGGAAGGGTCGCATTTATCGGTATCAGCTGCCTTACCGGAATTGGAAGCGGATCATTCGCAAACTCAAGGGCCGCCTTCAACCAGGTCGAAGCCTCATCATCGCCGTATTCTAAAAATGGCGAGAATTCGCTGTAGCGCCGGGAGCCTTTAAAAATAAGCGCCTCTCGGTACTCGATTCCTCGGAACCTAGAGCGCAGCGGCAGTCTTACTACCGACACTTGAGTTATTTGAATGCTCTCCACGAGGATTAGTCTAGGTCTATGACAAAACCAGTTTCAGAGCTGTTTGATCCGGAAATCTGGATGACGGTACCGGGGTTCGAGGACCTGACCGACATCAGTTACCACGCGCACAAGCAATTTGGCGTTGTCCGGGTGGGTTTCTCTAGGCCCGAGGTCAGAAACGCTTTCAGACCCCAAACCGTTGACGAGCTTTACCGAGCACTTGATCACGCGCGCTGTCAGGCAAATGTTGGAGTGGTGCTACTAACCGGTAATGGTCCGAGTCAAAAAGATGGCGGCTGGGCTTTCTGCTCCGGCGGCGACCAGTCGGTGCGCGGCAAAGCGGGCTACGAGTATGCCGAGGGTTCTGCGGGCAGACTTCACATTTTGGAAGTTCAACGGTTGATTCGATTTATGCCCAAGGTTGTAATCGCGCTGGTAAGCGGCTGGGCCGCCGGCGGAGGGCATTCTTTGAACGTGGTTGCAGATCTTTCAATCGCATCTAAGGAGCATGCAAAGTTCAAACAGACCGACGCTGATGTCGGCAGCTTTGATGCCGGCTATGGTTCGGCGTACTTGGCCAAGCAGACTGGCCAAAAATTTGCCCGAGAAATCTTTTTTCTGGGTGCGACCTACGATGCCGACCGAGCCTATGAAATGGGCGTTGTCAACAAAGTGGTACCCCACGCTGATCTGGAGACCGCAGGCTTGGAATGGGCAAAGGAAATTCTTGGAAAGTCACCGACAGCAATTCGTATGCTCAAGTACGCAATGAATGCCGTCGATGACGGACTAGTTGGTCAGCAATTATTTGCTGGGGAGGCCACCAGGCTCGCTTACGGAACCGACGAAGCAAACGAGGGCAAGAATGCCTTCTTGGAAAAGCGCAAACCTGATTGGTCCTCGTTCCCCTGGCACTACTGATGAAGCCAACTCTTACTGTTAGCGCGAGTGATCCATTCGCGGTCCTGAAGATGATGACTAATGTATTTGACGGTCAGGTCGCAGGTTTCGTCTCGCCCCCGGAGATAACGGGAGTTGGTGTTGATTTTGAACCGGTGCCATCACAGGTTTCTGATGACGTCGGCCTGATTGTCGAATCATCCGGATCAACCGGAAGACCAAAGCGAATTGAAATCTCGTTGGCTGGGCTTATAGCAAGTGCTGATGCGTCAGCAAAGTTCCTCGGTGGCCATGGTCAGTGGCTCCTTGCTCTTCCCGCCAATTACATTGCGGGAGCAAACGTGCTGTTCAGGTCCGTTGTCGCAGACACCCAGCCGGTGATCCAAAACACTCGGGTGCCCTTCTCGGCCGAAGGTTTTCTGAACTCGGTTTCTCTAATGCGAGGCAGCAAGCGCTACACATCATTGGTTCCAGCACAGCTTGATCGATTGTCGGCCCTTATCGATTTCGAATCTCAAGACAGTGGAATCATCGCCGCGCTTCAAAGTTTCGATGCGATCTTGATTGGGGGGCAGATACCAAACCCCTCGGTCGTTGAATCACTAAAGGGGCGCGGCGTGAAGCTGGTTGAAAGCTACGGGATGGCCGAAACAAGTGGCGGCTGCGTTTACGACGGCCAGGCCCTTGAGGGAGTAAATCTTGAAATCATTGACGGCAAGGTCGCAGTTTCCGGGCCAGTGCTTGCAAACGGGATTGGCGAAAAGTTTCTAAGTTCCGATTTAGGCGAAATAGTGAACGGGCGCCTAAAGATTATAGGTAGGGCGGATCGAGTAATAGTTTCCGGTGGCAAAAAGGTGTCTCTCGATGATGTCGAGGCTAAGGTTGCGGCCCAAGAGGGCGTCACGGAGGTCATTGCGGTTGCACTTGATTCGAAGTGGGGTCAATCGGTCGGTCTGGTTTTGGCCGTGAGTAATGGTTTCGACGAGTTAAGGCTTCAAGGAATGCTTTTGGGCCCGGCGAAACCGATTGCGGTGCAAAAGGTTAGCCAAGTCCCGAGGCTGACGAGCGGCAAACCTGACTATCAGGCTGCCAGGGCGCTGTTGGCAGATTAGTCTTTATAAAATGTCAACTGTAAAACTGTGGATTGAAGGCGCTCGGCTGAGAACGCTCCCGCTAGCCATCGCACCGATCATTCTCGGAAGCGCAACCGCTGCATCGCTTGGTTCTTTTGATTTACTTCTTTCGATTCTGGCTCTACTCGTTGCACTGTCTCTGCAGGTCGGCGTGAATTACGCAAACGATTACTCCGATGGCATTCGAGGTACCGACGAAAACAGAGTTGGGCCGCTCAGGCTCACTGGATCGGGCTCGGCAAAACCGGGATCAGTAAAAATAGCCGCCTTTGCAAGCTTTGGGTTTGCAGGTCTCGTTGGTCTGGCAGTTGTTCTACTGACCGGCCAGTGGTTTTTGGTTTTGATTGGCCTCGCCGCAATCGTCGCTGCTTGGTTCTACACCGGGGGTAAAAACCCCTACGGCTATGCGGGACTCGGCGAGATTGCCGTTTTTGTGTTTTTTGGCCTCGTTGCAACGGCCGGCACTAATTTTATTCAGACTGGCTTCGTTGACCCGCTTGCGGTTCTAGTCGGTGGAGCATACGGCCTCTATGCATCGGCCGTCTTGATGGTCAACAACATCAGAGACATAAAGACCGACAAGGAATCTGGAAAAATCACCGTTGCCGTGAGGTTGGGGGAGAAGAATTCTCGCCGGTTGTTTATCTGGATGCTTTGGATTCCAGTTTTGATAAACCTAATGCTGGTTTTGGTCTACCCAGCGACACTTTTGGGGCTTGTGAACCTTCTACTTGTTATTCCTGCAACACTGATTGCACTTGATGGCAGAGGGGCAAAGGAGCTTATTACTGCTCTGAAACTTGCAAGCTTTGCGGGCTTAGGCTTTGGGGTCTTGGTCGGCGCCGGGATCTTTTTTGTCAGCTTCGGCTTCTGAATCCATTAGATCGTTCTCGAGATCGTTCTCTTTATCCTCGTAGGTTCCGGAGGCATTTCGGGCCAATTTTTCAGCCACAGATTGGCTCATGGCCTTCCGCTGTCTATCCAAAAACACAAGTGAAATTGCAAAAGAGACCGCCGCGGCAATAATTGCGGCAAAGAATGTGTTGAACTGCAGAGCAAGAAGGGCGAGAAATACGCCTGTAAATAAGCTGAGACGAATTAGTGTGTAGCTGAGCCAAGGGTTTTTCACCTCATCAGTTTAGGCTCAGCTTGGTGAACTAGGGTGGAGTTATGACGAGAGTGGCTATAGGAACGTTGGGATTTTTAATAATCTGGACTATTTTCACGACGGTTTTTGCAGCAAGTGCGGACAAGTCTGAAGTGAGATTATTGCCGAAATGGGCTTGGGTTGTGCTTTGCGCCCTGCTGCCATTTTTCGGTGGACTTCTTTATCTAATGGTGGGAAGACCTCTGCGAAATAATCAGGGACCATCATCGGGGGGCCGAGGACGAGTAATTGCACCGGATGACGACCCAAATTTCCTGAGGGATATTTCAAAATTTATGCGCAATAAAGATCAAGACGACAAAGACAAGAAGTGACCAATCCGTCACAAGAGTTTGCCGCATCGCTAATTGCTGAATTTGTTTCAAGGGGTGTCAAGAACTTTTACCTAGCTCCAGGTGCAAGATCTCAGGCGCTGGCAATTGCCGCGGGCCAGCTTGCACAGGCCGGGAAACTTTCTCTGACTATTCGCCTCGATGAGCGGTCTCTAGCGTTCACAGCGCTGGGAAGGGCAATGGCAACCGGAGAGCCAAGCGTAATAATAACTACCTCCGGAACGGCCGTTGCTAATTTGCACCCCGCGGTCTTAGAGGCTCACCACAGTGGGGTTCCACTGATTTTGCTTACGGCTGACCGACCAGCTGAACTCAGGGGTGTCGGTGCGAATCAAACTACCGATCAAGTCGGCATCTTTGCTGATGTTCTGCGGGGCTCCCATGATGTGCCAGCACCAAGGCCGGGCAGCAACCATTCGACGAGCACATTGGTCGATATTGCCATTTCGCAGAGCTTGGGAGTATCCAAACAGTCAGGCCCAGTTCAGCTGAATCTTCAATTTGTGGAGCCGTTGAGTGCGAGCGAGCCAAGTGCTCTTGGTGTCCTTGCCAAGCTGACCGCAACAGCTCTGCCAGTCGCCTCAACCTCACCAGAAGAACTAGAAATTGAAGTCGATAACCACACCGTGGTTATAGCAGGCGCAGGCGCAGGGTCAGACGCGGTTCGTTTTGCTGAAAAGGCGAATCTTCCACTTTTTGCTGAGCCATCCTCAGGCGCGAGGTATGGCTCAAGTGCAATCACTGATTACGTGCAAGCCCTCGGCTCTGATTTGGCAGATCAGGTGCGCAGGGTAGTTATTTTTGGAAAGCCAACTCTTTCAAGGCCAGTCATTGCGCTCATCAAGCGCTGCAATGTCTACGTTGCTAAATCGCGACAGTTTGGCAAGTTCGACGTCGGTAAGAACGCTATCGCTACTGCTTGGCAGCTGACCCCAGGCGGCCGAGCCGATAGCGATTGGATTGCCAGCTGGAAGAACTTTCAGCCACCAACTGACCAGCGAGCGTTATTGGCCCAAGCGGTGTGGAACGCCACCAGCTCAATACCTTTGCTATTTGGTGCGTCAAACCTGATCCGCGTTGCCGATAGGGCTGTCAAGCCTGCCGCAATAACAACCTTTGCTAACCGAGGCCTATCTGGGATCGACGGCACCGTCGCTACCGCCATTGGAATTGCCCAGGCTGGAAACGGCGTTCGAGCACTGATAGGCGACCTGACTCTAATTCACGATGTTGGATCGCTAAATAAATCTGGACTTAGAAATCTGAATGTTCAACTCATCGTGGGAAATGATTCGGGCGGTGAGATTTTTAGAGGCCTCGAGGTTTCAAGGAATATCCCTAGCGAGCTATTTGAACAGCTGTTTATTACCCCGCAGCAGTTATCAATAGAGGCGCTGGCCAAAGCCTTTGATTGGGAGTATTTCGAAGTTCACACAGTAACGGAGCTCGAAAAGGCCATGAAGGCCGAGGGTTTCGTGGTTATTGACTACAAGCTTTCAGCTGCAAAGGCGTAGCGCACCGCTTTGAATTTCAAGTCAGTTTCGGCAAGCTCTGCTTCAGGGTCTGACTCAGTTACTATTCCGCAGCCTGCGATGGCTCTAATCTGATGGGGCTCGATGATTCCGCCGCGAAGCGCAATTGCCAACTCGCCGTCACCGTTTGAACTCAACCAACCAACCGGTCCCGCATAACCTGCTCTGTCAAAAGGCTCCAGCTCATCGATTAGC
This sequence comes from Aquiluna sp., assembly GCA_028822985.1. Classification (GTDB taxonomy): domain Bacteria; phylum Actinomycetota; class Actinomycetes; order Actinomycetales; family Microbacteriaceae; genus Aquiluna. The sequence goes on from JAPKCK010000012.1 coordinate 24,761, forward strand.
GCCTCGGCTAACTGAGTCGGGGTTCCGGCAACCGCTGCTGTTGGATGCAGTTTGGCTATAGCGTCCAGAAGCGTCACTCCGTCTCGGAGCTCGCCCTTGACATCGGTGGCAAGATGCCAAAGGTCGGGTAGGGCGAGTGAGAACGGTTCTGAGTCTGCCTGAACAAAATCGCAAAAGGGCTCTAGCGCCTGCACCATTGAGTTGACAGCGAATTCATGCTCGTGCCTGTTTTTCTGGGAGTTGGCGAGGCCCTCGGCGATGGCCCGGTCGACATCCGGGTCGGTGCCGCGGCCGGCCGTTCCGGCTAGCACTCTGGCCGACACCTCACCATTTTGTGCTCGCAGCAGCAGCTCGGGAGATGCTCCAAAAACATCTCCAACCGCATAGGTCCAGCAATCCGGGTATCTTTCGTGAAGTCTTTTTAGGGGAATCGCCAGGTTCGGCCGGGAATCAAGCGGCATGAGTAGATCTCTGCCGATCACCACTTTTTCTAAGTCCGTAGTACTGAATGCCCCAAGGGATTTGCCAACCGCTGACTTGAATGCCTCCGCACTGAAACTGCCGTCTTGAAAAGATCCAAGCACCGGCTGCAGGTCTTTCGGCGCGGCTTCGGCGCCCTCGATTATCACTTCGAAGCCAACGTCCCCGCGATGAACCCTTGTAACCATCGGGACATAGAGCACGCTGTCCTGGGAGCTGTTTTCGGAAAACGTGATTGAGGTAAGAGCAATAAGGCCGGCGCCGCTGATGCCTGATTGATTGTCTATTTCAGCAGTGGCGAGTATTTCTTTCCAACCAGCTGCCAGCTCTGCAACTCGGTTTTTACCCTTCGCTGCGATTTGGATTGCACTGCCCGTGCCGATAATTTGCTGATCATTCCGCAAAAACACCGATGAACCGGATAGCTCCGACTGATCCGACGCAATCATCTTGCGGATTATTGCCTTCAAAGCCATGGGTCCCTTTGCTCACAGTTCACTGAGATTATGCGAACCAGTAATGCGAGAAATAGATTTCCTCTTTAGTCTTATTGTTCAGTTTAGGTCAGGTGGTGAAATGTTAATAAGGATGGTCGCGGTATCTCTACTAGCAATGCCCTTTGCCGCCATTGGATTCGCGGCTGAAGGCGACGACTTGAAGCTGGAAGAGGATTCCCACGTTGAGCATGTAGTGCCACCGGCCATGGTTGACACGCAGGTCGGGACCTTTGACAGCAAACCGGTGGATTTCAGCCAGGTTGAAATCACGACCCTCACTCCTGCGGACAAGTATGTTTCTGCAACCACGCCACTGGTAGTGGGATTAATGCTCGGGACAGTATCACTGGTGGCCTATACCCTCGTGAGTCAAAGTAACCCCAGCACTCGCGATTAGACTGGGGACGTGTCTAAAGCCGACCTATCCAAATCACCCGAACAAGTTTCGAAGATGTTCGACGACGTTGCCCATGCCTACGACAAAACCAATGATCTTTTGTCCTTCGGTCAGGCCAAGCGTTGGCGCAAGAAACTAACGGAAAAAGTCGACCCGCAATCAGGCGAAAAAATACTAGATATAGCTGCTGGGACTGGAACAAGCTCCATGGCACTAAAGCTACCCGGGGTTGAAGTTATAGCCGCTGATTTTTCTAAGGGCATGCTGGCGGAGGGCAAAAAGCGCTATCCAGAGCTTGAGTTTGTCTTTGCAGATGCGATGAAACTGCCCTTTAAGAACAATGAATTTGACGTTGTCACAATGTCATTTGGCCTACGAAACGTTCAAGATCGAGACAAGGCTCTTGGCGAATTCCTGAGGGTTCTCAAGCCGGGTGGCCGATTGGTCATTTGTGAGTTCTCGCACGTGCCTGGGCTGCTGGGCGTTTTCTACCGCGCTTACCTAACCCTTATTTTGCCGCATGTCAGCAGACTGGCTAGCAAAACACCTGCCGCTTACAGCTATCTTTCCGAGTCAATTGTCGCTTGGCCAAAGCAGGCTGAACTAGCTAAGGATATTTCTAAGGCGGGCTTTTCTGAAACTCAATGGAAGAACTTGAGTTTCGGCGTGGTTGCTATTCATTCGGCCATAAGGGAGAAATGAAAATCGCACTGCCAAGCCAGCTCAAGTTGGTAACTGACAAAGCCTTGCTTTCTAGCCTCGAATCGGACCTAGCAAAAGTGGAGCAAAGGATCATCGAGGCCACGGCTCACGCTGAAGTGATGGTTGATTCGATGACGAGTCACTTGGCAAGAGCCGGTGGTAAAAGGATGCGTCCAGTATTGACCCTTCTAACCTCACACCTTGGAACCCCTGGCGGTGAAGACGTCTTAGACGCAGCAGTCGTAATGGAGATTACTCATTTAGCAACCTTGTATCACGACGATGTAATGGACCAGGCTTCCACTAGAAGGGGCGTAGACACCGCTCATATTGTTTGGGGCAATAACATCGCTATCTTGACCGGTGATCTGCTATTTGCAAGGGCATCGAACCTGGTTTCTGGACTCGGCCAAGAGGCACTGCAATTGCAGGCAAAGATTTTTGAGCAACTGGTTCTTGGACAGCTGCACGAAACGATCGGGCCAATTGATCAAGAAGATCCGGTGGATCACTACATTCAAGTGTTGAGAGACAAGACCGGATCGCTAATTGCTCTGGCCGCTCAGCTTGGTGCCATGCTCTCGGGCGCCGATTCGTCTTTTCAAAAGCCACTTGAAGAATTCGGGCAAAGTATTGGCGTTGCCTTCCAGCTAATCGATGACATCATCGACATTGAATCCACCGAGTCACAAAGCGGCAAAGTGTCTGGAACTGACCTACTCGCGGGGGTTCCAACGCTTCCTGTGCTGCTTCTCGCTAAGCACGATGACTCTGATTCAGTCAAGTTGCTGGCGGATATTTCATCGGGACTCGATGCCGCCTCGCTTCCTGAGGTTCTTGTGAGGCTGCGAAAGCATCCGGTCATGGAGGAATCCAAGTTAGAAACCAAGCGTTGGGCGGAGGCAGCGATAGCGGCTATCGCACCGCTGCCAAAGGGCAAGGTTCGAACAGCACTCGAGGCATTTGCATTGGCAGTTGTCGAGCGCAAGGGTTAAGTTACACGGGTTAGAAAACACAGTTTAGAAGAAGGATAAATAAGTAATGTCAAAGCTACGTCTCGCCATCATTGGCGCAGGTCCCGCTGGTATCTACGCGGCGGACTTGATCTTGAAGGCAGAGCGCGACTTTGAAGTATCGATCGACTTATTCGATCACCTTCCTGCCCCGTATGGGCTCGTTCGCTACGGAGTTGCTCCGGATCACCCGAGAATCAAAGGCATCATAAACGCCCTCCACGAGGTTCTCGACCGTGGAGACATTAGGTTTTTTGGCAACGTCCGATACGGCCAAGATTTGGATCTAGAAGATCTAAAAAAGCACTACAACGCGGTCATATTTGCAACCGGGGCCATCAAGGATGCCGCGTTAGCGATACCGGGCATTGATCTTGATGGCTCCTACGGAGCGGCGGACTTCGTCAACTGGTACGACGCCCATCCGGATGTTGCAAGGACTTGGCCACTAAATGCCAAAGAGGTAGCAGTAATCGGCAATGGAAACGTTGCTCTTGACGTTGCTCGCATGCTCGTAAAGCGTCCAGATGACCTTCTGGTTACAGACATTCCAGATCACGTCTACGAAGGCCTTAGGAACTCACCAGTGACCGATGTGCACGTGTTTGGTCGCCGTGGTCCAGCCCAAGTTAAGTTTTCTCCTTTGGAACTTCGCGAGGCACTACACATCGAGGGTGTTCAATCAATCGTCTATGACGAAGATTTTCAGTATGACCAGGGATCTCAAGATGCCATTGCTAGTAACAACCAGATTCGAGTCATGGTAAAAACCCTTGAGCAGTTGCGTGAAAACCCACAGGAGCCTCAGGAGCGTAGGCTCCATCTGCACTTTTTCGCAAACCCCGTCGAAGTTATTGGCCAGGACGGCAAGGTCGCTTCACTGACCATTGAAAAGACCAAACTTGATGGCTCCGGAGGTGTGGTTACAACCGGAGAAAAAACAAGCTTTCCAATCCAGTCCATTTATCGCGCGGTCGGCTACCTTGGGTCACCTGTCGACAAGATTCCCTTCGATGCTAAATACGGGGTGATTCCCAACGAGGCCGGTCGAGTAATCGGCGAGGATGGTAAGAACCTGCAGGGTGTTTATTGCACCGGTTGGATAAAGCGGGGACCAGTAGGTCTTATTGGCCACACCAAGGCGGACGCCATCGAGACTATTGGTAACGTCCTTCAAGATCGGGATCGATGGTGGCAACCGGAGTTTGCTGGTGAGAACCAGATTATTGAAACTTTAGAGAGTCGAAGTGTCGACTTTATGGACTGGGCCAAGTGGTTAAAGGTTAATTCCAAGGAAAAAGCTATCGGGGAAGCCCTCGGACGCGAGAGAATGAAGCTCTTCGACCGCGACGAGATACTCGAAATCTCCAAAGGATAGATAAGTGAAGCGTCTGCCAGGTGCCAGACTGCGGAAAGCGCAGATCGCCACCTTGGCAACCTTCGTCGCCATGGGTCACGCAGCCCTCTCTTCTGTGGCTTGGGTGCCGGAATATATTGCTCGGCTGGATGTCTCATTCGCCACCTGGGGAACAATAATTGGCTTCGGTCTCATCGGTTCAATCACGCCACTTTTGTTCGCGTCGAGATTGCTTATGAGATATGGCTCTAGGGCTATTATCAGATTTTCAAACTACGGAGCCTTGGTCTTCTTGGTGACGCTCGCCTTTAGTAACGACCCGCTAGTTTGGTTTTTCCTAAACGCCAGCTTCGGCTTTTTCATTTCGCTGATGGGCGTGAGCGTAAATGCCGCTGCGGTCATGCTGCAAAAGCAGATCAGCATCAATGTCATGGGCAGAATGCACGCCGGCTGGAGCCTGGGAGCGGTCGCAGCTGCCATCAGCGGCGGTCTTGGAACTGTTTATCTCAGCCTCGAAATCTACCTGCTGATTGTCGGAGTGGCGACCCTCATAATTTTCGAATTCAATCTTCGTTGGCTGCTGTCTCCAACTGAGGATGGGCACCTCGAGGAAAAGGCCAATACGGTCAAGCGCAGGATCTATCAAATGCCGGCTGAGCTTCGATTGCTAGCAGTCGGTCTGTTTTTTGGCATCTATCCAGAGGTGGCGATCATCGACTGGGCGGCAGTGTTTGCAAAAGATGTCTTGAATGCAGACGTGGCACTTCGTTCCGTCCCATTCGCAGCCTTCATGACCGGCATGATCGTCGGGCGCTTGTCGATGACTCGCTTGGCAAGAGTTTGGCACCCTCACACAATGGCGTCCCGCGGTGCTTTCTTGGCGGCTATTACTCTTTCAATTTCTGCATTGACTGCAGGTCAGTTGGCGTCGTTTAATCCCGAAATTGGTTTGATATCAACCGGTATTTTTTGGGGATTAGCCGGCCTTGGTCTTGCCCCGGTTTCGCCTGCTTTTTATTCGGCCGCCGGCCACATCCCGGGAGTTTCAACCGCTTGGGCAGTTAGCAGCCTAAGCCTTTTCAACGCGGTGATCTCAATCGTAGCTAAAACTGTGATGGGTGCACTGTCGGAGGGCATTGGGTTGTCCTTGGCTTTCTTCTTCCCGATTGTTATGGCGGTCGGGTCCGGCTTTATTGCGGCGAGCGTTGTCAAACGTGCTCGCCGGAGCGAGCTTGATGCTGCCTACCCTGCCACTGGTCCGATCTCAATTATCGCTACCGAAGATGGTGCTAGGTAGGCTTGCGACGTGACTATCTTTCGGTTGACCAATGAACCTAAGGCCTATGCCTGGGGTTCGCTTGAACTGATTCCAGCCCTCAAGCGAATCGACTCAAACGGTCAGCCGCAAGCCGAGATTTGGTTTGGCTCTCATCGATTAGACCCTTCGGAAGTCGATGATCACATTGGTGGCAACCTGCTGGAGAGAATCGGAGAACTTCCTTACTTGGTGAAACTGTTGGCGGCTGCCAAGCCGCTGTCGATTCAGGCTCACCCATCGAAACAAAGAGCGATGGAACAATTTGCTCTAGGTGCGCCCGGTTACCAGGACGGCAACCACAAACCTGAACTAATCGTCGCGGTTTCAGAGTTCAAAGCACTTTGTGGCTTTAGGTCGAACCTGGAAGTTGCAAAGGACATTGCGTCGTTAGCAAACAGCAACGAGATCTTTTCGGGTTGGCTTCAGGCATTCGAAAAAGAGGGGCTCAAGGGCGCTACTGAGTGGGCTTTTGATGCAAGCGACACGGTAGTCAACCAACTTGCCGCATCGAAAGATGTGCTGGGTGACGATCGGGCTCAGCTGATTGCCGAACTTGATTTGGAGTTTCCAAATGACAATGGGCTCTTGGTGTCGGTTCTGATGAATCAGGTCACCTTGCAGCCGGGTCAAGCACTATTTTTGCCAGCTGGCAACATCCACAGTTACCTATCCGGCCTCGGGGTCGAAGTCATGGCAGCCAGTGACAACGTGCTGCGTGGGGGTCTAACCAAGAAGCCAATCGATCTTGAGGAGCTCATGCAGTTGCTCATGTTTGAGCCTCTTATAGATCCGCTGGTTCAGGCCAAGATGCTGTCACAGGGCCTAGAAGAGTATCCGGTTCCTGTTGAGGACTTTAGTGTTTATCGAGTCACGCCAAGTAGTGACTGCATGCTTGTTGATTTGGCGCTCAATGGGTCCGCAATCTTGGTGTGTGTAGCCGGCGAAATAACGCTGTCTAATTCACTTGATGAGTTGATTCAGCTGGCTCCCGGAGAAGCGGCTTTTATGCGTGCGGCCAAATTCTTTTCGATCACCGGAAGCGGAACCGGCTACCTCGCAATTGGTTAGCTAAAACCTTTCCTAGCGGTAGTTCACAAACTGCAGATCAAGCGGGAAGTCCGCGCCTCTTAGCAATGCAATTATTTCCTGCAGATCATCCCTAGATTTAGAGCTAACCCTTAGCTCATCTCCTTGGATTTGAGCTTTGGCGTTCTTGGGTCCCTCGTCGCGAATTAGCTTGGTCATCTTCTTGGCATTTTCTTGATCAATCCCGGCCTTGAGAGTGGACTCAATCCGGTACTCCTTGCCAGATGGGAAAGGATCACCAGAGTCCAGAGCCTTCATGGAGATGCCACGCTTGATCAGCTTGGTGTGGAGAACATCTAGAACCGCCTTGGCCCGCTCTTCGGAGTTTGCCATAATCATGATCATTTCTCCGCTCCAGGCAACACTGGCATCGGTATTTTTGAAGTCGTAGCGCTGCTCGACTTCCTTCGCTGCTTGATTTAGAGCGTTGTCAGCTTCTTGGTGGTCAACTTTACTTACTACGTCGAATGAGGAATCTGTCATTTCACTACTCTAACTAGGGTGCGTGCCTTGCCGTGGTTCTTCTGGTAACTAGCTGAATCGGCCAGTGGGTGATTCCTCTAAATCCTCATGGTCTCTTTTGGTCTTGCGATGGAGCAGCACCCCCGGTGGCGGAAAGGGGTTGCCCCGCTGCCCGAAATGCAATTGCGGGTGCTGGAGCCGTCTTAGGGACAAAAAATATCGAAGGCGTGATCGATCAGCAAAATTAACGCGGTGCGTTAGTAAAGCAGGACCCGTGATTGCAGCTGGGCATAAACCACCAGGTTTCCAAGGTAGGCAGTTTTACTTGCATTTGGGCCACCATCAGTGATTAGGGCAACACCCTCGTAGCTAAGATTTGCGTAGAGGCGTGCTGTTGGAAAGTCAGACTTTCGATAGAGCGTGACCTCTGTCACTAAAAAAGTTTTTATCGAATGAACCATGTTGGATTTACTTCGTATCACAATGAGGTCGCCGACAATTACCTGCCTAAGCTCCCAAAACACCCCGGTCTCGCCCTTGGAGTCAACGGCACCGACGATTACTGTTCTGCCCACACCGCTGGGTTTTGAGCCGCCCACATACCACCCGGCAACATGCGGATCTGCAGGGGGTGCAAGTGATCCGGTTTGATCTAGGTCGATGTTCACCAGTGTCCCCGAGAGCTGAACCCGGTTTATTGAGATCGTGAGCGTCTCAATGTTTGCTACGTAGCTTTTGTCGGCATTAGCGGGTACAACATTTGCGAGTAGGACTATTGTGAACATGGCTTTTAAGAACACATTTATTTTGCGGTCTAGGAACCGCCAATATCTCGTTGCAAAATGACCCACACGCGCCGAGGAAATAGCTCGAGTTGACTTCATTGCTGCAGATTAGTACTGAGCTGCACGCGATGCATCTCCACCCGCTATCGGTCCTGCGGGCACTACAGCTATTTGAAGCACAACATTCTCCAGAACTGGAGTTATTTTAATGTCAAGTAAGTTCGGGGTCGGTGCGAAGGTGATTACGGACTTAGGGCCGTAAACCCTCACCTCTTCGGCCTCGGCGGCCACCACCCTCTGCTGCACTTGCACAGCCTTAGCAGCCTTAGCAGCGTCAGCAGCCAAATCCGCCGCGTCCGCAGCTGCCAACGCAGCCAATGCATCCGCAGCAGCCAACGCAGCCAATGCATCCGCAGCAGCCAATGCATCTGAAGCTTCCAAGACAGCCAATGCATCTGCAGCAGCCAACGCAGCTAAAGCGGCAGAACTAAGAGAAAGCCCATCGGCGCGATCAATCCTCGCCTGAGCGGCAGCAGCATCCGCATCAGCCCTGGCCTGAGCGGCAGCAGCATCCG
>JAPKCK010000024.1 GCA_028822985.1 Aquiluna sp.
CCGCACGTCCTGAGCGCGAGTAAACCGCTATGTCGCCTGCCCCGGCTTTTTTGAAGAAGGCGGTCACCACTCGTGCGTATGCACCGGTTCCGATGATTAGAACCTGCTTCGGGGCACCCGGAGGCATCAGGGGCTCAGAAAGTTTTAGGGCCGTTGTGATAACGGACTTGCCGGATAAGCCAATTCCAGTGGTCTGACTAACCTTCTTTGAGACCCGAAGGGCAGTTTGGAATAGCTGTTGAACGGATGGGGCCAGAGGGCCGCTTAGCTGAGCACGGGTGAGTGCCCGTCGAACCTGCCCGGTGACATCACTCTCACCCACGATCATCGACTCGAGTCCCGAGGTCACACTAAAAAGGTGCTGAGCAACTTTGTCGCCGGAGAGAATTTGAAGAAACTGGGAGACGGAATTCCTATTTTCATTCGTCTCTTCAGCAATTGCGTCAATCACACTGTCTAAAGTGCGGTGAAAATCATCGGTTTCGAAGTAAAGCTCAAAACGGTTGCAGGTGGCCAGAGAGACGTGGGAGTCAATGAGGCTGGAAGAGTCGTCAAGCCTGGCTCTTATAGCCGAGCTGGCAGCCTCAAGGCTCTCAAGCCAGCTCAGTTCGCTATCTCTAAAGTTTGAGCCAATAAATACAAGTCCCACAAGTCAAAAGGTATCAACAGGCCTACTGACACTTTGTCAGAGAATCTAACCGAGCGCTGCCGAGGATATTGATGTGAACTTAAGCGCAAGCCATCCTTTAAACACCGGCCTAACTGCAAAATCTGCACTGGTCAGGTCCTTGCGTGGCGAGCGCACGGCACCGCTTCCAGTCTGGTTCATGCGTCAGGCTGGCAGGTCCTTACCTGAGTATCGTGAGATTCGGCTCGGCACAACAATGCTAGAAAGCTGCCTTGACCCGGACATGGTTTTTGAGATCACCATGCAGCCGGTTCGTAGACACCAAACGGACGCGGCAATCTTGTTTTCAGACATTGTTATTCCACTCAAGCTTGCAGGCATAGAAGTCGAGATTGTGGCCGGAGTGGGCCCAGTAATTAAGGATCCAATCGCAACAACTCAAGACCTCGCCAGGCTCAAACCGATAACGTCCGAGAGCCTGGAACCAATCCGGTCAGCGGTACAGAAGCTTGTTGCAGAACTTGGAAGTACACCCCTTATTGGATTTGGTGGGGCTCCATTTACGCTTGCCTCTTACTTATTTGAGGGTGGGCCCTCCAAAGATCTCCCAAAATCCAGAGCAATAATGCATGGGGATCCCAAGCTCTGGAACAGTGTTCTTAGCTGGTGCGCGGAAATTACGGCAGAATTCATCAGGGCCCAGGTTTTGGCGGGCGCAAGTGCCCTGCAGGTCTTTGATAGTTGGGCCGGGAAACTTACAGTTTCCGAGTACGAACAATTCGCTGCCCCGCACACGAAGACCTTATTTTCTCTTCTTGAAGACCTCAAGGACGAGGCAGGGATTGCAGTTCCAAGGACCCTCTTTGGTCTTGGGACCAAAAATATGTTGTCTGAAATGCATCAGACCGGTGCAACGGTAATGGGAGTCGATCACTTCACGACGCTCTCCTTTGCTACTGAGGTCCTGGGGCCATCGGTCGCCCTACAGGGCAATATCAACCCAGAGTTATTGACCGAAGCCTGGGAAGTAATAGAGCAAGAAGTCAGAAATGTCATTTCTTCTGGACAGGGAGCGCCGGGGCACATCGTGAATCTGGGCCATGGGGTTCCGAAGGACACTAACCCAGAAGTCCTCACCAAGATTGTCTCGCTAGTGCACGAGCTAACAAAATGAGCATCGACAAGGTAATTATTGGCGCTGGGTTTTCAGGTCTAGTGCATGGACTGAGTGCTATTCGAGCAGGACAGCAAGTCCTGCTACTTGAGAGAAGTCAAACTCCTGGCGGATTGATTCAGTCCGAGGAAATTGACGATGTCAAATTTGACTCTGGAGCAGAGGCTTTCTCGACTGTGACCCCTGAGTTTGAAAATTGGTTGTCAGATTTGGGTCTTGATGCTTTCGTTGTGAAGCCAAACATCAAAGCTCCGGTTATTGTCTCAAAAATGGGTGTCCACTCAATACCCCAAGGTGTATTTGGTGTTCCAGTAAGCCTTGATGACTCGGGCCTTGAGTTTCTTGGTGCTCCAGCGCTTGCACTCGCCAGAAAGCTTGACGCCAAACCGCTCCCTGAGAACCTCGATGAGCTTTCAGTTCGGGAGCTAATCGACTTGAGACTCGGGCGAGCATTTACAGATTCACTCGTGGGTCCGGTGATTTCAGGGGTTCATGGATCATTACCAGAGCATCTCGAGGCCAGGTCTGTGCTTGGCGGTCTTGTAAAAGAGCTCAAGGCAAAAGGTTCGATAGTTGAAGCCGCGAAAGCGCTTCGAGGAGACAAGCCTGCCCCTGGATCAGCGGTCGCAAGCTTTGAAGGTGGGATGCACCTGCTAATCGAAAAGTTGGTTGATGAGTTTGTGCAATCTGGTGGCACGTTGCGCCTAGGCACCGACGTCAATCGGGTATCAAAGTTGAGCAATGGTCAATTTGAGATTGAAGCCGGAGAAACCATTCACACAAATGACTTAGTTATCGCGACAACGGCGAACGCTGCAGCAAGAATGCTGGTCGAATATCACGAGCTATCGATTGCCTTGCAAGAGATCGAGTCCTTAGAAACGTTTCTGGTAACAGTGCTGGTTGAGTCCCCGGAGCTCAACAGTTTTCCGATTGGCACCGGCGCGCTTGTAGCGGAGGATTTAGGGCTTGCGGTGAAGGCGACCACCCACCTCAATGCAAAGTGGGAATGGCTAAATGGCAAGCTAGCAAAAGATCAGCATCTGGTCCGGTTTAGTTTCCGAAATTCAATGCAGCTAGACGGCATCGAACAACATTCCGCCATCGTCGAGGGATTCAACTTGATCTACGGAGTAAAAAGTCCAAAGCTACTGGGTCAAGTCGAGGTGCTTTGGGAAGACTCTTTAGTCAAGGCGTCCGCCGGGCACCTAAGAAGAATAGCCAGGATTAAAAGCCTTGCTGAACCCTTGGACATAGAACTGCGGGGTGCATACATGTCAGGAAATGGCCTGCTGGGAATCTTAAAACACGAGCTAGCAACTAGAGAGGGAGATCTCATTGGAACAGGAAGCTAAAGCAGAGGAAATCAACAACACGGTTCGCTATACCAACTGGACCGCACTGAAAAGACTAAGCGTGCCAAGGACAAACGCCGGCACCCCGGTCGCGGAATTTGAGACGACCTTGGCCAAAGACGATATTGAGCTACGCGGCTCCTATGACCTCACAGGGTTTAGGGGTGATGCAGACCTACTGCTCTGGATTCACGCTGAGACTGCTGAGCAGGTTCAAAGTGCTATCAAGTCTTTTCTGGCAACCGACCTGGGCGCCTACTACGAGAGCGTTTTCAGTGCAATGGGGCTTCACAGGCCAGCGGAGTTCAACCGAAGCCACGTGCCCGGTTTCATGCTGGGTAAGGAACCCAAAGACTGGCTTTGCTTCTACCCATTCGTAAGGTCTTACGACTGGTACCTACTGCCGGAGGCGGAACGTCGAGAGATGCTGATTGGGCACGGTAAATCTGGACAAATGTTCCCAGGCATACTCTCAAGCACTGTTGCGGCCTTTGCACTGGGTGACTACGAGTGGCTGTTGGCGCTTGAGTCGGATGATTTGCACGAAATCGTGGATATGATGCGCGAGCTTCGATACACCAAAGCCCGACTGCACGTGCGCGAAGAGGTCCCGTTTTACACAGGTAGAAAAATACAACTAAGCCAGATCGGAACAAACTAGATGTCCTACGATGCAATTTTATTGACCTCGTTCGGAGGCCCAGAGGGTCCAGAAGAAGTGATGCCATACCTCGAGCGCGTAACAGCGGGTCGCGGTATCCCTAAGGAACGCCTTGTTGAGGTGTCTCACCATTACATGGCACTGGGTGGCGTGAGCCCAATCAATGACCAAAACCGCGCGTTGCTTGCCAAGCTAAAAGAGCACTTTCCAAATCGTGGCATCGACATCCCGGTTTACTGGGGTAATAGAAACAGTGAGCCGTATTTTGCAGATGTTGTGCGCCAAATGTTCGAGGATGGCCACCGCAATGTCCTGGCTTGGGTGACAAGCGCCTACTCCTCCTACTCAGGCTGCCGCCAGTATCGAGAGAACCTTTATAAGGCGCTCGATGAGAATGATCTGGTTGGCAAGATGAAGATCGATAAGGTTCGTCACTACTTTGATCACCCCGGCTTCCTCGAGCCAGTGATTGAAGATGTTGCGAAAAAGCTAACTCAATTCCGCGGCGAGGGGATCTCAGACGATGACATTCAAATCATGTTCGCCACTCACTCAATCCCGAACACAATGGGCGAGACAAGTGGGCCTCCAAAAAGACGGGATGAGTTCACCGCTCCCGGCGGTGCCTACGAGGCACAACACCTAGTTGCCGGTGGTCTAGTAATCGACGCCGTCAGCAAAAGACTTGGGCAAGAGTCTCCGAATTGGGAAGTTGTCTACCAGTCCAGGTCCGGCAGCCCGCAGACACCCTGGCTTGAGCCAGATGTGAACGACGCAATCCGGACCGCCCATCAGTCTGGAAAAACCGCAGTTATGGTTGTGCCCATTGGCTTTGTGAGTGACCACGTAGAGGTTGTCTGGGATCTAGACAATGAGGCCAAGGAAACCGCAGAGGAGCTAGGTATGCACTTCCTAAGAGCCGCTACCGCTTCTGATCATCACGCATTTGTCGACGGCATTGCTGATCTGATACTTGAGCGAATCAACGGCGCTGACAAAAAGGCGCTTTCGCCCTTGGGTCCTTGGGCCGATAACTGCGCGATTGGATGTTGCCCAAACCTCAGGAGTGAGCTTCAGACGGTGGCTCAGGCAGATCAATAATCCAGAGCAGGCCCAAAACTAGAACCGCAGGTCGTCACCTCTTCTGAATAAGGACCGAGATCGGGCTTTATTCAGAAGAGTCTCTTTGGACGAGAATCAGCAAATCGTTTTGGAATTATGCCAAAAAGATAGGCTGATCAGCGAATTCCGCTTACCTTTTCTTAGAGTTGAAACCCTCGCTTTACAGAGCTTTGAGAATGTCCTCAACCCGATCTTTGGCATCGCCAAAGAGCATTCTGGTGTTGTCCTTGTAGAACAGAGGATTCGCAACTCCTGCGTAACCAGAGGCCATTGAACGCTTGAAGACAATCACGTTCTCGGCCTCCCAAACCTTTAGCACCGGCATTCCCGCGATAGGACTGCCTGGGTTGTCGGTGGCAGCTGGATTCACGGTGTCATTTGCACCAATAACTAGAACGACTGAAGTCTGAGAAAGTTCGTCATTTATCTCGTCCATCTCTAGCACGATGTCATACGGAACCTTAGCCTCGGCGAGGAGAACGTTCATGTGTCCCGGGAGACGTCCCGCGACAGGGTGAATTCCAAATCGAACATTCACGCCCTTGTCACGGAGGCGCTTTGCAAGATCTGCAACCGGATACTGCGCTTGGGCAACTGCCATGCCATAGCCCGGAGTAATAACCACGCTGCTGGCGTTGCTGAGAAGCTCAGCCACGGACCCGGCATCGATCTCAGTGTGAACACCCTGCTCTTCCTCTTCTGAGGAAGGCGCTTCGATACCGAAACCGCCGGCGATGACCGAGATGAAGGAACGGTTCATGGCCTTGCACATGATGTAGGACAGGTAGGCACCGGAAGAACCGACTAGGGCACCGGTAACAATCAGCAAGTTGTTGCTCAGCAAGAATCCAGTTGCAGCTGCCGCCCAACCGGAGTAGCTGTTGAGCATCGAAACAACCACTGGCATGTCTCCACCACCAATGGATGAGACCAGGTGCCAACCAAGAGCCAGCGCCAGCACCGTTACTGCGATCAAAAGCCACAGATCCGGTGTGATGACATACCAAACGGTTAGAACCAAAAACCCAACCAAGGCCGAAAGATTTAGCAGGTTCTTGCCCGGGAGCATCAGTGGCTTGGAGGAGATCTTGGCCGAGAGCTTTAGATAGGCAACAATCGAACCGGTAAAGGTAACGGCACCAATAAAGACTCCGATGAACACCTCTGCTCGGTGAACCCCGATCATCTCAGCAGTGACATCTGCTGTGTGGAGAGCACCGTTCCAACCCACTAACACGGCCGTCAGGCCGACGAAGCTGTGGAACAGAGCAATCAGTTCAGGCATACCCGTCATTGCAACCACTCGGGCCCGCCAGAGCCCAATTAGCGCACCTACCAACAGGGCTGCAACCAAAAGCACAAAGCCCGTGGAGGTTGAGTCGTTCCACTCCCCTGAGATTGTGAGCCAAATGGTTGCAGAGATGGCAACAGCCATGCCTGCCATTCCGTAGACCACGCCTGTTCTTGCGGTCTCATGCTTGCTAAGGCCTGCAAGGCTCATAATAAAAAGCAGTGCGGCGACGATATATGCGGAGTTTGCTAGTGCGACGGCGTTCATCGGCTTTCACCCTTCGTGAACATCTTGAGCATTCGGCGGGTAACCGCGAAGCCACCAAAAACATTTATGCTCGCAAGCAACACACCGATTGCAGCGAGAATCTGAATCAAGCTATTGGAATCGGTGACCTGCAAGATTGCCGCTACCACCACGATTCCAGAGATTGCGTTGGTGACGCTCATCAGCGGAGTGTGAAGAGCGTGGTGAACTTTGCCAATGACATAGAACCCGACCACTACGGCCAGGGTCAAAATTAGGAAGTGCTGCTGCAATAAAGGCGGTGCGAATGAAATTACTGCAAAAGCTGCAGCAAAGGCCAAACCAATCAACATGCTCTTGGTAAGCGCCGACATATTCTTTTTGGCGACAACAACGGCCACAGGTGCCGCGGCTTGCGGGGCTGCGGACACTTGAATTGGTGGTGGTGGCCAAGTTATCTCGCCGGCCTTGACTACGGTCACGGCACGTTGAACCACATCCTCGAAATCAAGCACAAGCTTGCCGTCCGCGGCTGGGGTCAGTAGCTTCAAAAGACTTACCAGGTTGGTGCCGTAGAGCTGTGAGGATTGAGCTGGAAGCCTGCTTGGAAGATCGGTGTAACCAAGGATGGTGACACCGTTTTTGGTGACAACCTTTTTTCCTGCGACGGAACCATCGACGTTGCCGCCCTGGGCTGCAGCCATGTCTACAATCACGCTTCCGGGCTTCATAAGAGCGACGTCTTTCGCAGTTATTAGCTTTGGAGCCGGTCGTCCTGGAATCAAAGCGGTGGTGATGATAATGTCCACATCCGCGGCCTGCTCTGAATAGACCTCTGCGGCACGCTTGTTATAAGCGTCGCTCGTGGCCTTCGCGTAACCGTCCCCGGTCTCCATCTTCTCTTCAACCTCAACAGGCAAATACACGCCTCCGATTGACCGAACCTGGTCGGAAACCTCTGGGCGAGGATCGGTTGCCCGGACGATAGCTCCGAGACTAGATGCCGATCCAATTGCTGCAAGCCCCGCCACTCCAGCACCCGCGACCAAGACCTTAGCCGGAGGCACTTTTCCGGCGGCAGTCACCTGACCAGTGAAGAAGCGACCAAATTCGTGAGCGGCTTCAATAACCGCTCGGTAACCGGCAATGTTCGCCATTGAACTGAGCACGTCCATGGACTGAGCTCTGGAAATTCTTGGCACCGCATCCATTGCCAGCGCGGTTACTTTCCGCTTGGCAAGAGCCTCAAGTAGCTCGGGCTTAAACGCGGGGCTCAATAGGCCCACAAGAATTGTTCCGGCCTGCAGTTTCTTTACTTCAGTTTCTGTAGGCGCATCCACCTTCAGGACGATGTCTGCTTTCCACGCAGAGGCCCCAGCAACCACCTTGGCACCGGCCTCGTTGTAGGCAGAGTCCGGGAATGCCGCTTTGACTCCGGCGCCTTTTTCTACCAAGACCTCATAGCCCAGTGCAAGCAGCTTCTTTACTGTTTCTGGGGTGGCTGACACTCTAGATTCTTGTGACTGCTCGGTCACTACTCCAATTTTGGACATTTTATCTTCTCTGTCGATTTCGTTTCACAACTAAAAAGCCGCGCTCGTAATTCCCCAATACGTTATCGCCTTTTTGGCGGCTTTGGCTCGAGATTTGGACTTGAAACTTTTCGCTAGGAGTTCAGCAACCAATCGAGGGGAGGTCGCCCCAGTTGCCACCGCAAAAAAACTGGAGATCCATTCACGAATGAGTCCGTTCTTCGAAAAATCTGCTTAGTTGAAGTTCATCCTCCTCAACGCAGAAAACGGTTGAAGGTGCTTACCTATTTTTTGGTCTAGTCCTCATCGTCAGTCAGGCCGACGCCTTCTTGGTCAGTAATCATGGCGTGGAGAGTGTCATCGGCGTTGTCAACGATATGCTGCGCCCTTGTCAATAGCTCTTCAGTGGACTGGGACTGCAACAAATCCATCTGATCCAACTGGCCAACCGGTAATACTCCTGCCAACTGCCAGGAGGCCTCCAAAGGGTCATCACTCAACACCGTGTCCGCTCCATACTGCAAATCAGCAAATTCACTTGCAAAAGATAAAAGCTTTCGGACCTTTGTCTCTAGCTCTTGCCTAAGCGGTTCAAGGGCTTGATCCCAAACCAGGTCAGGCAGGAAGTCAATATCGGCTATCGGGTATGGGTCATCCGGAAGCCACGCGTTTACCTTGAACCGGGATCCCCCAACCGACTGCAGGCCATAAAACTCTTCGGTGGTGCCAATGTCTGTCACTAGAGCGACCGTACCCATATCGAAGCGCTTTTCCTTGCCTCGCTCATC
>JAPKCK010000002.1 GCA_028822985.1 Aquiluna sp.
GTTTACGGCGTGGACTACCAGGGTATCTAATCCTGTTCGCTCCCCACGCTTTCGCTCCTCAGCGTCAGTACCGGCCCAGAGTGCTGCCTTCGCTGTTGGTGTTCCTCCTAATATCTGCGCATTTCACCGCTACACTAGGAATTCCACACTCCTCTACCGGACTCTAGTCATGGCAGTATCGAGTGGCGTCTCAGGGTTGAGCCCTGAGTTTTCACACCCGACTTACCAAACCGCCTACGAGCTCTTTACGCCCAATAAATCCGGACAACGCTTGCACCCTACGTATTACCGCGGCTGCTGGCACGTAGTTAGCCGGTGCTTTTTCTGCAGGTACCGTCACTTTCGCTTCTTCCCTGCTAAAAGAGGTTTACAACCCGAAGGCCTTCGTCCCTCACGCGGCGTTGCTGCATCAGACTTTCGTCCATTGTGCAATATTCCCCACTGCTGCCTCCCGTAGGAGTCTGGGCCGTGTCTCAGTCCCAGTGTGGCCGGTCACCCTCTCAGGCCGGCTACCCGTCGTCGCCTTGGTGAGCCTTTACCTCACCAACTAGCTGATAGGTCGCGAGCTCATCCTTGACCGAAATTCTTTCTTCCTCAGTGGATGCCCACCAAGGAAAGTATCCGGTATTAGCTACAGTTTCCCGCAGTTATCCCAGAGTCAAGGGCAGATTGCTCACGTGTTACTCACCCGTTCGCCACTAATCCGCCGGAGCAAGCTCCAGCTTCATCGTTCGACTTGCATGTGTTAAGCACGCCGCCAGCGTTCGTCCTGAGCCAGGATCAAACTCTCCGTAAAAATCAATTCTGCCGATAAATCGGCAAAGCTTTTACGAACGCCTCGGAAATGAGGCGATCAATTTGATTTGGCTTTCGAACTGTCTACTGACAATTCTGTTTCATATCTTTATCCAAAAAGGATCTTGCCAGGAACAAGTTCCTGCCAAGGTTTTTGGCATTACATAGTGCACGCTGTTGAGTTCTCAAAGATCGGATGCTTCTGTGATTTCCCTTCCGGGTCCTACGCAGAGCAACTTTTCAAGTCTACCGATTTTGGGGCCGCTGTCAACTTCTGGTTACCCAGTTATTTCTTGCGATTTCCCTAGTTGGAAGACCTAAATCCTAGACACTAAAACATCTGGCCACAAGGGCCAATCTTCAGTACTTGGAAGTGTTGTACTTGAGTCGGCGATCTCTATCGGATCTTGCCTAACTTTGGCTAACTTGGGAAAGCTTAGTCACGTTTTTATAACCTTGTCAAATCCAAGACGGACCGGCGTGTTTTAGCCGAAAAACAAGCCCGCCAGAGACTTTTTTCCGCGCGACAAAACGGCTACTTTTCCGGGTAAATGCTGGTCTATCAGGGCAAGCTCGTCAGTGACCTTGTTTTTATTGACGGCCACCGACCCTTGGGCAATTGCTCGACGCGCTTGGCCATTGGATTCGACTAAACCCGACTCCACCAACGCAGTCACGACAGAAATACCAATTTCGCAATTAATATTAGGCAGTTCCATGAGGGCAGCCCGCAGTGTTTCTGGATCAAGCTCGGCTAGTTCACCCTGCCCAAATAGCGCCTGAGAGGCCGCCTCAGCGGCCAAGGCGTCTTTTTTAGAGTGCACTAGCTCGGTGACCTCAAGTGCCAGCCTTCGCTGTGCTGCCCGCTTATGCGGCTCAGCTGAGACTTGCTGTTCGTAATCCTCAACCTCATTGCGAGTTAGGAAGGTAAATACCTTTAGACGATCGGCTACATCCGCGTCGTCGGTATTAAGCCAGAACTGATACATCGCGTAGGCGCTAGTGAGGGTCTTATCGAGCCAAACTGCGTTGCCCTCGGACTTGCCGAATTTTTTACCATCTGCGTTTGTGATCAGAGGTGTGGCAATCAAGTGAACGCTTTTGCCTTCGACTCGATGAACCAGATCTGCTCCAGAGGTGAGATTTCCCCACTGATCGCTACCGCCGGTTTCAAGAACGCACCCGAAACGCTTATAAAGCTCCAAGAAATCTAGCCCCTGAAGAATCTGATAACTGAACTCGGTGTAACTGATGCCGCTGTCGGAGTTCAATCTCGCACTCACAGCGTCCTTAGCCAGCATTTTGCCGACTCGGTAGTGCTTACCAATGTCCCTCAAAAAATCAATGGCACTGTACTGGCTGGTCCAATCGAGGTTGTTCACCATCTGCGCCTTGTTTTCGCCCTCAAATGATAAAAACTTTCGATTCTGATCGCTTAGTTTAATTACCCAACTTGCAACTGTCTCTCGATCGTTTAGCGTTCTCTCCGCAGTCGGCTTTGGGTCACCGATTAGCCCAGTGGCGCCGCCTACCAACGCAAGTGGGTGATGCCCAGCTAATTGCAATCGACGCATGGTTAGGAGCTGCACCAAGTTTCCAAGGTGAAGACTCGGCGCCGTTGGGTCAAAACCGCAATAAAAAGTGATCGGTTTATTCAGCGCTTCCTTGAGTGCGGCCGCATCGGTCGATAGGGCCACCAACCCTCGCCAATTGAGCTCGTCTAGGACGTGAACGAACGAAGAGTCGTTTTTTTGAGCTGAGAGTGTCGATGAGTCGGCCATTAGCCCCTCCGATGAGGCGCGAGTTTACGAAGAGCAACCAACTGATCGATCACCTGTGAGGAAGAAGTTCCTCCTGCGCCATTTCTTGCCTCTATCGAACCGGAAACCTTCAGCACTTTTCTAACTTCAGGCGTAAGGTGCTTAGAAACCTTTGTTAGTTGCTCATCGCTGACCTGATCGAGCTCGAGATCGTTCGCCTCGCAAAACTGAACCAACTGACCGGTAATTTCGTGAGCATCTCTGAAAACAACTCCTTGCTTAACCAGCCACTCCGCGACGTCAGTCGCAAGCGAGAAGCCCTTGGGTGCCAGGAATTCCAGTCGTTCTTTATCAAAGGTCAAAGTCGAGATCATTCCGATAAATGCGGGGAAGATCAGCATGAGGGAGTCAAAAGAGTCAAACATTGGCTCCTTGTCCTCCTGCAAGTCACGGTTGTAACTTAGTGGCAAGCCCTTGAGCGTGGCTAAAAGCCCAGCTAGGTTTCCAATAAGCCTTCCCGATTTACCCCTTGTTAGCTCAGCAATGTCAGGGTTTTTTTTCTGAGGCATTATCGAGGATCCAGTTGAAAACTCATCAGCAAGAGTTGCGTAGCCGAACTCGTAAGAGACCCAGGCAATAACCTCTTCACTGATTCTTGAAAGATCGATACCGATCAAACTCAAGATGAACACGAACTCCGCGACCAAGTCGCGGCTGCTGGTGGAATCCATGCTGTTCTCACTTACGCCATTGAGCCCAAGCTCTTCGGCAACAAGCTGCGGATCCAAGCCCAACGTGCTTCCGGCCAAAGCTCCGGCACCGTAGGCCGAACGATTCGCTCTTTTCCGCCAATCCTCTAGACGCTGCAGGTTACGAACCTGTGGCCAAGCATGTGCCAGCAGATGATGCGAGAGCAAAACCGGCTGCGCGAGCTGGAAATGGGTCCTGCCGGGCATTGCAACGCCAATGTGATTCTCGGCCTGGCTGCAAAGAGCGTCGAGGTAATCAAGGACCTGTGTCTCAATTGCGTCGGCTGCGTCCAGCATAAAAATTCTGATTAGAGTTGCGATCTGGTCATTGCGTGATCGACCAGCCCTAATTTTTCCGGCAAGCTGAGACCCGGCTATCTGGATGAGTCCGCGCTCGAGAGCAGCGTGTACGTCCTCTTCGGTTGCCTTAGGTACAAAGGAACCGTCTTCAACTCGCTTAGTTAGTTCAGCAACTGCCTTGTTCAGAACTGCAAGTTCGTCTTTCGTGACGTAGCCTCCGGCATGAAGAGCCACCAGGTGAGCAGAAGTGCCCTTTAGGTCATAGGTTGCCAGTCGCCAGTCAAAATGAGTCGACTTGGAAAGGGCCTCGAGCGCCTCGCTCGGGCCGCCAGCAAACCGGCCTCCCCATAGTGAGTCTTTACTTTGCGCCATTTCTACCCAATTTCCTATTGTCTAAAGTTTAGTTTTGTTCGGCAAGCCAGACCATCAAGGCCTTTTGCGCATGAAGCCTGTTTTCGGCTTCCTGCCAAACTCTTGACTGGCTACCATCAATGACATCCGCACTGACTTCAAAGCCTCGGTAAGCAGGCAGGCAATGAAGAAATATTGCATCCTTGTCCGCATTAGCCATCAGAGCCGTGTCCACCGTGAATGCTTGGAACACCAGGGCACGCTCTTGGGCTTGATCTTCCATGCCCATTGAGACCCAGGTGTCAGTAACGACAACGTGAGCACCGGCTACAGCTTCGACAGGATCATTAGACGAGGAAATCTTGCCTCCTTGATTGCCCGCAATTTCCCGGGCTCGATCCAGCACAGCCGAGTCTGGCCCATAGCCTTCTGGAGCAGCGATCGAAACATCCATACCCGCCATGGCGCAGGCAACAAGGTAGCTATTTGCCATGTTGTTATTGGCATCGCCGACGTAGGCAAGCTTTAGGCCCTCGGTTTTCCCGAAGCACTCTTTGATTGTCATCAGATCTGCCAGCAACTGACATGGGTGCCAGCTGTCGCTCAGGGCATTTATGACTGGAACCGATGAATTGGCCGCCATTTCGTCCAGCCCGGCCTGCGCATACGTCCGCCAGATAATTTGAGCTACTTGCCGCTCTAGAACTCTGGCCGTATCAGCCACTGACTCTTTCTTGCCCAACTGCGAGACACCGCTATCGATAATTAGAGGGACTCCCCCTAGATCTGCAATACCCACGGCGAAAGAAACCCTTGTCCTTGTGGAGGTCTTGTCAAAGATAACCGCCACGGTTTGAGGTCCAGCAAACGGCCTCTGGCTAAATCGGTCCGCCTTTAGCTTGATGGCGCTATCAATAATCTGGGCCTGCTGGGATGGAGTAACGTCGTCGTCTTTTAAAAAGTGCTTGGTCAATTTGTCCCTAACTCGTTACCTGGGTACCGACACCGGCTTTAGTGAAGATTTCCAGCAGGATGCTGTGCGGTTGTCTGCCGTCGATGATGTGAGCCTTTGGAACCCCACCTTGGACAGCACTTAAGCAAGCCTGCATTTTTGGAATCATTCCGGATTCAAGCTTCGGCATCAGCTCGGTTAGCTCCTCGACGCTTATCTCGGACAAAAGCGAGTCTATTTCTGGCCAGTTCGCGTAGAGGCCTGGAACATCAGTTAGCACCATCAACTTGTCGGCGCCGAGAGCAATAGCGAGCGCCGACGCGGCTAGATCGGCATTAACATTCAGTAGCTGTCCTTCGTTAGAGGGAGCCACAGAAGAAATAACGGGCACCTTGCCCTGGTCAAGTGCTTGCAGTATCGCCCTTGGATTGACAGTCTTGACTTCACCGACAAGGCCCAAATCGACCTCGCCTTCCGAAGTCTGGCCCTTTACCTTCACGGCCCTAAACAGGGAGTCATCTTCGCCGGAGAGAACCACGGTCTGTGCTCCAGATTCCTCAATGAGATTCGCCAGGTTTTTTGAGACCTGATTTCTAAGTACGTCCCTAACAACCGACATGGTCTTCTCATCGGTGTATCGCATTCCAGCCCGGAATTCACTTTCAATTCCAATTTCAGCGAGCCTGGCCGTTATTTGTGGCCCTCCGCCGTGCACCACAACCGGCTTAATACCCACGAACCGAAGATATGCCATGTCCTGAGCAAATGCCAGCTGCAGTTGCTCGTCGACCATCGCGTTGCCGCCGAACTTCACCACGACTATTCGCCCGTGGAACTCTCGCAGCCAATCCAGTGACTCGATGAGAGTTTCGGCCTTGAGCCTTGCAAGTGCTTGGTCTGTATTTGCTGGAATCATTAGCTTGAGTATGCGCTGTTCTCTTCAACGTAGCTGTGGGTTAGATCATTGGTAACAACCGTAGCGCTGAGGCTGCCCGCATGAAGGTCTATAACCACTTCAACTTCTTTACCGCTCAAGTCAACCTTTGACCGATCTTCGGCCGGCTCCCCCTTAGAAGAAATCAATATGGAGTTGATTGACACATCTATCCCGTAGGGATCAAATTCCGCAGAGGTTGTTCCGACCGCGGCCAAGACCCTTCCCCAGTTCGGGTCCTTGCCAAAGATTGCGGCCTTGAACAAGTTGTTACGAGCCACTGCTCTAGAAACCTCGAGGGCGTCCTCCTCGGTCTTGGCACCCTGAGTAGTGATGTGAATGTTGTGACTCGACCCCTCGGCATCATCTAGCAGCCTCAGCGCCAGCTCCTTGCAAAGCTCAGTGAGCAATGCCGTGAACTCGGCTAAGTCCGGGGTTTTCTGGCTCGCTCCAGAAGACATCAAAGTCACTTGGTCGTTGGTGGACATGCAGCCATCCGAATCGAGTCGATCAAAGCTCACACGGGTGGCAGACCTGAGGGCAGCGTCCAGCTGTTCGCTGTTCAAAACAGCATCGGTGGTGATAACCACGAGCATTGTTGCAAGGCCAGGGGCCAGCATTCCAGCTCCCTTTGCCATCCCGCCCAAAGCCCAACCGTCAGCGCTTGATCTTGATCCAAGCTTGGCCACGGTGTCAGTGGTCATAATCGCGTGAGCCGCGTCTTCTCCACCTGTTTGCGAAAGCGCTTCGAAGGCCGAGGTTACCCCGCTCAATAATTTAGGCCTGTCTAGCTGGTCACCTATTAGGCCGGTCGAGCAAACAACAATTTCAGCTGCGGGGGATCCAGTGAGTTCGGCAACTTTTTCTGCGGTTGCATGCGTCGTCTGGAAACCCTGGGCGCCGGTGTAGCAGTTGGCTCCGCCAGAGTTTAGAACTATGGCCCTTGCCTGGCCACCGGCAATAACTTGCTTAGACCACAGGATTGGATTCGCAAGACAGCGATTTGTTGTGAACACCGCGGCCACGGCATTGTTAGGTCCTTGATTTACTACGAGAGCAACATCAAGACCGCCACTGGCTTTCAGTCCAGCCGCGACTCCGGAGGCTATAAAGCCCTTGGGGCCGACAACACTCATGGGGCGACCCCAATCGAGCTCAAGCCAACCTGCTCCGTCAAGCCAAGAGCAATGTTCATGCACTGAATGGCGGCGCCAGCAGTTCCTTTCACCAAATTATCAATTGCGCTCACCACAATGACTTTCTGAGCGTGCTCATCAAAAGCAAGAGAAATCTGGGCATTATTAGTGCCCAATACGCTAGCCGTCCTTGGCAGCTGGCCCTCCGGTAGCAACTGGACAAAACTTTCGTCCCCGTAGGTATTCCGATAAACATCTCGGAGATACTCCAGTGAAAAACGACTCGAAGGCTTCGCAGTGTTTACAGCCAAGATTCCTCTGGACATAGGCACTAGTACCGGAGTCATGGACACTGTCACCGCTTTGCCGGCGGCCAAGGACAGGTTCTGCTCGATCTCCGGAGTGTGTCGATGAGTTCCCCCAACCCCGTAAGCTCTCGCAGACCCGAGAACCTCGGCTGCCAACAGATCGATGCTGCTTGCTTTTCCAGCTCCAGAGGTTCCAACGGACAGCACTGAAACGATGTCATCGGTCTCGATAAGCCCCGCTGTCAAAGCTGGAGCTAAAGCAAGTGAAACCGCTGTCACGTTACAACCCGGTATAGCCAAGCGCCTAACTTCACGAAGTTCAGTCCTAAGCTTGCCGCCGGTTGCCAACGTTAGCTCTGGGAGGCCGTAGGGCCATGAGCCAGCGTGAGTAGTTTGGTAATAAGTTTCCCAAGCGCCTGCGTCTTGCAATCTAAAATCAGCTCCGCAGTCAATCACCATGACGTGGGTAGGCAGCTGCGCCGCCAGTTCCGCGCTTTTGGTGTGTGGCAGGGCAAGAAACACAACTTCGTGTCCCGCCAGATTCTCAACCGAAGTCTCTACTAAAACTCGATCTGCAAATTCCGGGATGTGGGGCTGAAGTAAACCAAGACTTTGACCGACATTACTGTGTCCCGTAACCGCACCAAGGTCCAGCATCGGATGCGCTGCTATTAGGCGCAAAAGCTCGCCGCCAACGTACCCACTTGCTCCGGCCACCGCCACCTGAATAGTCATTTAGCCCCTTAGAGTTGCGCCGAATTGCTGGTTTGCAAGCTCCACGGCCTGGTCCCTGGCCGCGGTAGCCTCCGCTTGGGTAAGAGTGCGCTCCTGCGCTCGATACAAAAGAGAAAAAGTCAAAGATTTTTGGCCGGCGTCCAAACCTTTACCGCGGTAGTCATCAACCAAACGGATTTCTTCGAGAAGATCTCCGGCACCCGTCACGATGCTTTGAATCAAATCGGCGGCACTGACCTGAACATCGACGACCAGAGAAAGATCCTGTGTCAAGGCAGTCATAATGCCAAGCTCCTGAGCCTGAACCAAATCCGGAGCCACAGCAAAAATTTCATCCAGATTCAACTCAAAAACTCCAACGGACCTGGGAAGGTGGTTTTGTGAAGCCAACTCCGGGTGAACTTCACCGACAAATCCCACCACTTTTCCGGCCACCATAACGTTCGCGGCTCGGCCAGGGTGAAGACCAGCAATTTCGAGTTGCTTTATTTCGTAGGAAACCGCAGCCTGCTGCATAACCACCTCGACCCCGCCTAGGGCTTGAGGGTAGCCCGCCAGTATCGAGTGCTGCCCAGGGCTTTGGGGTAACCAATGGCCCGTCAGTAGACCAGAAACCAACCTGGGCTGCAACGGTATTGCCGCCTTCAGCTCGGCCAGTGTCGTTTCCGAAGGTCTCTGGTTGCCCGGGGGCAAAGTAGACACGGCACTGGCGCCATTTGGCAGAAATACCGAGCCCTCTTCCAGCAAAGCCAAGTCAGTGGACCCGCGAGATATGTTTCTGGCCGCAGCGGAAATCAACCCCGGTACCAAAGACGTTCTCAGGAAACTCGCCTCAGACTGCATTGGGTTTTCGAGCTCTACAGCTCCAGCTGAACCCATCCAGCCGTTTTGATCGGCAGAGACGAACGGATAGTTCAGAACCTCGACGAATCCAGCTCCCGTAAGGCCAGCCAATACCCTGCGTCGAAGTTTCTGCCTAGCCGTAAGACCGCGCCCCGGAGGTGCAACCGGAAGCCTGGATGGAATCTTGTCATATCCGATAAGTCTTGCAACTTCTTCGACCAAGTCAGTCTTATGAGTAATGTCAGGACGCCAGCTAGGCACAGTAACTTGAACAAGATCGTCAATTTTGGTAACCGTGCAACCGATCTCCTCGAGACTGGCAACCACTTCGTCTGCCGAATAGCTGACACCCACCAATTGACCTGGATAATCGAGTTTCATTTCAATTGTCGGCAGCTGAAAATCGCTCGAGTGTTCGGCCCCGACACCACTAAAGCTCCCGGAGGCAAGCTCAGTCAACAACCTGGCGACTCTGGAAGCCGCAGCCCTGGAGATCGAACTGTCCACTCCCCGCTCAAATCGCTTGGACGCTTCGGATGGCAACTTGTGGCGTCTAGCACTCCTTGCGATCGAAATTGGATCGAAAATCGCCGCCTCTATGAGAACTGCCGTAGTGCCTGAACTCACCTCAGTCCGGGCCCCGCCCATGACACCGGCAATTCCTATTGGACCCTGCTCATCACATATCAGCAGATCTTCTTCGTGAAGCTGCCTGGTTTTTTGATCCAGTGTCATGAGCTCTTCGCCGGCCTCTGAGCGTCGAACGCTTATGCCCCCAACCAGCTTGTCAAGATCGTAAGCATGCAGAGGCTGACCGAGCTCTAGCATCACGTAGTTCGTGATGTCGACCGCGATTGATATCGAGCGCATTCCAGCAAGCTTGAGGCGGTTTACCATCCAATCTGGAACCTTCGCCTCCGCGTCTAGACCAGAAACTCCAACCAACACAAACTGACTGCAGCCGGCCTTGCCGTGGATAGGGGCATTGTCTTTCACTTCAAGCGCAAAGCCCGACCCCATTACCGGCTCAATGGCAAGAACCGGGTCTTGGAACTTCACACCAGTCGCATGCGAATACTCTCTGGCGATTCCCCTTATCGACAAGCAATAGCCACGATCCGGAGTTACGTTCACCTCGGCGGCGGACTCGTCCAATCCCAGTAGCACGATTGCATCGACCCCAATTTCAGGGTCAAGGCCTATCGAACTGAGAACAAGGATTCCATCGTGCTCGTCTCCCAGTCCGAGCTCCTTAGCCGAAGCGATCATTCCATCCGAGACGTGTCCGTAAGTCTTTCTAGCTGCAATCTCGAACCCTCCGGGCAAAACGGCGCCCGGCAGACTTACTACAACCTTGTCCCCGACCGCGAAATTAGCGGCGCCGCAGACGATGCCCCGAATCTCCTCCGAGCCGCTGGTTGCAACTCGGACTTGGCACCAGCGAATAGTTTTTCCATTTTTTTGTTCTTCAGCCTCGAAGGACAAGACTTCCCCGACTACGACCGGTCCAAGTATGTCCCCCCCGTGAGAGCCTTCTTCTTCGAGGCCAACTTTCACGAGCTCAGCCATCACGTCATTCGGGGTAACTTTCGCACCAAGCTCGACCATCTCACCTAGCCATCCAAGTGGAATTCTCATCTAGATCACCGAACCAAACTGGGCACTAAACCGAACATCGGCTTCGACCATGTCGTGCATGTCTTTCACGCCGTTTCTGAACATTAGGGTTCTCTCGATGCCCATTCCAAAAGCGAATCCGGAATAGACCTCTGGATCAATTCCTGCCGCAAGCAACACGTTTGGATTGACCATGCCGCAGCCACCCCACTCGACCCAACGCGGTCCACCTTTGGCATCCGGATGCCAAACATCCAGCTCCGCAGATGGCTCAGTGAAAGGAAAAAAGCTCGGCCGCAATCTAATTTTGGCCTCTTCGCCAAACATCACTCTTGCAAAGTGCTCCAAAGTTCCCCGAAGGTCTGCCATGGTCAGACCCTTATCAATCGCCAAACCCTCCACCTGATGAAACACAGGCGTGTGGGTGGCATCTAATTCATCGGTCCTGAAGACTCTCCCTGGGCACAGCACGTAAACCGGCAGTTCACGCTCGAGCAAGGATCTAACCTGAACGGGAGAGGTATGAGTTCGCAGCAGAAGGTGATTCTCAACTGGCTTGACAAAAAAAGTGTCCTGCATTGCCCTAGCTGGATGATCCGGGTGAAAATTCAATGCGTCGAAATTAAACCATTCGTTTTCAAGCTCAGGGCCATCGGCTATCTCCCAGCCCATGCCAACGAATACGTCGCTGACCTGATCCATCAAAAGAGACAACGGGTGCCTTGCGCCGAGCTTCAAAAACTTTGGTGCCGCAGTCATGTCAACTTTTTCGTTGGCAAGAGCCTCGTTGGCCGCTAGGGACTCAAGTTTGACGGCCTTTTCCTCAAACGCTTGATTTAGCTGGGCTCTTGCTCCTCCGACTAACTTGCCAGCCTCGGCTTTTTGCTCATTAGGTACTGCCTTGATCAAAGCATTTAGCCTGCTGATTGGGGAGTTGTCTCCAACAATCTGGGCCTTCTGATTCCTCAGGGTTGCCGCATCTTCGACCGCGGCCAGCGCGCTTAGAGACTCTTGCAGCGCCTGGGCTACTACTTCGGGAGTTAATTTCTCGGACATCGCCACAAGTTTAGCGATTAGTGTGCTGAGCGACCGCAGTGAGATAAAGGCAAATTGAAGCTGCTATTCCTAGGTTCAATGATTCTGCGGCACCGTAAATAGGCAAAGACATAGTCTTATCCGCGTTTTTGGCGACTTCGTTGGTAACACCATGAGCTTCATTACCAAAAACCCAAGCGGTTGGCTTCGCCATTTCAGCCACGGAAACTTGAGTGACGTCCTGTCCTGCAGAGCTCGATGAGAAGACTTGTATGCCGGCGGACTTGATTTTGCTAATCGCCTCAACTAAATCTTGATCGACAACGATGGGGACGTTCAGAATACTGCCGGCGGTCGACCTGACTACCTTCGGGTTATAGACATCTACCGAGTCAGGGCTGAGGATGACAGCGTCGGCACCTGCGGCGTCTGCGGCTCTTATTATTGATCCAAGATTCCCGGGGTCTCGCCCTTGATCGATAAGTGCCAACAAAACCGGCTCTTTCGAAAGTAGCGCTTCAAGCTCAATGTCGAGATGATGAACCACCGCCACCACTCCTTGGGGAGTCCTGGTATCAGAAATTTTGCTCATGACTTCGTCTGAGACTTCTTCGACAGCAACGCCCATATCGGATAGGCCGGCCAAAACCTCACGATAGCGCTCCCATGCCGAGGCGGTCACGAAGACTTCCTCTATCAGACGGGGAGATTTCTCTAGCTCTTTCAGGCCTTGTGGCCCCTCAAGCAAAAAGAGCCCGGTTTCATACCGGGCGTCTTTTTGATTCAGCCGAACAATCCCCTTGACCCTGTTGGATCTGGGATCATCCAACATTAGCTAGCCTTTGGAGCGTTCACGTCCTTTGGCAATGCTGCCTTTGCCGAGGCAACCAAGGTTGCGAAAGACTTCGGGTCATGAATTGCCATGTCGGACATAATTCTGCGATCTACCTCGATACCAGCGAGGCTGAGCCCCTGGATAAAGCGGTTATAAGTCATCCCGTTTAGACGGGCCGCAGCGTTGATACGCTGAATCCAAAGCCTACGGAAATCACCCTTGCGCTTACGACGATCGTTGTATGCGTAGACAAGCGAGTGCAGCAACTGCTGCTTGGCCTGACGATACAGTCTCGAGCGTTGGCCGCGGTAACCCTTGGCGCGCTCTAGAGCAACTCTGCGCTTTTTGTGCGAGTTGACAGCATTTTTTACTCTTGCCATGTTCTTACTCCTTCTTCGTCAGCCCTAGCGGCCGAGCTGCCTTTTAAGCTTCTTGAAATCTGCGGGGGAAACCACCTGGTCAGCATTCAGGCGACGCTTGCGCCTGGAGGACATGTGCTCCTGGTTGTGTCGCATGTTAATCTGCTGCTTCATCAGCTTGCCGCTGCCAGTAAAGCGGAAACGCTTTTTGGCACCCGAATGGGTCTTCATCTTCGGCATGAGCTCTCCTTTTAGTTCTCTTGCTCCACAGCAGACTTCTGCTGTGCCTTTTTAGCCTCTGCTCGAGCTTCGGCCTTGTTCTTGAGTGGACCTATAACCATGACCATGCTTCGGCCATCGATTGATGGATTCGACTCAACTGTTCCAAATTCGGTAACTTGGTCAGCTAAATTCCTGAGTAGCTTGACACCCATTTCGGGTCGAGATTGCTCTCTACCGCGAAACACAACCATCACCTTGACTTTGTCGCCGGCCTTGAGGAACTTTCGAACCTGTCCCGCCTTTGTCTCATAGTCATGACTGTCAATCTTCAAACCAAATCGAACAGTCTTCAAAACTGTGTTGACTTGGTTCTTACGAGCCTCACGGACTTTTTGGGCAGCTTCATATTTGAACTTGCCGTAATCCATAATCTTGCAAACCGGAGGGCTTGAGCCTGGCGAAACCTCGACTAAGTCAAGATCTGCCTCTCTAGCCAACTTGAGTGCTTGATCAATATCAACAACGCCAACTTGCTCTCCAGCTGGTCCGACAAGACGAACCTGTGCCACCCGAATACGCTCATTAATGCGAGGATCGCTGATAATTTCTCCTTAATAACTGTTTTTGACCACGCAAGCGTGCAGAAATAAATCAACTCTCTTACCCGGCAGCCTATTTAGAAGGCGGCTGACAGGTGGGATTGTAATCCGCTTCTGACCGAGCAATAGCTCGGAGCCTCCGGTAGCCTAGCAGAGCATTTGAATATTGAGAAGAGGAAAAGTGGAAGAAGACTTAGCCCGTGACATCGCGGAGGTTCCAGCGGTCGAGGTTATCAACACGACCGCAGTGCACCTAATGAGTGCTGCAGCGGTTCAGTGTGGGCTGTCCGACGACACCCCAGGCGACTTAGCGGAGGCACGCAAGCTGATCACTGCGCTAGCAGGCTTGGTAAGCGCTGCTGCAGGAGAGATCGGCGATCACCACGCTCGACCCCTAAGGGACGGGCTGAGATCGTTGCAGCTGGCCTTCAGGGAAGCCTCATTTATCAAGGACGCACCTGGTCAAGGGCCTGGAGAAAAATACACTGGTCCGGTTTCCTGACCTAGATGACAGAAATTATTTTCAGCTTGAAGGAATCTACAAAGTCATCAAGATCCCCAGACCTGAGTTGAGCGACGAAACTCATGAGCGCATTTTCTAATTCCTCAGCGGTCAAGCCTGGCCTCATTCCGACCTCGATGATTATCTCCTCCGCCACAAGCCTTGCCTCCGGGTCGCCGGCTGACACTCCAGCCATCACGACGTCCTTCGCCTCCTTGACCGCGGAAGCAATTACTTGCTTTACCTCAGAGCCAGAAACTGCGTCGATTATCTTTAGGTCCTGAGCCAGAGCTGCTAGCTCGGTCCTGCGAAGAGCTCTTGCGTGGGTTGCCGGATTAATAATTACTCGCGTGTGTCCTTCTCCGACAGCTGCAACGCAAAGTTTATTTATCGACACCGGCACGGGACGCGCCTCAGGCTTCCAAGAAAGCATGTCCGCGACCGACGTGAATGCAGGGATTGCGGTCCTATCATCCGGGGTTGCCACCGCGACAATTGCCAAGTCTGCACTTTTATCAACCGCTTGACCGTGAGGACCAATACCGGTCTGACCAATCTCGGCAATTAGCGGAACCAGCAAACGCTGACCGCGAAGTGACTCAACGAAACTCATTTTTACAAACGGGGTGGCGGCCAGAGCCCTCGCAATCACCTCTGGAGTCTCGCCGTCATCTTCTGCCCAAGGATTCTCATCGAAGGATCGTCCCTTCCAAGGGACGCCCGCCGAGTCAACAAATGGGCTTTCAGTCAATGGCCGGTCCCGATCGCCAGGGCTTCCTCTAGCGTGAAGCGCCCCGCATAAAGCGACTTACCCAAAATCGCACCCTCCAGGCCGAGAGGCACTAAGTCAACTAAGTCCTGGATGTCCTGCAAGGTGGAAATGCCGCCGGAAGCCACGACCGGTTTGTTGGTGTGCTGCATTACTAATTTTAAGAGCTCGAGGTTAGGGCCTCTCAGGGTCCCATCCTTGGTAACGTCAGTCACGACATACCTAGCGCAGCCGTCCGCCTCAAGTCTGGCCAAAACCTCAAGCAAGTCACCGCCTTCCTTGGTCCATCCGCGAGCCGCCAGAGTGCTGCCCCTCACGTCCAAACCAACGGCAATCTGGTCACCGTATTTACCTATTACTTTCGATGTCCACTCGGGATCCTCAAGTGCGGCGGTTCCGAGATTTACTCTCGCGGCGCCCAGCTCAAGAGCTGCCTCAAGCGAATTATCGTCGCGGATGCCGCCTGAAAGTTCAATTTTTACAGCACCACTTTGAGCCACTACATCGGCGATGACTTCCCGATTGTGCCCTCGCCCGAATGCGGCATCAAGATCAACCAAGTGAATCCACTCTGCCCCAGCTGCGATCCAGTCCTGCGCTGCCTTCAGGGGGTGCCCGAAATCTTCCTCCGTGCCGGCCTCGCCTTGGGTAAGACGCACGGCCTTGCCGGATGCAACATCGACCGCGGGTAATAACTCAAGCTTCAAGGTGTCTCCTAGATAGATTCAATCCAATTTGAAAGTAGCTTCAAACCAGCTGGGCCAGATTTTTCAGGGTGAAACTGAGTGGTTGATAGCGGTCCATTTTCAACTGCGGCTAGAAACCGTTCGCCGTGGTTAGACCAATTCAAGTGAGCCGGGATAAAAGGCGGTCGGATATCAAGCTCCCAAGTCACGGAAGCGTACGAGTGCACGAAGTAAAAGCGCTCTTGCTCGACTCCATTAAACAAAGTGGAACCCGAGGACGCCTCCACTTTGCTCCAGCCGATGTGGGGCAATCTTGGAGCATCTAGCAGCTTCACGGTGCCAGGCCATTGCCCTAGCCCTTGAGTTTCAACGCCGTGCTCCAAGCCGGTTTCAAACATTACCTGCATACCAACGCAAATTCCAAGCACTGGTCTAGAAGCAGTCAGACGCTTGTCAATAAGTCGGTCAGCCCCATGCGCCTTCAGCTTTTCAATGACCGAACCAAAAGCCCCAACACCAGGAACGACAAGACCATCAGATTCATAGACATTGCTGGCATTGTCCGTGAGTGTTACATTCGCCCCAGCTTCAGTTAGTGCCTTGCAAACGGAATGGACGTTGCCACTCCCGTAATCAAGTACTGTGACCGATTTGGTCACAAGCTCCCCTTGGTAGAAGGCACGCCAGTAACACGAGGATCAATCGCGACCGCATTCCTGAGTGCGCGCGCAAAGGCCTTGAACTGAGACTCTGCAATGTGGTGAGCATCTCGACCCGCCAAAACGTTTATGTGCACGGTCAGGCCAGCATTATGTGCAATCGCCTCAAACACGTGTCGCACTAACGACCCAGTGAAGTGACCACCGATCAGGTGATACTCAAATCCAACTGGCTCACCGGAGTGCACCAAAAAAGGCCTGCCCGAGACATCCACCACCGCTCGCGCTAATGCCTCGTCCAACGGGACAGTCGCGTCGCCATAGCGACCGATGCCCTGCTTGTCGCCGAGAGCCTGAGCGACTGCCTGGCCCAAAACAATGGCTACGTCCTCGACGGTGTGGTGCGCATCGATCTCAACATCGCCGGTCGCTAAGACGTTTAGGTCTATTAGAGAGTGCTTAGAGAATGCGGTAAGCATGTGGTCATAGAAGGGCACACCGGTTGAGATATCACTCTTTCCGGTGCCGTCAAGATTGAGCGACAACTCAACAGACGATTCGCTTGTCTTTCGACTGATTTTTGCTTCCCGATTCACAACTATTCCTTTGGCTCTGATGCCCCTAGTTTAGTCAAGCAGTAAGGCTAGCTCGCCAAGTAACTTTGTGGTCTCTGCCTCAGTACCAGCCGTGACTCGAAGACAACCCGCAATTCCGATGTCCCTCACAATGATTCCCTTGGACAGCAGTCCGTCGAAAATCATCTGAGTGTCATCGAATCCTTCAATCAAGACGAAGTTTGCATCCGATGGCAAAGGCCTAAGGCCCATCTTTAGGACGCCGACCATAATTCGATCGCGCTGAACTTTTATCTGCTGGACGTTAGCCAGAAGCTGTCCGCTCGTCTCCAGAGCCGCCATGGCCGCCGCTTGCGTTAGCGCCGACAGGTGATAGGGCAACCTAACAATGCGCATTGCATCAACCACGGCGGCATCGGCAGCCATGTAGCCAACCCTTGCCCCGGCAAAAGCAAATGCCTTACTCATGGTCCGGCTGATTACCAGCCGTGGTCGTCCAGGCAGTAAAGATAGGGCACTCGGAGAGTTTGCAAACTCCTGATAGGCCTCATCAACTAGAAGCATTCCTTCGAAACTGTCGTATGCCGCCTCAATCACCTCCAGCGATGTGCCGGTTCCGGTTGGGTTATTAGGCGAACACAGAATAACTATTTGCGGCTGCGCTTTTAGGATTTCCTGACGAACGTAATCTTCTGTCAGAGAATAGTCACCCAATCGAGGGAGCAACTGGTAGTCAGTCATGGTCGTTCTGGCGATGTTCAAGTACATAGAGTAAGTCGGACCGAAACTTATTGCTTTTACATCCGGACCGCCAAAGACCTGAAAAAACTGCTGCAAAATTTCATTTGAACCGTTTGCGGCCCAGATCTGCTCCGCCGCCAAGTTCCCACCCAAAAATTCCGCCAGCATTCGACGGAGCTCAATGAACTCACGATCTGGATACCTGTTAAGTGTTAGTGCCGCCTCCGCAGTTCGCTGAACTATTTTCAGCGCGACCTCTTCGGGTATCCCAAAGGTGTTCTCATTTACATTAAGTCTGATTGGTACGTCAATTTGAGGCGCACCATATGGCAACTGTCCGACCAAGTCGCGTCGTATTGGCAGATCATCGAGGTTAGTCACCCCTTAAGAGTAGCGAATCAGTTGGAACAAGAGCGACTCAAGGAAGAGCTATTTGCTGACCGGGAGTCAATTCAACAGTTTCAAGCGCATTCAACATGACGACTCGGGCAATCCAGTCTCTCGGGTCTTGAGATGAGGCGTATTTGTCCGCCAGCTCCCAAAGCGAGTCACCCGACTGCACCGTTACGAATTCGAGTGCTACGCCCGGGGTGCTTCCAGCGAAGGAACCACTAATCCCCAAGATGCTGATTGCAAAACTGAGAGCGAGAACTACAACTGCGCGAATCAAACGCCTCGGGTTTGTAAGCCGGTAGTTTCCAAGAACTAACATGTTGTGTCCCTTCTGCTCGAATACTTGTTTCGAACACTTGTTCTAAGTTTATGCGACCTATTCAAAAAAGCAAGTGCATTTGCCTGAATATTTGTAGCTTTTTCGAAAATGTGTTTGGTATTTGCTATAAATACGAATACAGTTTCGATAAAGGTAGTAAACAGCTACCCACAGACATTTTGCATAAGGGGCACGCATGGACACCTCAAACTTGACCAATGTTCAGCAAAGAATTCTCAACGTAATAGCCGAATCGATGGCTGGCCGGAATTACGCGCCGTCGATGAGGGAGATAGGCGAGTCTGTAGGTCTGTCCTCAACCGCTAGCGTCTCTCATCAGCTGAATAAACTTGAGCTTCTCGGTTTCATAAGCCGTGACCCAAGACGCCCCCGGACAATCGACCTCCTAGGTCTCGAGCCAGCCGGGGAGATAATTCACCCTGATGCCGCAATGGTCCCTCTCGTCGGCCGCATTGCAGCCGGTGGCCCCATTACCGCAGAGCAAAACGTTGAAGATGTCTTCGCCCTCCCCCGACAGCTTGTTGGCCAAGGCGATCTGTTTTTGCTAAAGGTTGTCGGAGAATCAATGATCGACGCCGCTATTTGTGATGGCGACTGGGTAGTAGTTCGCCAACAGCAGACCGCTGAGAACGGTGACATTGTCGCCGCCATGTTGGAAGAAGAAGCGACAGTTAAGATGTTTAAACAACGAGACGGAAACACCTGGTTGCTTCCGAGAAACTCAGCATTTGAACCAATCCCTGGAGAGCATGCCGTGATTCTCGGAAAGGTCGTTGCGGTTCTTAGGGCCGTTTAGTTAAGCGCGACAATTCTGCTGCTAGGTCTTCGCGAACCAATGCTTTGATCTTCGTACCACCTTCTACGTATTCAATCGTCTGCACTTTTCCGGCCATGTGAATTTTTGAAACTAAATCTCCGCGGTCATAAGGAATCAAGCCCTCAAACAAAACCTCGGGTAGGGGGAGCGAGGATGCAATTGCTGCCTCAAGTTCGGCAATCCCCATTCCGGTTCTCGCAGAAACTAAAAATGCCCCTGGGCAAATACCCCGCAGCCTGATGTGCTCCTCTTCGGAAACCAAATCGGCCTTATTGAATACGATCAGCTCTTCGATTGCGGAAGCGTCGACCTCGGCTACCACCAGGCGAACGGTCTGGATCTGTCCAAGCGGATCCGGGTCGGTCGCGTCCACAACGTGGACAATCAAATCTGCACCTGCAATCTCTTCGAGAGTGGACCTGAAGGCCTCAACCAGCTGGTGAGGCAACGAGCGCACAAAGCCAACCGTGTCCGCGAGCGTATAACCTCTTCCGTCCGGGGTCTCGTGCCTTCTTATTGTTGGGTCGAGAGTCGCAAAAAGTGCGTTCTCAACCAGAACTCCGGCCTTGGTGAGCCTGTTGAGCAAGGATGACTTTCCTGCGTTGGTGTAGCCCGCAATCGCCACCTGAGGAACTCTGGCTTTCTCTCGCTTGAGCCGTTTGGTGTCCCGCGCGCTTTTCATTAACGTGATTTCACGGCGCAGCTTGGCCATTTTGGTATTGATGCGTCTTCTATCTAGCTCGATCTTGGTTTCACCGGGTCCGCGTGATCCAATTCCGACACCGCCGGCAGCCTGACCTCCGGCCTGCCTCGACATCGAATCGCCCCATCCACGCAATCTCGGAAGTAGATACTCAAGCTGAGCAAGTTCGACTTGAGCTTTTCCCTCTTTGCTCTTGGCGTGCTGGGCAAAAATATCCAGAATGATGGCAGTCCTGTCGACGACTTTTACCTTGACTATGTCCTCAAGGGTTCTGCGCTGTGAGGGTGCAAGCTCGGTGTCCGCTATCACAGTGTCCGCGCCGACTTCCTTGACTAATTCCCTTAGCTCTTCTGCCTTTCCTTTTCCGAAGTAACTCGCGGGGTCGGGTTTTGCACGCCGCTGAAGAAGTCCGTCGAGCACTTCGGCTCCCGCCGTCTCGGCAAGGGCAGCAAGTTCGCGAAGCGAGTTTTCGGCACCGGTCAGAGTGCCAGTCCCCCAAACGCCAATTAGGACCACCCTTTCAAGGCGGAGTTGACGGTACTCGACCTCTGTTATATCTTCAAGCTCGGTCGAAAGCCCGGGGACTCTTCTGAGCGATGCCCGCTCTTCCAGCTCAAGCTGGTCGCCGTCATACTCGGACGCCGGCGCGAGGGAGCCGCGGCGTAAAATTCGGTCGATAGTAGATTCTGGTTCCATTGTTGTTTAAGACTAAGCCTGTATTAGATTTGTCGTATGCAGATGGAGCACTATTTCAGCTCAGAGCCGACAACGAAGAAAATTGAAACCGAGGTTTCATTCGAAGTTGATGGTGTCAGATTTGACATGGCTGCCGCAAGCGGGACTTTTAGCTCAACAAAACTAGACGCTGGCACAAAGGTACTTTTATCTAATACCGCCATGCTGCCAAAGGATGGGAATGTTCTTGATCTTGGCTGCGGCTGGGGACCAATCGGTATCGTAATAGCTGCCCTCCACCCAGCCTCTAAGGTTCACGCCGTAGATATAAACCAGCGGAGCATTGAACAAACTAGAGCTAATGCCGATCGAATTGGGCTTCCAAATCTCAGCATTTGTCTTGCAGAGGACCTGCCCTCGGACTTGAAATTCGACGCAATCTGGTCGAACCCACCGATTCGAATTGGTAAAGTCGCGCTGCACGAATTGCTAAGGGCATACATTCCTCGCCTCGGGGATGGAGGAAGGGCCGTTTTTGTGGTTCAGAAGAATCTGGGCGCTGATTCACTCATTCGATGGCTAGCCGAGGAGTACCCGAGTCATAGCGTTTCAAGAATTGGAACAGCGAAGACCTACCGAATTATCGAAGTGGCTAATCCTGCCAAGTCCCAGAATAAGTAAGCACAGCGGGACCACTTATTGAGACGTGTTCGCCATCCTCGGTTGGAAACATCCTGACGGCGACCTCTCCCCCGGGAACCTTGACTTTCCAGAAGTTTTGAGTACCCCCAGCCCAGTGGCGAATTGCAATTGCTGACGCTGCTATGCCGGTGCCACAACTCATGGTCTCCCCCGAGCCACGTTCGTGGACCCTCATGGTTAGCCCTGCAACACCCTTTGTTATAAGAGGCTCATCCAGGACCACAAACTCGACGTTTGCCCCGTCTTCGGGCAGCGGCTCTAGTACGGGGGGCTTCGAGAGCTCCAGGCCTTGGAGCTCTTCGAGATCCGCAAGTGCAACCACCACATGAGGATTGCCAACATTCACAGAAAGACCGGGCCTAGAAACTTGAAGGCCTTGTGCGCTGACGAGCGTTTGGTCGTCTCCGATTGAAAAAAGACCTAGGTCAACAGCAAACCCATTGACAGTTGCAGTCAAGTCCTTGATACCATCTCTAGTCGCGACCGGCAAAGTGCTACCGTCTGTTAGCGTCGCCAATCCATTTTCCAGCAAGTAGCGGGCAAAAACTCGAATGCCGTTTCCGCACATCTCTGCCCTAGAGCCGTCGGAGTTTCTATAGTCCATGAACCAAATAGCTTCCGGCTCGTCATCCAGCAGGTCAGCCACCTCAGAATCCTTGGCGGTGGGCTTCACAATAATTAGACCGTCGGCACCGATACCAAAATGCCGGTCACACATTGCGGCAACTTGATCGGCACTTAGATCAATTTGTCCGGCTTTATCAAGCACGAGGATGAAATCGTTTCCCGTGCCGTGCCCTTTTGTGAATTCGATTTTCATGCCCCAAGCCTAATTCGCTCCAGAGCGGACTGCAGCAATTCTTGCGAGTCCGGCAACCAATGAGTGCGACGATCTCGCTTAAACCAGGACATTTGTCGTCTCGCGTATCGGTTCGTTAACCGAATCGTGTCTTGAATTGCTTCAGCCTCATCTAGCTCACCAGAGATTTGCTGAAAAGCTTGTTGATACCCGATAGCTGCAAGTGCGGTTTTGGATAGCGTCGCCTTACCCTCTAGAAGCCGTCCGGCCTCGTCAATTAGGCCCTGAGACCACATTTCGGCCACCCGATCTGCAATACGGGGCTTTAGAACCTCTCTATCAACATCGATACCAATTGTCAGAGTGGGGACAAGGTGCTCGGGGTCCGGCAGCGTGGAGACAAATGGCCGTCCTGTTATCTGAATCACCTCTAGTGCTCTTATGACCTTGCGAACATTATTGCTGTGGATTTTCTTTCCAGACTCTGGATCTAGCGCCGCAAGCTGATTATGCATTTCAAGGTTGCCGACAATCTCCGCCTGAGACTCGAGATGGTCCCGAATGTCCTTATCGGTTGGAGCAAAATCAAAATAATCAAGGGCTGCCGCCAGGTAGAACATGCTTCCGCCCACAAACACCGGCAACTTTCCTCGGGCTCTTATCTCATTGGCGGTGTCTATTGCAAGCTTGCTATATTCGGCCGCTGTCATTTCCGCGCTTGGTTCGATCGCGTCTATCAAGTGATGCTCGATACCACGGCGCTGATTTTTGGGCAATTTTGCCGTACCGATGTCCATGCCTCTATAAAGCTGCATAGCATCCGCGTTGATAATTTCAGCCGCCTGTCCAGACGACTCCAGCGCTTCGACCAAAGATAATGCCAGCCCGGACTTGCCCGAGGCAGTAGGGCCGACGATAGCTAGGGCGCTAAACCCCACTTTTTACTCTGATCGGTAACCCAAGTGAGACTTTGGACTCCCCGGGACCCGGCACTCCGCAGCTCTCGAGCTGACGACGGTCATAGGCGTCCCCACCGGCGGTTCTACGGACCTCGTAAAGCCCGCCAGGCGCATAATCTGCAACCAGGAAATATGGAGCCGCTCTGGTGATTCTGAGCCTGACAGCATCACCAGGACGAGGAAAATCCTGCCCCTCTGGGACATCGAAGTGGACAAGTCTGTTGTCTTTTGCTCTTCCAGTTAGGCGATCGGTCTGAGAATCCTTGCGGCCTTCATTGGCTGAAGCCAGAACTTCAACCTCTGTCCCAACCAAGAGCTTATTTTCCTCCCAAGCAACTTCGTTGACGACTGCTAGAAGACGTTCGTATCTTTCTTGCACTACTTCCTTGGAAAGCTGATCGGGCATTTCGGCAGCTGGAGTCCCCGGCCGCTTCGAGTATTGATAAGTGAAACAGGCTGCAAACTTCGATTTTCTCACGACGTCTATGGTGTCTTGAAAGTCCTGCTCGGTCTCACCGGGAAAGCCAACAATTATGTCCGTTGTTATTGCGGCTTCCGGCATTACCGCGCGAACGCGATCGAGAATCCCTAGATACTTTGACGCACGGTAGCTGCGCTTCATGTCCTTCAGAACCTTGTCTGACCCAGACTGCATCGGCATGTGAAGCTGGGGCATAACGTTCGGGGTTTCGGCCATGGCGGCAATCACGTCGTCAGTGAATGAAGCCGGATGAGGAGATGTGAATCTGAGCCGCTCAAGCCCCTTAATTTCACCACATGCCCTCAGTAACTTGGCAAATGCACCACGATCGCCGAACTCAACACCGTATGCATTGACGTTTTGGCCCAACAGGGTAACTTCGATTGCCCCATCAGCAACAAGTGCTTCGACTTCGGCCAGAATCTCCCCGGGTCGGCGATCTTTCTCCTTGCCCCTCAGGGTTGGAACTATGCAGAAGGTACAGGTGTTGTTGCAACCCACCGAAATCGACACCCAACCGCTAAAGGGGCTCTCACGCTTGGTTGGAAGCGTCGATGGGAAAACCTCTAAGGATTCCAGGATTTCAATTTGAGCTTCAGCGTTGTGCCTCGCACGCTCGAGAAGAACGGGTAGAGAGCCCATGTTGTGTGTTCCGAACACCACATCTACCCAAGGGGCCCGCTGCAAGATAATGTCCTGGTCCTTCTGCGCCAAACAGCCGCCGACAGCAATTTGAAGATTTGGGTTGGCCTCTTTTTTTGGGAGCAACATTCCGAGCGTCCCATACAACTTGTTGTCCGCGTTCTCACGAACAGCACAAGTATTAAAAACCACCACGTCAGGGTCTGTGCCCTTGCTTTGCTCATAGCCGGCTGAATCAAGCAGTCCTGAGATCCGCTCAGAGTCGTGGACGTTCATTTGGCACCCAAAGGTGCGGACTTCGTAGGTAAGTGACATGACAACCTTGATTTTAGTCGTCTGACCTAATTTCGCGAAGCGCGGTGGAAACCATTGACGAACTGAAGCCTCTCCGCATCAAAAACCCGGAGACTCTCCTGTACCTAGTATCCGGCTCTAAATCCCTGAGTCGATCCCAGCGGGCTTTGCCCAATTCCAGAACCAGCTTCTCTTCATCTTCTCTGGTTATCCCGGAAACGGCCTCTTCAACGACTGATCTATCGACACCTTTTTGCTGCAATTCTCTTCCGATGATCCTCGAGGATTTACCTTTTTCCACTCTGGAGCGAACGTAAGCAGCAGCAAAAACAGCGTCGTCTATCAATTGGACCTCTTCGAAGCGATCGAGCAGAGGTTTTGCTATTTCCACTGGAATCTCGCGCTTTTCCAAAATTTGAGCCAACTGCCACTTAGTCTTCATGCTCCGAGAAAGCTGGAAAAGCAACACGTTTCGCGCTCGCTTTTCCAGCTTTTCGTCAGACTTTATGTCAGGCATTGTTTGCGGCCTTAGCGACCGGCTTGGTGTCCTTTATTACGTCCGCAATTTCTTCAACCGGTAGGTCAGCGACAGGGCGAGGAACTCCTACGCCCAACTTGACTTTGATTTTCTGTTCAATAGTGGCTGCGATCTCTGGATTTTCCTTCAAGAACTTGCGCGAATTTTCTTTTCCTTGACCCAGCTGTTCGCCGTCGAAGGTGTACCAGGCTCCCGACTTATTGACAATGTCCTGCTCGACTCCGAAGTCAATCAAACTGCCCTCGCGAGAGATGCCCTCACCAAAGATGATGTCGAACTCTGCCTGCTTGAAAGGGGATGCGAGCTTGTTCTTTACGACCTTCACTCTTGAGCGGTTACCTACTGCGTTGTTCTGCCCGTCCTTCAGGGTTTCAATTCGACGAATGTCCAATCGAACTGAGGCGTAGAACTTCAATGCCTTTCCACCAGAAGTAGTTTCTGGGGATCCAAAGAAAACACCAATTTTTTCACGAAGCTGGTTAATAAAGATTGCTGTGGTGTCCGTATTGCTGATTGCTCCGGTTAGCTTTCGTAGCGCCTGAGACATCAAGCGAGCCTGAAGTCCCACATGGGTGTCGCCCATTTCGCCCTCAATTTCAGCACGAGGTACAAGTGCTGCGACCGAGTCAATAACGATAACGTCAATTGAGCCGGATCGAATCAGCATGTCCGTGATCTCGAGTGCCTGCTCTCCGGTGTCAGGCTGGCTAACCAAAAGGGCGTCAATGTCTACGCCCAGCTTGGCAGCGTAGATGGGGTCAAGAGCGTGCTCCGCATCGATAAATGCAGCTGTACCGCCGGCCTTCTGGGCGCTAGCGATAGCGTGCAAGGCAATTGTTGTCTTACCTGAGGCCTCCGGTCCATAGACCTCTACGATTCGACCTCTCGGAAGTCCTCCGATTCCCAGTGCGACGTCCAACGCAATTGAGCCGGTTGAAATTGATGCTATCGGCGCACGTTCTTCGGATCCCAACCGCATAACTGACCCTTTGCCAAATTGGCGATCAATCTGCGCCAAGGCGGTGTCTAGGGCTTTTTCTCTATCTGATGCACTTGGCATTACAACCTCTTTCCGACGCCTGGCGCCTTGTATGTAACGAAGCTACGCTCCATCTAAGACATTTTGCAGAAGCAGCAAGAAAGCTCTTGGTAAGTCCTGGAATCTCTTAGCTGTTAGTAACAATAGGCGTTCGAACAAAATTTCGAATGATTAGTTTTCGGCGTGTTGCTTTGTCCTAGGTTTACCGTGCCAACGTTCCTTGGGAACGCCGAGGTGGGAACAAAGAGCAAGCCAGACTTCCTTGGGGTCGTCACCGGTCTTGAGAAGCTCTAACGGAGTCTTATCTGACTTATCCGTGAGTCTTGTGTCCGCCAAGATTACTGCGGCGAAGCTAGGTCCAAACTCCTCGTCGACCAGTTGCCGGAACTGACTCAGCTTCACTAGTGAGAGTAAAGCTCTGCTTCGGTTA
Organism: Aquiluna sp.; assembly: GCA_028822985.1. GTDB lineage: Bacteria > Actinomycetota > Actinomycetes > Actinomycetales > Microbacteriaceae > Aquiluna. Next base: position 26,275 of record JAPKCK010000002.1, read on the forward strand.
CAAAAGCATCTGGAACGGTGTCCGGAATGTAAGTCTTTTCAGCGTAAACGCCTTCGACAATTGCCAGACGGTCAGAAACTTCGCGCAGCAGCTGTGCCAGTGGCACTTCCAGCGCCTCTGTGACAGAGGCAAGAATCTCAGAAGAAGCTTCTTTTTGACCGCGCTCGACCTCTGAGAGATAACCGAGGGCAACAGAAGCCTTGGCAGCCACTTGCCTAAGTGTCTGACCTTGTTCTAGGCGGTGATTGCGAAGCACGTCGCCAATTTCTTGTCTAAGCAGAACCAAAGTTTCCTCCTGGCCAATAATCTATCGGCTTCTTTTCATAAAAATACCCAAAGTATCTGAATGTTTCCTGTTTAATAACCAACCACTCAAGCTAAATGTTCCCTAAGGATCTCAATTGCGCGATCTCGAGCGAGCATCCTTATTTGATTTCTTGAACCCTCAAAGCTCTCGCTGTAAACGGTCACGCCTTGGGATGAACTTATTGCGATAAAAACTTCACCCGGCTTTCGACCTGACACGCTCCTAGGCCCTGCAACGCCGGTAGTTGCCACTCCGATTACTGAGCCTGCATCTTTGCCGGCAGCCCTGGAAAGCCTCTCCCGAACACCTTCGGCCATCTGCGCAGCCACTTCGGCATCGACCGCGCTCTGATTGGCGATTAGAGCGGGTGACACGCCAAGCAGTTGCTCCTTAATGCGGTCTTGGTAGGCAACAATTCCTCCAAGAATCACCTCCGAGGCACCATCTACGCCTATTAATGCCGACGCCAACGCGCCTCCGGTTATTGACTCAGCAATCGCTATTGAAAGGCCGGCTTTTTTTGCCAGAGCTATAACTTGCTCGGCCATAGAACCTGCTTTCCGCTCCACAGCGTCAACACAACCGTAAACCAGAGCACGGCCTGGGAAAACAATGTGTACCAGTTACCCAGTGCTTCAAAGGGTGCCAATGCCAGAGAAACCGCGATGATTTGCATGACCGTTTTGAATTTTCCACCTCCGGTGGCTGCGATCACTCGACGCTTAGCGACCACCAAACGGTACAAAGTGACAATCAGCTCTCTTGCGAGAATCAACAAAGTGGCTATCCATGGAACTGCATCCTGTGCAGATAGGGCGAGCAGAGCACCGGTCAGCAGAGCCTTGTCGGCGATCGGATCAATAAGCTTTCCAAAATCGCTGACGAGGTTTCGCTTTCTGGCAATCGCACCGTCAATACCATCGGTCGAAGCCGCAAGTACCAACAGCACCAACGCAGCCAACCGGCCCCAAAAATCCCAGTAATCAAAAATTATCCACAGCACAATTGGCACCATTGCCAGCCTGGTCAATGTGATTATGTTGGGTGTTTGCCTGTAAATAAAGCCTTTAGAAGTCATCGCGCCTACCGGTTAGCTGCCAAGCGTCCTCGTCTGGTTCGTCATCGGAACCCGGCGAATCCCCCTCGACCACAGCTGAGCTTTGACCACTGATCTTGGCAAGTAGAGCAGGCAGATCCTCCGCCCTAACTAAAACCTCTCGGGCCTTCGAGCCCTCAGATGCTCCCACGACCCCGCGAGACTCTAGTAGATCCATCATTCTTCCGGCCTTGGCGAAGCCAATGCGAAGCTTCCGCTGAAGCATAGAGGTTGACCCAAATTGAGAATTGACGATTAGATCGCAAGCGGCAAGGAGGACATCCATGTCATCGCCTATGTCACTGTCCACGATTTTCGAGGTTGCTCGCTGTATTACATCACTTCGGTACTCGGGATCCATCTGAGCCTTGACGTGATTCACTACTTTTTGTAGCTCCGCTTCAGACACCCATGCTCCCTGAACGCGAACTGCCTTGTTCGTTCCCATCGGCGCGAACAGTGCGTCGCCCTGGCCTATTAGCTTCTCGGCTCCAGGCTGATCAAGAATTACCCGGGAATCTGTCAGAGACGAGACCGAAAAGGCAAGCCTAGAAGGCACGTTCGCCTTGATAAGACCCGTCACCACGTCCACCGAAGGCCGTTGGGTCGCTAGCACTAGGTGGATGCCGGATGCTCTGGCTAACTGGGTAATCCGAACAATGGAATCCTCGACGTCCCTCGGAGCAACAATCATTAAATCCGCAAGTTCGTCTACTACCACTAACAGATACGGATACGGCTGCAGTTCTCGCTTGGAGCCTTCTGGGACCCGTACGTCGCCACTGACCACCGCACGGTTGAAATCGTCAATATGCTTGAAGCCAAAAGACGCCAGGTCGTCGTAACGCGATTCCATCTCTCTCACGACCCATTGCAATGCCTCAGACGCCTTTTTCGGATTGGTGATAATTGGAGTCACCAGATGCGGAACTCCCTGATAAACAGAGAGCTCAACACGCTTAGGGTCAACCAGCACCATTCGAACCTCGGCCGGAGTCGCGCGCATCAATACGGAGCAAATCATGGAGTTTATAAAGCTCGATTTACCGGCTCCAGTAGCTCCAGCTACTAACAAGTGAGGCATTTTGGCAAGGTTTGCTACTAGGTAGCCACCCTCAACATCTTTTCCGACACCGATTGTCAACGGGTGTTGAGCACCGGTCGCAGGCTTAGATCTCAACACGTCTCCAAGAGAAACCGTCTCCCTGTCCGTGTTAGGGATCTCAATGCCGATAGCGCTCTTACCCGGTATGGGGGCCAAAATACGTACTTCGCTGGAAGCTACTGCGTAGCTGATGTTATTGATCAGTCTTGTTACTGCTTCGACCTTTACCCCAGGTGCCAATTCAACTTCGTACCTAGTCACAGTTGGTCCACGCTGGAAATCCGAGACTCTGGCCTGCACATCGAACTCTTTAAAAACATCGTTGATGGATGCGACCACCTGATCATTTACCGCAGATTTAGTTTTGTGAGGAGTTCCTGCCGCCAGTAAACCGAGGGCCGGAAGAACGTAGGGTCTTTTGGCTCTCTGGGCAGAAGGTATGTCGATGGGCTCGGTGACCCCCTCTGGTTGAGAGAAAAACTCCGGCTCATCAGTCGAATCGTCCTCACTAGACGCGACCGTGACCGACTCAATCGGAGCATCAATTTCGGAGGCAACGAATTCGTCTATACCAGAAACTAGTGGTGAATCGAAGGCGGGCTCCAACTCGCGCTCTTTTTTCCACCAGCTTGACTTCTTAGCATCGAATGCATCGGTCTCCACTGCGTGCTTATTTTCGGCAAACAGGAACCCGTAGAGCCTCTGGAAATTGACAACGATTTTGTTTGGAGCAGTCCCCGTCATAACCAAAATCGAAATGACCGCTAATAAAACTAGAGCAGGCACAGCTCCGTAAATGCTTAGAATGCCAGCAAGCGGTCCTCCAACCAGCCACCCAAAGAGGCCTCCGGCCTCCGCTAACGCTTGGACGCCATCCCCTGGGGACGGCATGCTGGAAAAGACGTGGAAAAAGCCGGAAACAACTGACAGTAACAACCAGAATCCCAGCGCGAATCGGGAGCTGTCCCTAACCGAAGCAGGATGTCTGAACAAGTAAAGCGCGTAGCCAAAAAACACAACCGGCAAGGCGTAAGCGACTAACCCGAAGAGCATCCCGAAGGTGAAATTATGCAGCACCACTGCCCAGGACTCCCCGATCAAGAACCAAGCGTTTGCCGCTCCCAAAACGCTAAGCAGCAGCAAGAAAAACGGAGCGCCGTCTCTACGGTCTTCCCTGGCGAGTTTTTCAGTACTAAAGGCCCGAATTATGCCGCCGAAAAAATGAGCGATACCCAGATAACCAGTGCTTATAGTGGAGCCAAGATTAGAGCTTTCATTCTTGGGCTCGGATGGCTTGCGGGCGGCCACCCTCGGCCCTGAAGTCGCAGACTTTTTAGCAGACCGGCTACTGGCGGGTCTGCGAGGAGGAGGAGTCTTTGCTGCCATGAGGAAAAACTAGCAATCTATTTAGTGATTTGGGCTTAGGCGGGGCGCGAAGAGTAAACAACGATTGGGATGATCATTGGCTTGCGACGGTGCGCTCTGGCAACCCATGAACCGACAGTTTTACGTATTACCTGCTGGAAGCCGTAGGTGTCTCTAACCCCATCGGCTGCGGCTCTCATCAGGGCGGTGCGAACCTCGGGGAGGATGTCATCAAAGACGTGATCCTCCTCGGCGTAAGCTCGAGCCTTGATCTCTGGGCCCTCAACAATTTGGCCGCTTGCTTTGTCTACCACCACGAAGATGGAGATAAAGCCTTCCTCAGCCAATATCCTGCGATCCTTGAGGTCTTCCTCAGTAATCTTGCCAACGGTCTTGCCATCCACATAAAGCATGTCGCAGGGCACTCGACCGACTATTTCACAAATGCCGTCAACCATGTCGATTACAGCGCCATCTTCAGCCAGCAGGGTTCGCTCCACCGGAACCCCGGTTTTAATAGCGAGGTCAGCATTCGCCTGCAGATGACGGAATTCGCCGTGTATCGGCAGTACGTTTTTTGGCTTCAGGATGTTGTAGCAATACAGAAGTTCTCCAGCTGCCGCGTGACCGGAAACATGGACCTTGGCATTGCCCTTGTGAACAACATTGGCCCCAATTTTGGTGAGCCCGTCGATAACGCGATAGACGGCATTTTCGTTGCCTGGAATAAGAGAGCTTGCGAGCAAGACCGTGTCGCCGGGTCCAATTTGTATTTGGTGATCTTGTCTTGCCATCCTTGAAAGCACGGCCATCGGCTCACCCTGGCTACCGGTGGACATGAAGACGAGCTTGCTGTCTGGATAGTTTCCAGCTTTTCGAATATCTACTATCTGCCCGTCCGGTACCTTCAAAAACCCAAGCTCGGCGGCGATGGTCATGTTTCGAACCATACTGCGTCCTACAAAAACCACCTTGCGATTATTCGCGAGCGCCGCATCGATAACCTGCTGAACCCTGTGGACATGTGAGCTAAATGATGCCACCACGACTCTTCCCGGAGTCTTCGCAATAACGTTCTCAATAACTGGTCCAATGTCCCGCTCTAGAGGAGTGAAACCCGGAACATCGGCGTTGGTGCTGTCGACCATAAATAGATCGAGCCCTTCTTCACCAATCTTCGCAAATGCGCGAAGGTCAGTTAGCCTGCCGTCCAGAGGCAATTGGTCCATCTTGAAATCTCCGGTCGCAAGAACCGTACCCGCAACGCTTCGGACTATGACGGCCAGGGAGTCCGGAATTGAATGGTTTACGGCCACAAATTCAAGTTCAAAAGGTCCCAGCCGCTCTATTTGCCCAGCGGCAACGGTGTGAGTCAGGGGAGCAATGCGGTGCTCCTTGAGTTTCGCCTCAAGGAATGCAAGGGTCAAAGTAGAGCCAAGGATCGGTATGTCTTTTTTATGACGAAGAAGATACGGCACTCCCCCGATGTGGTCTTCGTGTCCGTGAGTAAGCACCATGCCCACGATGCGATCCAGCTTGTCCTCAAGGTAACTAAAGTCAGGAAGAATTACATCCACTCCAGGCTGCGTCTCCTCAGGGAACAACACTCCGCAATCGATGATCATGATTTGCTTGTCTAGCTCGAAAACAGTCATGTTTCGACCGATCTCGCCTAAACCTCCAAGTGGGATGATTCTCAATGTGCCCGGCTTGAGTGCCGGTGGAACCTGCAGCTCCACTATCGGGTTGTCCCGGCTACCTTGGGCAGCGCACCACCAGCGGCGGCATTTCTATCGGGACGGAAGTTATCAAAACTCAACCCAGGTACGCTCTGCACTTGGTCAATACCGGATTCAATCTCAGCGGCTTCACTGTCCTCGGGGCCCACCAGCGGCAACCGGACACGCGGCGAACCAATAAGACCTAAGCCATGAAGTACGTACTTCGCCGCAACAGTTCCTGGAACGTGATTCATGACTGCACGCTGCAGCGGCTCGAGTGCGTTGTGCACCTTGAGGGCAGCGTGGAAATCATTGGCATTCGTCGCATCGATCATTTCTCTATAAGCATGAGGAGCAATGTTCGCAGTGACTCCGATAAGCCCTGTGGCGCCTACTGAAAGCTGAGGCAGTGCGTAGGAGTCGTCCCCCGAGAAATACATCAAACCCGTTTCCAGCATCAGTCTTGACACTTGTGCAAGGTCGCCCTTGGCATCTTTGACGGCAACAATGTTTGGATGCTTCGCTGCCCTGTGAAAGGTGTCATAGCCGATTGCAACCCCGGTGCGACCCGGAATGTCATAGAGGATCACTGGAAGGTCAGTTGCGTCGGCAATCATCCTGAAGTGAGTCAAGATGCCGGCCTGAGTGGGCTTGTTGTAATAGGGAGTTACTATCATCACGCCGTCGGCCCCGGCCTTTTCGCTGGCCTTGTAGAGCTGAATTGCATGAGCAGTCTCGTTAGATCCGCCGCCGGTAATGATCTTGGCTCGACCAGCCGCGACGGACTTGCCGATTTTTACAAGCTGAATCTTCTCGGCATCAGTGAGAGTCGATGTTTCTCCGGTGGTGCCGGTGACAACGATACCGTCGGCACCATTTGAAATCACATAGTCCATATGCTTTTCGGTTGCATCCCAATCAACCTCACCGTCGTGAGTCATTGGAGTGACCAGTGCCACTAGCACTTGCCCGAAAACATCTCGTTCCTCTATAGCCATCCCCATAGCCTACCGTTTGAAGAACAGGGAGCCTAAGGAGCGACTCGACCGTTCTCGTTGAAAGACTCGTAACTCATTGGCATTAGCTTCGCCCAAAAATCTTCCATCTTCTCGGCACACATCTCGATTTCGCGCTGCGGAAAAGATGGGAAATGCGTGCCTTCGCGCTTGGTTCGAAGTGACAAAAAATTCATAAGCGAGCGAGAATTCATCGTCACGTACATGCTGGAGTAAATATTTACCGGCAACACAATTCGAGCGACCTCGCGAGCAACTCCCGCCTCCAGCATGCGCTGATAGGAGTCGTATGCAGCACGGGTAATTGCCTGTGTCTCTTGAACTACAAGAGCAGTCTGCTCAACAGTTCCGTCCTCGAAATCATAGGCACCGGGCTTTCCAACTTGAACCAGTTTGCGCTCGGGACCTGGAACGTAAAAAACCGGCTGCAGTTCGCGATAGCGACCGGATTCCTCGTTGTAGCTGGCGATTCTGTGCCTCATAAACTCGCGGAAGACAAAAATAGGGGCCTGAACGTAAAAAGTCATTGAGTTGTGCTCAAACGGAGAACCGTGGCGATCTCGCATGAGGTAGTTGATCAGACCCTTGTCACGCTTTTCAACCTCCGTGCCAGATTGCATGGCGCTCTCAAGAGTCTGCTCACCCTGAGTTGAGACTCTGGCAGCAAACAGCACGTCGGCATCTTGAGCGCTTGATCTAACAAGCTCAACAGTTACATCGCTGCGGAATTGAATTTCGGTCATCTGATAACCCTAAGCCAGCCCAAAAGTAAAAAAGCGCAACACTCCGTATTTGTGCCTTTGTGTCGCCTACGCTTTCGTACGTGGACTCAACAATCGTTCTATCAATAGCCCTGCTCATCGTGGCAACGATGACTGGTATCGGCTATCGCTTCTTTCAAGGTCGCGGACACAGCGTCTCTGGAGCTCAATGCATCGAACTGGAAAAACTCAATCTCCTCAAGAATGGCGAAGAAGTAACAAAGTTCGGCAAAGAAGCTACGGTCGTTTTATTTTCCACCGAATACTGCGGTCAGTGCCCGGCGGTCAGAAGGTCACTTGCAAAGCTGGAGTATCGAAAGGGCGGACTTCTTTTTATTGAGGCCGACATCACCCACAGAATAGACTTAGCGGCACACTTCAACATAAGTCAGACTCCGACAGTGTTTGTCCTAAATCCGGCTGGCGAGATTCGCTTCCGGATTGGCGGGACACCAAAACCAAAGACCATCGAAACCGAATTAGAAAAACTAGGAGTGAAATGACTACTAACAATCACGTAGACCCACGAGGACCGAGATTTGGCGCCGCGATAACCTCGGTCCTATCCTTCATCGCTTTCTACCTAAGCCTCACGAACCAATCACTTGCCTATGCAATAGTCATAGCACTAGGGGTGCTCTTCACCTGGTCCTTGGTTTCCCCAAGTACCCACCCATATGGTTGGTCGTTCGCCAAATTTATTCGACCCAACTTGGCTGCCCCCAAAGAACTAGAGGACCCAAGGCCACTGAAATTCGCTCAGCAAGTCGGACTGGCGTTTGCGCTTCTTGGAATTATTGGCGGGATCTTTAGCGCACCGCTAGTCACTGTTTCAGCAGCATTTATTTTTATTGCCGCTTTTCTGAATGCTTTTTTCGGCCTGTGCCTAGGCTGCCAGCTCTATCTATTGATTCGCAGAGTCGGAATTATTCGCTAGCTGGATAGCTTGCCTAATAGCGGCCCTGGCATTCTTGCGCTCGCCGGCAGCATCGTGGGCCTCGCCTAGTTGGAACCAAAGGCTCCAACTACTTGGGTCCTTAGTAACTGCAACCTGAATTCTTTCCAGCTCTTTGCTGGCTGACTCCTTGGTGGCGCGACCGCTGGCTCGAAGTTCAAGATCCAACCCAGGGATATTGAGTGAAATGAGCTTGCGCGAGAGCCTCTGAGCCTTGAGGCCAAATTGCAGTTCAGCAAATAATGCCCAGAGCGCCACTAACGGCAGCACGAGAATTGCCAGCCCCATGACGATAGCGATGAGGCTTGGCTCTTGGAGCAAGATGATGCCCCTGCCAAGCAGGGTCAGAACATAAAATAGTGTCAGGGCCAGCATTAAGCCGACCCATATTTTGGTAATCATTTGCCGAGAACGTTTTCCAGGCCAACGGTTAGACCAGTTGCGGTTTGTGCAAACTCAATTGATCGAAGGATTCCAAGAGAGTAAGCCCTTGGAGAAGAAACGTCGTGGGAAATTACAAGCTGCTCACCGTCAGCACCGAAGATGGTGTCCTGTTTGGCGGAAATGCCTTTCTGCCGCAAGGAGTGAATAACCACTCCCGCGTGAACTTCGCCCCTGCTGGGTTGACCGACCCCGGGAATTAGATGCTGTGGCAAGTCTTTTCTAGACTCAGCAATCAATTCAGCGGTTCGGATGGCAGTGCCGGAAGGAGAATCAACTTTTTGCTCGTGGTGAGCCTCGAGGATTTCAATCGAGTCAAAGTACTTGGCGGCCATCGCAGCAAAGCGCTGAGCCAACATGGAGCCAACGGAAAAGTTAGGCACCACCACAACGGCCGACATGGGACTGGTTTTCAGCGCCTTTTCCAAAACTGCCAGCTTCTGCTCACTCCAACCAGATGTTCCAATTACCGTCTTTAGGCCGTTCTCAATTGCGAACAGGACTAGCGACTCGGACACTGACGGGTTAGTGAAATCGATCACCACATCGGCGCCAAGCATCTGCTCCTTGGGTGACGAGGAATCCAGCGCCGAGTGCAGCTTTAGATTGCCGTCAGCATCGACTAATTGCCTGGCAAGAGCTCCCATTCGACCGGAGGCTCCGAGTATTGAAACATGAATCATGTTAGAAAACCTATCAAGCTAATTGTTTAAGTGCTTCTAAGTTAGGCCCAACCGCAACCAGAGCGGAGCTATTCGCAGCGATTCGAGCAGCAACGGTTTGTATCTCCGACATATCAACCTCTTGGAAGCGCTGCAAAATTTGTTCCGTGGACAAAAACTCGCCGCTGCCAATTTCGGCAGACAACAACCGGTTCATTCTTGCCAGCGAGCTTTCGTAGCGAAGCGCTAGACCACCGGTAAGTGAACCAAGAGCCAAATCAAACTCTTCGCGCGTAACCCCGTGCTCGGCGATGGAATCTAGTCCAGATTTCATCAGCTGAGTAACTAAGGTAGCGTTTTCAGGACTGGTTCCCGCGTAAAGCCCAAAGTAGCCAGCGTCGGCGTAGCCCTGCTGGTAAGAGTAGGTCGAATATGCCAATCCGCGCTCTTCTCTGATTTCCTGATAAAGCCGTGAAGACATTCCGCCGCCCAGGATGCTGCTCATCAAACCAAGCGCATACCTGTCCTTATCCATGCCCTTGATGCTCTGGTATCCAAGCAGAAGATTCGCTTGCGAAAAGTCATGATCCAAGTTGGTGAACGGAACAGTCTTAGGCGGCTCAAAAGCCACTTGAGAACGGCGCTCATTTGGATTCGCCTCGGCATCTAGCCAGCCGACTTTAGATAGCTCTCGCTGAACTAGTTCGACAAGAGCTTCGTGCGACACTCCCCCGGCAGCGGTGACCACAAGGTTTTGTGGAGAGTAATGCTTGCGGTAGTGCTCAATAACCTGCTCGCGAGTCACAGCAAGGATTGTTTCCTTGGTGCCCCCAATCGGCCTACCAAGTTCATGATCGGGCAACAGGGCGCTTGCTAAGGCCTCATGAGCCAAGTCCTCAGGGTCATCCTCGCCCATGGCGAGCTCCTCGAGGATTACAGTGCGCTCAACATCAAAGTCGTGCTGACCAATTTTTGCAGAAGTGAACATGTCAAGAATGACGTCCAGCGCCAGTGGCAAAGCCGAGTTCATTACCCTCGCGTAATAGCTGGTGTATTCCTTCGCCGTTGCAGCGTTCGAGGATCCGCCGACGGAATCGAATGCGACAGAAATATCTTTGGCATTCCTCCGATTGGTTCCCTTGAACAGCAGGTGCTCAAGAAAATGCGTGGACCCAAATGTGCCCGGCAACTCATCCCTGGAACCCACGGCCACGGATACGGCTATCGCAACAGACGGTGCCCCTGGAATTTCCTCACTTAAAATGCGAACACCGCTGGGCAGCACGGTCCTACAAATCCGTGATGCCTCAGCGGTGAAATCGCTTGAGTCTAAAAGACCTAGCTTCAATTATTACTCTTCGCCCGCTGCGTCACCCTCAACAACAGGTGCGAGTGACAGCTTGCCTCGGTCATCAACCTTGGTGATTTCCACCAAGACTTTCTGACCGACAGTCAGGACATCCTCGACATTCTCAACGCGCTTGCCAGCCGAAAGCTTCTTCAGCTCGGAGACGTGCAATAGCCCGTCCCTGCCTGGCATCAGCGAAACAAACGCACCGAATGTTGCTAGCTTCACGACGGTTCCTAGGAAACGTTCGCCAATTTCTGGCACGTGTGGGTTAGCAATCGCGTTGATGGCAGCCTTGGCCGCATCAGCACTTGGTCCGTCAACTGCACCGATGTAAACGGTTCCGTCGTCTTCGATGGAGATGTCAGCGCCAGTGTCTTCCTGGATCTGGTTAATCATCTTGCCCTTTGGCCCGATAACTTCACCGATCTTGTCAATTGGGATCTTCACTGCGATAACGCGAGGCGAGTACTTGGACAGCTCATCTGGCTCATCGATAGCTTCAGCCATGACATCCAGGATGAACAAGCGAGCTTCTTTGGCCTGGGTCAGCGCCTTAGCTAGCTCTGCGGATGGAATACCGTCCAACTTGGTGTCCAACTGAATAGCGGTAATGAAGTTGCGGGTACCAGCGACCTTGAAGTCCATGTCGCCAAGTGCGTCTTCAGCGCCAAGGATGTCAGTTAGTGCCGCGTACTGGGTCTTGCCATCAACGGTGTCTGTGATTAAGCCCATCGCTATTCCAGCAACTGGTGCGCGCAATGGCACACCGGCGTTTAGAAGTGCAAGAGTCGATGCACAAACAGACCCCATTGAGGTTGATCCGTTCGAGCTAAGAGCCTCTGAAACCTGACGAATTGCGTATGGGAACTCATCACGCGCTGGCAGTACTGGCATTAGAGCCCGCTCTGCCAAGGCACCGTGACCAATTTCGCGACGCTTAGGAGTACCAACACGACCGGTCTCACCGGTTGAATATGGTGGGAAGTTGTAGTGGTGCATGTAGCGCTTTGACTTCTCTGGAGTCAGAGCATCAAGCTGCTGCTCCATCTTCAGCATGTTCAGCGTTGTGACACCCAAGATTTGGGTCTCTCCGCGCTGGAAAATTGCTGAACCATGGGCCCTAGGTATAACTCCAACTTCGGAGTCGATTAGACGAATATCGCTTAGTCCACGACCGTCGATTCGGATTCCTTCTTTTAGCACCCTTGTGCGCATTGCCTTCTTGGCAACTGCCTTGTATGCGGCTGAGAACTGAGCCATGTCTTCTTCACTTAGCTTCGCGGCTAGTGCTTCCTTCACGCTCGACTTCAGTGCATCGTCAGCATCCTGGCGCTCTTGCTTATCGGCAATCTGGTAAACCTTGGCAACCTCGGCTCCGGCGGCTTTTTCAACAGCTGCTAGCACCTCGTCGGTGTAAGGCAAGAACACTGGGTAGTCAGCGGTTGGCTTCGCAGCCTGCTTGGCCACATCGTTCTGCGCCCTAACTAGTTCCTTGATAAATGGCTTTGCGGCCTCAAGTCCCTGAGACACGATTTCTTCGTTCGGCGCAACAGCACCACCGGCAATTAAATCCCAGCTGTTTTCAGTAGCCTCTGCTTCAACCATCATGATCGCAACATCGTCGCCATCGATAACTCGACCGGCAACAACCATGTTGAACACAGCGTTTGCAAGCTGTGAGTGCTTAGGGAAAGCAACCCACTGGCCATCAATCAGTGCCACGCGAACACCGGCTACTGGGCCGGAAAATGGCAAACCAGCTAGCTGAGTGGACATCGAAGCTGCGTTGATAGCAACTACGTCGTAAAGCTCATCTGGCTCAATCGACATAACGGTTACGACAACCTGAATTTCGTTGCGCAAGCCGTCAACAAACGAAGGCCTAAGCGGCCTATCGATCAAACGACAAGCCAAGATTGCTGCGGTGGATGGGCGACCCTCACGACGGAAGAATGAGCCTGGGATTTTACCCGCGGCATACATACGCTCTTCAACATCAATTGTGAGTGGGAAGAAATCGAAGTGGTCCTTCGGCGCCTTTGATGCTGTGGTGGCTGAGAACAACATGGTCTCGTCGTCAAGATAGACAACCGCGGCACCAGCTGCTTGCTGGGCTAGGCGTCCGGTTTCAAAACGCACAACGCGCTTCCCGTACTTCCCGTTATCAATAACGGCTTCTGCGAATTTGATCTCTGGGCCTTCCATGGCCCCTCCTTATGTATCTGCGCAGCGCAAAGCCCGATCCACTTTCAGTGAAGTTTCGTGCGCGCTAGAGGTCGGGCCTTGCCCGATGAAGTGCTGATCGTCAGTAAAAAACTCTGGGTCTAGACCCAGAAACTTCCACCGAAGACCCGCATTCTAATCCTCGTTAGTACAAGCCTAACAACCAAAGAGTAAAAAGCCTAGTAATGAAAAACCCCGGCATTTCGGCCGGGGTTAGTCAAAATGTTCCTGGTGCCTGTCAATGAAAGCCAAAGCCTTCATTCAGCTTGCATAATCAGCCGATAAATGAGGCGCCGCCATTACGACAGCGCCTCAAAATCAACTAGTTGAGTAGGCCTTCTGCTTCCAGCCATTCCTGTGCTGCAGTGCTGGCCTGAGCCTTCTCGTCACCTTCGACACGGGTGCGAAGCGCGATGAGGTCCTCAGTGGTTAGTGCAGCTGAGATCGCATTCAACACCGCTGCCAGCTCATCGCTGTAGATGTCAGAGTTTAGAAGCGGCACTATGTTCTGTGCTGCAATCAAGTTCTCAGGGTCATCTAGCACGCGGAGCTTCTTAGCCACCAAGTCAGGTGAGGTGGTGTAGATATCAGCAACCTGAACTGCGTTGTCGACAAGTGCCTTGACGGTATCCGGGCCACCGAAGTCTTCGATTGGCACGAATGTCACGTCGGTGACTCCGTAGAAGGAGGCAAGACCGGGTAGACCGTAAAGAAGTTCAGCAAACTGCGGGCTGGCACCTAGAGAAAATGGTTCGATTTTTGCTAGATCGCCAATTGTTACAAGACCAAACTCTTCGGCCATTGCCTGAGTGACGACATAAGCGTCCTTGTCCTCAGCAGATGATGAGTTCAAGACCTGGAAGCCAGCTGGCACCTTGGTAGCAAGTTCAGCGTCTACCTCTTCTGTTGAGCGCGCTGTGTTCTCGGTGTCATAGAAAAACAACAAGTTTCCGTTGTATTCAGGCATTAGGTCGATTGACCCGTCTTCCAAAGCTGGAACAGTGGTCTGTCGTGGTCCAAGGTTGAACTTTGTCTCAACTTCGAAGCCCGCGTTCTCTAGAGCAATTGCATAAATGTTTCCGAGGATCTCGCTCTCTGGAAACGCGAAGGAGCCAACTACGACCTTTGTCGCTTCGACTGTCGCTACGTCGTCGGCTGCCTGCGTGGCCTCCTCGGTTGGGTCCGCGGATGCACAGCCGGTCATTACCACAAGGGCTGCAGCTGCAGCTATTGCTCCTGCAATGCGTGGCCCTCTATTTTTTGCTTTGAACATGTCTTTTCCTTTCATTGACTGGCTCTTCCGCCACCGCAGCCGATCCGAATGATCGTCTACGGAAATCTATATTTTGTGGACGTGCCTCCTTGGAACCGCGCCGGGTCACCAGGCGCTGGAGGAGTGCCAAAAAGCCGTCCACCACAAGCGCAAGCGCAATTACCAGAATGGCGCCGCCCAGAATTCGCTCGTTGTCATTGAGTCCAATGCCGCTTGAAATAACTGTCCCAAGACCGCCAAGTGAGATATAAGAGGCGATTACGGCAGTTGCAATGACCTGCAGCACAGCTGCTCGAATACCAGAAATTATCAGCGGCAGCGAAAGCGGGATCTCAATCCGCAGCAAAATCTGCATTTCAGTCATGCCCATGGCTCGGCCGGCATCCACGGTCTGAGGATCTACGGATTCGACGCCGGCATATCCGCCAGCCAAAATTGATGGAATGGCCAAGATGACCAGCGCGATAATCGAGGCCACGAACGCCGCTTGCGTAAATGGAACCGTCGCGCCGATAATCAGGAATAGGGCCATTAAAAGCCCCAATGTTGGCAGAGCACGCATCATGCCGGTGAAACTAATCACAAACTGCCGGCCGCGGCCGGTGTGCCCAATGAAGAGGCCCAATGGAAGTGCGATCATCGATGCAATCGCTACCGAGACAAATGTATACCAAAGGTGCTCACCGATACGGTCCTGAATCGGAAGTGGGCTGATTCCACCTGCAACATAATTAGCAGGGTCGAGTAACCAGCGAAACGCATCGAGGAAGAATTGCATGCTTAGTACACCCCTACTGCGTTTTGCCGGATGCTCTTTGAGGCCGGCGACTTTCTAAGATTCCAAGGCATCAGAACCCTGCCTAGAAGAACAATTGCAATGTCAAAAACCAGTGCGATCAGAAAGCTTGCGCCGATGCCGATGAGAATCTCTTCAAGGAAATCGCGTTGTTTTCCGTTTGTAAACAGATAGCCAAGATTTGCAGACCCGATAATGGCTCCCACAGACACCAGTGCGATTGTGCTTGCTGAAACCACTCGCAGTCCAGCCAACAGGACAGGGCCGGCAAGCGGAAACTCCACCAGCCAGAACCTCGTCCACAAGGAATACCCAATCGAAGTGGATGCCTCAACTGCATCCGCTGGCACAGCCGCAAGGGCATCCGCAGCTGTTCTAACCATCATGGCAACGGCATAGATAGTCAGCGCCACAATGATGTTGCGCTCATCGGTGATTCTGGTTCCAAGAATGTAGGGCAGGATCACAAAAAGCGGCAGTGACGGGATTGTGTAGAGAAAACTTCCGCCTCCGATTACCCAAGATCTGAGAGAATGACTTCTGTTGGCTATCCAACCCAGCGGCACCGCAATTACAAAGCCCAGCACAATAGGAATCACGCTGAGAATCGCATGATTCCCAGTCAACCTTGCCACCAAGTCGAAATTATCGACTAGCCAGCTCATCCAGTCATCCTTTGTCTTCTCCGAGAATTCCTGCGGGTCTACCCTCGGCATCGACAATCAGAGTCACGCCATCTTCTTCTCTGCGCTGCAAATGAAGGGTGCGCTTGCCCTTATCGGCACCAATGAAGGTCTCAACAAAATCGTCAGCAGGATTTGCCAGAATCTCCGCCGGGCTACCCACCTGAGCAATTTCTCCTCCGGCGCGAAGAATCACCACCTGGTCGGCAATCGCAAATGCCTCATCAATGTTGTGGGTAACGAAAACCATGGTTTTACTGATTTCACCCTGCAAGCGATTGAGTTCGTCCTGGAGCTCCAACCGAACGATAGGGTCCACCGCACCAAAGGGCTCATCCATCAAAAGTATGTTTGGGTCACTCGCAAGCGCTCTTGCAACACCAACGCGCTGCTGCTGCCCACCAGAGAGCTGATCGGGGTACCTATCTGCCAGCGAGCGGTCAAGTCCTACGGTGTCCAGCAAAATAAGAGCCTCTTCACGGGCTTTAGACTTCGGAACGCCATTTAGTCTTGGCACTGAGGCAATATTGTCTGCAATTTTTCGATGAGGCAGTAGCCCAGTGGCCTGGAGAACGTAACCAATCTTTCGGCGCAGTGCGACAGGATTGAGCCCGGCAACATCTTCGCCATCAATCAACACCTTGCCGCTGGTCGGGTTGACCATGCGATTAATCATTCGAAGAAGGGTTGTTTTTCCGGCTCCGGATGACCCGACAAACACCGTGACTTTATGAGAAGGAAGCACCAGTGAAAAGTCCTTCACCGCAAAAGTGCCATCGGGAAACTGCTTGGTCACGTTCTGGAATTCAATCAAAACAGTCGCCCCGCTCCTAGTTAGTCCGGCGTATTGGTCAGTGCCTAGGTTGTCAAGTGGAAAAGCCTAACAGGCGGGCCGTGAAACAAAAGGCCCGCTCTACTAAATGAAAGACCTTGGGGGTAGGAATCAATCTAGAAAGGTTATCTCGGTCGCCCACCCCGGCAAGCCCGTCAGCTTGCCCAAAAACGAGCTGACTTAACAGTTAATGAAAAACCCCGGCATTTTATGCCGGGGTTAGTCAAAAAAGTTATGAAACTTAGCGACGAAGGCCAAGTCTTTCGATCAATTTACGGTATCGGTTGATGTCAACGCGTTGCAAGTAACCAAGAAGACGGCGGCGCTGTCCAACGATTAGCAGCAAACCACGACGTGAGTGGTGGTCGTGCTTGTGGTCTTTTAGGTGCTCGGTAAGGTCAATGATACGACGGGTCATAACTGCAACCTGAACCTCAGGCGAACCGGTGTCTCCTGGCTTTGTTGCATACTCTTCGATGATTTGCGTCTTTACCTGTGGGTCTAAAGCCATTGCTGATCCTTCCGATCCGCTGCGCGGTGCGTCAAACAGGTTGTCTGTCGCTCTCTTAGTCCGCGGCCGTTACACGGCAACCCGAGAAGTCTAGACATAAAAACTGTTTTTGGCTAGGCGGTAGTTCCTTCATCGAGCGAATCAAGCGGCTCTGGCTCAACATATTTGTTCCCGTCATAAAAACTCTTTGAGGTCTTAAGAACCAAAACCAAGAAAATAATGAAGACGATGGCAGCCAGCGCGAGAATCGGCACAATCAGGAACACCAATGACATCAGAAGTTCCGGAGAGAACTCCTGGCCAGAAGGGTAATCATTGATCAAGGCGATCGCACCGACAGTCGCAAAAATAGAGTAGGCGGCTGGAACGACGAAGAGGAACAGCCACTTGGCGCTGAAGCCGGCATCATGGAGGCGTCTTGCCAGAATCGACAGATTCGGCAAAAAAAGAACTAGTGAAGAAATAGTTGTGAGCGGAGTGAAGTCAGAGCTCAGCGACTGGATATCGGTCACCGGGTCCCCTGTGGTCGCGGCCGTTGGCCAAATTACGCCCTCAATTGATCCCAGTACTAGCGATAGCAGCAGAGTGAATAGCACCCAATACCAGTACTGTGCTCGGCTGGCCTTGCCCTTGAAGTTCACGTAATTCTTGAAACCGCTTGAAATCGCTCCTACAAAACTCATAGCTAGACCCTACTCCCCCAGCACTCGCCTACAGGCTTCAACATCGGAGCCGATCTGCTCGATCAGCCTTTCCATGGACTCGTATTTGGCCCAGGGTCTGACTTGCTCGACATACTCACAAGTCACGATTTTGTCATAGAGGTCAAGATCATCCCGGCCGATCACGTGGGACTCTAGAAGCCTTGGCACAGCCTCGATGGAGTCATTGGTGCCCACAGAATGAGCCGCCGGATAGCGAACACCCTCCGAATAAAGCCAGCCGGCATAAACCCCGTCAACCGGCAATAGTCCCTCGCTGTTCCGAGCCAGGTTCGCTGTCGGAAAGCCGATTTGACGGCCAATTTTGCGGCCATGTTCAACCATGCCCTCGGTTTGATGATTACGCCCAAGCATGGTGTTTGCCGCCTTGATATTGCCGGCAGAAATCGCTTTTCTTATCTCAGTACTAGAAACCGGGAGGTCGCCAAAGACCACCGTGGGAATTTCCTTAGCCATGAAGCCGAAGCGTTCGCCAAGTTGCCTAAGCTCGCTAATGCTTCCGGAACCCTTGTGCCCAAAACGAAACCCTTGCCCGACGAGCACTAGCTTCGCTCTCATTGGCATTAAGTGATTCACGACAAACTGCTCTGGGGAAAGGTTCGCAAGCTGCTGATCAAAACTAAGAGTTATGAGTGCGTCGGTCCCGAGCGACTCCAAAATTCGCGCTTTTTGAATTGGACCGATAATTGCCGAGGGCTCGGATCCTGGTTTCAAAAACGCATCGGGATGGCGATCAAAAGTTAGCACCGCGGCTGCCAAGCCGGCCTCTTCGGAAAAATGTACGAGTTCATGGAACAACTGCTGATGCCCCAAATGGATACCGTCGAATTTACCTATGGCAACGGCGGTATCGGCGAATTCATGAGGCAAGCTGGAGTTACTTAGTTCCAGCATTTTGCCTCCTCAACCAAATCAGGCCCAAGACTGGCAACACAAGAGGGATAAAGCCATAACCGACTCCAAAACCAGACCAAACCGATGGGTGGCCGAATAGTTCCGGCATCAAAACTGACAACAAGCCAACGATTATTACTCCTGCAAGTTCAAACCGTACGGCCAATAGAGCCACGGCGTGATACCTGTGCGGCTGCGCGAGTGTAAAAGTCGCAACTATGTAGACCAATGCGGCAACCGCTGATAATAAATACGCAACGGGCGCTTGGTCAAACTCTCGAATTAGCTGGTAACCAGCTCTGGCCGATGCCGAGAGGGCAAAGACGCCATAGACAGCGACTAAAACCCTGCCAGCTCCCAATGATTTTTTCATGATTTCTCCAAGACCAATCTTAGACAGCGAAAGGGTTGACCCCGGTCCAGATTTGCTGCATTCTGACCAACATCACCGCAATCGTTAGAACTGCTGCGCCTAAAACCACGGTTGACCAACGGTTTCTTTCGACTAAAGCCCATACCGCTCCGGCAATTGGAACCATAAGGGCGACTATCAAGTATCCGAAAAACTCCCAAGTGTCGATGGCCGCGTACTGACCGAGAGAAACTAAAATAATCGAGAGAATCAACTGGACTAGAAGACCCGCCTCAACTCCGATCGCAAGCCCTAGGGAAAAACCGCTGGGCGCCCTACCGATTAGCCCCAAAAAAATCAGAATCAACCCAGCGGCGACTGCATACCAAGCCAGAATCAAGAAAAAGGCGTCTATCACTGCTCCTCCTGAAAGACCGAGATCGACTTGTATTGCGCCCCGGTCTTTGTTGCAAGTGCAATCAGCTGATGTTCTCGTGTCAGTGCAATTTCAGGCTCGGCTGATTCCACTTCAATTTTCTTACCGTGTCTCAGGTCCCGCTCCTGGTCACTAGAAATCTCGTAAGTGGGGAACAGCTTGGATGCAGCGTCAGCCAGGCTGATCCAGCGCGGCTCTTCGGTGATTTCCGTTGCATCAGCGATCACAAAAGAAGCAACTGCGGTTCGACGAAGCCCAATCAAGTGACCGCCCACGTTGAGCGCTTGGCCCATGTCCCTGGCTAATGCCCTGATATAGGTCCCCGTACTGCAACTAACGCTTATGTCAAAATCGACCAAACCGTCATGGTGACTCAGCTCGTTGGTTCGAGCAAAGTCACGTATCACTATCGATTTGGGCTTTAGGTCAACCTCTTTACCCTGTCTCACCAAGTCGTAAGCTCTGACCCCATCAATTTTTTTAGCGCTCACGCTGGACGGTATTTGATCAAGAGGTCCAGTCAAAGCGAAAATGGCTTTATCAACTTGCTCGGCAGTGATGCCTGAAGCATCTTTGCTCTCAAGAGTCTCCGACTGGGAATCATCGCTGATAGTGGATTGACCCAACCGCACGGTCGCCGTGTAGGTCTTGTCCTGACCAAGTAAAAACTGGAGTAATTTCGTGCCCTGATTTGCTCCGAGCACCAAGAGACCAGTGGCCAACGGATCTAAGGTTCCGCCATGCCCGACTTTTTTTGTGCTCAGAACGCCCCGCATCTTTGCGACAACATCAAAAGAAGTCCAGTCCTGGGGCTTGTCAATCAGAACTAGGCCATGCTGCATTAGTCTTCCTGAGGCTTTTGGATGTAAGGGTCAACATCACCTGCGTGCTTTGCACCCTTGGCCAGCTTCTCTAGTTCGCCATCGCGTCTTTTGGCCTCAGCCAAAAGGTCGTTCAAGTCCCCAGCATTTTCCGGGACATCATCGAGAATAAGTTCGAGGGTTGGGGTCATTCTGATTCCCAACTGTTTTCCGATCTCTCCCCTGAGCCTTCCGGTATTTTTCTGCAGGATAGCGACAGTCAAAGCCTTGTCGGCATCGGAACCAAAAACAGTGTAGAAAAGCCTGGCCTGCATCAGGTCGGGAGTAACGCGGGCGTCAGTAAAGGTCACAAAACCCAAATCGGGATCCTTGACAATCTTCGCTAGCGCAGATGCCGCCAATACCTTAATCCGCTCGGCAAGACGCAGAGCTCTAGAGTGATCTGCCATTAGCCCCTCGGCTTCTCTACCATCTCGTAAGTCTCGATTACGTCGTCGATCTTTACATCATTGAAACTACCCAGTCCGATTCCACACTCGAAATCAGCCTTGACCTCAGTGGCGTCGTCCTTGAATCGCTTCAGTGACTCGACCTTGAGGTTCTCGCCGATCACTTCGCCGTTTCTCAGGACTCGTGCCATAGCGTTTCGGCGCATTAGGCCGCTTCTCACGTATGAACCGGCGATGAGACCGAACTTGGAGGACTTGAAGACCTCTCGAACTTCGGCTGTTCCCAGCTGCGCTTCCTCGTATTCCGGCTTGAGCATTCCCTTGAGTGAATTCTCAATATCCTCAAGAACGTTGTAGATGACGGTGTAATGACGAATGTCGACACCTTCACGATCCGCACGCTCTTTCGCCTTGTTGTCTGGGCGAACGTTGAATCCGATAATTACCGCCGAGTCGACAGTGGCTAGGTTTACGTCGGATTCAGTGATTGCTCCAACACCTCGGTGGATGATTCGCAGCTGCACTGAGTCGCCCACGTCGATTTTGAGCAAGCTGTCCTCTAGTGCCTCTACAGCACCTGAAACGTCACCCTTGATGATCAAGTTCAATGATTCGACCTTGCCATCTTCGAGAGCCTGGGTGAAGTCCTCGAGTGAAAGCTTCTTCCTGGTCCTTGCTAGCAGAGCGTTTCGGTCGGCGGCTTCACGCTTTTCCGCGATCTGCCTGGCCTGGCGCTCATCCTCGGCAACCACGAAAGTATCTCCGGCGCGCGGGACAGACTGCAAACCTAATACTTGAACTGGTCTTGATGGGGTCGCGAACTTGACCGGATCTCCGTTTTCATCGAACATCGCTCGGACTCGACCGTAAGCCGCACCGGCGACAATTGCATTACCAATTTCTAGAGTTCCTGACTGAATCAGAACCGTCGCAACGGAACCGCGTCCCTTGTCTAGGTTCGCCTCAATGGCAACTCCACGCGCTGCCTTGTCGGGGTTGGCTCGAAGGTCTAGAGATGCATCGGCGGTCAGTAGCACTGCGTCGAGAAGCTTGTCAATCCCATCACCCTTCAGCGCGGAAACGTCTACAAACATCACGTCTCCACCAAATTCCTCAGCTACTAGGCCAAATTCAGTTAGCTGCTGACGAATCTTTGCCGGGTTTGCGCCCTCTTTATCAACCTTGTTGACGGCCACCACAATTGGAACCCTTGCAGCCTGGGCATGGTTCAAGGCCTCAATGGTCTGAGGCATTACACCGTCATCCGCAGCAATAACCAGAATGGCAATGTCTGTGACTTCGGTTCCTCTGACTCGCATCGCAGTGAAAGCCTCGTGACCCGGGGTGTCAATGAACGTGATCGCTCGATCTTTACCTTCGTGCGTTGTGTAAACCTGGTAGGCACCGATGTGCTGGGTAATTCCACCGGCCTCACCGTCGACAACATTCGCATTACGAATCGAATCAAGCAACCGAGTCTTTCCGTGATCAACGTGTCCCATGACGGTCACGACTGGAGGTCTTGGAGACAGTGCTTCGTCGTCCTCCTCGTCGATGCCAGTCGAGATATCGAGACCAAAGCCCTCAAATAGCTCTCGCTCTTCGTCTTCAGGTGAGACAACCTCGACCTTGTAGCCAAGCTCTACCCCAAGAATCTGGAAGGTGTCTTCGTCTAGGGATGCTGTCGCAGTCGCCATTTGTCCTAGGTGGAACAAAATGGTGATCAGCTGAGCAGAGTTAGTGCCAATCTTGTCCGCGAAGTCCTGGATCGAAGATCCGCGACGAACTCGCAGCACAGTGTTTCCATCGCCACGAGGCACCATTGTGCCGCCCAGGCTTGGAACATCTCTTTGTTCAAATTCTTCGCGCTTTGTTCTCTTTGACTTACGGGATTTTCCTCGGGAACCGCCTCTACCAAATGCTCCTGCGGTGCCCGCTCCGCGGCCACCACGGCCGGCTGGTCCCGGTCTTCCAGCTGGAGGTCCAAACCCTGGCTTTTGGCCCGGCGTCCCAAACGCTGGCGCTCCACCCGGACGCGGTGCTCCGCCGCCTGGGCGAGGTGCTCCCCCGGCAGGTCTAGGTGCCCCTGGCCGTGGTGCTCCTGGTCTAGGTGCTCCCCCGGCAGGTCTAGGTGCCCCTGGCCGTGGTCGACCCATGCCCTGATTTGCAGCAAATGGATTGTTGCCTGGTCGAACCATCGGACGAGGTATTCCCATGCCCTGGTTTGAAGAAAATGGATTGTTGCCTGGGCGAGGTGTGCCGAGCATTGTCGCGGCGGCGGACTTCTCCTCAGTGACTGGCTCTCCGGCTTCCGGCGCGGAAGCCGGCGCTGGCTCGACTACTGCGGGAGCAACAGGCTCAGTGACGTCCGAGGGCTTTGGGCTCTCGACAACTGCCGGTGCTTCAGCGGCAGGCTTAGCCTTTGGCTGTGCCGGCTCCTTCTTGACTGGAGCTTCCTTCTTTGGGAAAGCAGTCTTTAGCCTTGCGGCTACCGGTGGGGTGATCGTTGAAGAGCCGCCTTTGACGTATTCGCCAAGCTCTTCTAATTTGGCCAAAGCCGTCTTGGTATCAATTCCAAGTTCTTTGGCAATATCGTATACGCGTGGAAGCGCCACTTTTTTTCTCCTGTTCGGGGCCGACCCCAAACAGGGAAGGCCTTAGTTCTGAGGGGGTCTCATTTCGAGAAACTCATTGTGTGTCAGCCATGTTTTGTGCCTGATTTCTAAGCCATGTCTCAAGCGACTCCGAATTAGAGTCGCCCAAGGCGCGAACTAGACCTTTTCGATCAAGCGCTAGCCTCAAACATTTTTCATGAACCCAAGCCCCTCTTCCGGCTAGCTTTCGCTGCCGGTCAAGAATAAAACTTTGATTCACTGAAACAATTTTTAGCAAGTGCTTCATCGAATCTCGTTGGCGGCAGCCAACACAGGTCCGAATAGGCTCCATTCTAGGGCCCCTTACCTAATGACGCTATCCCTCAAGGATGCTATCTGGCTGAATATCGATTTTGGCACCGGTCAATTTCGCTGCCAGACGCGCGTTCTGACCCTCTTTACCTATTGCCAGGGAAAGCTGAAAATCAGGAACTAACACTCTAACTGCCTTGGTGGCGGCGTCTAAAACAAAACTGTCCGACACTCTGGCTGGTGATAAAGCGTGAGCGACGAAAGTTGCTAAGTCCTCTGAGAAATCAACAACATCGATTTTTTCCTCATTCAATTCCGCGCTAACCGCTCGGACTCGCTGGCCAAGTTCGCCAATGCAGGCTCCTTTGGCATTGATTCCGGGCTCTTTCGCGAAAACCGCAATCTTGGTCCTGTGTCCTGCTTCACGAGCAACAGAAGCAATTTCCACTTGGCCGGAGGCGACCTCTGGGACCTCCATTGCGAAAAGTTTTCTAACCAAACCAGGGTGGGTCCTGGAAACCGTGATCTGAGGCCCTCTTGTTCCCATTTGAACGCTGGTTACATAAACCCTGATTCGACTTCCGTGCAAATACTCTTCGGTCGGGACCTGCTCTTCAGGCGGCATAAGGGCCTCGATCGAGCCTAAGTTCACGTAGACCATGTGTGATCTAGAGCCCTGTTGAATCTGGCCGGCGACTATGTCGCCCTCTTTGCCCTTGAACTCTCCCAACAGACCCTCGTCTGATATGTCTCGCATGCGCTGCGCAATAACCTGCTTAGCGGCGTAAGCGGCAACTCGACCAAAACCTTCGGGGGTCACTTCCTCTTCACCAATGGGCTCTAGGTCCTCATCGAGAGTGGATTGGAAGATTCGAACGTGACCGGTTTTGCGATCAAGCTCGGCCCGGGCTCCCTTTACCGGTTCCGGAAACCCCTTAGCGAAAGCGGCCAAAATGGCCGCTTCGATAATCAGCACTAGTTCGTCAAATGGGATTTCCCGCTCGCGCTCCAGTAGACGAAGAACTTGTAAATCGATATCCATGACTCGCCTCTTTTTAGTTTCTAGCGCTTAGCCATTAGCTCAGCGAGAACTGAGTCTATCTTTACTTGGCAGCGTTCGCCTGTCGCTCTATTCCAAAGCTCAACTTCACCATCTGCCACACCTCGGCCGCAGATGATTATCCATGGGTTGCCAATCAGTTCCGCATCCGCAAATTTCACTCCCGGGCTGACTTTTGGTCGGTCATCAAACATGACTTTTAGCCCAAGCGCCTCAGCGGCTGCGGTCAGAGACTCGGCGGTTGCAAAGGCAGCCTCATCTTTACCTGCGGCAATCACGTGAAGGTTAGCTGGAGCCACTGAATCCGGCCACATCAAGCCATTGTCGTCGTGGAACGATTCGGCGATTACTGCCACCAACCTGGTCACGCCAATGCCATAGGAGCCCATGGTTACCGTCACAAGCTTTCCGTTGGAATCAAGAACCTTGAGACCAAGCGCCTCAGCGTATTTGCGACCAAGCTGAAAAATGTGACCGATTTCAATGCCCCGGGCCATTTCCAAAGGCCCTGAACCGTCCGGAGCCGGATCCCCGGCGCGAATCTCTGCGATGTCCGCAATTCCATCCGAGGAAAAATCACGACCTAAAGTCAAGTACCAAGTGTGCATCTGATCTTTATTGGCACCGGTGATCCACGAACTTCCCTCAGCAATCCTGGGGTCTAGCAGGTACTCGATCTTGGAATCGGTTTCTAGGCCCAAGAATTGTTTCGAGTCCTTTCGGGGTCCGATGTAGCCCTTAACAAGTTCCGGGTGACTCTTGAAATCCGCCTCGTTGGCCTGCTCTACGTCACAACCAAACCATGCTTCGGCGCGCTTTTGGTCTACGTCTCGATCTCCGGGAATTCCGACCGTAACCAGACTGCGCTTACCGTCCCCAGTTATCAGAGCCAGCACGACGTTTTTCAAAGTGTCAGATGCTTGCCAGGTGCCGTTTATCTTGGGGTGGTTCTCATTCGAAAAACTGACCAAGCTAGCAATTGTTGGAGTATTCGGCGATGCGTGATCTACCGCCGCCTGATTATCCGGAGTGATGGCCGGAGACTGCGCGAATCTAACCGCCTCGACATTGGCAGCAAAACCAGATGCGGATCGAACAAAGGAGTCTTCGCCAATTTCCGAAGGGTTCAGGAACTCTTCCGATTTTGATCCACCCATCGCGCCGGCATCCGCGCTCACGACTACATACTCCAGACCCAGGCGAGTGAAAATACGCTCGTAGGCTGCGCGTTGGGCTTGATAGGAGACCTCGAGGCCTTCGTCAGTGACGTCAAAGCTGTAGGCGTCTTTCATTACAAACTCGCGACCACGCAAAAGACCAGCTCGTGGCCTAGCCTCATCGCGGTATTTATTTTGAATTTGGTAGATGCTCAGTGGCAGGTCTTTGTAGGAATTGTAAAGATCCTTAACTAAAAGAGTAAAAACCTCTTCGTGAGTTGGAGCGAGCAAGTACTCAGCGTCTTTTCTGTCCTTCAGGCGGAAAATATTATCTCCGTAATCGTCCCAGCGGCCAGTTATCTCGTAAGGCTCTTTTGGAAGCAGGGCCGGAAAGAAGACCTCTTGGGCACCGGCAGCAGCCATTTCTTCGCGAACGATTTGCTCAATCTTGGTTTTGACCATCAGGCCAAGAGGCAGCCAGCTAAAAACTCCCGGTGCCGCGCGCCTTATGTAACCCGCGCGCACGAGTAACCTGTGGCTTTCGACCTCAGCGTCAGCTGGGTCTTCTCGAAGGGTCCTTAGGAATAGTGAGCTCAGGCGATATGGCATGAGCACAATGTTAGCTACTCCCCGACGCTTACCTGAGCGGTTCCGATAAGTGCGCTGTCCATTTCGGCTGCAATTCGGTTTGCCTCTTCAATCAAAGTGGCAACAATCTCGTTTTCCGGAACCGTTTTGATGATCTCACCCTTTACGAAGATTTGACCCTTGCCATTTCCTGAGGCAACGCCCAAATCCGCTTCTCGGGCTTCGCCCGGTCCGTTTACAACGCAACCCATGACTGCAACTCTGATTGGGACAGTCAAGTGAGAAAGCCCCTCGGTAACATCGTTGGCGAGCGTGTAAACATCTACTTGAGCGCGTCCACAGCTTGGGCAAGAGACGATCTCTAGTTTTCTAGGGCGGAGGTTCAGGCTCTCCAAAATCTGCGAGCCCACCTTAATTTCCTCAACCGGCGGAGCAGAGAGCGAGACTCGAATCGTGTCTCCGATTCCTTGCGCCAACAAGGCACCAAAGGCCACTGAGGACTTGATGGTGCCCTGGAATGCCGGTCCGGCCTCGGTAACACCTAAGTGAAATGGCCAGTCTCCCCGCTCGGCAAGTAGCTGATAGGCCTTGACCATTACCACTGGGTCATTGTGCTTCACGGAAATCTTGAAATCGTGAAAGTCATGCTCCTCGAAGAGACTCGCTTCCCAAACGGCAGACTCCACCAGGGCTTCAGCGGTTGGCTTGCCATACTTTTGCAACAGTCTTGGGTCTAGAGATCCTGCATTCACACCAATGCGGATTGAAACTCCTGCGTCCTTGGCAGCTTTTGCGATTGCACCGACCTGGTCATCAAATTTTCTAATGTTTCCTGGATTGACTCGCACCGCTCCGCATCCAGCTTCAATCGCTTGAAAGACATATTTTGGCTGGAAGTGAATATCGGCGATCACCGGAAGCTGGGATCGCTTGGCAATGACCCTCAAAGCTTTTGCATCATCACTGGTTGGAACAGCAACCCGAACAATGTCACAGCCCGTCGCAGTCAACTCAGCAATTTGCTGAAGCGTTCCATTTATGTCCGTGGTCTGAGTGGTGGTCATCGACTGCACCGAAATTGGAGAATCCGAGCCGACAGGCACCTTCCCAACCATTATTTGGCGAGTTTTCCGCCTGGGGGCGATTGTCGGTGGGGGTCCTACTGGAAGACCAAGATTTACAGCTGGCACTTATTACCTCTCGTTTACTCCAAGCTTCAACAGCAAAGGAGGAAAGTTACTTCCTAGCCCAATGTTATTGGGTTTACAAGGTCCGCTAATATTAGTATGAGGCCCGTTGCAATAAGCATCATCCACACCGCATAGGCAATAGGTAGCGCTTTAGCGGTATCGATTGGACCCGGATCGCTCTTTCCAAAAAGCACCCACGATCTTCTCTTTGCGCTTTCATAGAGCGCTCCAAGAACATGTCCACCATCTAGCGGCAGCAACGGAATCATGTTGAAGACGAAAAGTGCAAGATTCAAAGATCCGATTAGTAGCAACAACGAGGCGAGCTTGGCCTCCACACCGATATCTGCAGCAGTAAGCTCTCCCGCTAACTGGCCCACCCCCAAAATGGAAACCGCACCATTTGGATCTCGATCCGTGCTTCCGAAAGTACTTGCCGCCACCTTATAAACCTGTTGCGGCAAATCAGCCACGAATGCCAGCATCCCACCGGTTGCAGTTAGAGAAAAGCTGACCGATTCGCCGATGCTCAATGGCGTCATCTCAGATCCCAACTGAATACCCAAAATCGGCCTAAGCTCCGTGACTTTGTTGCCGGCTGCGTCAAGCGCCGCTGCCCCCGACTCCAAAAAAACTTGAGTCTCTATAAATGACGGCGTAATTGCAAGGGTGATATTCGCTCCGTCACGAACAATCCCAAGCATTGACTGACTTGTCTGATTCTTGTTGAGTCCCGCAACCACTTCGTTCCAGCTAAGAACTGGTTTGCCGTTGACCTGATTGACGGTGTCGCCAGGCAAGAGTCCAGCGGCAATAGCGGGCGAGACCGGAGCCCCGCTGGGGCAATTACCCGCGGAATCGGCCTCAATGCATTCATAGACCTTATTGACGCTCATCGTGGATTGCATCGTTCCAACACCACTCAGCGCTAGAAGAATCAGCAGCATCCCCAAAACAAGATTCATCAGCGGACCGCCGAGCATGATGGTTAGCTTCTTGGGGGCGGACAGCTTGTAGAACTGGCGATTTTCATCGCTGGGCTCTATGCCCTGTCTTACTTGCTGCCTAGCATCCCTGATCCAGCTCGCGAATGGACCCCGATACGGTTTGGACTCGGGAGGATACATTCCAGTCATGAGGATATAACCGCCGAGCGGTATTGCCTTGATTCCGTACTCGGTGTCGCCCCTAGTCCAAGACTTAACGGTTGGACCAAAGCCGATCATGTATTGATTTACTCGAACGCCAAAAATTTTCGCGGGTATCAGGTGACCAATTTCATGCAGGCCAATAGACAGAGCAATTCCAATTAGGACAATTGCAATTCCGGCCGCGTACAAGAGGATGTCGATCACTAAATAAGGGTACCGAACACTTGAGGCTTTAGCTCTCTGCTATCAGCGAATCGGCAGTCCGTCTGGCCCAACTTTCGGAGGCCAATACGCTTTCGAGACTCAACGGCCCCGGAGTGTGCAATTGAAGCACCTTATCGATCGTGTCAGTAATTCCAAGGAAAGATATTGCGCCACGGTGAAAGGCATCCACTGCCTGCTCATTCGCCGCGTTATAGACGGCCGGGAAAGTAAGCCCTGCCCGACCAACCTGCCGGGCCAACTTGACGGCGTTGAAGACATCCTCATCCAGCGGTTCGAAATCCCATCGATGGCTTTGGGTGAAATCCAACGGCTTTGTCGAATGAGCAAGCCGGTCTGGCCAACCAATAGCAAAGCCAATCGCGAGCTTCATATCCGGTACTGAGGCCTGCGCAATAACCGAGCCGTCATGAAACTCGACCATAGAGTGGACAATTGACTGGGGATGAACGGTCACGGCGATATTTTCAAACCCGATTCCAAATAAAATGTGAGCCTCAATTACCTCGAGGCCCTTGTTTACCATCGTCGCGGAATTAGTTGTTATGACCTTGCCCATGCTCCAAGTCGGGTGCTTCAGAGCCTGAGCTGGAGTCACATTCTCGAGATCAGCTCTAGACATGTTTCTAAACGGCCCGCCAGAGGCAGTCAAGACGAGTCTTGAGACCTCAGATTTTTGTCCTGACATTAGGCACTGAGCGATGGCCGAATGCTCGGAGTCAACGGGCAAGATTTGACCCTTGGCAGCAAGCTTCGTAACTAGTGACCCGCCAACTATCAGAGACTCTTTATTGGCAAGAGCCAGTTTGCTTCCCGCGCGAAGTGCCGAAAGGGTTGACATCAATCCGGCAGAACCGGTTATCCCGTTCACAACCACATCTGCCGACAGTTCGCTGGCTAAATCGGCAGCCAGCTCGGGGCCCAGCACCGCCCTGTCAATTGGCAAGTCGAATTGAGCTCGCTGAGCCTCGAGTAACTCAGTATTCGAGTTTCCCGAAATGCCGACCAGCTGGAACTTATCGGGATTCGCCGCCAGCAACTCGAGAGTTTGAGTGCCGACAGAGCCGGTGGAGCCTAATACCAAAACAGTGCGCATCTACCAAAGCTTAGAACTCCATCAGCATTGCGAGTCAGGAATGATAAAAATACGAATAAGTATCTAGAATTTAGTTATGAGCCTTGAACAAAAAAGAATCTTGAATACCCCCATCCCAGGACCTAAGTCGGTGGAGCTCCAAAAGCGCCGAACTGCTGTTGTTTCCGCGGGTGTCGGAACAATGCTTCCGGTGTTCATTGAGCGAGCCCACGGTGCGATTCTCGAGGACGTCGACGGCAACCAGTTGATCGATATGGGAACTGGCATCGGAGTGGTAACAATCGGGCACACAAACCCCGGCGTCGTCGCCGCCGTTCAAGAACAGGTTGCGAAACTGACCCACACCCTGTTTACCGTTGCCCCTTACGAGAAATATGTTCGAGCGGCCGAGCTTCTGGCGGCTCACTCCCCTGGTTCTTTTCCAAAAAAAGTCGCCTTTTTTAATTCAGGCGCTGAAGCGGTTGAAAATGCAGTGAAGATAGCAAGGCGTGCGACCGGCAGAACTGAGATCGCGGTGTTCGACCACGCCTATCACGGCCGAACCAGCCTGACGATGGCAATGAACTTTAAGGCGCATCCCTATGCCACTGGCTTCGGTCCGCTTCCCGGAAGCATTCACCACGCACCAATGAGCTACCCCTTCCGCGACCCTGAGGGAATGACCGGCGAGCAGGCAGCAGCAAGGACCATTACCTACCTAGAGAAAAGAGTCGGTGCATCTCAGCTTGCAGCTGTTTTCATCGAGCCAATTCAAGGTGAAGCCGGTTTCATAGTGCCGGCCCCGGGATTCCTGAAGACAATCGACAGCTGGTGCAAGGCGAATGGAATTGTCATGGTTGCCGACGAAGTCCAAAGTGGTATGGCAAGGACCGGAAAATGGTTTGCGAGCCAATGGGAAGAAGGATTTGACCCAGACCTAGTGACTGTTGCCAAAGGAATTGCCGGTGGCATGCCGCTTTCGGGCGTGGTTGGCCGGGCCGAAATTATGGACTCGGCACACGCCGGTGGCTTGGGTGGCACCTTCGGTGGTTCACCAACCGCCGTGGCGGCCGCAGTGGCGGTAATGGAGCAGTTTGAGCAAGGAGACTGGCTAAATCGCGCCCAAGAAATTGGCGCCCTAATTGTGAAACGCCTGACCGAGATGATGGCGATCTATCCAGTAATTGGTGAAGTTCGAGGAGTGGGCGCTATGCAGGCATTTGAATTAGTGATGCCAGATACCCTCGATCCCAACCAACCGGCCACCGAGGCGCTCCTGAAGCACTGCCACAAAAATGGTGTCGTGGTTCTCAATGCCGGAACCTATGCGAACGTAGTGCGCTTGCTTCCCCCTCTTTCTATCTCCGATGAACTACTTCACGAGGCCCTGGATGTCATTTCCGAAGGGCTGGCGAGCCTCTAGCTCCGTGGCAAGCTTCCGTCCAGAAGACTGTCTGAATAACCACTAAACCATAGCTAACACTGGAACAACATGAGTCAATATGAAGACCGCCAGCGTTTAGCTGGGCTATTCGCCAAAGAAGTGAGCGTCTACGTCTCAACCCATCCGAAGTCGCAAGAGGCGCACCAAAAGTCTCAAGCGTCTCTTGTCAATGGTGTTCCAATGCTCTGGATGGCCAAGTGGCCGGGACCATTTCCGATTTACGTTGATAGTGCAAAAGGCGCCCACTTCACAGATCTTGACGGCAATGACTTCACCGATTTTTGCCTCGGTGACACTGGAGCGATGTCCGGACATGCTTCAGCGCCAACTGTGAAGGCAGTGCAGGAACAGATAGCTAAGGGGGCCACATTTATGCTTCCCACCCTCGACGCGGCAAGAAACGCCGAAACGCTTGGTGCCCGCTTCGGTCTTCCTAAGTGGCAGTTCACTCTCAGTGCCACTGACGCCAATCGCCACCTAATACGCTTTGCTAGGCAAGTAACCGGCAGGGCAAAGATCGCAGTTCATGACTACTGCTATCACGGAAGCGTTGACGAGACCTTTGCGGTTCTTGATCATCAGGGCAACACCATTTCGAGGCCAAACAATATTGGCAAGCCATCGGAGCTAAACACCACAACCGTCTCGCTGCCATTCAATGACCTAGCAGCTGCCGAAAAGGCATTTGCGACTGGTGAAGTTGCCCTGCTATTGATTGAACCAGGGCTAACAAACATTGGCATCGTGTTGCCAGAGACTGGCTACCTCGAGGGGCTCCAGACGCTCTGCAAACAATACGATGTCATCTTTGCGCTGGATGAGACACACACCCTTTCAGCCGGTGCGGGAGGCATCACAGCCCGGGACAGCCTCAAACCAGACGCAGTCGTTCTTGGCAAGACCATTGGTGGCGGAGTTCCGGTTGGAGCACTTGGTTTCTCGGAAGAACTGTCGGAGCGAATCACCAACAGCCTGGAACTGGAAAGCATCGACGTTGGAGGTGTCGGCGGAACGCTAGCCGGGAACGCCCTGTCGATGGCCGCAGTTCGTGCGACACTCGAAGAGGTGCTCACCCCAGAGAACTTTTCGCGCATGGAACAGTTGGCAATGACTTGGCAGGCTAACATTCAGGCCACCATTGATGAATATCAACTGCCCTGGCAAGTTTCCAGAATTGGCTGCCGAGGCGAATATAGCTTTAGAAAAACCGCCCCTACAACGGGCGCTGAAGCTGCGGCCGCCGAGGACTTTGAATTGGGTCAGTTCCTTCAGCTTCACGCAATCAACCAGGGGATTCTGATGACGCCATTTCACAATATGGTTTTGGTCTCACCCGACACGACTGCCGTCGACATTGAAAAGCACCACCGCCATTTTCGCGATGCCGTGGAACTGCTATTTGCTAAGTAGCTTTCGCTTCTTCATTGCCGATCTAACCTGCACTGCTATAACAATTGCGATCGCGACAATGAAGACAAACGAGCCAACTACGTTCGCCTCCGGTGGGATTCCTCTGGCTGCGGCTGTGTAGACAAACTTAGGGAAAGTGTCAACCGATCCTGAGTTGAATTGAGTAATGATGAAATCATCGAAACTCAAGGCGAATGCAAGCATGGCGGCCGAAAGAATTCCAGGAAGCAACAGCGGGAATGTAATCTTCCAAAACACCTGTATTGGGGACGCATAAAGATCTCGGCCAGCCTCTTCTAGGGCGGGGTCCAGAGTTGCGACCCTGGCTTTCACGGTGACGACCACAAAACTCAAGGTAAACATGACGTGGGCAATGATCACTGTGGTTAGTCCCTTTGTCCAACCGAAGTCCAGGAACTGAGCTGCAAGACCTGCGCCCATTACGACCTCTGGGGTTGCAAGGGGCAAAAACAGTAGCAAGTTAGTAGCGCTGCGGAATTTGAAACGGTATCGCACTAGGGCGATTGCGATCATTGTCCCGAGGACCGTCGATACTGCCGTTGCAGTGATAGCCACTAGCAGAGAATTACCGAAAGCCCCACAGACACCTGCCTGATCACACACGTTTAGCCAGTTGTCAAGAGTAAAGCCGCGCCAGATTATGTTCGACTTAATCGAATCATTAAAGGAATACACGAAGGTGTACCCAATCGGGATCATCAGGAACAAGAAGGTCAGGAACACATAGGTTGGAAGTAGGTACTTGCCAAGCGAGAAACGGGTCATAGTAGGTCGTCCGTTCCACTGCGTCGAACATATGCTGAGACCAAAACCACGATCGTCGCCATTAGCATTACCGAAATTGCTGATGCGGTCGGGTAGTCCTGAATTCTGAGGAAGTTGGCCTCAACCACGTTGCCGATCATCGCAGTGTCTGGACCACCCAAGAAGTCCCTGCTCGCAACAACATAGTCTCCGCTAATCGGGATGAATGTCAGCAGAGTTCCGGAGATAACTCCTGGAAGTGAAAGCGGCAGAGTTATTTTCCGGAAAGTTTTTGACGGACTTGCATAGAGGTCAGACCCGGCTTCAACCAGGCTCAAATCAAGTCGATCTAGGTTGGCATAAATTGGCAGTGTCATAAACGGAATGAAGTTATAGACCAAACCAAAAACCACCGCGAAGTTTGTGCCAATTATGTAACTGTCCGCTCCAAAAATACCGATGTCCTTGAGCACGTTCACGACAAGCGAATCATTCGAGAAAATCTGTTTCCAGGCAAAGGTTCGAAGCAAAAACGAAATAAAGAAAGGTGCAACCACCAGGGTTAGCAGGATGCCCTTGAGAAGTGGTCTGTTTCTTGACTTGACGGCGATGAAGTAGGCAATGGGATAACTAATAGCTAGGGCGATTACGGTTGCAAGCACCGCAAAGCTAAACGAACGAAAAATCTGGGGAGCATACTGCGTAACCGCATAAACGTAGTTACCAAATTCCAGGCCTAAGTCATACCTTCCGATATCCCCTGTAGCACTGGGGGCCTTCAACGAGGTGATGATCAGAGAAACCAGAGGCGTGATAAAAAATAGGGCTAGGTAGAACAAGCCTGGCAGCAATAAAAACAGCGCTACGCGACTGGTCTTAGAAGGCCCCTGCTCCTTAGCCGGAGCCTGCGACCCGAATGCCACGAAAGCCATTACTTGTCTTCTTCTACTCCGGATGGAAGATCGGACAGCCCAAAGCTGTGCTCAATTTTCCAGCTGACGTAAACCTGCGCCCCAAGCTCCACCACCGGAGAACGGCCGACGTTTTGAGCAAAAACAGTCATGACTCCGATTCCAGGAATGTCAATCTGATACTGGTTGGAAACTCCAGTAAATCGAATGTCGGTTATCTCTCCCGGACCCAAAATATTCAAGCCTGGGTCAGCGATTGGCTGAGTCTCATGGAAATAAGTTTTTTCGGGCCTCACTCCGATTGCGATAACTCCAGTTACCTTCTCACTTCTTTTGGTCAAGCCGGTAATTTTCTTACCTTTGTATTCAATGCTTGTGGTTTCGGAGTTGGTCTCGGTGACCTTGCCAATAAACATGTTCGACTGACCGAGGAATTTGGCCACGAAGGCAGTCTTAGGTCGGTCATACAAAACCTCGGGTGCACCAAGCTGTTCGATGTGCCCCTGATTCATGACCGCCACGGTATCGGCCATGTCCATGGCTTCTTCCTGATCGTGAGTCACGTGTAAGAAGGTAAGCCCGACTTCCATCTGAATCGCCTTAAGCTCAATCTGCATTTGGCGACGAAGTTTGAGATCCAGTGCACCCAGTGGCTCATCCAGCAGAAGCAAAGACGGACGGTTAACCAGGGCGCGTGCAAGAGCGACGCGTTGCTGTTGGCCACCGGACAATTGCTGTGGCCTGCGCTGGGCCAGATGTTCAAGCTCCACCATCGCAAGAGCTTTTTCCGCCTTTGAAAGCGGGTCGGTCAGCTTACGTTGCCTGATTCCGAAAGCCACATTTTCTAAAACACTCATGTGAGGAAACAGCGCGTAGTTTTGAAAAACCGTATTAACTGGTCGCTCATGAGGCTTCATGCCGGCAATATCCTTGCCGCCGAGTAAGATTTCACCCTTCGAAGGGCTCTCAAGCCCTGCAATCATGCGCAGCGTCGTTGTCTTACCGCAGCCCGATGGGCCTAAAAGAGCAAAGAACTCCCCGGCCGGAATCTTGAGGTTGAGATTGTCAACCGCAACAAAACCGGGGAACTCCTTGCGAATACCTTTTAGCTCCAGATCTTGACCTCTGGCTATGAACTCAGTGGCCACCTAGGAACCTAGAAGAAGGTTTTGCCAAGCCGCTGAGAAACGCTGCTCCTCTGGTCCGGTCAAGCTCCGGAAAGAATGGCTCTTAGCCAGAGTCTCAGCGTTCGGGAAAATCAACTGGTTTTCTGCCAGTTCTGGATCGGCTTCGGCAGCAATTTCCTTGGCCCCAACTACTGGGGTGATGTAGTTCACCCAGAGAGCAAGTTCAGCTGCGTTTACAGGGTCGTAGTAGTACTCGATTAGCGCCTCAACATTGCGCCTGTGAGTTGCGCCCATTGGCACTACGAACTCGTCGGCCCAGAGAGTCGCTCCGGATTCAGGGAAGACAAAGCCGAATGGTTCTGGGTCTTCGTCTGTGCCGCTTTCGTAGTTGATGACAGTGATGTCACCGGACCAAGCAGTTGCAGCAATGATATTTCCGGTTGTTAGGTCGTCAAGATAGCTATTTCCACGGACGTTGTAGATTTGGCCGCTGTCAATCTGGGCCTTGATCTCTTCGAGGGCTGCATTGAAAGCATCCTCCGTGAGGCTGTCCGCGGAGGCAATGTCTACTCCTTGGCTCAACAGAACAAGCCCAACGGTGTCGCGCATCTCGGAGAGCAAACCTACGCGTCCCATTAGCTCGGCAGCCCAAAGGTCAGACATGGTTGCAGGCGCATCCTTACCGGTTGCCTCTTTGTAGGCCTGCTTGTTGTAGCCAATTCCCGCAAATCCACCCTGCCAAGGAATCGAGTAAACGCGGTCCGGGTCATCCGGGTTTCCTTGGTAGCCAGGAGCTAGGTTTGCCACCTTGTTTGGCATGTTTGCGTTGTCAAGCGCCTGAAGGTATCCAAGACCGCGAAGGCGGGCTGCCATCCAAGTGGTTGGACAAGCAACATCTGCGCCGATGTCCTGTCCAAGCTCTAGTTGGTCCTTGACCTTGGCGTACCAAGTGTCGTTGTCATCAATCTCAACGCGGTAATCAACGGTGATTCCGCTCTGCTCTTGGAAGCGAAGCAAAGTTGGGTAGTTGCCATCATCGTCTTCGTCCATGTAGGCCGCCCAATTGTGCCAAACAAGTACTTTCTCGCTGTCAGAAAGATCGGTAGCCGCAACAACTGTCTCTTCCGCAGCGGCACACGATGCCAGCGACAGAGCCGCAGCAGTTCCACCCACGCCGGCAAGAGCCGCTCTGCGAGAGATCTGATGCTGTCTAGCCATCTGAACAAGTTGAGCAAGCATTGGGTCTTGGGGTAGTCCTCGCTTCATAGCATTCTCCTAGGTTGCGCAGCTTCCTGCGATTATCGGTTATTCACTACCTATTTCCTTGAGGGTCCAAAGGCAATTGAAAGCTTTGCACAACTTTCACAAAAAAAGAGACAACGAAATCTAATCTTTACTTTTAATTACCTATGTAGTGCATTACATGTTTGATTCTGGTGTAGTCCTCGAAGCCGTAGTGCGACAGATCTTTACCGTATCCAGAGTGCTTAAAACCGCCGTGCGGCATTTCCGCGGCTAAGGGAATGTGAGTGTTTACCCACACAGTTCCAAAATCTAGATACTTAGCGAAACGCATCGCCCTCGTGTGGTTAGTGGTCCAGACCGAAGATGCCAGACCGTACCTAATGTCATTTGCCCACTCCAAAGCTTGAGCGTCGTCCGTGAATTTCTGGACTGTCATAACTGGTCCAAAGATTTCGTCCTGAATGTGCTCGTCGGTCTGCTTTAGACCAGACAAGACAGTGGGCTCAAAAAAGTAGCCGCTGCCGGGCATTCGTGATCCGCCAGTTTCAATCTTGGCGTGATCAGGCAACCGGTCTACGAAACCCTGAGCCCGAGCCAGTTGATTAGCGTTGTTAACAGGACCAAACAAGATATCAGGCTCACTCGGCATTCCAACCTTTGCGTTTATCTTTACTTCCGCAATAAGCGCAGTCATGAAATCGTCATATCCGGATTCCTGAACCAGCAATCTTGTAGCCGCGGTGCAATCCTGACCCGCGTTGAAGAAGCCTGCGGCAACGATGCCCTCGGCAGCCTTCTGGAAGTCGGCGTCGGCAAAAACTATCACCGGAGCCTTCCCGCCTAGTTCCAGGTGGACGCGTTTGAGATCGCTGGAAGCGGTCTTTGCTACCTCCATGCCTGCGCGCACCGAGCCAGTGATGGAAACCATCTGAGGTATTTGGTTTTCGATCATTGCCCGACCGGTGTCCCGATCACCGGTAACAACGTTGAAGACGCCCTCAGGTAAGAACTCGCTCGCGATCTCGGCAAGGAGCAAGGTAGAGGCCGGGGTCGTATCTGAGGGTTTTAGAACGATTGTGTTTCCCGCGGCAATAGCCGGCGCGAACTTCCAGACTGCCATGTTCAAGGGATAATTCCACGGAGTCACCTGGCCTATAACGCCGATTGGCTCTCTTCTTATAGACGAAGTGTGATCCCGCAAGTATTCGGCAGTTGCCCTGCCCTCTAAGTTCCTGGCTGCCCCCGCAAAAAATCTAATCTGGTCAACCGAAGGTCCAATTTCATAGTCAACCAAAGTAGTTCGAGGCTTACCAGTATTTTTAGACTCAACGTCAGCCGCTTCTTCGGATCTCGCCTCAAGCGCATCCGCAATTCGAAAAAGTGCTAGTTGCCGTTCGGAAGGGGTTGTCTGCGACCAGGTCTCGAAAGCTTTGGCCGCGACCTTATAGGCGTGGTCAACATCAGCAACGCTAGACACTGGAGCATGCGCGTAAACCTGCTCGGTCGAAGGGTCGATAACGTCGCTGACGCTCTCACTAAGGGGCGACTGATACTTGCCACCAATAAAGTTTTGCAATTTTTTTACGGTCACTCTGCACCACTCCTCTTTGAGTTATTCCCCTAAGACTCTAAACCCAAATAGGCATTTCAGCCCTCAAATTTCCAAAGTGTACCGATTACGTAACAAATTGACACTAATTCGGCGGAAAAGCGCATTTGTGGCTCAAAAAAGTGTGATACTGGCGGTATGTCCAAAACTCTAAGGACCCGTCGGTCGCAACTCGACGATACTTCTAAGCTCATCGTCGAAGAGCTGCAGCATGACGGCAGGAAGTCCTATGCGGAAATAGGCAAGGTTGTCGGTCTATCTGAAGCCGCTGTCAGACAACGAGTCCAAAAACTTACCGAAGCCAAAGTTATGCAAATTGTCGCGGTAACAGACCCTCTTGTTCTAGGTTTTTCGAGGCAAGCGATGATCGGAATCAAGTGCTCCGGAGACGCTTTGGTCGTAGCTAAGTCGCTGGCTGAAATTACATCTGTTGACTACGTGGTGCTTACAGCCGGGAGCTTCGACATTATGGCGGAGGCTGTCTGCGAGGACGATGACGCTCTCCTGGCCCTTATCAATGAACAAATACGAGCATTGCCCGGAGTTATTTCCGCGGAAAGTTTTGTCTACCTAAAGCTAGAAAAGCAGCACTACAACTGGGGAACTCGATGACGAGTTTCTCTCCCACTAAAAAAGGTAAGAAGTGATATGAAATGGCAATCCAGGAGAACAACAAGACTAAATCCCTAAGGGGTCTGTTCAGTTCAAAGAAAAAAAGCCACGTTTCAAAAGCATCCACGTCGGAGTTCCCGATAGTCCATGCCATGGCAGCCGGTCAAGAAATCGGTGATAAGGCGCTTCAAAAGAGTGCAAAGAAGCACCTTTGGATGCACTTCACAAGGCACAGCCCATACAAAAAAATTGACATGACGATCATTCAAAAGGCCGATGGTCACTACCTAACTGATTCAAAAGGTCGAAGAGTAATCGATGGACTATCAGGGCTCTTCACCGTCAATGCTGGACACGGTAGGCAGGAGCTAGCCGACGCGGCGGCCAAGCAAACCATGGAGCTCGATTTCATGCCGCTTTGGTCCTACGCCCATCCAAGAGCTGTGGAGCTTGCGGAGCGATTGATTTCATATGCTCCAAAGGACATGACCCGAATCTTTTTCACCACCGGTGGTGGCGAAGCAGTGGAATCCGCCTGGAAAATTGCCAAGCAGTATTTCAAAATGACAGGTAAGCCCCTAAAGCACAAGGTAATTTCTAGACAGACTGCCTATCACGGCACCAGCCACGGTGCACTTTCAATAACTGGAATTGCCGCCTTCAAGCAGATGTTTGAGCCCCTCGTTCCATCGACATTCCGCATCCCAAACACCAACTGGTACCGTGCAGATTCACGTTTCAAAACTGAGGATGAATTCGCTCTCTGGGCCGCCAACCGTCTCGAAGAAGTGATTTTGTTCGAGGGCCCCGATACGGTCGCGGCATTCTTTGTCGAGCCAATTCAAAACGCCGGCGGATGCTTCACCGCCCCAAAAAGCTACTTCAAGCGCATCCGTGAAATCTGCGATAAGTACGACGTGATATTGGTCGCTGATGAAACCATTACCGGCTTTGGCCGCACCGGAGAAATGTTTGGATCGCAGCGATACGAGATAAACCCAGACATGATGATCACCGCCAAGGCAATTACTTCTGGTGTCGCACCGCTCGGTGCCCTATTCATAAAGGAAAAGTACTTCACTCCTTTCAATGAGGGAACCGTCACTCTTGCCCATGGCTACACTTTTGCAGCTCACCCGGTAGCGTGCGCCGTGGCATTGGCAAACTTAGACATCTATGACAAGGAGAGACTGGTGGACAACGTCCGCACCAACTCTCCTATCTTCCGCAAGACACTCGAAAAGCTGAAGGACCTGCCAATTGTCGGAGATGTTAGAGGCGATGGTTACTTCTTCGCGATCGAGCTAGTTCGCAATCAGGAGACTAAGGAGTCTCTCACCCGAGAGGAGTCTGAGAAAATTCTCCGAGGGTTCTTGAATGGCGCTCTCTACGAGCAAGGGCTTTACTGCAGAGCTGATGATCGTGGCGATCCAGTCATTCAGCTCGCTCCTCCCCTTACTTGTGGCCCGAA
Source organism: Aquiluna sp. (assembly GCA_028822985.1). GTDB lineage: Bacteria > Actinomycetota > Actinomycetes > Actinomycetales > Microbacteriaceae > Aquiluna. The sequence goes on from JAPKCK010000002.1 coordinate 66,990, forward strand.
GGAATTCGAGGAGATCGAACAAATACTTAGGTCAGTCCTAATAGAGGCCGGCAAGAGACTCTAATTTTGTGATTTTTCCACAGGTCCTGGACCCTAAATTCAGGACCTGCTGGAAACTTTGCAATACTTCTTGACATGACAGAACTATCGTCGCTCAAGCTCATCAAGTCCCCCATAGGAAAAATTGCCATCGGAGCCACTCACTCTGGCGTAGCTCAAATAGAAATTTTGCCTCCTGGTTCCGTTCGAATTGAATTTTCAGACTCGGCCAAAGCACACCGTTTTGCTTTAGATGCTGCCGATCAGCTTTCCGAATTCTTCCTGGGTTCAGGGAAGGGCTTTTCTGTTCCATTAGACATAGTCGGGACTGATTTCCAGCTGGCAGTCTGGGCGCAAATAGCCAAGCTCGAATTCGGGGAGCAGAAGACCTACGCAGAGTTGGCTTTTGCCGTGGGAAACCCCAAGGCAGTCCGCGCCGTTGGCGGGGCAGTAGGTGCCAACCCGGTGCCACTACTGGTCGGTTGTCACCGAATCTTAGGCGCACAAAGGCGCATTACTGGGTACTCCGGTGGGGAGGGTCTTGTTACCAAGCGTTGGCTTTTGGCCTTTGAGCAGATTGAGTTCAAAGAGTGAACAACGGCTCCCAAGATCTCGTCAGGTGTCCTTGGGTCAACTCCGATCAGATTTATATCGACTACCACGATCACGAGTGGGGCAAAGAGCTAACGGGGCAGCGAAACCTATTCGAAAAGATGACTCTTGAAGGCTTTCAGGCGGGTCTGAGCTGGCTCACGATTCTGAAAAGAAGAGAAGGCTTTCGCGAAGCTTTTGAGAACTTTGAACTAGAAAAAGTCGCAGCCTTTGACGAATCGAAGATCGAAGAGCTAATGTCCGATTCAGGCATAATCCGGAATAGAGCCAAAATATCCGCCGCCGTAAATAATGCCCGGATAATCATTAATCAGTCTTTGGACCTGACTGAAATTCTTTGGTCTTACGCCCCAAACCCATCGTCATCCGGAAGATCTCAAGAATCGATCACAACGACCCCAGAGTCCGACGCCCTCAGCAAAGAGCTCAAGCGACTCGGAATAAAATTCGTGGGGTCCACAACCATGTATGCCCTTATGCAATCAACGGGAATGGTAAAAGATCACTCGGTATATTGTTTTCTATCAAACTGAAAATATCTGCGGACTGACTACATTCAGTTATTAGAGGAGCTATATGTCGCCAGAGGAATTCAACCGAGTGTTTCGCGCTCAGTTGCCGATGGTCAGTGCATATTTGTCTCGGCGAGTGCCATTTAGCGATGTAGAGGATTTAGCCTCGGATCTTTTTGAGATTGCTTGGAGCAAAAGAGAGCAAATTCCTGAGGGCTTCGAGTTACCATGGCTTTACAAAACAGCTCGATATCTGGTTTCCAACTTTCACCGCAAACAATCAGGTCGTAACGGCATCCTGGCGAGGCTTGCCGAACCAGTCGCAGCACCGTCCGCGGAATCAATCGCCTTGGCAGACATAGAACTAAGCGATGCCTTTGCCGGCCTGAGTGCAGCGGAGCGAGAAATAATTTCGCTTTGGGCACTCGAAGGCCTTTCAAATGCAGAAATTGCAAAAGTACTTGAAGTCTCCGAAAATGCCGCGGCGATAAGGCTAACGCGGGCGAAGCAAAAACTTAAAGATTTACTAGCACCTGAAAATATTCGGTAGCTGGTTACGCATACCTGACATGAACGAAGAATTTGAGCTCCAAAAGAGAATCGCCTCCGCTGATCCTGGGAGAGATGCCCCCGAACTTAACCACATAGTGGTCACCGAGGCTTCCGTCGGCAAACCTCGTCGACAGTTCGGCTTTCGCGGCGTAAGGCTTGGGCTTGGGGTTGGAAGCGTATCGCTAGCAGCTACAGCGGTGGCTCTTGCAATAACCCTGCCCGCGGTCATGGCGCCTTCTCCGTTGTTCACCGTCGCCAATTCATCCGGCGGTGACGAGAAGCTGAGCTCAAGTGCCGCAGGCTCCTCGGACATGGCAGATTCGTTTGGTTATTGGCCCGGTTGGGTTAGCTACGAATACAACGCCGGGTCAGCAGTCAGCAACACGACTGGCAAGGGTCAAGTTTTTCAAGGAAAACTTGTGGGCGACCCCCTAGAGATCCTGAAAAAAATGAGCATTCTCTTTGGAGTTACTGGCGAACCAGTTCGTGACGAGTGGTCAGACGATAGCTACCCAAGCTATTCGATCATTCAAGAAAACGCTTCACTCAGCATCTACTGGAGCGGAACCGGTAGTTGGTCATTCTCAAATTGGACCGATTACCAATATGACTGCGTGAAAGATTCAACGGACACTGCAAATAGCGAAGTCCAATTCTGTGAGCCTCAACCAACCCCAGAACTAATCCCCTCGGCCTCAGAGCTTCGGAGCGAAGCGATTTCACTGCTTCAGCTGGTGGGTCTGGATTTTCAAGCGGACTCGATCACGATCTACCGTGACGATTGGGGAGCATACGCTTCCCTCCCCTACCTGACCGAGGGCATAGACAGCGGCTTACAGACATATTTGAACTGGGGAATGGATGGCACTCTGACCTACTTCTCCAGCCACAGCATCGAGTTAGTGGCCAGAGGTTCATTCGATACTGTTTCTGCCATCGACGCGGTTAGCCGCATTTCGGAGGGTCGTTGGTATGGAAACCCTCCAGAGAGTTTCTACCGAGAGCTTGTGGGTGAAATGACAGCCGATTCAAGAATGGCAGGTAGCGAACCAGCAGAAGCTGGAATTAGCGACGAGGTTCAGTCCGAACCCTACTTAGAGGATGGAATAGCACCTGCCGCGGACCCAGATGCTGTCCAAATCGACGAGCCGTACATAGAGGATCCAAATCAAAACTATGAGCCAGAAATTATCCAGCTCACCGTTGAACGGGCCGAAGCAACCATGTTGTCAGTTTGGGATTCCTCGGGAAATTATTGGCTAGTTCCGGGATATGTGCTTTTCAACGATCAGGGTTGGTTCGATTCGGTCATTTCCTTAGAAGAGGGAATTATTGAACTTCCCGAACCGATGGTCATGCTGCCGATGGATGTGAATCAAAAGGGACCCGCTGTCTCGGAGATGGTCGACTAGAAGCCTGCTGGCACGAACAGCTCCACTATTCGCCCTGAAACTCTCGCTTCCAAGCCAGCCAGCTCGGCAACCTTTGGTATCTCCGAACTGGAATCAAGCCCCGACTCCAGCACGGCCCTAGCAAAAGCGCCCTTGGCCTTTTTATTGAAGTGATTCAGTGCTTTGCCACTGTTAGCATCTAACACCTCTAAGAAAAAAGAGTCCTTGTCTATGGGAATTGGATTCAAAGAAACATATGCTTTGGATCTCATATCCAAAATTTGACCCGTGAGCCTCGGCCAGACATCCCTATGGGCACCTGTCCACAGTTTGGAAAGAGAAACACCCGGAAGCAAAGAGCCTGCGGAAAGCCGATAGTAAGGAATCCGCTCCATAGCCGGAACCAGCCCAAACAAAGACGATTGGATAAACATCTGATTTTGTGCTCGTTGAAGTGCGTTCTTGGAGAGGTCATCGTAACCGAGTGCGTCATACAGCACACCGGTATAGCGCTGCAGTGCAGGCATCGTCCCAGAAGTCATGATCTCTAGATTTGCCTGAATGTCTTTTCTGTTCTTCTTGCCAAGCTTTAGAGACTTTGCAGCAACATCTTCGTCCTGGCACAGCTGAACTAAGGCATTTATCGCTACATCTCTTGCGGGATCCAGAGCCGCCCAAATTATTGCGGCCTTATCTATGGACACACCAACGCCGCCAGGACGCTTGGTCTCCGACGGCGGCAGTAGAACTAGCAATTAGCTAACTAGGTGAGCGTCCCTGACCACGAGAGTCAGAGTGTCATGCTCCATGGACAAAAAGCCACCCGCTTCAGTCTCGGCAACGACTTTGCCTCCGTCGGCAGTCGTGACTCTGATTGAGCCAGGAATCAGGATTGCGAGCATGGGTTCGTGCCCAGCAAGTAATCCAATCTCGCCCTCGGAGGTTTTAGCAACGACCATAGATGCCTCGCCAGACCAAATCTCTCGGTCCGCGGCAACTAAGTTCACCTGAATAAGGTTGGCCACTAGCCGAGATCCTTCTTGATGCGCTCATAGGCCTTCATCACGTCATCTATGCCACCGCAGTTATAAAAAGCCTGCTCTGGCACATGATCAAGTTCCCCATCGGCGATCATAGTGAAGCCTTCGATGGTGTCCTTTAGTGGCACGGTCGATCCAGCAACACCGGTGAACTTGGTTGCCATGAAGGTGTTCTGGCTCAAGAACTGCTCCATGCGTCGCGCCCTTGAAACGGTGATCTTGTCTTCCTCGGAAAGCTCCTCAACACCCAGAATGGCGATGATTTCCTGGAGTTCCTTGTTCTTCTGAAGTATGGCCTTGACTCGAATAGCCGTGTTGTAATGTTCGTCGCCCAGGTAGGCGGCGCTCAGAATACGAGAGGTCGAACTCAGTGGATCCACGGCTGGGTAAAGACCACGTGAAGCAATCTCACGGCTTAGCTCAGTAGTTGCGTCCAAGTGAGCGAAGGTGGTTGCTGGAGCTGGATCGGTGTAGTCATCGGCAGGAACATAAATTGCCTGGAGTGACGTAATCGAGTGGCCCTTGGTTGAAGTAATGCGCTCCTGCAATAGGCCCATCTCGTCCGCCAAGTTCGGCTGGTATCCAACAGCTGATGGCATACGACCAAGCAGTGTCGAAACCTCGGCCCCGGCCTGAGTGAATCGGAAGATGTTGTCAATGAAAAGCAACACGTCCTGGCCTTGAACGTCACGGAAGTACTCCGCCATGGTCAATGCAGAAAGCGCCACACGCAAACGGGTCCCAGGTGGCTCATCCATCTGGCCGAAGACCAGAGCGGTCTTCTCCAAGACGCCTGCCTCTGCCATTTCCTCAATCAAGTCGTTACCCTCACGAGTACGCTCACCAACACCGGCAAATACCGATACACCGTCGTGGTTCTCGGCAACACGGTAGATCATTTCCTGGATCAAAACGGTCTTGCCTACACCGGCACCACCGAATAGACCAATTTTTCCACCCTGAACATACGGGGTGAGCAAATCAATGACCTTGATGCCCGTCTCGAACATCTGAGTTTTCGACTCAAGCTGATCAAACGGCGGTGGCGTGCGGTGGATTGGCCAACGCTCCTTGATTTCAAACTTTTCGCCAGGCTTACCATTCAAGATCTCGCCTAGAACGTTGAAGACCTTACCCTTGGTGACATCACCAACTGGAACCATGATCGGATTCCCAGAGTCGTGCACTACCCCACCGCGGACTAGACCGTCCGTCGGCTGCATGGCAATCGCTCTGACAAGGTCATCGCCTAAGTGCTGCGCAACCTCGAGAGTCAAGGTGCTCTTCTGGTCGCCAAAGGCTACCTCTGTGGTCAGGGCGTTGTAGATTTCCGGGATGGAGTCATGCGGAAACTCGATGTCTACCACCGGTCCGTTGACTCGCGCGATACGACCCGTTGCGGTCTTTGTGCTCTCGGCCATTATGTTTTCTCTTTCTTAGTCCTCGGACACCGTTGAGAGCGCGTCTGCGCCTCCAACAATTTCCGAAATCTGCTGGGTGATCTCTGCCTGACGCGCCTGGTTGGAGAGCCTGGTGTAGTTCAGTATTAGTTTTTCAGCGTTGTCTGTTGCGCTCTTCATCGCCTTTTGTCTCGCGGCGTGCTCGGCAGCCGCCGACTGCAGCATTTTGTTGTAGATGCGGTTTTCTATGTAAACAGGAAGCAAGCTGTCAAGAACCTTTTCCACCTCAGGCTCAAACTCGTAGAGCGGGTGAACTTCGCTCTCCTCAGCCTCCTGTTCAACGATCTCTAGGGGCAGCAACCTGGTGGTGTTTGGCTCCTGGACCATCATCGATACAAACTGATTTCCCACAAGATAAATCTGGTCAGCGCCACCGTCTTCAGTGGGCTTGATGAAAAGTTCAGTTATTTCATTTGCAATCTCGCGAGCGGTTTCCAGGGTAGGTACGTCGGTCCCGCCGGTCCACACCTTCTGCGCTGCACGCTGGCGAAATTTGAAATTCGCCACTGCCTTGCGCCCGACAAGATAGTAAAGAACCTCTTGCCCCTGATCCTTGAGAAGTTTCGTAAGCTGCTCAACCTCTTTTAGGACAGATGAAGAAAACGCTCCGGCAAGACCTCGGTCAGAAGTGAACACCACAACCGCGGAACGTGTTGGTGACTCAATTTTTCGAGTCAGTGGGTGATCAACATCGGAGTAAGTCGCAACGGCAGAAACGGCCTTGTTAACAGCCCGGGTATACGGATTTGACGCGCTCACACGCTGCTGTGCCTTCTGGATTCTCGATGCAGAGATCAACTCCATGGCACGGGTGATCTTCTTGGTCGTCTTGGCAGACTTTATTTTCTGCCTATAGACCCGAAGTTGCGATCCCATAACCTAACCCTTACCTGTCTCTATCGCTTTTGGCGAACAATTTTCTCTTGGTCGATTTCGTCGTCGGCTAACGCCTCGACGTTGTCCTTACCCGAGCCGATTAGTGGCTCTCCGGTGTGCAACTGGAACATCTTCTTGAACTGATCCATCGCCTTCTTGAGCTCGTTGATGGTGTCATCTTCTAGCTTCTCAGTCTCGCGGATGGTTGTCAGGGCCTTCGAGTTGCGCTTCAGGTAATCCAAGAACTCCTGCTCAAACCTCAGGACGTCTTCTACCGGCAACTCATCAAGCAAGCCTGCAGTGCCGGCCCAGATTGAGACTGTCTGGTCTTCAACTGGGTAGGGAGAATACTGAGGCTGCTTCAAGAGCTCTGTCAGTCTCGCACCACGTGCAAGCTGCTTCCGGCTTGCAGCATCAAGGTCAGAAGCAAACATTGCAAATGCTTCAAGGGCTCGGTACTGAGCCAGTTCAAGCTTCAAGGTTCCAGAAACCTTCTTGATGCCCTTCTGCTGAGCGGCTCCACCAACACGGGAAACCGATATACCAACATCAATAGCTGGTCGCTGATTTGCGTTGAACAAGTCCGACTGCAAGAAAATCTGACCATCGGTGATAGAAATCACGTTGGTCGGGATGAATGCGGATACGTCGTTGGCCTTTGTCTCCACGATTGGTAGACCAGTCATCGATCCGGCACCCATTGCGTCTGAGAGCTTTGCGCAACGCTCCAACAATCTGGAGTGAAGATAGAAAACGTCGCCTGGGTAGGCCTCGCGACCCGGTGGCCTGCGAAGTAGCAACGACACCGAGCGATAGGCTTCCGCCTGCTTGCTCAAGTCGTCGAAAACGATTAGGACGTGCTTGCCCGCATACATCCAGTGCTGACCAATGGCGCTACCGGTATAGGGAGCCAGGTACTTAAAACCAGCAGCATCAGAGGCTGGAGAGGCGACGATTGTCGTGTATTCCATTGCGCCGGCTTCTTCCAAAGCGCCGCGTACACCGGCAATTGTTGAACCCTTTTGACCGATTGCCACGTAGATACAACGAACCTGCTTGTTGGGGTCTTTCGACTTCCAGTTTTCAACTTGGTTGATAATCGCGTCCACCGCGATAGCAGTCTTACCTGTCTGACGGTCACCGATGATTAGCTGTCGCTGTCCACGGCCGACTGGAATCATGGCGTCAATGGCCTTGATTCCGGTTTGTAGTGGCTCGTGAACCGACTTGCGATCCATCACGCCTGGAGCCTGTAGCTCCAGCGCACGGCGACCCTCGGCCTTGATCTCACCCAGTCCGTCAATAGGCACGCCTAGAGGGTCCACAACTCGACCCATGAAGCCGTCACCAACAGGAACGGACAACACCTCACCAGTTCGGTGAACCTCCATACCCTGCTCGATTCCGCCGAACTCACCGAGGATAACTACACCGATTTCACGCTCATCCAGGTTGAGAGCCAAGCCAAGAGTGCCATCGGCAAACTTAAGCAACTCATTCGCCATCGCGGACGGCAATCCCTCTACGTGCGCAATACCATCGGCTGCGTCCGTGACGTAGCCAACCTCTTGCTTGTCGGTCCCCTTTGACTCATAGGACGACACGAAGTCCTTCAGGGCATCCCGAATTTCATTCGGGTTGATCTTTAGCTCTGACATTGGTTCCTCTGCTTACTTGTTGGTTTCAACTCAACCGAGTTGCAATCTTGCGTTTTGAAGTTTTGTGAGAACGGTGGCGTCCAAGACCTCACCGTTTACGGTGATGTGTAATCCACCGATAATTTCTTGATCTATCTCAACATTAAGTTGAAGCTCTCTACCGAAAACCTTCGTCAATGCCGCAGACAATCTTGATAGTTGATCTTCGGACAACTCTTTTGAAGCCCGAACGTTTGCAACCGATTCGCCCGCGAACTCGGCGATCCACATCCCATACTGCTCCAGGACCTCAGCGAAGCGCTTGAAGGTTCTCGAGTGGACAGCCTGACCAGCCAGGATTCCCGTTGTTTCACTTGCTTTATTGTTCAAAAGCTTTGCAACCAGAACCATCTTCGCCTCGACCGATGCCCTGGTCGAAGACAACGCCAGCTCTAGCTGTGGATCGGAAGACACTAGTTGTCCGACGGCAAACAATTCGGCCTGGACAACATCTATGTCTTTCGATGCAGCTGCGGCCGCGCGAACACCCAAAGCTTCAGCGGTTAACGCCAAGTCTCGAGTGGCAGACCATCGCATTTGAGCCATTTTGCCCAGTAGCCCAACGGTTTCCTTAGAAAGCTTCGGCCCAAATACGGCTTCAACTAGCTTTGACTTCCCTGCGGCTTGGGCGGAAGGATCCGATAGTGCCGAACGAAGCTGTGGGCTTGAAAGCAAAGCATTAGTGGCGGCAAAAAGCTCACTTGTCGTAAGCAGGCCAACCTTGCCGAGCTTGGAAAGTTCCTGCTCGGCTAATAGCCTTGACTGCCTCGTACTTGATGCCACTTTTACTTCGCCTTCTTGCCTTCTAGTTCAGCTATAAACTCATCAACGACCCTATTGGCGACCTTGTCATCGTCCAGCTTTTCGCCAACTATGCGAGAAGCTAGTTCGATTGCTAGGGCACCAATTTCGCCCCTAAGAGCGTTAGCTGCCGAGTCGCGCTCGGCTAGCAAACTTGCTTTTGTCGTATCGGAGAGTCGCTCTGCATCCTTAGCCGCCTGCTGCTTTAGCTCCGAAAGAATCGCGGCGCCTTCGGCTCGAGCATCTTCTCTAATCGAAGACGATTCGGCGCGAAGCTGAGCCTTGTCGGCCTCAACCTCCGCAGTGCGAGCTTCAGCCGCTTTCTGCGCAGCTTCGGCGTCGGCAAGCCTGCCTTCGATTGCCTGTGCCCTCTCGTCGAGCATTCTTTTGAATCCAGGCAAAACCTTGAACCAGAAGAACACCAAAAGAACTACGAAGACAACTGACGACCAGAGAATGTCATAGTCAGCCGGCAGCAGTGGGTTAGGCGTTTCGGCCCCCTCTGGTGCGGCTGCTGCAAGAATTCTGGAAATCATCGTTTTATCGCTTTCTTAGACGAAGATGAATGGGGTCGCAAGACCAATCAGGGCAAGAGCCTCGGTGAAGGCGATACCTAGCCACATGGTGACCTGAAGTCGTCCTGCTAGCTCAGGTTGGCGAGCAATGGATTCGATGGTCTTTGAAACCACCAGTCCTACACCAATTCCTGGTCCAATTGCAGCCAGACCGTAGCCTACGACTGCTATGTTGCCGGTTAGTTCGGCGATGTTTACTGCGTCCACTTTATTTCCTTCCGTGGGGGTTTAGTGTTCGTCTGCTAATGCCAACTGGATGTAGACAGTAGTCAGAAGTGTAAATACGTAAGCCTGCAAAACTGAAACCAAAATCTCAAAGAGAGTAAAGGCAAAGCCAAACAACAAGGTTCCAACCCCGAATAGGCTCATGAGTCCGCCGGCCTGAAAGAAGAAGAACTGCGTTGCGGAGAAACAAAGGACCAGCAGCAAGTGGCCGGCAATCATGTTCATCAGAAGTCGAAGCGCCAACGTAACTGGTCGCAAAATAAAAGTGGACAACAGCTCGATAGGGGTAACCAAAATGTAGAAAGGCTTTGGAACCCCTGAAGGAAACAGCGAATTCTTGAAGAACCGCAAGCCGTGCTTCCTGGTTCCAGCATAAATAAACGTCACGTAGGCCACCCCTGCCAAAACAAGGGGAATTCCAATCACAGAGGTTCCGGCTATGTTGGCAAAAGGAATAACTCCGGTGATGTTCATTCCAAACACCATGAAAAATATTGTGGTCAAAAGTGGAAGGAATCGTTCTCCATCTTTTTCACCCAGCTGGTCATGAGCAATTGATTTCCGAACAAAATTCAGCGCCAACTCACCGAGAAGTTGAAAACGGCCCGGGACAACATTTCCAGTTTTAACAGCCTTATTAAACTTCGCCGTCCAGAGCCAAAAAATCACAATAAGTAGGACCATGACAATCAGACGGATCATCATGATTCGATTGATTGCAAAAGGAGTGCCAGCAAAAGCAACTATTTCGGGATAAAATTCGAAAATGCTCGGGGGACTGAACTCCCCATCTTCAGCCCTAAACAGGCTTAGCGCACTCAACAACGTTGTTCTCCTGGTCCGGGCGGCATACTTCACTCCGCGAAATGATCATGGATTTGTACTTAGTATAAAAGACGTAAGGCGCCTTGTGGAGCAAAATCGGAAAAAAGTGGCTAATTGCCGACAGTTGGAACTCTCCCCTTGAGAACCAACCAAGAATCTATGGCCAAGCCACCGAGCACAGTAGCCACGACCGCAAAGAAAAACACCGGGCCAGCAAAGCCTTCGGCATTCTGCAAAGCGAGCAGGACTCCTGCGAATAGCAAAAACTTGAACAGCCAGCCACCAAGCACCATTGCGTAGAAACCATTTAGGGACAATTTGCCTCCGAACCAGATGCTCAAGATCGTCATTGCCCCAAACAAAGCCGAGACGCCAGCGCCTATCAGGGCAGCAAAAACTCCTGGCAATTGATAAAAGATGTACCCCAGCAGTGAGCCAACAAGTGCTATTGCCACTGCTAAAAAAGTGCTGAGCCTGAGGGCTTTGGAAAATAAAGTGTCCGAACTATTTGCCAAGACTGCTCCTTGCTTTAGTTACCCGCCGAAAAACCGGCCAGTAGGTGTGGATCAGGGCGATGATCATCCATGCCCCAAAAATTATGATAACTGGAGCGGCTTCGATCCAGAAAAAAAGCAGGAGACATAGCGAGACGACAGTAGTCCAATGATAAAAAACAAGCACCGCGCCCCGATGTGAGTGACCCAAGTCCTGCAACTGGTGGTGCAGGTGCTCTCGGTCAGCTGCGAAGGGGGATTGACCCCTGCGCACCCTTCGCACGACGGCTAGGAGAAGATCTAAAAGCGGCACCAACAGGATCACCACCGGCAGAACCAATGGGATAAGTGCGGGTAACAAGTCATTTCTGGTGACGGTAGCCGGATCGATAGACCCAGTGACCGCTATAGCGCTGGTAGCCATCATTAGACCGAGAAGCATCGCCCCTGAATCTCCCATGAAAATCTTTGCTGGGCTGAAATTATGCGGCAGGAAGCCAGCAATCGCGCCCAGTACAACCGCCGAAAGCATGCCGGCTATCGAAAAGTAGTCCGTTGGTGACGTCTGCTGAGCCAGAACGTAGCTATAGACGAAAAAGGCCAGGGTCCCAATACCCACTACTCCTGCAGCAAGACCATCAAGCCCGTCAATAAAGTTGACTGCGTTCATGACCAGCACCACCACAAATACAGTTATCGCGAGGGACACGCCAAAACTACCGACGGTTAGACCGCCAATTGGCAGCGAAACAATTTGCACACCGCTGGAGGCCAAAATCCAGGCCGCCGCGATTTGTCCACCCATTTTGGCTGTCCAATCAAGCTCAATTAGATCATCAAGTAGGCCCACCACAACGATCAGTCCGCCGGCTCCGACTATTGCCCAAATCGGACCCGGATCCCTGAAAACGGATTCGAACCACCCGAAAGACCCAGCAACAATAATGCCGACCACGATTGCGATAAAGATTGCAACCCCACCGATTCTTGGGGTGGGTGTCTTATGGACGTCTCGAGCCCTGATGGCGGGAGTGATGTCGTAGCGCTTGGCCAAGTATCGGACCGCCCAAGTCGCCAAATAACTAACCACTGCCGTGATTATGGCGACCAAGAGATATGCCCGCACTAGTAGACCTCGAGCTCCACATCGCCAATCACACTTCGGATTCGCTCGAGCGACAAGGCGCCCTTTCGTAAGACGCGGATTGCTTCGCCATCCCTAACTTGAGTCAAGTCCAAAATAGTGGACGCCTCACCCTTAGGGCTGCCACCACCATCTAGGTAAACAGGTACCTTGTCACCGAAATAATCAAATGCCTGCTGCGCCGTCACAGCGGCCGGATTTCCGGTGGTATTGGCACTTGATACCGCCAGTGGTCCAACGTCTTCCAGTAAGGCCAGAGTGATTTTATGATCTGGTACTCGAAGTGCTACTGTCCCCCGAGTCTCTCCCAAATCCCAGTCCAATGATGGCTGAGCTCTAAGAACCATGGTGAGAGCCCCAGGCCAAAAAGCTGCCGCTAGCTTGCTCGCAACTAATGGCAAGTCAGTCGCCAACGCAGAAAGAGTTTCAACTTTTGGAATCAGCACCGGGGGCGGGACACTTCGATCTCTGCCCTTCGTTTTGAGCAAAAGCTCGACAGCCTTGTGGCTAAATGCATCCACAGCAATGCCGTAAACGGTATCGGTGGGTATTACAACAACTTCATGGCGCTGCAAAGCTACTTTGGCCTGCCTAAATCCCGTCAACAAGTCAGTGTCGAGTGAACAGTCATATATTCGCTGCATATCGGCCTCCGGCTACGCTGTCGCACTGACGGCGCGAAGTCGACCGGTTGGATCCGGGTGGACTTGAATCCTGCGCCAATTATTTTCTAATAGTAATTCACAGATCGAATCTGATTGACCATCCGCATGCTCCAATACCAGCAATCCGCCATCTCTCAGAATCAGCTTCGTACTAGTTACAACGTCGCGAACAACGTCGAGACCATCTTCCCCGCCGTATAGGGCCTGAGCTGGGTCATGGTCCCTGACTTCTTCATCAAGCGGAACCATGGTGTTGGGGATGTAGGGGGGATTAGAAATAATTAGATCGAATTGCGGCAAATCACCGATTAGCTCCATGAAGTCACCCTCCAGCAAATCCACATTCGCCTTGAGCGCACTGATATTTGCCCGAGCAAATTCGGCCGCTGCGCTTGATAACTCAATCGCGGTCACTTTGGCATTGGTCTCTTTGGCAATCGAAATCGCAATTGCACCTGAGCCGGTTCCAATATCCAGTGCCAAAGGCTCTCCAGGCAATAGAGCCAGGAAATCAATTGCGACCTGAACAACCTGTTCTGTCTCTGGGCGCGGAATGAATACACCTTTGCCAACAATGAGCTCAATTGAGCGAAATGGAGCCTTGCCGGTTATGTGCTGCAACGGAACTCTGGTGCAGCGCAGCTCTACTAAATCGAAAAACCCACTCGGTGCCATAAGTTCAGTTTCAAGGATTAACTGGGTAGCTAATTCGCCCCTTGAAATTTCCAGAGCATGGCACATCAAAAGCTCTGCCTCTGCCATCGCCGATGCAATCCCAGCAGCCGAAAGTGAGGCTACGGCCTGTTTCAAAGATGTAGAGGCGAGCACTAGCTATCGCCGAATGCCGCCAGCTGGGCCTCTTCGTCGGTTTTGATGCAAGACTGCACCACCGGCTCCAAGGCTCCGTCCATCACTTGATCTAGGTTGTAAGACTTATAACCAGTGCGATGATCGGCAATCCTGTTCTCAGGAAAGTTATAAGTTCTAATGCGCTCGGAGCGATCGACACTTCTAACCTGCGATTTCCTAGCCGCAGACAGCTCTGCGTTTAGCTCCTCTTGCTGCGCTGCCAAAATCCTAGCTCGCAAAACTCGCATCGCCGCATCACGGTTTTGCAGCTGGGATTTTTCGTTCTGCATTGAAACCACGATGCCAGTGGCTAAGTGGGTTATTCGAACAGCAGAGTCGGTTGTGTTAACTGACTGGCCCCCCGGACCCGAGGAGCGAAAGACGTCAATTCGAATGTCATTCTGGGAAATCTCTACCTCTTCAGGCTCATCGACCTCGGGGAAGGCCAAAACTCCGACAGCAGAGGTGTGTATTCTTCCCTGAGTTTCAGTAACTGGTACTCGTTGAACCCTGTGAACTCCGCCCTCGTATTTCATGTGAGCCCAAACGCCCTGTGCGGGGTCAGTTGCGTTTGACTTAATGGCAACTTGAACGTCCTTAATCCCACCCAAATCGCTCTCGGTTTTGCTCAGAACTTCGGCTTTCCAACCCTTGGAGGTCGCATAGTGCAAATACATTCTCAAAAGATCGGCGGCAAACAGCGCGGACTCTGCCCCGCCTTCGCCGGCTTTGACCTCGATAATTACATCCCTGCCATCATCTGGGTCTCGCGGTATAAGCAATCGCCTGAGTTTTTCAGCTGCTTCGGCAAGTTGATTTTCTAAAATGGGAAGCTCCTCAGCAAATGCGGAATCCTCTTTAGAAAGCTCCTTGGCTGCCGCTAAGTCGTCATCTAAGTTTCGCACGAGCTCATCGGCACGCATGATTGCGCTGAGCTCGGCATAGCGTCTATTAATCTTCCTAGCCAAGCCAGGGTTTGTGTGCACAGCCGAGTCACTGAGTTGCTCCTGCAAACTCGCGTGCTCAGCCCTTAGGCCCGCAAGCGAATCAACCAAGTTATTCTCCGTCGGAATCTGAAGGAACTGGCATTGACTTCTCCAGCTTCAGCAAGAACTCAACGTTGCTCGCTGTTTCCTTCAAGCGGTTCAGAACTAGCTCGAGAGCCTGCTGCTGCTCAAGGCCCGCAAGCGCTCTGCGGAGCTTCCAAATAATCTTGGTCTCCTGTGGGCTCATTAGCAGCTCTTCGCGTCTGGTACCAGATGCATTGATGTCAACGGCTGGGAATATTCGCTTGTCAGCAAGCTGACGAGAGAGCCTGAGCTCCATGTTTCCAGTGCCCTTGAACTCTTCGAAGATAACCTCATCCATTTTGGATCCAGTATCAACAAGGGCAGTAGCCAAAATAGTTAGCGATCCACCGAATTCAATGTTTCTGGCGGCACCAAAGAAACGCTTTGGTGGATAAAGAGCTGAAGAGTCCACTCCACCGGACAAAATTCGGCCCGATGCCGGTGCACTCAGGTTGTAGGCACGACCTAATCTCGTGATCGAGTCAAGCAAAATAACTACATCATGACCCATCTCCACTAGACGCTTTGCGCGCTCGATAGCGAGCTCGGCGACCGTTGTGTGATCTTCGGCAGGTCGATCAAATGTGGATGCAATTACCTCACCCTTGACTGTGCGCTGCATGTCAGTTACTTCTTCTGGTCGCTCGTCAACCAAAACAACCATCAGGTGGACCTCAGGGTTGTTGGTCGAAATAGCGTTGGCAATAGCCTGAAGAACTAGGGTCTTTCCGGCCTTTGGAGGCGAAACAATAAGTCCACGCTGCCCCTTACCGATTGGAGCAACTAGGTCAATAATTCTCGTCGAGAGGCGCTTGTTGTCGGTCTCTAGGCGCAAGCGAGTGTCCGGGTAAAGCGGAGTGAGCTTGCCGAACTCAACCCTCTCGGCCGACTCTTCAAGGGTTTGCCCGTTCAAAGTTTCAATCTTGACTAGGGCATTAAATTTTTGACGCTGGTTGTTTTCGTTATCGCGAGGTTGACGAATTGAACCCACGACTGCATCGCCCTTACGCATACCGTATTTCTTTACCTGGCCCAAGGAAACATAAACATCGTTGTCGCCTGGAAGGTAACCGGAAGTGCGAAGGAACGCGTAGTTGTCCAGCACGTCCAAGATTCCAGCAACTGGGATAAGGACATCATCTTCGCTTACTTCAGGCTCTGCTTCGTCCTGGGGTCCACGTCCACGTCCACGGTCGCGATCGCGATCGCGGTAACGACCGCGTCGGTTGCGATTACCACCGCGACGCTCGTCATCTCTATCTCGTTGGTTTTCACGATCACCGCTTCGGGTTTCGCTGTCCTCTTTATTTGAACGTTCTGGCTTTTGACCGGATTTTGCCTCAGCATCGTTACTGGAATCGGTCTTCTTATCAGATCTGTCTTTACTCGAATCCGGATTGCTGGAGCTACCCTTGTCGCCGGAAGATTCAGATGGGGCCTTCTCGGCAGAAGTTTCAGAAGCTGACTTCGAAGCTGTGGTCCGGCGTCTAGCCGGTGCCTTCTTTGTCTCTGCTTCTAAAGGTGCCTCAGACTTGTCGGCCTTGGCAGTTTTGTTTGGCTGCTCCGGAGCCTCGGTGGCCGGCTTGGTTTCTGACGAATCAGATCCGGTTGCCCGCCTGGAACGGCGAACGGGCTTTTCTTGTTGGATTTCATCCATGTTTTTGATTACTCATTTCTATGCGGCGAAGTGCCGTTGTGTGGAAACTTAAGGAAAAATACAGTGGCGGGCTTTAGGTGCCTGATCCTGACTGCACTAAAAGACTAGCACCTTTGACATCAACTGCAAGGGCTAAAACTCGCCAGTCGGGAAAGGAGCTCTGGACAAGAGCCACGGCTGCCATTCGTTTTGCCGGATCGTCCTCCAAAACCAAAACCGACGGGCCTGCCCCGGAGACTACCGCCGGATGGCCCTGATCTCTGAGCTCCTGGATCAAGGCTGATGTCTCTGGCATTGCGCTAGATCGGTAGCTCTGATGCAATCTGTCCTCGGTTGCCGCAAGCATCAGCTCTGGGCTCTGAGTTAGAGCAGCGACAAGGAGTGCCGACCTGGATACGTTGAAAACGGCATCGGTATGTGGAACGGATTCCGGCTGCAAGCTTCTGGCTAGTTTGGTTGACATCTGATGGGGTGGAACCAGAACCAGCGGGGAGACACCACGGTGAACCGTTAACTTCTTGTGGCGAGGAACCCCGTCTTCCTGAACCCAGGCAATAGTCAAACCGCCGAAAAGTGCGGGCGCAACATTGTCTGGATGCCCCTCCAGTTCTGTGGCAAACCCCAAAAGCTGCTGTTCGCTAATTTCAATCTCATCCTGCAAGATTCCAGCCGCAAGCATGATGCCGCCGGCTACCGCCGCTCCAGAGGACCCCATTCCCCTGCCGTGAGGAATGTTGTTCTCGCATCTAATCTTTAGGCCCGGAATTTTTTTGCCGAGCTTGTTGAAAACTAGAGCCAAGGACTTATAAATCAGATTCGACTCATCCAAAGGAATGTCACCCGCTCCTTCACCTGCAACTGAAATTTCCAGACCAGAGGAAACTACTTCCGCTTCGTAGCTGTCATAAAATGACAGTGCCATTCCAAGAGTGTCGAAGCCGGGCCCCAGGTTGGCAGTTGTTGCTGGGATTTTTACCGTTACTGTTTTCACTTTTCGCGCTCCAGTCCCAAGATTCCGGCCACCGCATCAGCGGTTGCTCCAACCTTTTTCGGCTTTATTGAGCGACCACGCTCGTCTTTTAGGGCCCAGTCGGGGTCTTTCAGGCCGTGGCCTGTAACTGTAACCACCACGGTGTTGACCGCCGGCAGGCTTCCCTGCTGCTTGAGCTTATAAAGACCCGCAGCGCCGGTCGCACTCGAAGGCTCAACGAAAACGCCGCACTCCTGCGACAAGAATCGATGCATCCACAAAATCTGCTTGTCACTAACAGCGTCAAAACCGCCCTCGGTGTCCCGTTTGGCCTCTTGAGCTAAATCCCAAGACGCCGGGTTCCCAATCCTGATGGCAGTAGCTATAGTTTCTGGTTTGGCCACAGGTGCTCCCTTTATGAAAGGAGCAGATCCTTCGGCCTGAATCCCAAAGAGCCTCGGAAGCTTCTTGATTCTTCCGTCCGCTACCTCTTCCCGGTAACCGAGGTGGTAGGCGGAAATGTTGCCGGCATTACCTAGCGGCATCGCATGAAGATCTGGTGCTTCACCAAGGACATCAACCACTTCAAAAGCCGCTGTTTTTTGACCCTGTAGACGATCCGGGTTTACGGAGTTGACTAAGAAAACCGGATAGTTCTCGCTCAGCTCCCGAGCAAGTCGCAGACAGTCATCGAAGTTTCCGCGAACCTGCAAAATCTTTGCTTTGTGCGCGACGGCCTGGGACAACTTACCCCACGAAATTTTGCCCGCCGGAACCAATACGACTGACTGCATCCCCGCCTTGACAGCGTAGGCGGCCGCGGCTGCGGAGGTGTTCCCCGTTGATGCAGCTATCACCGCCTTAGCGCCATGGGCTTTTGCCTTTGACACTGCGGTGGTCATCCCTCGGTCCTTAAACGATCCGGTCGGGTTCATTCCTTCAAATTTGAGGTGGACATTGCCCACATCTAGCAATTTCGCAAGAGCAGGAGCCTCGATTAGAGGAGTTCCGCCTTCGCCCAGAGTCACAATCGGGTCACCGGTTTCAAATGGTAGCCGATCCATGTACTCGCGAATCACTCCCCGCCATTGGTGCGCCATCAGAGTCCCTCCACCCGGATTACCGAGTTCACGTTTACGACC
Organism: Aquiluna sp.; assembly: GCA_028822985.1. GTDB lineage: Bacteria > Actinomycetota > Actinomycetes > Actinomycetales > Microbacteriaceae > Aquiluna. The sequence goes on from JAPKCK010000002.1 coordinate 85,586, forward strand.
GCCACATTTTTACTGAGGGCAACTACAACTTTTTCTAGATCGGATTCCAATGCCACATGTGTCATCACGGTTAGCACTGCGGCCGCGTCTTTGTCCGCCGGGCTCTGATGAACCGTCTCGACGCTGACACCGTTCTCGGCAAAAACTGAGGCTATCGACGCCAGTACTCCCGCCTCATCAGACACCTCGAGAGTAATTTGGAATCTAGTAACCACTGACTGAACCGGAAGAATCTCTAAATCCGCATGGGTTGAGTCCGCGAGGCCTGGGCCTCCTGCCAAATGGCGTTTAGCTGCACTGACCAGATCGCCAAGAATCGCCGACGCGGTTTCCTTGCCACCGGCCCCTGCGCCATAAAACATCAACTCCCCAGCCGATTCTGCTTCAACAAAAACGGCGTTGTAAGCTCCACGAACCGCGGCAAGTGGGTGCGATAACGGAATCAAAGTCGGGTGAACTCTAATTACTATTCCTTCTTTTTCCCCACTTGAGGCGCGTTCGCAAATAGCCAGAAGCTTTACTGCGTAACCGGCTGTGCGAGCAGCGTTAATTTGTTGGGCAGTGATCTTTGTTATTCCCTCGCGATAAACGGACTCGACCGGAACCTCTGAGTGAAAAGCCAAGGACGCGATGATCGACGCCTTACTCTGAGCGTCAAAGCCCTCAATGTCTGCGGTTGGGTCGGCTTCGGCGTAACCAAGCTTCTTCGCAAGTTCCAGAGCGTCACCAAACTCAGCGCCGGTTGACTCCATGCGATCCAGAATGAAGTTTGTCGTGCCGTTGACGATACCCATGACGCGATTTATTTTGTCGCCAGCCAGAGACTCACGCAGCGGCCTAATAATCGGTATTGCTCCTGCGACCGCGGCCTCAAAGTACAGCTGGGCGCCAAGCTGGTCGGCCAATCCGAACAATTCCGGCCCGTGGGCTGCAATGAGGGCCTTATTGGCCGTAACAACGTCAGCACCGGACTCGAGAGCAAGCTTTATCCAAGACCTGGCTGGCTCAATGCCTCCGATAAGTTCTATTACTATGTCGCTTCCAAGAATCAGCGATTCCGCATCCTCGGTCAGCAGCCCCTCAGGCAAATCAAAATCTCGCTTTGCGTCTAAGTTTCTCACCGCAATGCCCGAGAGTTCGAGGGTCGTTCCCACTCGGCTTGCCAGCTCTTCAGAGTTCTCAAGTAGCAACCTAGCCACCTGTGACCCGACCGAGCCTGCACCCAATAGGGCAACTCTGATTGGTCTATACGCGCTTTGCATTTCTAAGCCTCTCCTGGCTCATAGCCGGCATCTCGTCCTAGCAAATCTCTCTCGGTCTCCGCCCTGATGAGCACCTTGGCGCTGCCTCCCTTGACTGCGATAACAGCTGGCCTAGGCAGATAGTTGTAGTTAGACGATAGCGAAAAGCAATACGCTCCAGTTGCTGGCACGGCGAGCAAATCATTAACCGAGACATCGGCCGGCAGCAATGCATGCCTCACGACGATGTCGCCTGACTCGCAGTGCTTACCAACGACTCTGCTCAGCGTTGCTTCGGCGTCGGACGAGCGCGAGGCAATTGTCGCGCTGTACTCGGCCTCGTAAAGTGCCGACCTAATGTTGTCGCTCATGCCGCCATCAACGCTTACATACTTCCTGGACGCCGCGGCACCCTGATCCGTTACTTGGACATCCTTGAGGGTTCCAACGGAGTAAATTGTTATTCCGGCCGGGCCGGCAATGACCCTGCCGGGCTCGAACGCGAGCGCGGGAACCGGAATTCCAAGCTGCTCACACTTCTGGGCAACAGCGTTTGTTATTCTTCCCGCCATTTCATCAAGTGGCAACGGCCGATCGGCCTGCGTGTAGCTAATGCCAAAACCCCCACCGAGATTTAGTTCGGGCACATCTCCACCGGCTAGAAGCTTCGCGTGCACGTCAAGCAGGCGCTCAGCCGCAGCAATGAAGCCATCGACGACGAAGATTTGGGATCCGATGTGCGAGTGAAGCCCTAAAAATTTTAACTGCGAGTGGGACCGAATCTTCGCGACCATGTCTGGCACGTCAACTAGCGCAATGCCAAATTTCTGATCCTCACGCGCCGTTGCCAAGTATTCATGGGTAAATGCGTGGACACCGGTGTTTACGCGCAATCGAACTGCTTGGACCTTGTCCTGAGCGCTAGCGACCGAAGCAATGCGCTCGATCTCTAATTCCGAGTCAATGACAATAGCCCCCACTCCAGCAGAAATAGCCCGGCCGATCTCAACGAGTGACTTATTGTTCCCGTGAAGTCCGATTCGCGGTCCTTCAATTCCCGCAGCCAAGGCCACTGCAAGCTCTCCGCTCGTTGAAACGTCTATCGAAAGACCAGCTTGGTCAACCCACCTAACCACCTCGGTTGTCAAAAGGGCCTTTGAAGCGTAATAGCACTTAGCGGTCGTGCCGATTTTCTGGGCAGCATCTGAAAAGGCTCTGCGCGTGCTCATAAGACGCGACTCAAAATCCTCTTGGTCCACAACGTATAGCGGAGAGCCAAACTGGCGAACTAGGTCCGAAGCAGTTTGGCCACCAACTAAGAGCTCACCACGTTCATTGCGCTTTGCAGTTCTCGGCCAAATTCTTGGGTCCAGCTCGGAAAGGTCAACTGGCGTCTCCAGCCACTTAGGCGTGAGCGGATTCTTCATAGCTACATCCTCTCCGGGGCGCTAACCCCAAGTAACCCAAGTCCATTAGCAAGCACTTGTGTACAAGCGTCGTTGAGCCAAAGCCTGGACCGATGCACAGTTTCTACAGGATCCCCCGAGAGTGGAATTACTCGACAGTGGTCGTAGAAACGGTGATAGGTACCCGCCAATTCTTCCAGATATCTGGCGACCCGGTGCGGCTCACGGAATTGACTTGCGGTTTCGACCACCTGAGGGAACTGAGCAAGTTGAGCAATAAGATTTTGCTCGCTCAAATGTGACAGGGCTTCTGGAACAAACTCATTGCGCTCCACGAGCTGAGCTGAGGCATTCTTGGAAACCTGCCTGGTCCTCGCGTGAGCATATTGAACATAGAAAACTGGATTATCGTTTGTCTTTTTTGTCAAAACCTCTAGATCAACATCCAGGCTTGAGTTGATCGATGATCTAGCCAGCGAATATCTGGCGGCATCAACGCCGACCGCATCGACCAGGTCTTCCATGGTTATTACCGTTCCAGCACGCTTAGACATTTTCACCGGCTGACCCGCTCGAACCAAATTCACCATTTGCCCGATTAAGATTTCCATCTGCTGACCGGGCGTATCGCCAAAAGCCGCGCAAATAGCCATCATGCGCTGAACATAGCCATGATGATCTGCGCCCAGCATATAAATGCACTGGTCGAAGCCGCGTTCTCGCTTGTCCAGGTAATAGGCAATGTCGCCAGCGATGTAAGCATTGGAGCCGTCAGATTTCACAATCACACGATCGCGATCGTCTCCGAAGGTACTCGAGCGCAACCAGGTTGCACCCTCCGCGACAAATGTGTGCCCCTTCTCGCCAAGCCTGAGGATTGACTTTTCGACGGCCCCGGACTCGTACAGCGAGTGCTCGTGGAAAAAAACATCAAAATCAACGCCAAAACCATGAAGCGACTGTCTAATTTGAGCGAACATGAGCTCCACGCCAGCAGACCTAAATGCTTCCTGAGTTGCTTCAGGCTCAAGACTGAGGAGGTCATTTCCGGCTCGATCCATAACGTTTTTAGCAATGTCGAGGATGTATTGTCCAGAATAACCATCTTCAGGAGCTGGTTCATTTTTTGCTGCGGCAACTAAAGACCTAGCAAACCTGTCAATCTGGCCACCGTGGTCATTGAAGTAATACTCTCGAGTGACATCGGCTCCGCAAAAATCAAAAATTCGAGCTAAAGAGTCTCCGACCGCGGCCCAACGAGTTCCACCCAGGTGAATTGGGCCAGTAGGGTTCGCCGAGACAAATTCAAGGTTCAGCCTTACGCCGACCATGCTGTCGCCCCTTCCGAAGTCGGCGCCAAGATCGACAATGTTTTTGACAAGCGACGCGGAAGCCCCCGTCGAAACGAACAAGTTAATGAAACCGGGGCCTGCTATTTCCACCTTGGAGATGCCGTCGACTGTTTCCAGTTTTGCAGCGAGAATTTCGGCGAATTGCCTAGGTGTCATTTCGAAGGACTTACCCAACTGCATCGCAACGTTCGTCGCCCAATCGCCGTGGTCGCGATTCTTGGGGCGTTCGACAACCACAGAGGTTGGAATTTCGGCCCTGGCCAGTTCCCCCTCAGCCATCAGCTCACTAAGTGCATTGAGAATCGCACTAGATAGCTGTTCTGGAGTCATGGCTATTTCCTAGATTTAGGCAAGGTGAGGCGCTTTACACGAGCCGTTGTGAACCTAAATCATACCCTCAATGGTCTTTACGGCGTGGCTTCGCCTCCCAAGCACCGCGTCAAAAAACATTCGTCTCTTGAACGATACCGAGTGTCAAAATCAACTTAGAGCATCACAGCGTTCTGGCCCGTTTTCAGAATCGCTAACCCTCGGCACCTGGAAGCAGGTTTCAGTTGCTCGCCTAGTAAGCTGGCATAACCCCGGGCCCCCATAGCTCAGGGGATAGAGCACCGCCCTCCGGAGGCGGGAGCGCAGGTTCGAATCCTGCTGGGGGCACTACCTCTTGGACAGAAAACTCGCCATTTGGTTCATCGCCATTGCTCTGTGGGACAGGCTGGATTTCACTTCGGGCTCAAGCTGCGCCGCCGTAACCTCAAAACCCTCCGGAATGAACACTGGATCGTAACCGAAGCCTCCATCACCAGAAACGCGCATTGCTACTGATCCTGGCCAAACTCCGGTAAAAAAAGTCTCCCCAGACGCTTCAACAAGCGCAATGGTGCAGACAAAAGACGCAGTTCGATGCTCAGACGAAATGTCCGTCAGCTGATCCAGAAGCAACTGCCTGTTTACCGCGTCGTCTCGTCCACCGGCCCAGATTGCAGAGAATATGCCCGGGGAGCCGCCCATCACCTCCACGCAAATGCCGGAATCGTCAGCAAAAGACGGTTGACCTGTAGCTTCGAAGGCCGCACGAGCCTTGATTGCCGCATTTTCCAAAAAAGTGACTCCGCTTTCAACCGGCTCTGGTCCTTCGTGTGGCAAAAGCTTGAGCTGAGGCAATGACGCTCCGAGAATGAATTCCGCCTCGGCAAGCTTGTGCTTATTTCCGGTGGCGAAAATCAGCTCCATCAGCGAGTCTCCAGAATCGATCCCAGCGATTCTTTCTGCATTGCAGATAGCTCACTGGTTGATTGCAACGCCAGCGCCAACAGGGCATCAAGCTCGCTTTTATCAAACGGTGCGGCTTCGGCAGTTCCCTGAACTTCAACGAATAACCCCCTGCCTGTAACGACGACATTCATGTCGGTGTCAGCCCGAACGTCTTCAACGTAGGCCAGATCGGTCATCGGCTCTCCGCCCACGATGCCTACCGAGACTGCCGAAACTGTGTCCAGTAATGGGGTCGCCGATTTTGCAATAAATCCGTTTTGCTTTCCCCAATTGACAGCGTCCACCAGAGCAATAAACGCTCCAGTGATTGCAGCTGTCCTGGTCCCACCGTCCGCCTGTAACACGTCGCAGTCCAAAACTATGGTGTTTTCACCTAGGCTCTTCACGTCTATTACTGCCCTCAGAGAGCGGCCTATCAGTCGAGAGATTTCATGGGTTCGACCGCCAATTTTACCCTTTACGCTCTCTCTGTCCGATCGAGTATGCGTGGCTCTTGGCAGCATCGAATACTCCGCCGTGACCCAGCCTTCTCCGGAGCCTTTTTTGAAGCGAGGAACGCCCTCGGTGAAAGAGGCATTGCACAAGACTCGAGTGTTCCCGAAAGAGACGAGACAGGAACCCTCAGCGTGCACGGTGAAGTTTCTCTCGAAACTAATCTGCCTGAGTTCCGTGTTGGTTCTATTGTCTTGCCTAGTCATTAATACTCTTTCTTTCTAGATGCTGCACTTTGGTCACTTCAGGTCCCAAGAATCGCCGCGCCAGCAAACCGAACTCTTGTTCATCACCGGTGGCGAAAAAATCATACTTCGCCTGGTTTCCAGGCGGCGCGAGTAAATCGTGCTCTGTTAAGACCCGAAAAACGTCCTTCGCCGTTTCGTCAGCCGAAGAAACAAGGTTTACACCTTTTCCCATTACGTAGCCCAAGACTCCTTGCAACAGCGGATAGTGCGTGCAGCCCAAAACCAAAGTGTCGACTCCTGCCCTAACCAGCGGAGCCAAATACTTAGTTGCGGCCTCAACAACCTCAGGGCCCGACGTGACTCCTCGCTCGACTAAATCAACAAAGCTAGGGCAAGCAACGCTGTTGATTTCAAAGTCAACTGCGGCTGCAAACGCGTCGTCGTAGGCACGAGAAGAAATAGTCGCGCTGGTGCCGATTACGCCGATTTTTTTATTTCCACTGGTCGCAACTGCTGTCCGCACGGCCGGCTGAATCACCTCTACCACCTGAACCCCAAGCCCTGCTGTATAGCGTTCTCTGGCGTCTCTGAGCACTGCTGCCGAAGCCGAATTGCAGGCTATGACCAGTATTTTCACTCCGGAGGCGACGAGGTCGTCCATAACCTCGAGTGCCAATGAGCGCACCACGGAAAGCGGCTTTGGCCCATAGGGCGAATTCAGGGTGTCCCCCACGTAATGAATAGATTCATTTGGAAGCTGATCGATAATCGCCCGGGCAACAGTGAGTCCACCGACTCCCGAGTCGAAAACCCCAATAGCTCTAGCATCCACCCCACAAGTGTAGGCCCGAGGTGCAATAGACGTTGTGGCTTAGGTAGGCTGGTGTCGTGACAACAGCCTTACTAACGGATCGCTACGAACTGACTATGGTTCAAGCTGCGCTGCGCTCAGGAAAAGCGAACCGCCAAACAGTTTTCGAAGTTTTTACTAGGTCGTTACCTGCTGGACGCAGGTTTGGCGTCCTTGCTGGCAACGGCCGCCTGTTGGATGCCGTCAGAAACTTTAGATTTAAGCAGGAGGAGATTGCGTTCCTTCTGAAAAACGAAATAGTCGATGACTCGACTGCTGCCTGGCTTGAGAACTTTAGGTTCAACGGGAACATCTTTGGCTACCAAGAGGGCGAGCTTTTCTTCGCCAACTCTCCAGTTCTTAGGGTAGAAGGAAGCTTTGCAGAAGCGGTAATTCTGGAAACAGTAATACTCTCAATTTTGAACTATGACAGCGCTGTGGCAAGTGCGGCCGCCCGTATGCGCTACGCGGCTGGAGACCGGTATTTGGCTGAAATGGGTGCAAGACGTGCCAATGAACACGCGGCAGTAGCGGCAGCTCGAGCTGCATACATTGTCGGCTTTGATGCCACGAGCAACCTGGAGGCAGGAAGGAGCTGGGGGGTCCCAACGATGGGAACCAGCGCCCACTCATTCACTTTGCTACACGACAGTGAAACCGAAGCCTTTCGGTCTCAAATTGAGTCCATGGGTGCTGAAACCACATTGCTTGTCGACACCTACGAGATAGAACCAGCCGTGAGGGAAGCCGTCAGGCTAACCGAAGGAAAAATAGCAGCCGTGAGGATCGACTCCGGCGATCTTTCCATGGCCGCCAGCAAGGTCCGCCACCTGCTGGACTCACTGGGTGCAACTGAAACAAAAATAGTCGTCACCAGTGACTTGGACGAATACACAATCGCAGCTCTGGCGGCAGCACCAGTGGACAGATACGGCGTAGGCACATCTTTGGTTACCGGCTCCGGGCATCCCACTGTCGGATTCGTTTATAAGCTCGTGGCTCACTCCGACGGAGACGGCTGGGTCGATGTTGCGAAAACTTCGACGTCGAAAGCCAACAGGGGCGGCAAAAAGTTTGCCAGCAGAAAAATCGAAGGCAGTATTGCAACCGCGGAGCTAGTCGGTGGAGATTCTCAAGGAAGGCCTCTTCAGGTCCAGTTGGTTGAAGACGGGGAGTGCTCCTCAGTTGCCATGGGGACTGAGGGAGTCTTTGCGGCAAGAAATCATCACAAAATGGCAATATCTGAGCTGAATGCTTCTGGATTCAGATTGTCAAATGGTGACCCCGCGATCCCCACCTACTTTGTTTAGTCGCCCTTGAACGTTTCGTAAATCTTTTTACAGTCCGGGCAAACTGGAAACTTACCTGGATCTCGGCTTGGGACCCACGTTTTGCCGCATAGGGCAAGTACTGGATCTCCCAGGACAGCCGACTCGACAATTTTGTTCTTTTTTACGTAGTGAGAGTAACGCTCGTGGTCACCCTGATCAAATTGTTCAACCCTCTCTTTATCGAGAGTTGTTCCAGAATCTAAATCGCTCATAGCAACTTATTGTAGGTCAGCAGCGCTGCCAAGTGTCACCTTGAAAACCAACTTCTGGCCATCTCGAATTACTTGAATCTCAACTTCGGCCCCAGCGGGCTCTGCTCTTACCAAAGCAGTTAGGTCGCTCGCACCCTCAACGCGTTGTCCCGCGAAAACAGTAACTATGTCACCTTGCATGATGCCGGCGGCCTTCGCTGCACCATCATCGCTAACTCCTTCTACATAAGCGCCATTCGAGAATCCACCTGTCGCCTCTCGGCTGTCGCTTACAAGTGCACCGAGCAAGCCGTGGGTCGCGAAGCCAGTTTCGATAATTTCATTCGCGATTCTTTCGGACGTGTTTGACGGAATAGCGAATCCAACTCCTATGCTTCCTGAGGTTCCAGATCCGGCAGTGGCGATTGCCACGTTGATTCCGATCAACTCACCGCTGTTGTTCACAAGTGCACCACCCGAATTACCAGGATTAATCGCGGCATCGGTTTGAATCACCTGAAGTGAAATCGGGTTTCCACCGCTTCCGGTATAAAACTGAAGCCCCGGATCATCGGTTACTTCGGAGCTCGCAACCTGGATTGTCCTGTTTAGGGCTGAAATAATACCCTGAGTTACCGTCGAGGAAAGCCCAAGCGGTGCACCGATTGCCACCACATTCTGCCCGACATTTAGAGCAGTCGAATCAGCAAAGACAATTGGCTTGAGCCCGGCAGCTTCAATTTTCAAGACCGCCAAGTCGTAGACGGAATCAAAACCAACTAACTCAGCTGGAAGTACCTGTCCATCCCAGAGCATTACCGAGATGGCGGCAGTTTCGGTGAGTCCACCAAGAGTTGCCACGTGCGCATTGGTCAGAATGTAACCGTCCTCAGTGAGCACCACTCCGGAACCCGATCCACCACTAGAAGCTGAGTTTACGGCCAGAGTAACCACGGAAGGGGAAGCTGCCGCTGCTGCACCCGTGACCCAATTCACCTCAGTTGCGTTATTTACAACTATTGGAGCGGGCTGACTCAGGTTTGCAACCGAAAGCGTTAGCCCGCTCGAGCCAATAATGCCGCCGACAAGGGCGGCTCCAAGAGCGAGGGCTGCCATGGGAAGTAGGCTACGCCTCCTCTTTTTGACCGGAGGCTGCTGAGGCGCAAGGTATGGCTGGCTGAAGCTAAATTGATTCTCTCCAGAGCGATTCCACTGAGACATTTATAAAACCTTTCGTTGTCTACCTGATTATGGTCAACAACGCTGAGGATTGTATGAGTCCCGGCTGATAAATTTCCTTACAAAATCAAAAGAGTCCTCCTTGGTGGCTCGGTGACTTCAATCGCCAACTTATTTGACGAAAGCGATACGGTCGCGGCATTAGTAACCCAGTTGCGACCAAGCATTCGATAATCAACTCGATAGGTAACTTTTGCCACTGCAGAAAATGAACCGATGGCCTGAAAGGACTTTGAGACGGATCTGCCCGAAAGAGTGACTGAGTCAGAAAAATACCAAGAAGTCGAGCTGGCAGTGAATCGAATCTGGGCCGTTTGCCCAAGAAGATGGCCGGTGGTCGTCCGGTTATTTACCTCCAGATCGAATTGCCCAAATTCAAAAATCTCCAGCTCATCTCCTGGGACCCAAGAGGCAAATGGACGATTAGAAAAACTTGTTAAAGAATCCCGAAGCCCACTTGAACTTTCAACAACGCTAGTTTTCGACGCCACTTTGGGCTCCGGCAGGGCATCACCGATGCAACTTCTTGCGCCCACCGGAACCCATGCGGTAATTACGCCCTCGGTTGGAGAGTCGATCGAGTTGTTTAGGTAATAGGAACAGAGCCGCATGGGCTCAGCCTCTGGCACATTTCCAGTCGTGCTCGAGCGGGTTTTAGAGGAGCTCTGTTCAGCTTTCTCGGCGCAAATTGTAAAGCTATCCGCGGTACTGCTGTGCGGTTGGCAAGTACTAGCCGCCAGCAAAATTGAAAACTCGATCAGCATTTAGTTGGCCGATCTTGGGAGGTTCAGGAAAATATTCATGGCTAAAAAATAGAGCAAAACTTAGATATCGGATTTGCATTATCCACAGCGTAAAAAAACCCCTGAACTTATTAGGTTCAGGGGTTTTTCACTAGTTGCGGGGGCAGGATTTGAACCTACGACCTCCGGGTTATGAGCCCGGCGAGCTACCGAACTGCTCCACCCCGCGGCGAAGTCCCTACACTAGCAGGTTTTCGGTGGTTAATCTAACGCTGACAAAGCGTCCTCAATAGCCCTGGTCAATCGAATATCTGCCCTTGCGAATGCCTCTAGGTCGCCCGCCACCAAAGCGGCTTGCTTGTCAGACAAAGCCTTGTTAGCAGCAGTCAAGGCAGCGTTCAAAGCGGCGTTGCCGGAATCGGTAGGAGCAGGTTCTGCAACAGTATCGTCGGCAGTACCGTCGGTTACTGGGGCATCAAATCCGGAGTCGCCGCCGAACAGGGCGTCAAGAGCCTGATCTAGGCTGTCCTCGAAAGCTATCTGATCACCAAATGCAACCAGTACCTTTTCAAGCAACGGGTAGCTAGTCTCACCAGTTGACTCGATGTAGACAGGCTGGACATACAGCAGTCCACCAGCAACGGGAAGCGTAAGCAGGTTTCCGCTTATAACGTTGGTCGAACCTTGTCGAAGGATGTTCAGAAGCGATGACACATCGCTGTCAGCATTGAAGTTGTTCTGCACCTGACCCGGTCCTGGAACCACGGTCTCCCTTGGCAGGCTGAGCAATGTCAGCTTGCCGTAATTGTCACTCACCTTGCCAGCTTCACTACCCGCGTCAGCGTTCGCAATCAAGTATCCAGTCAGCACATTTCTTGTGCTCTCACCGGTGGACTGAGGAATGAAGGTCGAGTAGAGCGAGAACGCGCTGTCTGTTTCACCGGGAGTCTGCATCGTCAAGTAGTAAGGCGGCTGAAGCGATCCAAGCCCCGTGCCCTCCACAGGGTCATTTGGCGTCATCCAGGCGTCCTGCTGAGAGTAGAAGGCTCCAGCTTCTTTCACGTGGTAGCTACCAAGAACCGAACGCTGAGTCTTGAATAGATCGGATGGGTATCTAACATGAGCCATTAGATCGCCCGACATTGCGGACTTTGGCTGCACGGTGTCCGGGTATAACTTCATCCACGCCGATAGCAGAGGATCTTCGTCATCCCACTGGTAGAGATCTACCGAGCCGTCATAAGCGTCCACGGTAGCCTTCACAGAGTTTCGGATGTAGTTCACCTGAGAGGTGTCCCTGTTGAAAGTCTCAGAAGAAGAATCCAGAATCGCAAGATTGAATGACTCTAGGTTCGAATACGGGTACTGAGTTGTGGTTGTGTAACCATCAACAATCCACTTAACTCGCCCGTCAACAACTGCCGGATAAATTTCGGTGTCTACGGTCAAATATGGCGCAACTTCTGCGATTCGCTCGGCAGGAGAACGGTTGTAGAGAATTTGCGACTCAGGGTTGATTGCATCGGAGAGCAGAATCTGCTCGCTTTGGAATTTCAATGAGTACGCGATTCTAGTGAAGATGTTCCCCACTAAAGGTCCACCATTACCGTTGAAGGTTGTGTAGGTTTCGTTGCTGTCACCCTCGCCAGCCGGGAAATCAAACTCCAAAGGCTCGGCTCCATCGGGAGCGCCGACAATCGAATAGGTCGGTGAATTCGCACCGAAGTAAATCCTGGGCTCAAAATCGCCAAGGTCTCCAACGTTTGGAATTCCCGACTGGAAAAACAGTGGCTTACCGTCACTGTCGACCTTATTTCCATAGGCCGCAACCAGACCAAATCCATGGGTATAAACAACCGATGAGTTGTACCAAGACTGTGAGTCACCAAGTCCGGCTTGGTTCAACTCGCGAACCGCAATCACGGTGTCCTGAGACTCGCCGTCAATGGCATAACGATCAACGTGCAGGCGGTTCGGGAAGCTGTAGTACTGACGGTACTGCTCGAGCTGACGGAAAGCGTCACCGACTAAAGCCGGGTCCATAATTCTGATAGACGAGGTCGTCCTCGCATCGTTTCGGAGAGCTCCGGGTTCCGGGATAACGTTAGCCGCATAGTCGACCACTTCGACCTTGTCCAAGTCATAAGCGACCCTGGTCGCATCTATGTTCTTTTGCAAGTAAGGCCCCTCTAGGGTCCTCTCGTTAGGCACCACCTGGAAGGTTTGAACAATCCAAGGGTAGAGCCCACCAAGGACTAGTGAGCTTGCAACCATCAATGCAGTCGCAATGATCGAAACTCTCCACTGCCCAAGGACGGCCGTGACGATGAACGCCACCGCTACCGCTAGGGAAATAAGGGCCAAGATTTGCAATCCGGGGATGACAGCATTGTCATCCGTATAGGTAACTCCAGTAAAGAGTTCGCCGGCACTGGTTGCGGTCCCGTACTGGTCCAGCCAGAGGCTCAAGCCCTGGAGGATAAAGTAGGTCGCAATCAAGATTGAAAGCTGAATACGAGCCGGCTTCGACACGGTAACTTCTCGACCCGAGAAGCGGATACCACCAAAAATCAAATGAACACCGGCATTAATCAGAGCGGCTAGGAAAATACCGCCTGACACGTAGCTGACTGCGAAGCCGTAAAACGGAAGATCAAAAACAAAGAAACCGACATCCAACCCAAACTGAGGGTCGGTTACACCGAACGGACCACCGTTTAGCCACAGGGCCGCGGTCTGCCATTCGCGCGCGGCGATTAGGCCGCCGAAAACACCAAGAAGGGCTGGCAGCCCAAGCATGATTACTTTTTTTAGCCCCTCAAGCAGCTGTTGATAAGCCTGGAATGGGGACTCATCCGGCATCTTTAGGTAGACCGGGCGAGAGCGCCACGCAGTCATCAGGCCAATTGAGGCCAGCAGGGTCATAATGACAAAACCGGCTAGGAATGCCACTATCTGACCGACTATTTGAGTGAAGAAGACCACTTCGAAGTCAAGTTGCCTGAACCAGAGCCAATCGGTGTAAATCCCTGCAGCACTCACTAGCGCAAAAACTATTACAGCCAAGATTCCAAAGGCGATGGACAGCGGGGATACTCTTCGCTGCGGTTTTGCTTGTGCTTCAGACAATCTTTATCTCCTAGTTATTACATTGCATTGCTGGTAGTTGTTCACCGTTGGCAAACATCTCTATTTTCTCAAGAGCTTCAGTCAAGTCTCTCACCGACACAACTGTCAAGTTACTGGGAATCTGGCCAATGGCCTCTTGGCAGTTTGCCGAGGGGGCCAAAAACAACTCCGCACCGGCCTGTTTGGCACCAAGCATTTTTAGCGCAATACCACCAATCGGCCCCACATTACCCTCTGGGTCAATGGTGCCAGTACCTGCCACGTGTACGTTTCCGGCCAGGGACCCCTCAGTTAGGGCATCGAGGACTCCCAGGCTAAAAATCAGCCCACCGCTTGGTCCACCAACGTCTCCAAGTTGGAGGTCAAGTTCAAATGGGAAATTGTACGTGTACCCGATCATTGAGCCTATGACCCAGGCTTCGCCGTTCAGTGACGGTGTCACAGAGAGGGAGGTTTCTTGCCCATCCCTGATGACTTCTATTAGTAAAGGAGTGCTTTTAGCCAGCTGGATTTGCGCTTTGAATGCGTCGAACGTATCGACCGGAACTCCGCCAGCCGCGGTAATCAGGTCGCCAGCAATCAAAATTCTAGAGGATGGGGCGCCCTCTAAGACTGTATTTACGTACAGGGCCCTTGGGACTGGATAACCAAGTTTTTTCAGAGCAACAGCAATCGCATCCTGCTGAGAAACTTCCATTTGCAGCGAAGATTCGGCTCTAAATTGCTCGGCCGTAAAGCTTGGAGGAAAGATTTCGTCTAGAGGCAAAACAACTTGATTGGGGTCAGCCCATGCGTAGAGAACCTGAATCCAACTCGGTGTCGATTCGCGGTTGCCTAATAAAGAAACTGTAGTTACGTCGAATCGCGATTCGGATTCAAATGTCTCCACCTCCTGGGAGCTAATAACCTGCGTCCCGTCGATTTGCCCCATGACATTGAAAACTTGCCCGGGACGTTCGATTACAAAACCGGTCGGTACGACCAAAAGCCCAACGGCCACGATTGATGCCACCCCAAGACCGATCCAGACAGCGAAGCGTCTTCGTTTGGGCGGTTTCGGTGTATCGAAAAAAGTCATTGCTCCAATGCTAGGCAGTCCAGCCCGTAATAGCGCCGAAGACGCTAACGCCCTAGGCGAACAGAAGGAACTTGGCAGCGGATTTGCAGTCTTCCACGTCTTTGGCAGGGTAGTTTTTCATTAGAAGAGGTGCCCCTTGGAAGAACAGCCAAATCGCGAAGAGCTTGAACGCCTGATTCGAAAGATGATGGAATCGGGCCAATTGGACCCTCAAGATCTTGCCAAAATAGCCGGGTTCAGTGCAGACCCCTCGATGCTGAGCGACCTTTTTGGACAAGTGTCGGGGATGACGGGCGAACCCGGTGAACCAGTGAACTGGAAGCTTGCCCTAAATCAAGCGCTCGAGCTTTCAAAGAAAACTGAGAAGCCGGCAAATTCTGTTCTAGAAGCCGAACTGGAAACTGCCTTCGATATGGCCCGTCTCTGGCTAAGCGAGGCCACCGAATTCACTAACCCGAACTCACCGAAAAAACTGACTCGGTCAATGTGGGCTCAAGAAGCGATGCCGCTTTTCAGAGAACTCTCGGAGCCGGTTGCCAACAGCATGGCCGCAGCGCTAAATGAGAACTTAGGAAATACGCTACCCCCTGAGCTAAGCGAGATGCTGGCACCAGCTCAAAACTTTATTGGTAATGCCGGAGCCTCAATATTTGCCATGCAACTGGGTCAAGCCATCGGAAAGCTTTCCTCAGAAGTATTGCTCTCAGGCGAAATTGGAATTCCTCTTACCGTCAGACCCGGGATCATCGCTCAAAACTTGGGAGAGTTTCTTCAAGACCTAGAGATACCAAAGAGTGAAGTACTTATTTACCTTGCGACTCGTGAGATGGCAATCGCTTCGCTTTACAACCAAGCCAGTTGGCTGCGAGAGCAAATCATCACCCAGGTAAGGGAGTTTGCCGCCGGGCTCAGCGTGGACTTGAGTGGCATCGAGGAAATTGCTTCTCGAATCGACCCGACTGACCCAGGTTCAATGGAGCAGATCATTGATGCCAGCGCGATGGTGTCGCCAAGAAGCCCAGAGCAGGAGCAAGCCTTGGAGCGCATAGAGACTGTTCTGGCACTTATCGAAGGCTGGGTCGACGCGACGTCGCGGGAGGCAACCAAAAGACTGCCGAACATCCAAGCAGTGGTTGAAATATTTAATCGCAAGCGAGCCACCAGCGGAGCATCTGCCAAAACCTTCGAGGCCCTGCTTGGTCTTGAAATGCGACCTCGGCTTAGGCGGGAAGCCACCTTAATGTGGCAACGGGTAGTGGCTGATATCGGCAAGAACGCTTCGGATGATCTTTGGTCACACCCCGATCAAATGCCCACCGCACTTGAAATTGAGAATCCAGATTCACTGATTGCCAGGATCAGAAATAATGGCGATGATTTCGAAGATGAGCTACGCAAATTTCTGACTGACTAACGCAAATTTATTCGTGCAGCCTAGCTTCAGGCTGTGGAGAACCTCTCACGGGAATAGTTCGATGGCTGCAAACTACCTCAAGTGGTAAGACAAATAAACCCTGGCCTTGCAAGGTTATGGATCGACGATACGACAAGACAGTACGGGGCCAACTCCGAAGTGGTACTGGCAAACCTCTCCAATGCGCAATTCAGAGCATTGGACCACTTGGAGACCGGTATCAGCGACAACCAGCTCTCGCTTTTGTCAAAAATGGCGAGCGCCGACATGAATGCCACCAACGAACTCCTCGAACGCCTAGGACCGCTGCTTTCTCGAACATCGTCTTTTATGCCCACCTTCACAGAAAATGAAATCTCTAGGCGCTTCTCAGAAATAATGAGGCTCTACCTCTTAGGGCTCGATGATCCGGCGGAAACTCTGCGAGCAAGAAAAAGCTTTCGCGTTTTCCTCTCCAAGCTTGACCGAACTGGTCTTACCCTTCTCAAGGCCCTAAGCGCCTCCGCAGTCTCAAATGTCTTCACCAATGACCATTCAAAAGTTTTACCTGGAGACGCTCTTGAAATGGGCTACCCGCAGTCCCTACTGGGAACGCAGCGAGTCAGGGCTGCCAAATCCCTTGGGGATGACCTGAATATTCAGCTGCACAGCAGAGTTAGCACAGCCTTTGACCAAACAGATCTAGCGATTCTTGTGTGCCACGACATCATCAAGCCCTCGGACTACCAACCTTGGTTATCGCGTGATGTCCCACACCTAGCTATTTGCTTTGACGAATCAGGGGTGCAGATTTCTCA
Source organism: Aquiluna sp. (assembly GCA_028822985.1). Taxonomy (GTDB): domain Bacteria; phylum Actinomycetota; class Actinomycetes; order Actinomycetales; family Microbacteriaceae; genus Aquiluna. The sequence continues at coordinate 102,312 of JAPKCK010000002.1, forward strand.
CATCGTTATCCCAGGCGTCACTCCCTGTCTCGGATGCATTGAACTTCATCGAATAAACAACTTGCCCAACTGGATCAAGATAGCGACTCAGTTGACCAGCCTTGACCGTGATCTTGCGGATAGTGCGCTTTTGTTGTTTTCCGGTGGGATCGCACTGTCTAAGTCCTTGAACTACCTAGATGGACTAAAAAATCAGGAGCCCTTGGACATGATCCGCCTAGAGCGCTCGGGAGACGTGGTAACGAGTAAGGCTAACTGGTCGGAGTGTGGCTGCCGAAACGCTTTATAAAATCTGAAGGATGCTTGTCGAGTCTTGAACTGACCTGAAGAAAGTCCTTTGCTCGCGTAATTGCGACGTAGAAAAGTCGCTGCTCTTCTGCAATTTCGGATTCCGTTTTGGCATACCCGATGGGGAAATAGTTTTGATTCACGCCGATTAGAAAAACCTTGGCAAATTCAAGACCCTTCGTTCCATGGATGGTTGCCAACATAACCGCGTCGCGCATTGGCTCATGACCTGAGCGCTCCCGCTCGTCTAGTTCCCTAAGGTACTCGTCCAAGTTCGGCTGATCAAGCTCTTCAAGAACCTCTAAAAACCAGTTCAGAGCGAGCCACTTTTCATCCCTATCTGCTCTTGATTTCCAGCCAAGCGCAGAAATTATTTTGGAAACCTCAATAAATAACGGCTCTGTGCCCTCCGAGGCCTGAAGGGCCCTAATAGCCCCCACGCCCTGCATGACCTCTGGCCGCTTAAAAAACCTCCCGGAACCGCGAACTTGGTAATCAATGCTGTATTTTTTTAGTTCTTGCTCAATTTTTACGAGTTGAGCATTGGTTCGAGATAGGACCGCTATCTCAGCGCGGCCGACGCCGTTTTCAAGGAAGTCAGTTATTTGCTGCACTACACCAGCAGCCTCGTCGCCGGCATTTTTAAAGGTTCTAAACACAGGCTTTTCAGAAACTTGGCGAATTGCCTCCAAAGGCGTGGCGGGGCTGACGCGATTTGCGAGTGCAACAACTTCCTGGCTCGATCGATAATTTCGGTTCAGCTCAAAAACTTGCGCTTTTTCATACCGGTCCTGAAAGCCAGTCAAAAAATCACTTCGGGCACCCGCAAATGTATAAATGGTCTGCCTTGGGTCTCCGACTACACAGAGCTCTTGCCTCTCTCCTAGCCAGGTTTCGAGAAGGGCCTGCTGGAGTGGCGAGATGTCCTGGTACTCATCCACGGTGAAAAATCGATATTGCTGTTGGACTTGCGCCAGCATTCGGGGCTGGTCTCTGAGCATTCCAACGCAGAGCAACAAGGCATCTTCCCAGTCGATAACGCGTCGCTTCTGCTTGAGCAATTCAAAGGCACGGAAAAATTCGCTGAATCTTTCAGTTCCTAGGCTTGAGCCCTCGGGTCTTGAAGTTTGATACCTCTCTAGATCCCGCATCGAGTACCTGACGTATTCGACTTCCGCCTGCAGGCTCGACTTTAATTCGGCAGTTGCACGAATACCCATTTGCTCCAGAACCTCTTGAACAAGAGGCCCCTTGTGAGTGACGAGTTTCGGGGCAAAGCTGTCTGTTAGTTGAGGCCAGAAAAATTGCAGTTGTGCAAGCGCTGCAGAATGAAATGTTCTGACCGCAACGTCTTGGGCTCCTAAAGACCTGAGTCGCGTTCTGAGTTCAGCAGCTGCGCGGTTGGTATAAGTAAGAGCAAATACTCGGTTGGCGGCATAGCTGCCGGTCTGAATACCGTAGGCAATGCGATGGCTGACAGTTCTAGTTTTTCCACTCCCTGCGCCGGCAATTATGGCGACGGGGCCTTGCAGGGCCTGAGCAGCAGCAGCTTGATCGTCATCTAGTCCGGCCAAAAGCTGGCTCGGAGTCAGATCTGAAGTCATTAGCAATCCTTATGCTGCGCGTGGCGTTTACCCCAAGAACACGGTGCACAATCTAACCTGTCATCGTGGGAAGACCTAGTCTGATATTAGCCGCGCTGGCAGCCGATGCTGCCCCGGGGTTCACCTTTCGCAGCTATAGGAGGGTCGAAACTAACCCTGACATTGATCAGCTACAGCTCTGGGACCAAGATGGAGCCTCTTATCAGCTGTTGATTCCTGCAACGCCAGCCGGAGAATCTGAAGTTGCCATAGAGCTACAGGCTCTAAAAATCATTGAGCCGCACCAGGAACTCCTCGGCGTGGACACCCCCCGACTCATCGGTCAAAGTATGGACTCCGATGGAGCCGGAGCCCTGTTGCTTACTCTCTTGGGTGGGGAAACCACGGACCTAGCAAAGTATGCTCCCGGTCTATTTTCCAAGAGCATAGGTGAGGTTCTAGCTCGAATCCATAACCTCAGCCCGGAAATCATCAGAGAAGCCGGGCTCTTGGAGTATGACCCAGCAAGCATCTTGAGGAACAAGGTTGCCGAGATAGACAGTATTGCTCAGACCGGCCGAGTCCCGGCAGCCCTACTTTCAAGATGGGAAGCCGCCACCGAAGATATTGGGCTGTTTCGTTTTCACCCAACAGTTATTCATGGAAACGTGAGTCAAGAAACAGTCATGGTCAGTTTTCAGAAAGTCAATGGCCTTTCTGGCTGGAGCTCCCTGAAGGTCGGTGACCCCGCGGAGGACCTTCGTTGGCTAACCGGCGGAGCCCTTAGGACAACCCTCGAGGACACGATACTTAACTACCGTGCGGCGAGAGAAACTGCTGACGAAAACATTAGTCAACGCGCCCAGCTTTACTCCGAACTTGAGCTTGGCAGCTGGCTGGTCTACTGCATCGCCAATAAAGATGAGAAGGAAATCAGTCAGGCCGAAAACATGATTGCCGAACTTCGCGACCAGCTCGAGAGCGGCAACCTTAGGAGCCTAAGGGCCTCGAGTTTCGCCGGCATTGCGTCGCCCAGTGCAGCTGCGGAGTCTAAAGGCGGCGCTTCTAGTCTTCAAGAAGAAGACCTCAAAACCCAAGAGCTCATCCAGCAGCAAGATGCGGACCTGGCAGAAAGAGAAGCCCTCGAAGCCGACTTTATTACGGATGCAGACCTGGAAACTAAAAACGAAGAGGAGCTTTTCTAAAAGCCCCGAGCTTTTCGATCAGCTCCGCCTCAGATGGAACCTCGGGCGATATCTCTTTAGCGTCACCCGCGAAAAAGAATGATGCCTTTACCCTCTCGACACCAACCCCAAGCCATCGCGACAGTCCAATCCGATAAAGCGCGAGCTGCACTGCCTTATCAGTCACTTCCGCTTTTGACTTTGGTGAAGAACCGGATTTCCAGTCGACAACTTCGAAGCCATCAGCTGTTCGATAGACGGCATCTAGCTTGCAAACAACAACCGTTCCTCCGAGTTCGAACTCAAGCGCTTGTTCGACGTATAAAGGCACCAGATTATTGAACCTAGAGTCGAGGTAAGCGCGTCCCAGTTTCTGATCTTGCTCTTGCCAATCGGAGATATCCAGATCAGCCTCCAAATCGAACGCCTCCTCTAGGTGCTCGTGAAACTGTGTTCCTCTTGCAGCAGCCTCCGAAAATGACACTGGCACCGGGCGAGCGGTCTGCGCCCAGAAGGCCTCCGGCTCATTCAGAAGCTGAACAATTTTGGACGCGGATAACCGCAGTGGAAGCTCAACTTGCTTTGGGTTCCTAATTAGTTCGGCCTGTTCGATAATTGCAGCCAGCTGCAGACTCTGACTCACCTTTGTCGGTGTGGCATTGATTACAGTCTCGGCAGCAGAGAGCTGAGAAGCGCGGCCATTGCCAAGCGGGTCAGAGGGCCAAGTTTCGCTTTGGGCCTGGTTAGCAAGCGGGTTTGCTATCGCTGGTTCTGGAATTGGTTCAAGCAATTGGGCAAGCCCAGCGCTAATCAACTCCACCAGATAGGCAGCAATGGGGCGCGAATTGAGGATTCCTGACTTGTAATAACTGGCCGACAACAAAAGGTCCCGACCAGCCCTAGTAATTGCAACGTATGCGAGCCTGCGTTCCTCGACATCATGCTTGGCCCTGTTTTCCCCCGCAAAATCTTCAGTAGCCGCCTTCAGTTGCTTTTGAGTAGTTGCTTGACGCCAAGATAGTTGAGGTATCCAGTCGCTGTCCTGCCTTATCTCGTGAGGAAGTTTGCCGATTGCCAGCCAGCCTTTTGAGTCTCGAGAGTCAACCGGAAAAGATCCTTGCACTAAACCTGCGACCGCCACAAAGTCCCACTCGAGGCCTTTGGCCGCGTGAACGCTCATTAACTGCACAACTCCGGCCTTAGCTCCAGTTTTTGGCATTTCAAATCGTTCACTATTGACCGCATAATCGAGCCAACTCAGTAGGCCTGAAACTGATGGGCGCAGGGCGCTAACTTCATAATCCGAAATACGGGAAATAAAACCCTCTAGGTTTGCCAGCGGTGACTTGGTGCGGGCGTGTGCATAGAGCTCGATGTCTAATTCCAGCTCTCGCGCCACGGCCCAAGAAAATTCGCTAACACCAAGGGAAAGCTGTGTTCTCATCAGGTGAAATAATTCGCTGGCGTGAATCATTCTCTCTAGGCCAGCCTCTGAAATCTCGGCAAACTGTCGGGAGCTAGGTTTACGAATTTCGTCAAGAGCCTCAACCAATGTGAGCGGAATCTCTGCGGTCACTTCTTTTCGCATGCGGGTAAGTTTTCGAGCAAATTTATGCAGCTGGGCAATGTCTCTTGGTGCAATTCTGAATTTAGGACCCGACAAAATACGCATGAGCTCCGCTCCAGCTTCGGGATCGGCGACCACCCGCAATCCGGCTACGAGATCCAGCACCTCTGGCTGCTCGAGCAGGCCCGAAAGCCCAGTTATTTCGACCTCGAGGCCGTTATTTTCAAGAGCATCGGCAAATAGCCGCATCGCCTGTTTTGAACGGAACAAAACCGCGGCACTGGTTTCATCGCTCATTCTCTCCGAGAGCCACAATGCCACTTTGGCGCTTTCAGTTACATCGTCTTGACAGACAATCGCCGAAACGCTGCCGTCTCGATCAAGCCCAGCAGTCAGGCTTACTGGGCTCACAAATGAACCACCTTGAAGCGGCTCGCTTACTAAATTAGCCGCATCCACAATTGCCTGACCAGATCTCCAGCTTGTGCTCAATGAGAACTGCTCAGCGGCGCCAAAGTCGCCTGCAAAACCACTCAGGTTCGCACTGCTTGCGCCGCGCCAACCGTAAATCGCCTGGTTGGGGTCACCCACAGCCATAACTGGCTTTCCGGCAAACAGCCTTGAGAGCAACATGGTTTGAATGCCAGAGGTGTCTTGATACTCATCCAGAAGTACGAATTTATGAGGAAGCTCAAGGTCTTGCTTCTCAAGAGCCCTGAGCGCCAAGGCAACCTGATCCGAAAAATCGACCAGTCCTCTGAGTTTTTTCTGGCTTTGATACTGCCCCGCCAGCTCAAATACCAAAGTGGAAGAGTACATCGTATCCAATAGCGTCTGGTGGTAGGCGTAGACCCCTTCGCCGCCCTTGTCAGACTGCGGAAGGGCTGCAATCTGTTGAGCAAAATCTTGCAGGTAGCTAATTGCCTCATCAGCTGACTGCTGGTTGTCCGTGAGCGCGCCACTGGCACTTAGGACTTTTTCCGTCAAGTAATCGAGCGTCTTGTCCCAGTTCAAAAGCTCTGAAAATTCCGAAATTCTAGCGTTTGCAACGACCTCCCTGGCAAGCGAAATAGCACCGGCTTCAGTCAGCAGGACAGCATCGGCCTCGAAGCCGACCTGTAACGAAAGTGATCTAAAAATTTCATTTCCAAAGGAGTTGTAAGTAGTTATTTTGGGTGGATCAAAATCGTCCCCTAAATCCTTCGGCCAATAGCTTGACTCCCTCAACTTGACCAATCCAGATTGGACCCTGGAAGCCAGCTCGCTTGCAGCTTTCCTGGTGAAGGTCAAGCCAAGGACTTCACTCGGTCTTGCCAGCTCATTGGCCACTAAGTAGAGAGTCCTGACTGACATCAACTCAGTTTTTCCACTCCCTGCACCGGCAATTACGAGGCTGGGGGCCGTTGTGCTTGCAGACGAGATCGCCGCTTCCTGCTCATCGGTGAGCTTGTGCCTTGAAACAACAGAAAAAATTTCTTGGGCTGAATACTTAGCCATGAGTCACCGCTTTAGCAATCAGCAGTTGACACTTGGTGTCCCCGGTGCAGTGCTCTGAAATGTTCGCAACGAAGCTAGCCTGACCGATTTGGCTCTCAGCCCTGGACAGAAGCTCCATGATTCTTTCCTGGAACTCACCGGCAAGAGCCGGCTGCTCCAGGACCTTCAGTGAACCCGAGCCAACCGAGATAATTCGGCCACCGGCAACCGGTTCATCGTAACTTTCGCGAAGACCAAGCTGGTAAAGCGCAAGTTGACGGTGTTCGGCTGTCTCTTTGGCGCTGGGTGATTGCCCAGTCTTCAGATCTGCGGCTATCAAGCCGTCCTCGGTTCGCTCCACCCGATCTATTTTTCCAGCGACAACCAGCCGACCAAGATCTATTTCAAAGCCCTGTTCAATGGCGACCAGCTGATTGGATCCCGCTAAATAGGAAGACATGTAGCCCACCATCTTTAGCGCACGGCGCTTCGCCGCCATGGCCAGCCACTCGGTTTCAAACTTTAGAGTGTGCCAATTGGATTCGACGTACTGCCCGACCGAGTCACTGTCTGTCGCAAGCTCCATTGCGGAGTGCAGCAGTGTCCCAATAGATGCCTCGAAGGACTGGCCGTCACCGCCAAAATTATTTATGAACCAATGAAGTGGGCATTTCTCGAATGCGTCGAGCCTTGATGCGCTCAGGCGAAGCTGTTCATCCGCCGTGACTACAGGGGTGGTAGTTGAAATTGGAATCAGGCCCTGCCAGCTCCTAGGGTGCGCACCGCTCGCTCCCGTTAGCGCCAACGCCGCCAGCATCGGAGCTGCCGACGCATCTCCAGCAACCAGCTCGGCCCTGAGCCTTCCCACTAAACGGCGAGGATCAAACTCGATACTGACCTGCTTGGCAGCTGGACCAAGCCCTAGCATTTGGAAAAACTGCGAAGGCTGTTCGTCTGCACTTTGCATCGCACTGAGCATCAATTTGGACCGAACTGCGCCCAGGCTCTTGTAAAACAGCCGAAGCTCGTCGGCCAACTCTGATCTGGCTGCCTTACTGGGATCGTCGGATCTTCCAGTCAAGAATGCTTGGAGCCCGCTAGCCCCAAGCAATGAGTTCCTGGGCCTAAGGTTTGGCCAAATGCCCTCTTGCAATCGAGGCATAGCGAGGACCTGAAATTCCAGTCCGGACAGTTGAGAGGCAGTGGCCAGAACCACCAAATCCCGCAATCCAACTTGTGCCAGTGAGTCCTCGGGCACCGCAGCATCAAGCTGTTCAGCTAAAAATGCCTTCGCACCGATTCCCTGCTGCTGATCGAATCTGTTTGCGGCAGCAAATAACTCCAAAATTGCATCTAGATCACGGTTTGCGGCCAAAGCCACCTCCGACTCGCCCCTCGCGAGTTCCGCGAGCTTCCCGGCTGGAGCGAGAGCCCAAATGGCGCTCACGAACTGGTAGGCGCCCATCTCGTTTTTATTCTTAAGATCCCCAAGCACTTTGATTGCTCGATTCAGCCTGGCAACTTCGTTCGAGTCAAAGTCAATCTCAGCCTCAAATATCGACTCGAGCATCTGGATGCGAGTAACGCCCTCAAATTGCTCCAGCGACGAGAGTTGTCGAAAAAGCCGACGCTGTTGAATCACTGAAAGGCCAACCAAGCTGGACCCTAGAAGCTCGGTCACTAGGTAGTGCTTTGGCTCGGAAAATACTAGCTGGCCAAAGTCGAGCACTGACCGGGCCGCCGGCTGATCTCTTAGCGCTTTCTGCACGCCGAGGATTCTCACAGGTATCGATCTCGCTGCTAGGTCACTGGAAAGCTGATCGAGCTGCACTCTGGTTCTTGCAACAACGCACATCTGCCCCCAATCCCAGCCTTTGGTGACTCTTAGCCTGCGAAGCTCACTGGCAAGGTAATCAGTTTCCGATATCTGATTATCAAAGACTGAAAACTCGTCAATGCTGGATTTCGCATCGGATTTGGGTCGATGTCGAAAGGCTTCGGAAGTTGGTACGCGCTCAGCTAACCGCGCCATAAGGCCATTGACCTCCGTTGGCTGGCTGCAATAACCAGTGAGCGCAACTTCCAAAAGGTTTTTTCTTTTTTTTCTGAGCTCAGATACGAAGCCCCCCGCTGCAGCGCGAAATCCGAGAGAGGCAGTATCCGGATCACCACAGGCGATCAGCTGACAACTGCCTGCCAGCTGCAGAATGAATTCAACCCCAGCCAGCGAGAGGTCCTGCGCGTCATCGACAAGAACAACCTTTGCGCTCTTTGCGCCGGCTGCAAATTTGGTTGCCATCACAATCAGCTGGGAAGGATCAACTTGATTATTTTTTTGCAGGGCGTCGACGTAAACCGGCAACAGATCAATTGCAGCGCGGAAATTCGCCTTAGGCCAACTCTCTTGAAGCGCTAAGAGCTTGCCTTGGTCTATTTGGTTCTCAATCAACACTGCAAACAAATCTCGAAGTTCGTTATGAAAGCCCGACAGTGCAAGGCTCGCGGCATCAAAACCCCAACTTTTGGTTGCACCGTTTGCGAGCGCTTCGGAAACAAGTCCGGCAATAAGTGACTGCTGTTTTGCTCCCGAGACCAACTTCACGCCTGGGAGCTCCGACTGCAGGATTTCAAAAGCCAAAGAAGTGATTGATCGCGCCCTTGGCAAGATAGCTACTTTTTTTGAGCTGACAGCCAGTTGGTCTCGAAGTCGGGTTGCGGCGGCACGCTGCGGGGTTATTACGAGAACTTCACTTGGTCCCAAGCCATCAGTTTCAAATTTCGTCGCCAGATTCTTTATCAGGCTGGTTTTACCAGACCCTGGAGATCCAAGCACCAGTGCATCCATGCCAGACACAACATCACCGAATTCAGCCGGAAGTTCCATCTCGGCCGGATTGTGCAACTCAAAAGAATTTCTCACGTCATCAATCTATTTGGCTCTACAGACATTTATCTTGCCGTAACCTTATTTTGACTAAGGAGAATAATGGACGTCAGAATCGGCATTAGAGACAACGCAAGAGACATCAGCTTCGAATCAGGCCTGAGCGCCAAAGATCTGATGGCTACGGTAAAAAAGGCTATTGAAGCCTCCGAGCCCGTGCTTCAACTAAGCGACGAAAAAGGCAGCATCATCCTGATTCCCACATCTTCAATCGCATACGTTGAAATAGGCGCCGAGGAAACAAGGCGCGTAGGATTCTTGGCCTAATGGAAATCCTAATAATCATTGCCTACGCAGCAATACTGGCAATGGTTGGGCCCTTCGTCCTAGCAAAATCGGACCACTACGGAAAATTAGTGCCCGTGAGTATTGCATTGTCTGCTGGTAGCGCCCTGTGGCTGATTTTGACCTGGGTTGGATTCAGCTATTCCAGCGCTTGGATATGGTTCATTGTCATGCTTACGATGCCGGCGGCTGGTTGGTTCGGTACGAATTTCCTAGTCGCAAAACGCGAATCAACAGAAGCTAACGAGCTCGCGAGTATCCGACTACGCGGTAAGGCCCAGTAGGTCCATTCTGACAGTGTGCTTGGCTATGAGCACCGACGTAAATGGCTCAAGTGTCTTGAACTGCTCCCTGGCAAGAGCGACCATGTCGTCCTTGACGGGATTTGGCAGAACTTTCGCAAGGTCGACAGAATCTCGAATTTCCAGCAATGCATCGGCTACCACCATGCGTCCGAACATTGCCAGCCTTGGACCCAAACTTGGTTCGGCGGCAATACCGGCGGACAAATGATGGTGGCAAAACTTTTCCAACTTCTTCGAATCTAAAAGTTGATCCACTTTCAACCTTTTTGCAGGAGGTAAGCCTTTGGAAACTTGCGAAGCGCCGTCTTGAAGTATTCCAAAAACGACATAAATCCTCATCAGGTCTTCGAACCAGTCAGCACCTTCTGTTCGCATAACTAGCTGTTCGAGACGCTCACGGATATCCGATTGCAGTTCCATTTGACTTGCGCCAAGTCGAATCAATAAACCGTCGAGCTGTTTCGAGCGGTCCCTGTAGGACCCTGCCAAAATACCCTGAGCCTCGCTTTGACTTGCGTTGGGCGCCTTGAGGGAGTCTTGCTGCAGAAGATCGGAGATCACAAGATTCAACTGAGATAAAGAAGACAGATAGATTTCCGACGAAGGAGTAAGCTTGGCAGGGTTGAGTTGGATTTGACTGCGACCAGCAGTTGCGTCTCGCGAAGGAAGCGTTAGCTTCTGCGAAACCTTACGTATCTTGCGTATCCAATCCAACACCTTGCAAGCTTATAGCTCAGCTCGAGGAGTAGAAAACCGAGAGCCAAAAACATACGGAGAATTACTTGAGTTTCAAATCACTAGGCATAGATGCAGACATCTGCGAAGCCCTAGAGTCCAAAGGCATCACCAGTCCATTCCCAATTCAAGAACAAGCTATTCCAGTTGCGTTATCTGGCACCGATGTCATCGGCCAAGCCAAAACCGGAACAGGTAAGACCCTTGGGTTTGGCCTTCCGCTCATTCAGGCACTGGGCGAAAACCCAGCCCCTGGAGTTCAGGCGCTAGTGGTTGTCCCAACCAGAGAGTTAGCACTTCAGGTTTCTGAGGACCTAATACTTGCAACAGCGAACCGCCCAACTACGGTGGTGGCCATCTACGGTGGCAAAGCCTATGAAGGGCAGGTTGCAGCTCTAGAAGGTGGCGCACAGATTGTTGTCGGCACACCGGGACGTCTGCTTGATTTGGCCAAACAAAAACTTATGAACCTCTCCAACGTGACTTTTATGGTCCTGGATGAAGCTGACGAGATGCTGGACCTTGGCTTCTTGCCCGATGTTGAAAAGCTGTTTTCCCTAACACCTCCTCAACGCCAGACCATGCTGTTCTCGGCGACCATGCCGGCGGCGATTTTGAGCTTGGCTCGTCGTTACCAAAACCGCCCAATCCACATACGTGTCAGCGATCCAGATGAAGGTAAAACCAAGGCGGACATCAAGCAGTATGTCTATCGAGCACACGCCCTTGATAAAGACGAAGTAGTGGGCAGAATCTTGCAGGCTCAGGGCCGAGGCAAAACAATTATTTTCGTCCGAACCAAGAGGCAGTCCGCGAAGTTGGCCGAAGAGCTAATCGATAGAGGCTTCAATGCTGCTCCATTGCACGGAGACATGTCTCAGGATGCTAGAGAGCGCTCCATGGCTTCCTTTAGAGAAGGCAAGAAAGAGATTCTCGTTGCCACCGAAGTCGCCGCCCGCGGCATCGACGTGGACGATGTGACGCACGTCATAAACTACTCGGTTCCCGAGGATGAAAAAGCCTACCTACACCGCACCGGAAGAACCGGAAGAGCCGGCAAGCTGGGAGTAGCCGTTACCTTCGTTGACTGGAACGATTTAGCTCGCTGGGTTCACATTAATCGTGAGCTTGATCTTGGTGTTCCAGAGCCCACCGAAACCTACTCAAATTCACCACACCTGTTTGAGGAGCTCGGTATCGAACCTGGCACGAAGGGTCGAATCGGAAGAGCTCAGCCTGCTGTCAAAAAAGCTCCCGCCTCTAGTCAGCCTGCTAGGTCAAGCGCACCGAGCAAGTCTGCGCCTCAACAAAGTCGCAATCGAAGCCGAAACCGAAACTATAAGGGAACCTCAAAGCCAGAAGCCTGATCTAAGATTCGCTGAAGCATCGCCGGCTCAGTTCGGTTTTCACCTAGCCGGTTATCCTTCCCGTCGATGCCGTGGTAGTCGCTGGAGCCAGTGGTTATCAAATTGTGTTTCACAGCTAAGTTCTTCAGCCATTGCTTCGCTTGCTTCGGAACGGAACGGTGCTCAATTTCGATGCCATTCAGCCCTGCACCTATAAGAATCTTGAAAAATTCCGCGGGTAAATCCGTCATCGACGCTCCGGCGGGGAAGTCGATTAGCGGATGAGCAATCACTGACACTCCTCCCGCACCACGAATCAAGGCTATGGCGTCCGTGGTGTCGACCGAGTAATCCGAAACGTAATAGCGCGAGTGCGAGTGAAGAATTGAGGTGAACGCATCCGAACGCGTGGGAACAACTCCCATTGACACCAAGGTGTCCGCCAAAGCGGGTCGTCCGACCGTGGAACCCTCTGGTATCTGCGCAAGGACCATTTCCCAAGTAATCGGATAGTCCTCAGCCAGAAGAGCAACCATATTTTTTGCTCTTTCAATTCTCGATCGCCTGGTCTTCTCAAGCTCCTCAACCAGTGCTGAGTTTTTGGGGTCTGGAAGATACGCAAGTATGTGAACGCTAATCGAACGGTTCTCACCAATCAGCTGCCTGGTCGACACTTCGATTCCGGGAATTACGCGCACCTGGTTCTGGCGACCTGCAATTATTGCCTCGTCCCAGCCAAGAGTGGTGTCGTGATCTGTAATTGCAAGTGTCGTGACACCTGCGAGCGCGGCGTTCTGGACGAGCTCAGTTGGGCTGTCTAATCCGTCACTCATGTTTGAGTGTGCATGTAGGTCTATCACAGGAGCAGAATAGTGCCATGACGAAAAATTCTCAGCCAACTAACCGTTCGCGCGTTCCACACTCGGAACAATTTATGGATTTCATCTCCTCGAACTGGGCAGAGATTGACTCGCCACCAATCACCCGATGGGAAGTAGCCGACCACAGCCCGAAACGAAGAGAAACCCTCTCGGCGAAGTTTCCGGGCAAAGTCTTAATGGTTGCTGCCACTGATCCAAGAGTCAGAGCGAATGACACCGACTATCGGTATCGCCCAGACACAGCCTTTACACACCTCACGGGATGGGGCTCGGCAACTGTTCCTGGATCGGTCCTGCTTATCGATGGCAGGCAGGAAAATTGCGAATCGACTCTGTACCTAATGCCAACCGCAGGAAGGGATTCCGATGAGTTTTTCGCGAACCCTGCAATCGGAGAATTCTGGGTCGGGCCACGACCTACATTGACTCAAGTCTCTTTACAGCTAGGCATCAAAACCAAAAACCTAAAGCAACTGGAGGACGACCTCAAATCAATGGGGGTAGTTCTGGAAATGGAAGATCCGGAACTTGCCGAAGCTGCCTCCTCGCTTAGGTTTGTAAAAGATGACTACGAGATTTCCCAAATGCGTGAAGCGGTCAGAATCACCGTTGCCGGTTTTGGAGAGGTTGCCAGATCTATTCCAAAGGCCACCAGGCAAGCCAGAGGCGAGCGAGTGGTTGAGACCGCCTTTTACAGCGTGGCAAGGCAACACGGTTTCGAGCTCGGCTACGAGACAATCGCCGCCAGCGGGCCAAACGCCTGCATCTTGCATTGGACAAAAAATGATGGCGATGTCAAACCTGGTGACCTAATACTGATTGATGCCGGAGCGGAGCTCGACTCCTTGTACACAGCCGACGTAACAAGGACAATCCCTGTTAATGGCAAATTCTCGAAAGAGCAGCTCTGGGTCTACAACACGGTGCTAGAGGCCGCCGACGCGGCCTTTGCAGTAGTGAAACCAGGGATCCGATTCCGCGAAGTTCATAACGCTGCGATCGAGGTAATTGCGAAACGAGTAGCCGAGCTTGGAGTCATTCCAGTGACAGCTGAAGAGGCCCTGGAAAAAGACAACCAGCATCATCGCCGATATATGGTGCACGGCACCAGCCACCACCTCGGGCTTGATGTCCACGACTGCGCTAAAGCGAGGCGCGAAATGTATCAAGACGGGATCTTAGAAAAAGGGATGATTTTTACGATAGAGCCCGGCCTCTACTTTCATCAAAATGACCTGAATCTGCCCGAAGAGTACCGCGGCATTGGCGTGAGAATTGAGGATGACGTCTTGGTCACTGAGTCTGGTTATGAGAACCTGAGCGCCGCTTTGCCAAGAACCGCACGCGACGTTGAGAACTGGTTCGCCGACCAGCTGTCCTGATTAACCCAGGTCACGCGCCAAATTTACAATTTGCATGGCCTTTGCTGCATCTTCTTCGGGCACGATAACTTCGTATCTTGAGGCAACCGGCATCTGCGAGCTTAGAAAACCGCGCTTGTTCTTGGAGGCCAGGAATCGAAGAATGTTTACGAGCATGCCCACACCGGCTGCAATCACAATAACGGCCAGGAATTCTTGAGGCGCGTAGTTGATCTCCCCGTCGGCACCGACATCAAAGCCTGCTCCGATAAGAAGCGCGAAAATTAGGCCCAACCAAAAGCCGGTTAAGACTCCTGAAGCGGCTACTCGACCGTAACCCAGTCTTGTTCTGACCTTCTCAACCATGACTAGGTCATGACCCAGAATTGTGACTTTATTTGCCTTGAAATCTGCCGCGACAAGTCTGTTCACAAACTCGGTTGCCTCGGTGTGGGTTCGAAATTCGCCCAGGCTGTGTCCGCGTGGAATCGAGAGAGCCGAGTTGTTCTTTTTGGAGCTTCTTCTAGCATCAGACATTTGAGAAGCCTTTCAGGATTAGGCATGTCCGAATAAGGTTATCTCTATGAGCGCAACCAGAGTCTTCGTAGCCAGATTGGTGGGCTGTGGCGTTTTTGACCCCCAGGGGGACCGAGTTGGCAAGGTAATCGACGTGCTGATGGCATATCGAACCACCCTTCCGCCGCGAGCCACCGGCTTCATCATTGAAATTTCTGGCAGAAGAAGAGTTTTTCTGCCAATTGCGCGAGTTACGGCGATCGCTCCGGGTCAGCTGATTACCAATGGCCTGATAGACCTTCGCCGTTTCACCATGCGCGGTCAAGAAGTTAGGGCAATTGCCCAAATGCTGGGCCGGAAAGTCACCTTGCTCGATGGGGCCGGTCTTGCAAGCATCGAAGATTTTGCCATTGAACAAGGTAAACGCGGCGATTGGGTTTTGTCTGAATTATTTGTGAGAAAACAAAAAAAGAACTCGGCTATGCCTTTTGCCAAGGGTCCCACCATGTTCGTTCAGTGGCAAGAAGTCGCTGAAAACCGAGAAAACCCAGCCGACCAAGATGCCCGGCATCTGCTCTCGACGGTGGCCGACCTTCGCCCAGCTGACCTTGCCACCGCAGTGTTGGATTTACCTGAACACCGAATGCTAGCCCTGGCGGACGAGTTGGATGACGAGCGCTTGGCGGATCTACTAGAAGAGCTTCCCGAAGAGGAACAACTGGAGATCATTAACGATCTTGATGACGCGCGAGCCGCCGAAGTTCTTGATCTAATGGGTCCGGATGATGCGGCCGACCTGATGGCCAACCTATCCCCGGAGCGCGCAGAAACGCTCCTGGGTCTCATGGACGATGAAGAAGCTGATGACATTAGGCAGCTTTTGCAATACGAGCCTTACACCGCAGGCGGAATGATGACTCCGGAGGCGATCATCTGCGCCGCTGACACCACTATTGCTCAGGCAATGGCTCTAGTTAGACGGAAGGAAGTCGAGCCAGTCTTGGCAGCCCAAGTGTTCGTAACCCTCCCGCCTTACGAAGCTCCAACTGGACGTTATTTGGGCGTCGTCCATTTCCAAAAGCTCTTGCGATACCCGCCTCATGAGCGCCTTGGGTCGATCTTGGACACCGAGCAAGAACCAGTGGCGCTGGACACTCCAATTGCTCAGATTCACCGATACCTCGCAAGTTACGATCTCGTAGCCTTACCGGTCACCGACGATGAAAAACGACTTGTCGGGGTTGTGACAGTAGACGATGTTTTGGACCACCTGCTTCCTGACGACTGGCGAAGCGAGGAAGAGCGCTAATGGCTAGAAACAGATCAGTGCTCGAGAAGCCTATGACTCGTCGGACCCGGTTCCGGATTCCGAACATCTCGCAAGAGACGGTTGGACGCGTTTCCGAAAGGTTTGCGCGTGCTATGGGTACAGGCGCGTTCCTGATTTTCATGACGGTCTTCGTGGCGCTCTGGCTGAGTTGGAACACTTTGGCGCCGCAGGGAGCTCAGTTCGACCCGCGGGCATTGAACTTCACTCTCCTAACGTTACTTTTGTCTTTGCAGGCGTCCTACGCCGCTCCGCTGATCCTGCTGGCCCAGAACCGGCAAGACGACAGGGACCGCGTTAAGTTCGAGCAGGACCGGCAGCGTGCCGAGCGCACTCTTGCTGACACCGAATACTTGACCCGGGAGGTAGCAGCCTTGGCGCTCGCGGTTGATGAAGTTGCAACTAAGGACTTTGTTAGGGACGAGATCCGAGACGCAATGAAAGAGCTACTCGAGCAGTTGCGTGAAGACAAAAAACCTAACAAGAAATCCAAATGAGCCAGCGCGCTCTCGAGGCGCTAGCCGGAGTCATTGACCCTGAGCTTCGCCGGCCAATCACTGAACTTGATATGGTAGGCCCGATCCAAGAGACCGAGGATTCAGTTTCGGTTCAGATAAAGCTCACAATTGTTGGTTGTCCAGCCGCTCAATCCATCGAGCGCGACGTCAATGAGGCGCTCGCAGCTGTCTTCAAAAATGTCGAAGTCGAAATGACCACCATGACCAACGACGAGCGCAAGGCGCTGACGCTAAAACTTCGCGGAGACAAGCCCGCGAAGTTCAATCCCTTTGCAGATAAAGACAACCTCACCCGCGTGATTTTCGTCTCGAGCGGCAAAGGCGGAGTTGGCAAATCTACTCTGACGGTGAACCTCGCGGTTGCCCTTGCCGGCCTTGGTCAAAAAGTGGGACTCCTCGACGCGGACATTTTCGGTTATTCAATACCGCAGTTGATTGGTGTAAACCAAAGCCCAACCCAGGTCGAAAACCTCATGCTGCCTCCCATAGCGCACGACGTGAAGGTGATATCGATTGGCTTTTTCGTGAAGGACAACCAACCGGTGGCGTGGCGCGGTCCCATGCTTCATAGGGCCGTGGAGCAGTTCTTGACGGATGTGTTTTGGGGAGACCTCGATTTCTTGCTGGTTGACCTGCCTCCCGGTACCGGTGACGTTGCTATCAGCCTTGGGCAATTGCTGTCCAAGGCTAAAACGCTTGTTGTTACAACGCCTCAGCACACTGCGGCTATCGTTGCCGAAAGATCCGGTGCAATTGGCCTACAAACTGGTCAAGAGATTCTGGGTGTTATCGAGAACATGAGTTACCTTCCGTCGGAGAACGGGCCGATTGAAATTTTTGGCTCTGGAGGTGGCGAGGCCGTTGCCGCCAGGCTCACCGAAATAAGTGGAAAACAGGTGCAGCTAATGGGCAAAATTCCTATTAGTCAGGACCTCCGGATATCCGCCGATAACCAGCTGCCTATTGTGGTTTCTGACCCGGAAGACCCTGCAGCCATAGAGATTACGAGAATTGCAAAATTACTAATGGATTCCCCACGCGGACTTGCTGGGAAATCTTTGAAGATAACTCCGAGTTAGGTAGTGGCATGAAAACCATTAGCGTTAGCGACCCCCTTACGGGAAATAAGCTCCACGAAATTGCCGCGCACTCAAAAGCAGAAGTGGCCCTTAAGTTTCAGGCGGGCCGGGATGCTCAGGTTGAATGGGCTAATCGACCTGCAAAGGAGCGGGCTGGGGTTGCCAACAAAATCGCCGGACTACTGGTGGAACGTGAAGAACAAATTCTTGACCTACTTCAAAAAGAAACCGGTAAGTCCAAGGCTCATGCGTTCGAGGAGCTTACGGGTGCTCTCGGTGCCGTCGCTTACTACGCCAAGACTGTTTCCGGTCTCATGCGTCGAAAGCGCGTTCGCGCCGGAGTGCCGTTCATGATTAGTGCTTTTGTAGAACCCTCCCCGGTGGGTGTGGTTGGAATCATTACTCCCTGGAACTATCCACTCGCACTGACCATGATGGATGTTATCCCAGCGCTCATGGCGGGAAACGCGGTTGTTCAAAAGGCCGATAACCAAACCGCAAAAACTGTCCAGCTGGCAAGGGACTTGAGCGTTGAAGCAGGGATACCAGAGAACATCTGGCAAGTGGTCCACGGTGACGCGACCGAGGTGGGCAATGCCGTAACCGATCATGCTGACTTCGTAGCCTTCACCGGATCCACCGCGACTGGAAAATTGGTTGCAGCAAGAGCTGCTTCCAGACTCGTGGGCTACGCCCTAGAGCTTGGCGGTAAAAATCCCATGATTGTTCTTCCCGGTGCGGACTTGGAAAAAGCGGCAGAAATCGCAATTGGTGGAGCTTTTGGAAATAGCGGCCAGCTCTGTGTCGCCATCGAACGCCTCTATGTGTCAAGCCATGACCTTCAAGAGTTCGAGCTAATCCTGAAGCGCAGGGTCGAGTCTTTGAAATTGGGTAGCTCAAATAAATTCGACTTCGACCTAGGCGCCCTTACCTCGTCCGCTCAGCTTCAGAGAGTTTCTGGCTTCGTAGATCGAGCCAAGCAAGAAGGGGCGGTCGTACTTACAGGCGGACGTGCCCTGCTGGACCTCGGGCCAAATTTTTATGCGCCAACTGTCATCACCCAGATTCCACTAGGTGCTGAGATCCTCCACAAGGAAGTTTTTGGTCCGGTAATTGCGCTCGTAGGTTACGAAGGCCTGGATCAGGCAATTGAGCTTTCGAATGCCAGTGAATATGGCCTGAACGCCTCGGTAGTCGGGAATCGCAGACAAGCACTCCAGGTCGCCTCTAAGCTCATGGCCGGTTCAGTGAACATAAACGAGGGCTATCGAGCCACGATGGCCTCCATGGCAGCACCAATGGGCGGTATGAAGCAATCTGGGATGGGACGACGTTCTGGACCCCAAGGACTCTTGAGATTCACCGAGCTTCGAACAATTGGGGTCAGCAATAACTTTCCAATAAAACTGCCAACCAGGGCAAGGCAGTATCTGCGACTGGCGCCAATCATGACCAAAATGGTCAGATGGATGGGGAAGCTCTAGGTAGATTCCTGGTCGAACGGTGGAGACTCTCCAAATTCGAGTGGCTTTTGAGGCGGTTTGGCTCTATTGAGAGTTTCGGCGGCGTTGGCCGGTCTCTTTTTTTCTTCCGTCAGAGCTTCTCGGACAATTCGCCGTGGGTCATACTGTCGCGGGTCTAGCTTCTTCCAGTCCATGTCTTCGAAGCCTTCGCCCAGCTCAGATTTCATTTGGACTTGGGCGTTGTCGACCATTCGCTTACCCTTACGGGCCCACTCACCCAACTGCTTGGCATAGTAGGGCAGGCGCTCAGGTCCCAAGATTAGGACCGCAAGGAGAGCCAACAGCAGCAGCTTCTCAGCACTAAGACCAAACATGAAAATGAGTTTACAACTAACCAATCCATCCTTTTTACACATGGCAACCTATGCTTGGGTCCAAGATGATAGACAAGATTTCAAGCTGGAAATACGCGGAGAATTTCAACCGCGAACCCGATCACATTTCTGTTGCCCGAGACAGCGCTGAGCAGCTCGGCGTTGAGTCGGTGACGCCTGCGACCGGTGCGGGCCTCGCATCCATTGCAGCAATGCTCTCGGCAAAAAACATAGTGGAGGCCGGAACCGGTGCTGGAGTATCGGGGTTGTGGTTATTGAGTGCCTCGGAAACCAGCACTCTAACCACTATCGATGATGAGCCCGAGTATCAAAATCAGGCGCGAACCAACTTTCAATTAGCCAATGTCCCGGCAAGTAGAGCAAGGGTTATTACGGGGAGGGCTGCAGCCGTCATGGCAAACATGACAGAGTCCGCCTATGACCTAGTGTTTTTGGACATTGAGCCTTTTGATCTAGAACAGCTTTTGCCTCACGCAATTGGGCTAGTAAGGCCTTCGGGTGCGATTGTCATCTCTCACGCTCTATGGCGTGACAGGGTTCCGAACCCCGCGCTACGAGACGATGAGACATCGGCGATGCGCGCGGTAGTCAGGGTGTTTGAAGAATCAGAAGAATTTATCTCAAGCATCTCAATGCTCGGAGATGGCTTACTAGTTGCAGTTAGAAGACCAGGGGCTATTTCTTAACTACGGACTCTAAAACTTTAAAAAGTTCTTTAGCCTCGATGTCATTGACTGAGACAACGAGCCGGCCGCCGCCTTCAAGCGGAACCCTCAGGACGATTAGTCCCCTCGTCTCACGTTCTGCTTCCATGGGTCCATCACCGGTACGAGGCTTCATTGCTGCCATGAGGTTGGGCTCCTTGGATTCGTCTTAGAAGCCCCAATTATCCCAGACTTCTCACCGAAGCGCCAATTTATCTACAGGCTGAGCCAGGCCCTAAGTCCATCTTCCGCGTCAACAAGGTGACCAACCGGCACATTTTCGTTGTCGGCATGGGCCAGTGAGGGATCTCCCGGGCCATAGTTCACCGCGGGAATTCCCATGGCCGAAAACCTTGCAACATCGGTCCAGCCATACTTCGGCCTTACCTCCGCGCCGATGGCAGCAATGAAATCGAGAGCTACTGGCAGGTTCAAGCCAGGCTTCGCACCTTCTGCCTTATCTGTGACAGCAATTTCAAAACCCTCAAACAGAATTTCCAGGTGCGCAATCGCCTCGGCGGCGGACTTATCCGGTGCGAAGCGATAGTTCACGGTCAGCACTGCGGCATCGGGAATCACGTTGGTCGCAATGCCACCGCTGACCGTTACCGCACTCAAGCTTTCTTTGTAAGCAAGCCCATCGACGGTGATCGTCGCTGGTTGGTAGTCGTTCAAAATATTTAGCGAGTGCGCGAGCGCGTGAATTGCGTTTTTGCCCATCCAAGGTCTTGCAGAGTGGGCCTTGACGCCGACGGTTCTAACTTCAACTCGAACAGTGCCGTTGCACCCTCCCTCGACCATGGCGCTGGTGGGTTCACACAACACCGCGAACTCTCCGGTCAGTAGTTCCGGATGATTTTTGGCAAGTCGCCCAAGCCCATTAAGGTCAGCAGCAACTTCTTCGTTGTCATAAAAAACCCAAGTGACATCGAACTTGGGCTCACGAAGTTCGACCGCAAGCTTTAACATAACTGCAATGCCGCCCTTCATGTCTACTGTTCCACGGCCAAAAATTACTTGCTCCCGCTCAAAATGATGAAGCTTTGAGGGCAGGTTATCTGCCACGGGCACGGTGTCGATGTGGCCGGCAATGATGACTCTTGTGTCCCGGTTTAGATTGGTCCTTGCCACCAGTGCGTTGCCATCGCGTGTAATCGATAAATGCGAGGCCGTGGTCAAAACCTGCTCGATCTCATCGGCAAGCTTTGCTTCATTGGACGAGACTGACTCGATGTCGCAAATTGCCATGGTGAGCTCGACAAGCGTCTGAGTGGGGTCTAAAGCTGACATGTGATTAAGGCTACCTGTATTCTGGTTGTAATGAGTGATGCGCAAATTAACCAAAAGGCCTGGGGACACGGTCTGGCCTCTAAATCCCCAAGCGGAACCGTGCTTGACGTCTGGTTCCCGGAGCCTTGCCTCGGTGAAGCACCGATGTCAGACCTGCAGTGGTTTCCGCCAAAGGATTTAGACCTGAAAGCAGGTCCGGATGAGCTTCGTAATCTAACCCTTGAGGTTATTAGAGTCGAAATAGACCTAACCAACCCAGTTGCGTCAACTGCCGATGCTTACCTCCGTTTGCACCTATTGTCCAAGCTCCTTGTTCGGCCCAACTCGATCAACCTGGAGGGGCTGATACCAAACTTGCCCATCGTCGCCTTTACCAATTTCGGTGTCATGGAGCTAGCCGACTTTGAGGCAAGGACGCTCGAGCTAAGGCGACACGGAGTCATTGCGCACTCCATCGATAAATTTCCTCGACTGGTCGACTACGTTGTCCCCAAAAAGGTTCGAATAGCGGATGCTAACCGCGTTAGGCTCGGCGCTCATCTAGCTCCGGGCACCACGGTGATGCACGAAGGCTTCGTAAACTTCAACGCTGGAACCCTCGGGGCTTCTATGGTCGAGGGCCGAATTTCGCAGGGAGTTGTCGTTGGCGATGGCTCCGATGTTGGCGGTGGAGCGTCAATTATGGGCACTTTGTCTGGTGGAGGTAGCCACCGAATTTCCATTGGCGAACGAGCACTACTTGGGGCAAATTCTGGAATCGGAATCTCCATTGGAGATGACTCGATAGTGGAGGCCGGCCTTTATGTAACGGCGGGTACCAAAGTCATTTTGATAGTTGAGGGTAAAACCGAAACCGTTAAGGCCGCCGAGCTAAGCGGCCTACCTGGCTTGCTGTTTAGAAGAAACTCTCTAAGTGGCGCGGTCGAGGCAATTGCTCGGCAAGGCGTTGGGGTTTCTCTCAATTCAGAGCTGCACGCCTAAGCGCTATCCGGTAACGGAATCCCAACCCTTTGGGCTCAACAGTTGACCACTGAGATATACGTCGCTGTCGCCCTTGGCAATTACCTCGCCAATGACCTTTGTGCCGCGAGGTAAAGTGGCCGTCGGCGAGACGGTAGCTAAGAAGCAATGGTCTTCACCTCCGTGCAGAATCCAGTCCCACTCAGAAACGGGTGGGACTTCGGAATCTCGAGAATTGATAGATTGTGCCGCTTGCTCGAGAATTGCTGCGTAGCCCTCAAGAAGCTCCTTTTTTATGTTCATGGTGACATTTGAACTAGACGCCAGCCTCCCGGCGTCAAGAGATAACCCGTCTGAAACGTCGAGCATCGAGGATGCCACAGCTGCCAACTCAAGGCCCAGCGCGAAATCTGGTACTGGTCGAAGCTGGATGCTCACAATATCCGGATAGCTAGCCGACAGGGTTTCATCATCGGAGCTAAGTAATGCAAGCCCACATGCGGCCTTCCCCAACGTTCCAGCAATCACGATTAGGTCGCCCACTTCGGCCGTTGAGCGCAGTATCGGCTGCCTGGACTCGAGGTCTCCGTGGGCGGCAATCGCAACTACTATTTGCTCGCCGGATGCAAGGTCTCCCCCGACAATCTGGCATTCCGGGGCATGCCGGTCACATGCTGACTGCAGTCCGGAGGCAAAATCCTCGAGCCAGGCTTGAGGGGTTTCTTTGGTAACTACCAGTGCGACAGTTAGCGCCCTTGGTGCGGCCCCCATTGCGACAAGGTCTGCAATATTGCTAGTGACCGCCTTGTAACCGATGTCAAAGCCAGAAGACCACTCAAGCCTAAAATCATGATCCTGCACCATGGTGTCAGTTGTAATAACCACTCGAGAATCACTGAGGCTTATAACCGCAGCGTCGTCGCCTGGGCCAATGAGCGTGGTGGCAACCGGCTTGAAAACGTTCAGCGCTCGTCTAAGAGCCTCGGTCTCGCCGATCTCAATAATCTTTTGGCCATCATTATTCACACAGCAACGCTAGCCTTATTTCAATGCGTAAATTTACTATCTCGATGTTTTTGTTAGTTTTACTTTCTGGTTGCACGCAAGCGGTGAATCTTGAGGCGGCGGAAGATTCAAATAATCCAAATTGTGCCGATGTAAGCGTGCGACTGCCAGATATGCTCGGAGAAAACCAACTCCGCTACACCAACGCTCAAGCCACGGCCGCCTGGGGAAATCCCGCGGCTATTTTGCTTCGCTGCGGGCTAGAGACGGTCGAAGTCTCGACGTTTCCCTGCGTAACCGCGGGGACAACAGACTGGTTGGTAGATGAGAGTGACGCTCCCAAATATAGATTTATTTCCTACGCCACTATCCCGGCAGTAGAAGTCATAGTTGATTCTGAAGTTGCAAGCGGAATAAGCACCCTCGAGGGCCTTTCTCAAGCAATGAGCGTCCTCCCTAGAACAAAGGTCTGCACCACGCTGGTCGACTAATCGGCCGCCTCTTCAGTTAGCTCTTGTTCACCGAAACCATTTTGAATCAGAATCTCAACCAGATCCTGATAATTAATACCGCTGGCCTCAAATAACGCCGGATACATGGAAATTGGAGTAAACCCCGGCATGGTGTTTACCTCGGTAATCACCCAGCCCTTTTTGGTTAGAAAGAAATCGGTTCTCGCAAGACCCTTGCAGCCAAGAGCTCGAAAAGCGGCCGTCGCAGCCTTCACAAGTGCTGACGCGTCCTTGGCGGTGAGCTTCGCCGGAATGACAAGCTCTGCTCCAGCTCCCAGGTATTTCGCCTCGTAATCATAAAAAGGCCTACCGGTTACAAGAATCTCGCCAGCCTTCGATACCTGCAGGTCGCCGTTTGGCATTTCTAGTACCGAACATTCGATCTCTCGACCCAAAACTCGTCTCTCCACCATTGCGGTTTGATCGTGGCTCAAAGCCAACTCAATAGCCGCCTCAAGGTCTTTTTCCTTCAAGACAAGGCTCACGCCCACCGAAGAACCGGACCTGGAAGGCTTAACAAAGGCGTCCGGCTTCAGAATTTTTTTAGCGCGGGACAAACAAGTGCTTTTCGAAACCGCCCACTGGTCGCGAGTAATTACCTGCTCCGAGGCAACTTCTAATCCGACATCACGGAAAAGCGCCTTGGCCTGAACCTTATCCATTGCTAGAGCGGAGGCCATAACGCCATTGCCCACGTATGGAATCTTGCAAAGCTGGAGCAGGCCCTGAATCGAGCCATCCTCTCCATTTGGACCATGAAGAACTGGAAATGCCAAGTGAATTTTGCCAAGAGAAATACCTGAGGTCATACGGAGTTCGCCGCCGCCAAGTGGCAGCAATAATTCCGGTGAGTCCTCGCTTACTTCGGGAAAGTCCTCGAGTCGCCATTCTTGGTTTACCGGCTCCAGAACAAAGCGCCCAGTTTTGGTAATTCCAATCGGGATAACCTCATACTTTGTCGAATCGATGGCTGTAAATACACCCAGTGCTGTCACGCAGGATACCGAATGCTCGCTTGATTCTCCTCCATAAATTAGGGCTATGCGTTGCATTAGAACTCCATTTCAATTTCGTCGGCAAGGTTCAGGTGCTGACCAAAATCAGTCGGCTTCATGACCCCGTTTAGTACGTCGCTGACCTGCTGCACGATTGGCATGTCTATACCCAGCCTCTGTGCAATCTCTAAAACTGGCTCCACCGAACTTAGGCCTTCAGCGGTTTGCTCCATGCGACGCAGAACTTCGGGCTTGCTGTAGCCCTTACCTAGCATCTCCCCCGCTCTAAAGTTCCGTGAAAGATTCGACTCACTCGTTGCAATAAGGTCACCCAGGCCGGCAAGGCCGAACATGGTTCTCCTCCTCGCGCCATGCTCAATTGCAAAGTTTGTTATTTCGCTTAGACCCCGGGTCATAATTGACGCCTTTGTGTTTTGGCCATAACCCAAGCCGCTAACAATTCCGATTGCTACTGCAATTAGGTTCTTCAGAACACCGCCGAGTTCGGTACCAACCAGGTCCTGATTGCTAAAAACTGTGAAGTACTGGTTTGAACACACCTTTGCAACTTCAATCGCGCGATCTTGATTCTCGCAGGCGCAAACAGCAGCCGCAGGATCTCTACGCGCGATTTCGAGAGCCAAGTTAGGACCCGAAAGCACCGCTATTTGCGATGCGGGCACATTTGTCGCCTGATGAATAACTTCACTCATGCGTGCACCCGTGGACTGCTCCAATCCCTTCATGAGGCTGATTACGGTTGCACTTTCAGGAATCAGCTCTTTCCATTCACCCAAGGTCTCACGGAGCGACTGAGACGGAATGGCTATGTAAACCTGAGTGGCATTCACTAGTGCGGCTTCCAGATTAGAGGTGGCAGTCAGCGTCTTTGGTAAATCAACGCCCGGAAGGTAATCACCGTTTCTAGAAGTTTCATTAATCTCATCGGCGAGATCCTTGCGTCTCGACCAGAGCACGACCTCGTTGCCACCATCGGCAATGACCTTGGCCACAGTCGTACCCCAACTGCCGGCACCCATAACTACGATTTTCATTTGGTTTCTTTTCTAAAGTTCCCGGTTTGGGTCTGACCCTTATCGTTTGGGTCCCACAGCTTTTCAGGAGGAGTTTCGCCTCGCATCTGACCAACAAGCTTCGCGACCTCTCGCATAATTTTGTCAGTAGCCTCGCTCATTTCTTTTGCGGTCAGGGCATCTTTCTTTGGCTTGCCGAAATAGATCGGCTTGCCAATTGTCACTCGGACCGTATGAAAAGGGTTTGGTCGAAACTTCTTAGAGTAATTGCCAAGTACTTTTTCTACACCCCAGTGCGCAGCTGGCACGACGGGTAGGCCAAGCTCGAGTGCGAGCCTAATTGCGCCGCTTTTGCCGCGCATTGGCCATAGATCCGGATCCCTGGTCAGTGTGCCCTCCGGGAACACTATGACAACCTGTCCTGCTGCCAGGTACTCCTTGGCAACTCGAAGAGGCTCCTCGTTGGACTTACCGCCACGATAAACGGGGATCTGACCGACTTTTGGGAGAATTTTCCCAACAATGGGGATCCGAAATAGCGACTCTTTGGCTAGGTAATGAGGAACTCGCTTCATGTGTATGTAAACGGAGTATGCAAAAGCAAGTGGATCCAAGTAGCTGACGTGGTTCCCGACCAAAATATATCCACCCTTGGGCAAGTTCTCCAAGCCTGTGGTTTTTATATTGAAAAACAATCGAAGCACGGGAGCCATGAGACCGGCTACCAATCTGAACAGCCAGCTTCTCTGGTCTTCAAACCTTTTTGATGCCGATGATGCCGTCATTTTTCAACCTTCAATCTGAAAGTCGGCCCCAAGATCTTGAAGCTTGTCGATAAAGCGCTCGTAGCCCCTTGAAATCAATTGAACGTTTGAAACATTAGAGGTTCCTTCGGCAGCGAGGGCGGCAACAACATGAGAAAAACCTCCACGTAAGTCTGGAACCCGAATGTCCGCGCCAAGCAATGGGGTTGGGCCGGAGATAACCGCGGAGTGGTTGAAATTTCGCTGACCAAAACGGCACGGGTTGCCACCCAAGCACTCCCGATAAATCTGGATTTGGGCACCCATTTTGACAAGCGCGTCGGTGAATCCAAATCGGTTTTCGTAAACCGTCTCGTGCACAATAGATAGGCCTTGAGCCTGGGTGAGGGCTACAACCAGAGGCTGCTGCCAGTCAGTCATGAATCCAGGATGAACATCGGTCTCAATAACTACAGGCTGTAGTTCGGAGCCAGGATGGTAAAAGCGAATTCCCGTAGGTTCAATCTCGAACTCCCCACCTACTTTTCGGTAGGTGTTTAGAAACGTCATCATTTCTATTTGCTTTGCTCCACCGACGAAGATGTCACCCTTCGTGGCAAGAGCTGCGGCCGCCCAGGAGGCCGCTTCATTTCGGTCAAACAATGCCTTATGGGTATATCCCTTGAGCTGCTTTACGCCCTCGATTCGTATAACGCGATCGGTATCAACCGAAATGATTGCGCCCATCTTTTGCAAAATCGCTATCAGGTCGATTATCTCCGGCTCGATAGCTGCGCCGCGAAGTTCTGTTAGGCCCTTTGCTGTTGTTGCCGAGAGAAGAACCTGCTCGGTGGCACCGACCGATGGATAAGGAAGGTTTATCTTGGCCGCTACTAGCCCGTCTGGAGCGCTGAGTCGAGTGCCGGTAGGCAGCTTCTCAATAACAGCGCCGAACTGCCGAAGAACGTCAAAGTGAAAATCAACTGGTCGGTCGCCAATCTCGCAGCCGCCAAGACCCGGGATGAAAGCCTCGCCAAGGCGATGAAGCAGTGGGCCACAAAACAGAATGGGAATCCTAGACGAGCCGGCGTGGGCATCTATGTCCACGATTCTTGCCTGCTCAACATTGGAGGGGTCCAGTGTCATGTCACCAGTTTTAGGATCATGAGTGATTGTCACGCCATGAAGGTTTAGAAGTCTTTCAACAACGTCTACGTCGGAAATATGAGGAACGTCCAGAAGCGTCGAAGGGGTTTCGCCCAGCAGTGCTGCGACCATGGCCTTGGTCACCAAGTTCTTGGCGCCCTTTAGGTCGACTCTGCCTCTAAGTGGCTTGCCGCCCTCGATCCGAATCAGGCTCAATCAAACTCCCTTGGCTGGCAGAGTCTTGGGTTTCCAAGACTCTCTTTTGGCCTCGTAGGCCGCTATCGCATCTTCACTCTGGAGGGTTATTCCGATATCGTCAAGCCCCTCAGTCAGACGCCACTTAGTATATTCATCAATCTCAAATCGAATCACGACATCGTTCACTCGAATTTCTTGGCTAGGGAGGTCGACGGTTATTTTGGCGGCAGGGTCTGCCTCAATCTGCTCCCAGAGGCTTTCCGTATCGGCATCGCTTATGACTCCAGCGATTAAGCCCTGCTTCCCGGAGTTTCCAAGAAATATGTCCGCAAATTTGGAGCTAAAAACTGCCTTGAAGCCGTAGTCCCTGAGCGCCCAAACTGCGTGCTCTCTTGAAGAGCCGGTTCCAAAGTCGGATCCGGCAACAAGGACTTCGGCGCCTTGGAAGCTCGGGTTATTTAGAACAAAATCAGGGTTCTGCCGCCAGTTCGCAAACAGCCCATCTTCGAATCCAGTCTTGGTTATTCGCTTCAAGAAAACCGCAGGGATTATTTGGTCAGTATCAACGTTGCTTATCTTTAGAGGCATGCCTGTGCCGGTGAACTGAGTAACTTTTTCCATTACTGCTCCAAGTCTGAAGGGGCAGAAAGTGTCCCTCTGATTGCAGTTGCCGCAGCCACCATGGGGGAAACCAAGTGGGTTCTTGCGCCTTTGCCTTGCCGGCCTTCAAAGTTTCGGTTCGAGGTGGAAGCTGCGCGCTCCCCCGGCGCAAGCTGATCCGGGTTCATGCCCAGACACATTGAGCAACCTGCAAAACGCCAATCTGCTCCAAAGTCAACAAATACTTTGTCTAAGCCCTCTTCTTCCGCCTGAAGCCTCACCTTTTGAGAACCGGGGACCACCATCATGCGAATCCCTGGTGCCATCACCTGGCCGCGAATAATGTCTGCGGCTGCC
The DNA here is from genome assembly GCA_028822985.1 of Aquiluna sp. Taxonomy (GTDB): domain Bacteria; phylum Actinomycetota; class Actinomycetes; order Actinomycetales; family Microbacteriaceae; genus Aquiluna. The sequence goes on from JAPKCK010000002.1 coordinate 131,109, forward strand.
CGAAGGTCTTCGATTCTTGCGTTCGTGCAGGAGCCCAAAAAGACCGTGTCAACCGCAATGTCCTTCATCTTGGTTCCGGCCTTGAGATCCATATAGGCCAGGGCCTTTATTGCGGCAGCCTTTTGACTCGGATCATCGAAGCTGTCCGGGTCTGGAATGCTATCCATGAGTGAGACGCCCTGACCAGGATTTGTTCCCCAGGTTACAAAAGGATCCAAGGTGTCGGCATCAATAAAGACTTCGGCGTCGAAAACCGCATCGTGATCGGTTGTCAGTTCGCTCCAGTCCTTGAGTGCCTGATCCCAATCTGCACCTTGAGGAGCGTGTGGCTTGTCTTTGAGGTAGTCAAAAGTAATTTGATCTGGAGCGATTATTCCAGCCCTAGCGCCTGCCTCAATCGACATGTTGCAGATGGTCATGCGACCCTCCATAGACAATGCCCTAATCGCACTTCCGCGATACTCAAGAACGTAACCTTGGCCACCGCCAGTCGAGATCTTGGAAATGACGGCCAGAATAATGTCTTTGGCGCTAACGCCTTTACGAAGTGTGCCCTCGACATTTATAGCCATGGTCTTAAATCGCTGCAACGGCAAAGTTTGAGTTGCCAAAACGTGCTCGACTTCGCTTGTTCCAATTCCCATAGCTAGTGCCCCAAAGGCGCCGTGAGTTGAAGTGTGCGAATCTCCGCAAACAACGGTAAGTCCCGGCATTGTTAGACCCAACTGCGGGCCAACAACGTGAACTATGCCCTGGTTTTTATCGCCGAGCGAGTGAATTCGAATATCGAACTCTCGAGTGTTGTCCCTGAGGGCCTGAACCTGCGCCCTGGAGGTCGCATCCGCAATTGGCAGGTGAATGTCCTGCGTGGGTGTGTTGTGATCCTCAGTGGCGATTGTCAGGTCTCTACGCCTGACATCACGTCCGGCCAGGCGAAGGCCATCAAAAGCCTGCGGGCTGGTTACTTCATGAATGAGATGCAGATCAATATATAAAAGATCCGGAGCACCGTTTTCACCCCTCAAAACCAAGTGGTCTCGCCACAGTTTCTCTGCCAAAGTCAATGGCTTACTAGACACCTAAATCACCTCGCGATTGCGTAGATACTTACTTTATCGCAAAGGACTAATCTTTGATGGTGCAGGACTTTACCGAACAGCAACTTATCGCCCTCCAGAAAAGAACCGTAAAGGTTCTTTCCCTTGGTCAAGCGCTGGGTGGCTTCGGTCTAGGAGCAACGCTGTCAGTTGGCGCTCTTCTAGCAGTCGAACTGTCTGGAACCACCGCCTGGTCTGGGGCCGCTGCAACCCTGAGCACTCTGGGTTCTGCAGCGATAGCAATCCCACTTGCAAATCTCGCTTTTAAGCGCGGTCGCCGGGTCTCCTTGGCCTTCGGCGCGTTTTTGGCCATCTTGGGCGCCGCGATGATGATTTTGGCCACCTACACACAATCTTTTCCAGTCGAAATTGTTGCGCTGTTGTTTTTAGGTGCCGGTTCAGCAGTTTCGCTTCAGGCACGTTTCGCGGCGGCAGACATCCCAACCGGCAAGCCAAAGGGAAGGGATTTATCACTGGTGGTTTGGGCCACTACCCTTGGCGCGGTGATTGGCCCTAACCTGATCGCACCTGGTGAAACACTTGGCCTTTGGCTCGGAATGCCGCATTTGGCAGGCCCCTTCCTGTTTACCATCGCCGCTCAATTGAGCTCAACTCTGGTCTTCTGGTTCGGGCTCCGCCCGGACCCTCTAATTGTTGCTCGCGACATCGCAGGGTTAGACCCGAAGCAAAAAAACGCGAGCCTCAAAGATGCCTTGGAAGTTGTTCGAGAGTTCCCGCTCGCGGGATATGCTGTGCTGACAATTGCACTCAGCCACATGGTTATGGTTTCAGTGATGTCGATGACCCCGGCACACCTAAACGCCGCGGGCCACTCGTTAGCGGACGTTGGCTTCACAATATCGCTGCACATCGCAGGTATGTATGCACTTTCGCCGATATTCGGATGGCTAACTGACAAATTTGGTGCCATCAAAATAGTGATCACTGGGCAGTTTATTTCTTTGACTTCGCTTGTCGTTTCAGGATTTTGGCAGTCAGAGTTTTACGCCGTAGTTTTGGGGCTTTTCTTGCTAGGTGTTGGTTGGTCAGCGTCCACGGTCGCCGCTAGCGCACTGCTAAGCGAAACTCTTGCTACTGGCCAGCGCAGCAAGGTACAAGGGTTTAGCGACTCGCTGATGAATCTTTCGGGGGCCTTTGGTGGCGCAATATCGGGCATCATCTTGACGATCTTTACCTTCGGGGGGCTAAATGCTGCTGCTCTCGTACCCGTAGTGTTTATCGCTCTGGCCACCAGCTACTCAAAAAGATGGCGCTAACAAAAAAACTCGCTCCCAAGATTATTAATCATTGGAAGCGAGAATTCGTGACTCCAGCGGGATTCGAACCCGCGCTACTGCCGTGAGAGGGCAGCGTCCTGGGCCGCTAAACGATGGAGCCGTTAGGAACTTGAGAAGTCTGCCATAAATACCCCCTATTGGCAATCTATCTGCTGAGTAGCCGAAGCGCTCCTGGATGGACCTCTGTGGAGAACGGGGCATTGCCAACAAGCTCTCCGTCACAGGTCACTGGGTAGTTATCATTGCTAATTTTTATTGACTTAGCCTTGAAAATTTCAACCTCGGGAAACCTTAGGTGTTTGCCTCTGTAGACCGTGGGGAATATACGAAGCAGTCGTGCTCTTGAAACCTTGTGCAGAATAAAAACCTCCAGCTCACCATCGGTAATATCTGAGTTCGGTGAGATCATCATGCCGCCGCCAAAGTTTTTCACATTCGCTACCCCGCACAACATCGCCTCAATCACGCGCTTCTCACCATCAACATCTAGGTGGTACTCAATAGCTTTGAAGGAAGGAAGTTCAAGAAATAGTGCCGCGATGTAGCTATTGGACCCCTTGGGCCAACTAAGCGAATTGGCCCGTGTGGCACAAAGCGCATCAAAGCCAGCTGAGACTGAGCCGACTGACCAAATTTCTTTACCCGAAACACTGACCTTCATCGCGTCGACCCTTTTTGGGGAGTCAAGCGAATCCAGGATATTCTTGACTGCTGCCGGAATGTTGCTTAGGTCAATGCTCAGTTCACGAGCTTGATCGTTCCCGGACCCTGCTGGAACTATGCCCAGCGGTATTTGATTTGGAACCGCTATTCCAGCACAGAGCTGGGTGGTTCCGTCCCCGCCGACTGCCACTAATGCCGATATCTCTTGAAGTCGAATTAATTCTTCAGCTTTTTTCTTCGCCTCCAACGCGGTGCCGGCAGACAGGTTTATTACAGCAATGCCGGCTTTGGCGAATGCCAAAAATACTTGCTCGCCAACAACAGCTGCTTTTCCACGATTCGCTTTGGGGTTCACGATAATCCCGAGTGGCTTCATCGACACTTCCTAACTTTCAATGAGATAAACATAGACTGAAGCCAAGGAGTAATGATGAAAATAACGAAGTTCGACCATGCGCTTTTGTCGATAGAAATCGATTCGAAAATCGTTGTTATTGACCCGGGTGTTTATTCAAGCCAGCTTCCAGATTTCAAAAATGTAGTGGCAATTTGTCTTACCCATATTCACGAAGACCACAGCTACTTGCCACACGTTCAAAAAATCTTCCTTGAAAACCCAGACGCTCAAATTTTTGGCCCCGCTGAGGTCGCTCAAAAACTGGGCAAGCTTCCCGTCCAGGTTGTTTACCACGGCGATCACTTCGAGGTGTCGGGCTTCGAACTTGATTTTTCCGGGGACTTACACGAACAGATTCACCGGAGCATCCCCTTGATTCAAAACATCGGTGTCATGGTCAACCAAACCCTCTACTACCCGGGAGACAGCTATACGATTCCGGAAGATAAAGTCAAAGTTTTAGCCTGTCCGACAAGCGCTCCATGGATAAAAATTTCTGACGTTATGGACTTTATTACAGCAGTAAAGCCGGAAACGCTTTTCCCTACCCACAATGCTCTACTGAACGACAATGGCCACGCACTTTACAATCAAAGGATCAGCGAAGTCACAAAAGAAAATGGTGGGACCTTTGTTTTTCTCACGCCAGGTCAAAGTTTGGAGATCGAGGTTTAGGCCTGAACCTAGACAGCGACGATTACTGCCGCCAGCAGCATCGCTACCGTCGGGCCAGACCAAAGTTTCTTATGCTTTAGGTTTCTAGAAGTATTTGCTATGAACGCTTGCACGGTGGCAATGCCGACCAGAACCCAATTCACCACTGCATTCCCGCCAGCATCCAGGATGGGAGTGAACAACCCCAACTGTGCCAAGTAGTGGCCGACGATTGCGATAAAGGTCAAGAAAAACCCAAAGCTCAAAGCTCGACGCGACAAACGCAATTGGCCATTTGAATTTTCGCCGTGAACATAGGCAGCCAATGGTGCCCCAAGGGCGATTGCTAGATGGAATAAAGCTGCCGCTAGATAGGCAAAAACCAAAAAACTGGAGGAAAACGCATCAAGCATCTTTTCCTCCAGTAGTTACTGGCTGGGGTACCTGGACTCGAACCAAGAACAAATGAACCAGAATCATCCGTGTTGCCAATTACACCATACCCCAAGGGTCGAACCCAAGGCCCGATTGCCTATCTTAGCGGGATTGGGCAAATGCCTCTAGTCGAGCAAGGCTTTGCTCTTTCCCAAGAATCTCCATGCACTCGAAAAGTGGCGGGGTTACGCGCCTGCCGCTGATTGCCGTTCTAACTGGCCCAAAAGCATTTCGTGGCTTCTCTCCAAGACCATCAACCAGAGCATCACTCAATGCCTGATGGATTGCGTCGGTGGTAAAATCTTCGAGGTTCTGAAGTGACGCTGTTGCCGCCGCTACTATCTCGACTGCATTTTCGGGCAGCTGCTTCAAGGCGTCTTCGTCAATTTTCAAGTCAGCGACATCAACGAACAGAAATTCAACCATCGCCGGCACGTCGCCCAGCACGATTACTCGTTCTTTGGTGAGTGGAGCAGCAGCACTCAAGATCTCGAGCTGCTTGGCGGTTGGCTCACCTTGAATGACGCCGGCTGACTGCAAATACGGCAAAATACGGCCCATAAAATCTTCATCGGTCAAAAGTCTGATGTGGGCGGAGTTAATCGCATCGGCCTTTTTTTGATCAAACCGCGCAGGGTTCGGGTTCACATTCTCAATCTCGAAGTTCTCGCAAAGCTCGTCAAGGCTGAAGATGTCCCGATCCGCTGATATTGACCATCCGAGCAGGGCCAGATAGTTCAACAGCCCCTCCGGTATGAACCCTCGATCGCGATGCAAAAACAGGTTGCTCTCCGGGTTTCTCTTAGAGAGCTTCTTGTTGCCCTCCCCCATAACAAAAGGCAAATGACCAAAGCGCGGGATGAAAGTTGCGACACCAGCCTCGACAAGTGCGTTATACAGGGCTATCTGCCTAGGAGTTGAGGACAGAAGATCCTCGCCTCGAAGAACGTGGGTGATACCCATCAATGCATCGTCAACCGGGTTCACTAGCGTGTAAAGCGGCGCTCCACCTGGGCGCACTAAGACAAAATCAGGGAAAGACCCCGCAGGAAAAGTAATCTCACCACGAACTAGGTCCACGAAAGTTATGTCTTGGTCCGGCACCCTCAACCGAAGCGCTGGCTTACGCCCCTCGCTGAGATAAGACTGACGATCTTCCTCTGATAGATCTCGCTCCGAGTTGTCATAGCCAAGCTGAACCGCTCTGGAATTAGCGATGTTTCGCTGCTCAATCTCTTCCCCGGTTAAGAAACTTTCGTAAAGATGACCGGAAGACTTCAGTTTCTCGATTACTTCTTGATATATCTCGCCGCGTTCAGACTGTCGATAGGGCTCGTTTGGTCCTCCGGTGTCAATTCCTTCGTCCCAGTCGATACCAAGCCAGCGCAGACCCTCAACAAGTTGACCGTAACTTTCCTCGGAATCTCGAGAAGCATCAGTGTCCTCGATGCGAAAAATGAATTTTCCACCGGTTCTTCTGGCGTAAGCCCAATTAAAAAGAGCCGTTCGAATCAGTCCCACGTGGGGCGTTCCAGTAGGGCTCGGACAAAACCGAACTCGAATGTCTGAGCCCGTGGCCGTGGTAGTCGGAGCAGTTATAAATGTCATTTTTTTCAAACTACCTCTAAGAGACTGGGTTGTGCAGGACACCGATGCCAGTGATTTCGCATTCGACCTGGTCACCAGCTTCAATGCGGGCAAGCCCGGCAGGCGAACCAGTAAGAATCACATCACCTGGAAGTAAAGTCAGGTTTCTACTGACATAGGAAACGATTTCATAAACATCGGTGATCATATCGGAACTTTTCGAGCGCTGACTTGAGCGCCCATTGATTCGAGATTCAAGCCTTAGCGAACTGGTGTCCAGCTCAGTCTCAATCCAAGGGCCTAGGGGACAAAACGTATCAAAACCCTTGCTCCTTGCCCATTGAGTGTCGGAAAATTGCAAGTCTCTTGCGGTGACATCGTTCCCAACGGTAAAACCAAAGATGTGATTTTTCGCCTCGTCGTAACTAACTTCCTTTGCCTGCTTACCGATAACAATTGCCAGCTCAACCTCAAGCTCAACCTGATCAGACTGTCTTGGCAAAACAATCGCATCCTCTGGCCCGATGATCGCGCTGATTGGCTTAAAAAAGATAAGAGGCTCATCCGGAACATCGATTGATATCTCCGCGGCGTGCGCTCGATAATTCATGCCAATGCAAACAACCTTGCCGGGAGTCATGGGGGCAAGCAGCTTCACCGATGAAAGCGGGGCTGACTCCTCCCCAAGCTTTGCTCCCAAAATCGGGTCGCCAAGATAAAAAACGACCTGGCCCTCGGATATCTGCCCGTGGCGGGTCTCACCGTTGTGTAGCGCTCTAACAATTTGCACGTGCTTAGTCTGCCAGCTTATGCATCCAGTTGTGACGATCTTTTACGGTTCCGTACTGAATCCCGGTCAACTCTTCACGCATCGCGACGGTCACAGCGCCGGGCTCGTTGTTGCCGATAGAAATTTCTTCCTCCCGTGACCTGAATAAGCCAACCGGTGTAACCACCGCCGCAGTGCCGCAGGCAAATACTTCGGTAATGTCCCCGGACTGTATGCTCTCGCGGACTTCCTCAAGGGTGATCTTACGCTCCTGAACCTCGTGTCCCGAGTCTTTCAAGAGGGTGACAATCGAGTCTCTAGTGATCCCGTGGAGAATGGTTCCATCCAAAGACGGGGTGACCACTGAGCCGTTTTTGTAGATAAAAAACAGGTTCATTCCGCCAAGTTCTTCGACGTAGGTGGAGGTTTCTGCATCCAGATACATAACTTGAGAGCAGCCCTGGTCATAACCCTCCTGCTGAGCCAAGACACCGGCTGCATAATTTCCGCCGGTCTTTGCCTCACCGGTTCCATGCTTTCCAGCCCTCGCACTATCAAGTGCAATCCAGATTGATACCGGCTTTACGCCGCCGGGGAAGTAGGGACCAACTGGACTCGCGATAACACGATATTCGACTCGCTCGGCCGCTCTAACTCCAAGGAAGTTTTCGGCAGCAATTTCAAATGGACGCAGGTAAAGAGTTTTCTCACCAGTTGGTTCCGGAACCCAGGCCCCATCAACTGCAATCAGCTGCCTTAGCGACTCAATAAAAACCTCGGCTGGGAGTTCCGGCAAGGCCATGCGCTTTGCCGAACGCTGCAAGCGAAGTGCATTCTTATCGGGACGGAAAGTCCAGATGGATCCATCCTCATGCCGATATGCCTTGATGCCCTCAAAGACTTCTTGTCCGTAATGCAGAACCGCAGAAGATGGGTCCATCAAAATTGGCCCGTACGGCAAAACCTCTGCAGAATGCCATCCCTCGGTCTTCTCCCAGACGATAACCACCTGGTGGTCCGAGAAGTGCGTTCCGAACATCGGATTGGCGATGATCGCTTCACGCTCAGAATCGGGGGTTGGGCTTTGGTTTTTGGTTACCTTGAAATCCATGACTGGCCTTTTCTAAATTCGGGCGATTATTGCTTTGGCTACCTGATCCGTAGAGCGCGGTTCAACACCGCGTTCTAGCAAGTCAGCAGTAACGGCTTGTTCTATTTTTTCGGCTGCCTCGGTGTAACCGAGAGTATGAGCCAATAACGCCGCGGAAAGGATGGCCGCAGTGGGGTCCGCCAGATTTTTTCCAGCGATGTCTGGTGCCGAACCATGAACAGGTTCGAACATGGACGGAAATAAGCCCGTCGGATTTAGGTTAGCCGAAGCTGCTAGCCCAATGCCACCGCAAATAGCGGCAGCAAGATCGGTGATGATGTCACCAAATAGATTGTCTGTGACAATAACGTCGAAGCGCTCAGGGTTTGTGACCATGTAGATCATTGCGGCATCGATGTGCATGTAGTCATGAGTCACTGCCGGATACCGAGCCGACACTTCTTCGACCATCCGCAGCCAAATCTTTCCCGAGTGAACCAGCACATTTGTTTTGTGAACGAGTGTCAATTTCTTGGCCTCGCGATTAGAAGCAAGTTCAAAGGCATACTCAACAGCTCTTCTAATGCCAAAGGCGGTATTTACTGAAACCTCATTGGCAACTTCGTGCTCAGTGCCTTCGCGGACAGTCCCGCCGTTTCCAACGTATGGGCCTTCGGTGCCCTCCCGCACAACAACGAAATCCAAATCTTTGGCTTTCGTCAATGGAGACGTGACCCCCGGAAATAACTTCGAGGGACGCAAATTTATGTGATGGTCAAAGCCGAATCGAAGCTTTAGTAGGAGCCCGCGCTCAAGAACTCCGGACGGGACTCTGGGGTCACCAATCGCGCCTAGCAAGATTGCGTCGTGGCCGCTCAAATCTTTCAAATCTTTATCAGTTAGCGCTTCGCCTGTCTCAAGATACTTATCTGATCCAAGGTCATAATCGGTTACTTGTAGTTCAACTGAACCAAGTGCCTTTTTGAGCGCGCTCAGAGCGACGCTGGTGACCTCGGGTCCAATGCCATCGCCGGCAATAACGGCAAGGTTTATCTTGTTCAATTGCTGCCTCACGAGTTGGTTAGAACAACCTTATTAGCTTTTAGCCGAAGAGTTGCACGAATAGCGTTGCTCGCTGGTCCCAGGCATTGATTTTTACTGTGAGCATTCTCTCCCGCACCTTTTCACCGAGGCCGTGTTCGTGCACCCACCAGGTCAGCTGCAATCCGGTAGCCCGCGATGACCAGCCTAAATTCATCAATTAGTCGTCACTTCCAAGTCAAGCTGCTTGGAAGCGTTAGCTACCGAGCCGCCGTTTATAAGTTGACCGGTGAATCCCGCATCCCTCATGAGGTCGATGGCTTTTCCGGCACGATTGCCACTTCTGCAATAGACGTAGTAGTCCCTTGCTGGATCGAGCATCGATAGTTGATTGGCAAAATCTACATCCGCAATGCCTACGCGAATAGCGCCCTCGAGGTGGCCGGAGTTCCACTCATCTAGAGTCCTAACATCAATGATTTGGGCATAACTAGACGCATCAAGTTTTTCGCTCGAGCAAGCTGTGAGGGAAGTGAAGGCAAACGCTGCGATCAAACCCGCAACTAGCATTTTCATGAGCTTCAATTTAGGTCCTTTCAGGATACCCCCTAGGGTATGTGCTAGTCTCTAGGCAGTCAAGTGAATAGGAGCAGCATTTGGAGATTCCAAAAGAGGACCTCAATGCGGTAAAAAATAGGCTTTCTAGGGCACACGGGCAACTCGGAGGCATAATCCGCATGGTTGAAGAAGGCCGCGAGTGCACCGATGTACTGACTCAGCTGGCGGCGGCTCAGGCCGCTATCTCAAGGGCGGCTTTTGCACTGATTGCTTCGGGTTTCGCAAACTGCGCTCAAGATGACTCCGGCAAAACCGATCGCGCAAAATTAGAGAAAGCCTTTCTGTCGCTGAGCTAGTGACAGAAAATTTAGGAAAGGGAGAAATCATGGCAAACGAAGTATCCATCAACGAACTCGAGCAAGCTATCAAAGACGGGGCATTCGTTCTGGATGTGAGAGAAGGTTGGGAGTTTGAAAATGGCCACGTGCCGACTGCCCACCATATACCTCTCGGTGACGTGCCTGATCAACTGGCTGAATTACCTAAGGATGTCCAAGTCTGGGTCATTTGCCAAGCCGGAGGGCGATCAATGACCGCCGCTAATTACCTAGAGTCCCAGAAATTTATTGCAGTTTCAGTAGCCGGAGGCACCGGTAGCTGGGTTGAAGCCGGGAAGCTCGTCTCCACGGAGCCAAGCAGCTAAGAGAACTCTTCGATTTTTCGTCACGAACTTCCAGACAGTTCGGCAGTCAGAGCAAACGGACCAGCGTGCCGGCCAGGTTCTTGGGAGCTCTGGTCAAGGAGCTTAGGGTGCATCAGGTGGAGCGATTGGCTGGCAAAGACGTAGTGGCAGCTGGAGCCCTGAGCCAATTGACTCTGGCTTTAAGGGCCTAGTAGGCCTCTGTGATGGCGATCGACTGCATCAAGTCAGCATCGATTTCGATTCGGAGCTGTTCTAGAATTTCTGCATCGACTGGAGAATCAACGGTTACAACCGATAGCGCCTTGCCGCCCTCCTGCTGGCGAGCGATAGTCATGGCTGCAATATTTATGCCGGCTTCGGCAAACGCTTTTCCATAGACGGCAACTATTCCGGGCCGGTCTTGGTAAACCATAACCACGAAGTTATCCGCCATCGCAAGTTCAACGTCGTAGCCATTTATTGAAACGAGCTTTTGCTGGTGTTTTGGCCCAATCACAGTTCCACCGGCCGAAACCGTGGTTCCATCGGAGAGAATTGCCTTCATGGTCGTCACGTTTCGGTATTCATCCGAAACTGAGTCCTGAGTGAGTCGAACCTCAACTCCGCGTTGTTCGGCCATCAACGGCGCGTTGACGTAAGAGACCTGCTCGGTGACCATGGTCTGGAACAGGCCCTTTAGTGCTGCCAACTTCAAAACCGTCACATCGTGCGCTGCTATTTCGCCTCTGGCTTCAAACTCCACGGAAACTATTGAGGTGTGTGCCAGACCCGCAATAATCATCCCAAGCTTTTCGGCAAGCCCAATGCCAGGCTTCACAGAAGCATCGATCTCGCCACCTGCCACATTTACTGCGTCTGGCACGAGATCACCAGCGAGAGCAAGCCGGACCGAGCGGGCAACCGAGATGCCTGCTTTCTCCTGAGCTTCGTCAGTGGATGCCCCAAGGTGCGGTGTGACAAGAATGTTGTCGAGAGTTAGAAGTGGCGAACCAACTGGAGGCTCATTGACGAATACGTCGAGTCCGGCTCCAGCAATTCGATTAGATTTGAGCGCTTCATACAGCGCCGTCTCGTCGATTATGCCGCCACGCGAGCAATTCACAATACGCAAGTTTGGCTTAGCCATTGCGAACTCATTTGTGGAAATCATGCCGGTCGTTTCGGCAGTTTTTGGAATGTGAATAGTTATGTAGTCAGCACGCTTCATCAGAGTTTCAATGTCGCACAGTTCCACACCGATTTGCTCAGCTCGTCCCTGAGTTACATAAGGGTCATAACCAATCAAAGTCACACCAAAACCCGATAGTCGCTGCGCGACCAAGGCTCCGATTCGACCGAGACCGATGATGCCGATGGTCTTCTCATAAAGCTCAACGCCGGTGTACTGGCTCCGCTTCCAGAGCCCTTGCTTCAATGAAGCATTCCCGTCCGGGATGTGTCTAGAAAGAGCCAGGATTTGACCAATGGCAAGTTCGGCCGCAGAGATAATGTTTGAGGTGGGAGCATTTACAACCATGACTCCAGCGTTTGTGGCTGCTTTTATATCTACATTGTCAAGACCGACTCCGGCACGCGCAATTACCTTCAATTTGGGAGCCGCCGCCATGGCCTCCGCATCCATTTTTGTCGCCGAGCGAATTAGCACTGCATTGGCTTCTGCAAGGGCCGGTAATAGAGCGGAGCGATCCGCACCATCGACATTTCGAACTTCAAAATCCGAGCCCAACGCTTCAAGCGTGGCGGGCGAAAGCTCTTCAGCGATAAGAACAATTGGCTTTGGCAATGGCTGACCTAACGGTTGGGTCGACAGCGACGGGGAATTTCACAAGTCTAACAAGTAATCTTTATGGGCTCCAACCTTCTCACGTTGGCATCTGGCAGCCCTCAAACATGGCTCTCGAACGAATAATTTAGTCCTTTTTCTTCGACCTCTAATTGCGGGTCGATTTTTTTTTCACAACGAATTCAATGCATGCAAAAACCCCCTCAAATTACTCGAGGGGGTTTAGCAATAAAACTATCGTGCGACGTTGCCGTCTTGGTAATCGTCGTCGTTCTTGATCCAGCTGAAAAGCTTGCGCAGTTCGCGGCCAGTAGCCTCAATCGGGTGAGCCTCGCCCTTGGCACGAAGTTCTGCGAACTCTGGTGCGCCAGCGTCCTGGTCGTCAATGTAGCGCTTGGCAAAGGCCCCGTTTTGAATGTCGGTTAGCACTGCCTTCATGTTGTCCTTGACCGATGCGTCTATAACCCTTGGGCCAGAAACGTAGTCGCCGTATTCTGCGGTATCGGAAACGCTCCAACGCTGCTTAGCAATGCCACCTTCATACATCAGGTCAACAATTAGCTTTAGCTCGTGAAGAACTTCGAAGTAAGCAATCTCAGGCTGGTAGCCGGCCTCAACCAAAGTCTCAAAGCCATACATCACAAGCTGCGATGCGCCACCGCAAAGAACTGCCTGCTCGCCGAATAGATCGGTTTCGGTCTCTTCGGTGAAGGTCGTCTTGATGGTTCCGGCTCGAGTTCCGCCGATTGCAGAGGAATAAGAAAGACCAAGTGCCATGGCATTTCCGGTTGCATCCTGCTCAACCGCGATCAGGTTTGGAACACCCTTTCCGGCAACATACTCGCGACGTACCAAGTGGCCTGGGCCCTTCGGTGCGACAAGAAATACGTCGATGTCCGCTGGCGGCTTGATCTGACCGTAGCGAATTGCGAAGCCGTGACCAAACACCAAAGCATCGCCTGCTTCTAGGTTCGGCTCAATGTCAGTCTTGAAAAGATCGCGCTGTTTTGGGTCCGGAGCAAGCACAACGATGACGTTTGCCCATTTGACCGCTTCGCCTGGAGTGAGGACCGTTAGGCCCTGGTCGGTCGCCTTGGAGATTGACTTGGAGCCCTCCAAAAGTCCAACTACGACGTCAACGCCGGAGTCCTTCAGGTTTAGCGCGTGGGCGTGCCCCTGTGAGCCGAAGCCCAAAACAGCTACCTTGCGGCCCTGAATGATGCTGATGTCTGCGTCTTTGTCGTAGAAAATCTCTGCCAATTTATTTGCTCTCCTTGATTGTTATTTATTAAACCCTAGCGAATCACTTTTTCGCTCATTGACTTAGATCCTCGCGATACAGCAATCGCGCCAGACTGAACCAATTCCTTTATGCCAAATGGCTCCAGGACCTTCAAGAAGGCCTGGCACTTGGCGGCGTTTCCGGTCACCTCGATTACGACCGCGTCACTCACAACATCAATGACTCGAGCCCTAAACAAAGTGACTGCTTCTAAGACCTGCGACCTAGTCGAAGAATCGGTTCGAACCTTGATCAACATGTGGTCTCTGGCAACCGAAGTTTCTTCTTCGAGTTCAACAATTTTTAGAACGTTGATTAGCTTGTTTAGCTGCTTTGTTACCTGCTCAAGTGGCTGACCATCCAAGCTGACCACGACGGTAATTCTGGAAACGCCCTCAATTTCAGTGGTTCCAACCGCAAGTGACTCGATGTTGTAACCGCGCCTAGCGAACAGCGCGGCGACTCGCGTCAAAATTCCTGGCTTATTTTCAACCAGCAGTGAAAGCAAATGCTGAGTCGACATTATTCATCACCATCCCAAATCGGTGCTGCATCTCGGGCATATTGAACCGCGTCATTCGAAATCCCTGATGGAACCATTGGCCAAACCATAGCGTCTCTGCCGACTATGAAGTCAATTACGACGGGTCGATCGTTGGTTTCCATCGCAAGCTTGATTGCCGCATCAACCTCTTCGATCTTCTCGACCCTAATTGCCAGGCAGCCATAGGCCTCTCCAAGCTTCACGAAGTCCGGCACCATTATTGTGTCGGTTCCGGTATTCAAGTCGGTATTGGAGTAGCGAGAGTTATAAAACAAGGTCTGCCACTGTCTAACCATCCCAAGCGAAGAGTTATTGATGATTGCGACCTTGATCGGAATGTTGTTGATGGTGCAGGTTGCCAACTCCTGATTTGTCATCTGGAAGCAGCCGTCACCGTCAATCGCCCAAACCAACCGGTCTGGCTGCGCTACCTTGGCGCCCATAGCGGCAGGAACCGCGTATCCCATGGTTCCCAGTCCGCCGGAATTTAGCCAAGAATTAGGTCGCTCATACTTGATGAACTGCGCCGACCACATCTGGTGCTGGCCCACTCCAGCAGCGAATATTGCCTCTGGGCCAGATAGCTCACCGATACGCTGAATTACATACTGGGGTGAAAGCTTCCCGTCCTCGGTTTCGTTGTAGCCAAGCGGGTAGCGCTCCTTGAGGCCGTTTAGAAAAACCCACCAGTCTTCGTAGTCAGGCTTAGAGTCCTTCATCTGCGCCTTCAACTCGGCAATCAACATCAAGATAACAACCTTGGCGTCACCAACTATCGGCACGTCTGCGTGACGGATTTTTCCAATTTCGGCAGGATCAATGTCGACGTGTATTACTTTCGCACCCTTAGCAAAACTCTTAATGTCACCGGTTACTCGATCGTCAAAACGGGCGCCGAGAGTGATCAAGAGATCTGATTTTTGCAAGGCGGTTACCGCCGGCACCGTCCCATGCATACCAGGCATACCCAGGTGCTGGGGATGCGAGTCAGGGAAAGCACCTCTGGCCATCAAGGTTGTGGTAACTGGAGCATGAAGTAATTCAGCAAGGGCAAGAAGTTCTTTACTTGCGTCGGCCCGGATAACTCCGCCTCCAACATAAAGAATTGGCTTATGAGACTTAAGAATGAGTTCAGCCGCCGCCTGAACCTGCTTGCCATGAGGGTCGGTAATGGGCCTGAAACCAGGCAGGTCAATCTTCGGTGGCCAAGAGAACTCGAACTTTCCGTTCTGAGCGTCCTTAGCGAAGTCAATAAGAACCGGTCCTGGCCTACCGGTAGTGGCTATTTCGTATGCCGCCGCAACAACACCGGGGATGTCCTCAGCGCGAGTCACCAGGAAGCTGTGCTTCGTGATCGGCATTGTTATTCCGACAATGTCAGCCTCTTGAAAGGCATCGGTTCCGATTGAAAATGAGTTCACCTGACCGGTGATTGCGAGCATTGGCACCGAGTCCATGTGAGCATCGGCGATCGCAGTCACCAGGTTTGTGGCACCCGGACCACTGGTCGCGATACAAACGCCAAGTCTTCCGCTAGCAGCCGCATACCCTTCGGCGGCGTGACCAGCACCCTGCTCATGTCTAACCAAGATGTGGCGCAGCTTTTTGGAGTCCATGAGCGGGTCATACGTGGGCAAAATTGCTCCACCGGGCAAGCCAAAGACCGTGTCGACGCCGAGCAGCTCGAGCGAACGGATTAGTGCTTGCGCCCCGGTTAGGGTCTCGGTTGCCATGATGTCCTTTTCAACTCGATTATTAGCCGCAGTATGCGCCCTCGGAAGCCGAGTGCACAAGCTTAGAAAATTTAGCTAGCACACCGCGGGTGTAGCGCGGTGGCAATGGCTGCCAGTCTTTACGACGATCAGCCAGCTCTTCTTCGCTGACGAGTAAATCAAGCGAACGAGCAGCGATATCGACTCGAATCAAGTCTCCATCGCGCACCAGAGCAATTGGTCCACCGTCGGCGGTCTCTGGCGAGATGTGGCCGATACACAGTCCGGTTGTGCCGCCTGAGAATCTGCCGTCTGTCAATAATAGAACATCTTTACCCAATCCCGCACCCTTGATGGCGGCAGTGAAGGCAAGCATTTCACGCATGCCCGGGCCGCCCTTGGGTCCTTCGTAGCGAATCACCACCGCATCGCCAGACTTGATCTCGCCGTTATTTAGAGCCTCGATAGCGGTTCCTTCGCGATCGAAAACGCGTGCCGGACCCTCAAAGGTGGCCAACTCAAAACCTGCGGTCTTCACGACCGCACCATCTGGTGCCATCGAGCCGTGCAGAACATTAATCCCACCGCGCTTGCTCATCGGGTTGTTCATGGCGCGGATGATTTTTCCATCTGGATCCGGTGGGGAAATTTCCGCTAAGTTTTCGGCCAAGGTCTTGCCGGTCACGGTCATGACATCTCCGTGCATAAGCCCAGCATCGAGAAGTGCCTTCATAAGCACCGGAACGCCGCCAACGCGATCAACATCGTTCATCACGTATTGCCCGAACGGCTTTAGGTCGCCCAAGTGAGGAACCTTGTCAGCAATGCGGTTGAAGTCCGCAAGCTGAAGGTCAACTTCTGCCTCGCGAGCTATCGCTAGAAGGTGGAGGACAGCATTTGTCGAGCCACCGAACGCCATGAGAACCGCAATCGCATTCTCAAAAGCCGGCTTGGTCATAATCTGACGGGCTGTGATTCCCTTGTCTATCAAGTTCACTACCGCCTCGCCGGAACGGTGGGCCCAAATGTCTCGTCTGCGATCCGCAGATGGTGGAGCGGCCGATCCAGGAAGGCTCATACCGAGCGCCTCACCGATGGAGGCCATCGTGTTAGCTGTGTACATACCGCCGCAAGCGCCTTCTCCCGGGCAGATTGCGCGTTCGATCCGACCGAGGTCCTCCTCGCTCATTTTGCCGGCCTTGCAGGCACCAACGGCTTCGAAAGCATCGATGATTGTTACCTGCTTCTCGGTGCCGTCGGTTAGCTTCACCCAACCTGGGGCGATTGTGCCGGCGTACAAAAATACAGAGGCAAGATCCAGTCTTGCGGCTGCCATTAGCATTCCGGGCAGCGACTTGTCACAGCCGGCAAGCAGCACTGAGCCGTCCATCCGTTCAGCCTGCATTACTGTCTCGACAGAGTCCGCAATTACCTCTCGGGACACGAGTGAAAAGTGCATGCCCTCGTGGCCCATCGAGATTCCGTCCGAAACTGAAATCGTTCCAAACTCCATAGGCCACCCGTTTGCCTGGCGAACGCCAACTTTGACGGCATCCGCAAGACGATCTAGAGACAAGTTGCATGGAGTCACTTCGTTCCAAGAGGAGGCAACGCCGATTTGAGGCTTAACCCAGTCGTCGTCACCCATACCGACGGCTCGGAGCATCCCGCGGGCAGGTGCACGCTCAATTCCATCGGTTACATCATGGCTTCTTGGCTTCATGTGATTGGTCATGCGTTAATCTTACTTTTTATATCGCGATACTCTGGTCGTGTGGAAAATCTAGACACAACAAAGATCCCGACCGGTCTGGCGCTTTATAACCGAGCCGCGCACCGCGCCAGCAAAGAAGTGATCTACTCCTATTCGACCTCTTTCGGCATGGCTACCAGGGTCCTAAACAAAGGTTTACGCGACCACGTCGAGAACATTTACGCGCTGGTGCGGGTGGCCGACGAAATTGTTGATGGCTGTGCTGCTCAGGCTTCCGCGGAATCAGATGGTTTTGACCCGGGCGTGCTGCTAACTGAATTTGAAAACGAAACATACCTAGCGTTGACACGTGGCTTCAGCACAAACCTAGTCATTCATGCGTTTGCTCTCACCGCCAGAGAAGTTGGAATCAAGAAAGACATCATTGAACCTTTCTTTTTCTCGATGAGGCAAGATTTGACCGAAACGATTCACGATCAAAAGTCCTTCCAGGTTTACGTATATGGCAGCGCCGAGGTTGTCGGCCTGATGTGTCTCGCGGCATTTGTCCATGGCAGGGATTACACCGAAGAGCAAAAACTTCTCTTGGTCAAAGGCGCTCGTGCTCTTGGGGCGGCCTTTCAAAAGGTGAACTTTCTTAGAGATCTTGCTGCCGACTTTGACAAGCTTGGGCGCAGCTATTTTCCGGATGTCGCCATAGAGACCTTCGACGAGGAGACAAAAAACAGGCTGGTCCGAGATATCGAAAATGACTTGCAAATTTCAGCGCTGTCGCTGCCGCTGTTGGAGTCATCCGCAAGAAAAGCAGTGACGGCAGCTCAATTTTTGTTTCAGGAACTCAACAATAAAATATCTAAAACCCCCGCCGAGGAACTAATTCGGGCCCGTATCTCTGTTAACAACTTACGGAAGCTATTCGTGCTTGCCAAAGCCCTATTAGGAGTAAAGCCTTGAGTAATAAAACTGCCGTTGTCGTTGGTGGAGGAATCGCCGGTCTTGCAAGCGCAGCACTTCTAGCTAAGGCAGGGATGAAAGTTCAGCTTTTCGAAGCGAACGCCACCCTGGGTGGTCGAGCCGATGTCTGGGAGAAAGACGGCTTCCGCTTTGACATGGGGCCAAGCTGGTACCTGATGCCAGATGCCTTTGAGCAGTTCTTCAAGCTAATGGGCACCTCGGCCAAGGAGCAACTAGACCTAGTGAGACTAAACCCGGCCTACCAAACTCGAAACGAGGGCCTCGGCGATGCACTTTCGATGCCGGACAACGTCGAGGGCATAAAAGAGCTCTTTGAATCGATTGAAACTGGGGCAGGCGAAGGTCTACAGAGATATTTAGACAGCGCAGAGGATGCCTACGACCTGTCGATTAAGCACTTTTTGTATACAAACTTTCAAGATGCTAGAAGCTTCGTGCAGCCAGAGGTAATTGCGAAACTTGGCCGATTCATGAAGCTACTACTAAAGCCGCTCTATTCATTTTCCGGGGAATACGTAAAAGATGATCGCCTCAAGAAAATGCTGAACTTTCCAGCCGTCTTTTTAGGTGCTTCCCCCTATGACACCCCGAGCATGTATCACCTAATGACACACGTCGACATGAACCAAGGCGTGTTTTACCCGCAGGGTGGCCTTCATAGCGTCATTGAGGCGATTGCAAGGCTTGCGAAGCAATACGGCGTTGAGATTCACACTAGTTCGCCGGTTACGAAGATCCTGACCGACGGCAATAAGGCAGTTGGTCTACAAGTCGGTTCCTCTGAATATTTAGCAGATGTCGTTGTCGCGAGCGCCGACCTGCATCATGTCGAGACTAAATTGCTTGAGAAAAAGCACCAAACTTATCCGCAAAAATTCTGGGACAAGAAAATCCCCGGGCCTTCGGCGATGCTTATCTACTTGGGAGTTAAAGGCAAAATAGACCAACTCGACCACCACACGCTGTTGTATACCAAGGACTGGAGCACTAATTTCTCAGAGGTGTTTAGAAAAGCTGATGGAAAGAGTCACGTGCCGTCACCGGCATCGCTTTACATCTGCAACCCCTCCAAGTCAGATGCATCAGTTGCCCCCGATGGGCACGAGAACCTTTTCGTGCTAGTACCCATTGCCCCGGACCCAGTTATTGGCCGAGGCGGCATTGAGCGAAGTGGTGATGATGATTTCGAGGCTGCTGCCGACAAGATAATTGATCAGATAGCAGAGTGGTGTGATATCCCTGACCTCCATGACCGCATCGTGGTTAGGCGCACCATGGGGCCAGGCAACTTCGAGTCAGAACTAAACGCCTGGAGCGGTACCGCACTTGGTATGGCCCACACTTTGACCCAGAGCGCATTCTTTAGGCCAAAAAACTACTCCAAGAAGCTAAAGAACCTGTTCTACACCGGTCACAACACCATTCCAGGCATCGGTCTGCCGATGTGCCTTATTGGTGCTGAGTTGGTTTATAAGCACCTGACTAACGACCGCAGTTCTGGGCCAATTCAAAAAGAACTAACCGAGGTTCAAAGGTGGAAAGGCATTAGTTGATTGATGCCCTGACGCCCTTTGCTTACCTGGCCGCACTTGTTCTATCGATAATCGGACTTTACCTTCTTGACCGACGTCACAAGTTGGCATTCGCTACATCCCCTAAGGCTGCGGCGCTCTCGATCGCAATTGCAGTTGCCCTGTTCTTGGTTTGGGATCTAGTCGGAATCGGTCTTGGGATATTTTTTCGCGGTGACGCCCCTCATCTTTCTGGACTACTGCTTGCCCCAGAGCTACCGCTTGAGGAGCTCTTCTTCCTAATCTTGCTGAGCTATAACTCACTGCTTGTCTACTTAGGCTTTGCAAGGTGGCTGAAAAAATGACCTACCTTTTGCTGACCTTATCCGTCATGGCCCTTGTGGCGATCTACGCATTCTTGATGCGCCACTGGTTGGTTGCCAAACCTCTAGTGGGAACTGCTGCCGTAATGCTGACACTCACTGCTATTTTTGACAACGTGATAATTGGAACAGGTATCGTCGCCTATGACCTGGAGAAGATATCCGGCATCAAAATCGGCGTTGCTCCCATCGAAGACTTCGCATACGCAGTACTTGCGATCGTTCTAGTGCCATCGCTGTTCAATTTTTTCAGGACTAAATTGTGAAACTAGTTTCCAGGCTGGTGGTTTCTTCAAGGCCGATTTCCTGGATAAACACTGCCTTCCCGTTCGCAGTTGCGTATTTTCTTGGCACCGGAAATATCGATGTCACCCTAATTATTGGAGCTCTTTTCTTCCTCATCCCCTACAACCTATTGATGTACGGGGTCAACGATGTTTTCGACTATGAGTCTGACCTCACAAACCCCAGGAAAGGTGGGCTAGAAGGAGCTCTTCTGGAGCCCAAATATCACGCAGCAACCCTCTGGATCTCAACCAGCCTTGCTGCACCGTTTGTGATTTATCTTCTTGTAGTCGGCAGCCTCTTTTCCGGGGCATTACTGCTTTTGGTTATTTTCTCGGTGGTGGCCTACTCGGCCAAGCACTTGCGCTTCAAAGAGATTCCGGTTCTAGACTCTTTCACCTCTGCCCTGCACTTTATCGGGCCGATGCTCTTTGGGCTTTCGCTCGCTGGGACAAGCCTCACGGGCGAAGTAGTGATGATGGTAACAATTGCATTCGTGCTCTGGGGCGTGGCCTCCCATGCTTTTGGCGCGGTGCAGGACATCAGGGCAGATAAAGACGCGAACATCGCGTCAATCGCCACTTTTTTTGGAGCTCGCCTGACGGTGAAGTTGGCTTTTGGCGCTTACCTGCTGGCCGCGCTGATGCTGCTGGGGCTTCCAGGTAGATTTCAGTTTGCGGCCCTGGCAGCACTCCCCTACTTATTTGTCACTGCAAGAGAGTTCGGAATCACAGATGAAACCTGTGAAACGGCCAACAGAGGCTGGAAAAGATTTATCTGGCTGAACTTTTTCGCCGGCGCGATTATCTCGTCGCTCTTGATTGGCCCCGGCTAAATAGCCCTCCAGCTAATTACATGCAATCTCGAAAAACTCGGCGCACATAGTTTGCAGCTGAGGGCAGAACTGGGCCTTCGCATTCGATAGTGCTTATGACCTGCCGAGCACTCCCCCGAATACTTAGCACTGGATTCCGCGATTACAGCGCCGTCGAGTTTTTCGTGACGATAGCCGAGTAGGGAAGCTTGCTGTTTCCAATGCCTTCCGTGACCGACAGATCTCCCGACCAAAGCATGCGCAACCTCGTGAAGCAGCACCTGATGAATTTGGTCCAAATCTGCCGTCGCAACAAAATGCTTGCTCAAAGTGATTCGCTTCTTTGAGTAGTCACACTGACCGGCTCTTCTAATTGCCCGATCGAAGCCAAAAGAGTAATTGATAACTCCGTGGGCTTGGAACAACTCAAGCGCCATCTGTTCAATCTGGACATTGGTTATTGAGGAATCACTTTTTTCTGGGGACGTCATACTTTTAGGTTTAGCCCTCACAAAGCTCGCTGATGCGCCTGACAGCCTCGGTAATCCGCGGTTTAGAACTTGCAAAATTGAACCGGATAAAGCCCTTAAAGTCATCGTGTGGGCTGTGATCGGGCCCTGCGTTCACTGACACCTTCGCCTCGCTCAAAATAGTTTTTGCCAGATCAGAAATTCGATACGCCTCGAGGTCGATCCACGCCAAATAAGTGGCTTCCATCTGGAACATCTTTGCCCTTGGAAGCCTGGTGGCAACTTCGTGGCGCAAGTGCTCTAGGTTGTCCTGCAAAATGTTTACCGTTTCATCGAGCCAAGGAGTCCCGGATTCGTAGGCAGCAACCATCGCGTGCGCACCGAGAATCGAAGAGCGCCACGGCATGGCATCCGGCAGCCTTGAAAGCTTTTTTCTTACCTGATCGGACTGGGTTATTAGAAAACCCGCCTTTAGCCCGGCAGTGTTCCAGCCCTTCGAACTTGAGGTGATGGTCACTCCCGTTTCAATAGCGTGCTTGCCCAGAGACAAATAGGGAGTGAATGGGCCCCAGCTAAGCGGTGCGTGAATTTCATCAGAAATCACCAGTGCGTCAAACTCCTGAGCCATCAGGGCAATCTCAGTCAGCTCTTGAGCCGAGTGAATGCGGCCCACTGGGTTTTGTGGTGAGCAGAGCAGGTAGACCTTCACACCGTTTTCAAACTGCTCTCTAATGGCGGCTAAGTCTAATTTCCAAGTGTCACCGTCTAGCTGCAAAGGCGCATCTACCGGCTCACATTGTGCTTCTTTTAGCCACCCAAAGAATGACGCGTAAACGGGAGAATTTATAAGAACCTTGTCGCCCGGAGTGGTAACCGCCCTAAGAATTTCAACCGCGGCCACGCCCACATCGGTGGCCAGCTTTATGCCGCCGGACTCTATTTTCCAGCCCCATCGGTTTAGGGCGAACCCCTCAAAGGCTGGGCCAATCTCAGGAAACAGGCCCTGATAGCCAAGGTCAGAATTAGCAACCATTTGACTAATTCGATCTCGAATCGGCTTTGCGACATCAAAGTCCATCTCTGCCACGTGCATAGGCAGTACTTCTTCCGGGAACCTTCGCCACTTAGAGCTTGATCGATTGGCGAAATTGCTAAAGCTATTTGGGTCTTGCATGCTTCGATTATGCCCTAGGTGTTGACTTCTCGGCTCACAGAAAAACCTAAAAGCCAAACAGCAAGTACCCCGCTATGAAAAACATCACGACAGCAATTAGTGAATCGAGAATCCGCCAGAACTTTAACGATGACGTAAAGGGCGCCAATAGCCTCGCGAAGTAGCCCAGGCCAAAGAACCACACAAAGCTTCCAATGCTCGCCCCCAACCAAAACCACCACCTGTCATTTACAAACTGATTGCCGATTGATCCGAGCAAAATAACGGTGTCTATGTAAACATGAGGATTCAAAAAAGTAAGCGCTGCTGCAGTCCCGATTGCCTTTGCCAAGTTCGATTTTGCTTGCCCACTTGCATCCAGAACGCTGGGACTAATGGCCCTTCGAATTGAACTGATTCCAAACCACACCAGATAGGCAGCTCCACCAAAGCGCAGAACTACCAATAACCATGGGACGGATTCGATAACCGCCCCCAGGCCCAAGATGCCAGCCCCTATCAAAATCGCATCGGCAACTGCGCAGAAAAGGACAACGGCGAAAATATTTTGGCGCCTCAGGCCCTGTCTCAGAACGAAAGCATTCTGCGCTCCGATGGCAATAATCAAGGCCAAGCCGCTGGCAAAACCGGTAGTGATTGCTAGCACGGGACCCTAACTGAGAATTCGACCTGACAGAAAATTGGAAATAAATCCTTATCAAAGCCTATTGAAAAATTACATGAATCTAGAAACCGGAACCGCGGCCCCAGAATTTACTCTTATCAATCAAGATGGTCAAAGCGTCTCTCTTTCTGACCACTTGGGTAAGAACGTAATTGTCTATTTCTATCCGGCAGCCTCGACACCGGGATGCACAATTCAGGCCTGTGACTTTAGAGACAACATAAACTCACTCAAGGCAACCGGCTACGTGGTCCTTGGAGTCTCTCCTGACAAGCAGAGCAAGCTCAGAACATTTCAAGAGAAGCAGGACCTAAACTTCGACCTTCTTTCCGATGAGGATAGCTTCGTTCAAAAGGCCTATGGCGCCTATGGCGCGAAGCAAATGTACGGCAAGGAATATATGGGCACGATTCGCTCAACTTTTGTGGTTGACCCGGCTGGCAAAATCAGCCACGCTTTCTACAAGGTCAAAACAGCCGGCCATGTTGCATTCCTGAGGGAGCAGTTAGGCCTTTAGCCACGAAGCGGAAGCAAAACCCCGATCGCAATAAAAACGCCTCCGAAAACTCGGTTGAAATTCTTCCCCGCTCGAACCAAAAGCGGCTTGATTCGGTCCGCCAATGAGGCCACGGTGAATTCATAAGCGAATTCGATCACGATAAAAGTCATGGCCATCAGCAAAAACTGTGTGAATAGCGATTCTCGCGGGTTCACAAACTGCGGCAGAAATGCAACGAAAAACAGGATGCCCTTTGGGTTGCTTACTGCTGAAATCAACCCTTGACAGAACAGCGTTCTAAACCTGCCATTGTCAGTGTTTTTGGACCGTGAAATATTGATCGGTTCGGACCTGATCAGTTGAATACCCAGCCAGACCAAGTACGCTCCGCCGAGCCACTTCATTATTACTAACAGTCCTGCCCAAGTCGCCAGCAATGCCCCGATACCAAACATTGAAAGCCCGATAATTAAACCGAACCCTAGAGAGCCTCCAGCTATTGTCGCAAGAGTCTTTTTGGTTCCGTGCAAGGCGCCGTGAGTAAGGGCCAAAATCCCGTTTGGCCCTGGCGTTAGTGATAGTCCGATTGCCGCCAGTGCGAAGAGAGACCAGGTTTGCCACGTCATGTCTAAATAGTGCCAGAAAAGCTAGCTAACTAACGCTTCATCTTTCTTGGACACAGAACTCTCAAACTTGTGGGTCTTCTTGGTGGATAGACCTGCAACAATCACCAGAGCTGAGCCAATGATGACCAAGTTCTTCACAATGTACTGGCCCTCGAGAGTTAGACCAAAAGGAATAACCGTGAAGCAAACCTCGGGGAGAAGCACAAGTGGCAAGAAGGTGCCGGGCATCTGAAACGCAAGAAGCACTATGCCGGCTCGCGTTAGCGCAGGAACTAAGAAAGCAACTCCTATTGCAACTTCCCATAGACCCAGAAGCGGAACAATAATTTCCGGTGTCAGCCAGTAAATGGTCGCAGCGACCAAGTCATAAGCCGGCGACAATTCGCCGATCATCTTTAGAGCACCGAACCAGATGAAGATGATTCCGATGGCGTATCTGAGAAACGGAACGCCAATCTTGGTAGAAAACCGGATCATGTACCTGTCGAACTGACTTTCCATCTTTGTGACGAACTCTTTTATTATCACTTGGCTCCCTATAGACGCTCGAAATTACTACTTGATAACTGGATTTGAACTGCCAAGCGTCTTTGCCGGCAAGTTATAGAAACAACAACGTTGTGGCTATACCCATTCCCATGGTCACCAAAATGCCCCCGGTGGTGCTCCTAGACAAGAATCACTAAAAGTTGAGTGCTAAGGGCATTCAAACAGCAGGTGGGCACATGCCCAAACTCAGTTTTGAGCACCGAGCCTTACGGTTATTTGCGGCCAAGAATCTTGCAACAAGGGGGAAGTTAGATCACTCAGGCGAAGCTTTTGGTTGCCCGCCTCATCAAAATTATCCGACGCCAACCAGGTCTCAATCGCAGACCTAACCCGCGGCCACTCAGAGTCCAAAATTGAAAACCAGGCCGTGTCACGACTGTGATCCTTGACAATCGTGGCTTGCCTAAACACCCCTTCGAAAGAGAAACCTAATCTCGCGGCCGCTCGAATGGACGGTGCGTTGAGCGCGTTGCACTTCCATTCGAGGCGCCTATAACCAAGATCAAATGCATTTTTCATCATCAAGTACATGGCCTCGGTGGCTATGGGCTTTTTCTGCATCAAGGGCGAGAAAGTTAGCCAGCCAATCTCGATAGACGAGGCCCTTGGGTCAATCCGAAGGTGCGAGGAAATGCCGACTGCCTTGTTGGTCTGGTCATCGATGATTGCGTAAAAAACGGGGTCCTGCTGGCCTTGAACGCGCTGAACCCAAGCCAAAAATTCATCCACGGACCGAAAGGGGCCCTGAGGCAAGTAGGTCCAAAGCGAATCGGATGCATCGAGGCTAAATGCCTCAAAGAGATCGATGGCGTGAGCCTCGGCCCTAAGTTGTTCTAACCTGCAAAGAGATCCGGAAATCACCAGGCCTCCGTCCGGAAGCTCGGGCTTGGCCGCCTGATCCACCTCGATACCAATTGGATCACCGTTTGCATTCGGTACTGAAATTATGAGCACTAGCTAAGACTAAGGCTCACGCTTCGACAGGGGTAGCGTCCGCTGCGACTTTCCTCTGCGCACTTAGTCTCAGATTCTGCCTAGGGCAGATCGACCCGATCTGCATTCATGACCTTTACCCAAGCAGCCACAAAGTCGGCAACAAACCTCTCAGTCGAATCGTCCTGCGCGTAAACCTCGGCATACGAACGGAGCACTGAGTTTGAACCAAATACCAAATCCACCCTGCTGGCGGTGAACTTCACCTGACCGTTGTTGCGGTCGCGCATGTTGTATGAGTTATAACCGCTTGGCTCCCAAACATAGGTCATGTCGGTTAGGTTCACAAAGAAGTCAGTAGTTAGTTGACCCTTGCGCTCGGTCAGAACACCTTGCTTAGTGCCGGCGTGGTTTGCACCAATTGCTCGCAAGCCACCGACCAGGGCAGTCATTTCCGGAGCCGTCAGCCTCATCAGCTGGGCCCTATCTAGCATCAGCTCTTCAGGACTTACGGTGTAGTCCTTCTTGACCCAGTTTCTGAAAGCGTCATGAATTGGTTCAAGTGGCGCAAAAGATTCCGCATCGGTCCACTCCGCTGTCGCGTCCCCGCGACCCGGGGCAAACGGAACTTCAACGTCGTGACCGGCAGCTTTAGCTGCCATTTCAACACCTAAGTTGCCTGCCAAAACAATCACATCAGCCACGCTTGCGTCGCTAGATTCTGCGATTGGCTCAAGGGCTAAAAGCACACGCTCTAAGCGCTCTGGCTCGTTGCCCTCCCATGAGCGCTGAGGCTCTAGGCGGATTCTTGCACCGTTCGCACCACCGCGCATGTCACTTCCGCGGAAAGTTCTCGCCGAATCCCAAGCGGTTGCGACCATGTCTTCTGCCGAAAGGCCAGCGGCGGCAATCTTCGCCTTGAGTGCCTTTAGGTCATAGTCCTTGCTTCCGGCGGGAACTGGATCCTGCCAGATAAGGTCTTCGGCTGGAACATCGGGGCCGAAGTAGCGACCCTTTGGTCCCATGTCACGGTGAGTGAGCTTGAACCATGCCCTTGCAAACACCTCGGACAGCTGATCGGGGTTTTCATAGAAATTCTTGGAAATTTCGCGATAAATCGGATCCTTGATCATTGCCATATCGGCATCGGTCATAACCGGGTTGTGGCGAATGGTTGGGTCCTCAACATCAACTGGCTTGTCTTCCTCCTTGATGTTGATAGGTTCCCACTGCTTTGCACCGGCAGGGCTCTTGACGTTCTCCCACTCGTAGGTGAACAGCAGGTAGAAGTACTCGTTATCCCACCTAGTAGGGTTTGTGGTCCACGCCCCTTCAAGACCGGAAGACACTGTTTGGTTACCAACACCACGGGTGGTGTGGTTCATCCACCCAAGACCGGCCTCGTGAAGACCAGCGGCCTCTGGGGTTGCCTCTAAGTTTTCGGCCCTACCAGCTCCATGCATCTTGCCAACGGTGTGACCACCGGCGGTGAGCGCGACGGTTTCTTCGTCGTTCATGGCCATTCGGGCAAAAGTCTCGCGAACATGCTGAGCGGTCTTCAATGGGTCAGGGTTTCCATTGACGCCCTCTGGGTTCACATAGATCAGACCCATCTGAACTGCAGCCAGAGGGTTTTCCATGGTTGAGGCATCATCAACGTTCTCGTAGCGACCTTCGGAGGGCGCCAGCCACTCCTTTTCACTTCCCCAGTAGATGTCGGTTTCTGGGTGCCAAATGTCTGCCCTTCCAAAACCAAAACCGAAGGTCTTCAAGCCAAATGAATCATAGGCAATGTTTCCGGCAAGAATCATTAGATCGGCCCAAGAAACCTTATTGCCGTATTTCTTCTTAACTGGCCAAAGTAGTCTCCTGGCTTTGTCTAGGTTCACGTTATCCGGCCAGGAGTTCAGTGGCGCAAATCTCTGGTTCCCGGTGCCACCGCCGCCTCGACCATCCGCGGTTCTATAGGAGCCGGCGGCGTGCCAAGCCATGCGGATCATCAGCCCGCCATAGTGCCCCCAGTCCGCTGGCCACCAGGATTGGCTATCTTTCAGGAGAGTGTCCAGGTCTTGCTTTAGAGACTCAACATCTAGCTTCTTGAGTTCCTCGTGGTAATCGAAGTCGATGCCGAGTGGATTGGTCTTAGAGTCGTGCTGGTGCAGGATCTCAAGGTTTAGTGCATTTGGCCACCAGTCCATCTTGCCTGTTGCTTGAGTGGTTTGGGATCCGTGCACTATTGGGCAGGTTCCTTGGGTTTCCATGCTCAGTATCTCCTGTAGTTTTTCGGTCAAGTAAATCTGGATCGAGTGTATTAACCCTAACTCCTCGTGCGCGATTGACACTAAGTGCTTATTGGTCGGACGGCTTAGCTGCGTGAATAGGAGGGCTGAAGATGAACTTTAGTGATGCGCCCCGGACTTAAACCGGGAACTTACTCATTAGTCTCGTCATGCAAATGCCCCGCACATTCGCTAGGGGCGGGCTTGGGTTCTATGGTGCCAATGTAAACAAGACTTAATTAGCTTTGACCTGTATTAGATCCAGCCAGAACCAACTCGCGCCGGCTTCTCAATAACGCCAAGCCCATGAGTAGTAGAAACGCAGTTATACCCATGCTCATCGTTGTCACGATGCCCGCAATCGGATTCCGGAGCACTATCACCGTAAGTAACAGCGGACTGAAAGCAACCACAATTTTTGAAAACATCATTATGTATCCCTGACGTTCACCAAACTGCTCGGGCCCAAAAAACAGAAGCGGCAGTGTTCCCCTGATAAAGGGGTCAAGCCCAACAGCAATGCCCTGCAAAACTACGAACGGGACCAGCGCATCGACGCCGAAGACCACAACTAAAGCGACACCTAGCGGGTGCGAAAGCATTGCCAGGGCCGCAACGCGCATCGGGGTCATGACCCTGCCCAAGACAACCAGCAGCACTCTGGCCAACACCTGAGATGGCCCAAGGATTGCAGCCGCGAACAGCGCTACTCCCATAGAAGCACCAAGTTCAGTCAGCAAAAAGGGCAGTATCGTGTTGACGGAGGCAACCATGAAACCTTCTAGAGCAAACATCACCGCAAAAATAACGATCAGCAGGTCGATACGAATTCGCCTTTTGTAGCTAGTTGAAGTTGCAGGCGCGGGCTCTGCAACAGGTCTCGGACCGAGTCGAGGGATTGTTAGGTTTAGCGGCAGCGCAATAAGTAAGTGCGCAAAAGCCCAGACCATCACCGCCCATTGCCAACTAAAATTTTCGGTGACCCAAGCATTTAAGGGCCAGGAAATTGTTGAGGAGAGACCAACAAAAACAGTGATTCCGGCGATGATCTTGTTCGACTCATCGCCAAAAAAAGTAACTACGGTTGCAAATGCAGCGTCATAGTTGCCCATCGCGGCTCCGATGCCAATGAGTACCCAGGCAGCAAAAAGCATCTGCACTGAGGTGCTTGCCGCCAGAGTGCTAAGACCCAGAATAAACGCGATGCTTCCGAAAGGGAGGACTCGCCTCCCCCCTAGCCGATCGATCGCCTTGCCAACGCGGGGACCCAAGAAGGCCGCTACCAAGAGGGCAACGGTGAAGGCCCAAAAAAAAGTTTCAGTGGCTATTCCAAGAGACTCTGATATCGGCACTGCCAGGATTGCCGGGAGGTAGAAACCCGAACTCCAGCCTATGAATTGAGAAATTCCAAGTCGGGCAGTCAATCGTGAGCTGGGTTTCAATTAGGTTCCAATTCTGTTCCGTCAGCACCCGCGCGTGGGCCGGGCTGAGTGCCCAATCGTGTTGTTATTGGTTGTTATTCACTAGCCTCTAAATCATAAGACAGAATGAAACAATCCCTTGGGCTTTATGAGGCACAGGAGGAATTCAGGGGCGCGGCGGCTCCGGACATCGGACTGGTGTCAAGTGTTGCGTCGTAGAGCATCAATTTTTTCCGTGTGGGTCTTATTTGCCGAACTGGAGTGAGTTCCGTGATCCATTGCAAACACCTTCTTTTGGTCCGTTACCGAATTTGTCGAAATGAGAACCGTTAGGACAAGGGCAGAAAAAAACGGCAAGCCAATCAGCTTTAGCCGCGGCATAGTGAAACACTTCCAGCCTCTGGAGTTTTACAATTATGACTGGGAGCCCGAAAACGCTCCCCTGCTAATAAAGACACTTCTCATGGTTTTCACAGAGTTCAGCGCTCTCCCCAATTATAGTTTTGAGCAACACAGTCCTTATCGAGAGAAGTAAAAACAATGAAGCCGGAAACAAAACTTGGGAAACAGCTGCAAACATTCAACAGGTTTGCAGGTTTGTTTCACCTGATTCAAGCCATCGTGCTGTTCCTCATCTTGAACAACGAGACCAAGATCCCGGTTATCACAAGGTTCTTTACCGATACCCCCGATGGCATCCGGCCAATGAGCGAGACCCTGTTCGAATTTCCAATTGCCTTGATTGCTCCGATCTTCCTGTTGATTTCAGCAATCGCGCACCTGCTCATCTCTGCTCCGTTCTACATACGGCGCTATGAGCAAAACATTGCCAAGGGCATCAATCCACCGCGCTGGTGGGAGTACTCAATCAGCTCCTCACTGATGTTGGTTGTGCTGCTGATGCTGGGCGGCCTAATAGAGATTTCAGCAATCGTGTTCATCTTCACGCTGAACTTCATCATGAACCTGATGGGCCTGGTGATGGAAAAATACAACCAACTGACCGAAAAGGTGAGCTGGTTGCCATTCAACATCGGAGTTGTGGCGGGAATAGTTCCTTGGATTATGGGTGGGCTGTACTTCTGGGTATCCACCAACAACATTGCGGACGCCATCCCCGTCTATGCGCAGTTTGGTTTCCTTCTTACCTTTATCTTCTTCAACACCTTCGCCATCAACATGTTCTTGCAATACAAGAAGGTCGGAAAGTGGAAGGACTACCCGTATGGCGAAAAGGCCTACATAGTTCTAAGCCTGGTATCAAAGTCAGTACTTGGTTGGGTAATCGTGCTCGGAACACTGGGGCTTTAGCTCGCAAGCTAAATCCAAGGCCTTCTTCATTTCGCAGTATTTGATGAGCGAACTTGATCAGCCGGTTGGCTCGGTTAGCATTCCGGGCCCAACCGGCTGCCTCAGCCACCTAAACAAAGCTCCTGCAGTGACCAGAGCCAGCACGGGCAGGAGAATCTGAACCGCAAGGATTATGTCCGGGTATTGCTGATTCCATTCCGTTTCAGACATGTGGCGAGAGTAAATTCCCCAGAAGGCCCACACCAACACCAGAGAGTATCCTGGGGAGGAATTCACCAGTGCCGTGGCGGTGCCAATCAGAACTGCAACCACCAATATCACTACTGTCCAAGCTTGCGCTGATAAGCCAAAGCCTTCTTCGAAACCTAGCTGGACCAACAGCGAAGAAATGTTGGCGATGGTTGCAACAGTCGCCCAACCGAAGTAGATGGCGAACGGGAGCCTAACTGAGATGGTGCTGGCGAAGTCAGTGCGCTTCGCCGTTGTTAGCCGGTTAATTTTGTAAAGCGAGAACAGTAATAGCGCCAGAATTAGAGTCGAGAGCCAGAGGAGCTCTAATCGCCAGGCAATGATCCAAAAGCCATTTAGTAAGTTGCCGAGAATAAACCAGGGTGTGACACCTCTGATAACTGAAGTATTGGTTGCCAACTGAGTAAAGCTATAGACAGCTAGCCCGAGGTAGATCAGACCCCAGATTCCGAAAGTGAAATCTATTGGCGCAAACAAGGTGTCGTATTTTCTGGACACCTCGCCAACAGAAAGCCCTCCTAGCGGAAGGGCTGACGCAACAGCATTCATGACTAGCACGAACCCAAAGCTCGCTAGAGACAGAATGCGCTGCGGCATAAACGGGGCCATGCCCCTGAGTAAACCACAACTACGCTTTGTTATCCATCGCCTAAAAATCCCGCCGCGCGTCAAATTAGATGTTTTGGGTGAGAGCGATCTCATGTGGCTGAAAGTGTCGGAAGGCGAAAAACCGCTGTTATGCATGGGGTTTTCTATATTTTTCTTGATGCCCCCCCCCCGGACTTGAACCGGGAACCCACTGATTAAGAGTCAGTATCTAAATGGGCTTAGAACCGCGTTAATTGGGCTTTAGGGGCATCAATAGTCCCCATTCGTGCCCAAACCCTGTCGGGCAATAAGTAAATATGGCCGCTGGCAAACTCACGGATACGGACCAGCTCAGACTGATTAGCCGAAAAATTCAGATGCAGCTAAACGCTGGCCCACCAAATGCCCTGCACATCTGCGTTCTACAAAGCCGCACAGACTTGGGTTCTGTCTGAGGCTCTCCACGCGAGACCTTATCCTTGAGTCATGTCAGTCTCGGAGCTCACCAACAGTACCCAGAATTATCTCAAGGCAATTTGGAGCCTCACCGAGTGGTCTACAAACTCGGTGACTGTTACCGAAATCTCCCGAAGGATGGGCCTAAGGCTCTCGTCGGTTTCGGATGCCATGCGCCGTCTTGGTCTAGCAGGATTTGTTGTCTACCACCCCTATGCCGCAATCGAACTGACAGACCTAGGTAGACGGCACGCGTTAGCCATGGTGCGCAGGCACCGCCTAATTGAAACATTTCTTGTGGAGGTTCTGGATTACAGCTGGGACCAAGTCCACGACGAGGCAGAGAGCCTCGAGCACGCTGTCTCGGATTTCATGATTGACCAACTAGATAAAAAGTTGGGTTTTCCAAAAAGAGATCCGCACGGTGACCCAATACCCAGCGCCAATGGGGCCATCGAGATCCCAAACGCCGTAAAACTTAACCTAGTCCCCGCTCATGCTCAGGCCGTGGTTAGACGAATCTCAGATGCGAACCCAGAACTACTAAAATTCTTTGACGAACAGCAGATTGGCCTGGACACCCAGCTTGTGACTGTTGATCCCACTGAGAAGTCCGAGGGCATTCGCATCATGATTGCCGGATCTGACAACTCAACTACTCTCGGCCTCGAAGCCGCGGAAGCTCTTTACGTCGAGATTATTGAGTGAGTAAAAAGAACTAATTAATGCCTGCCCGTAGAGAGCGAGCCTGCTGCCTGGCATAAATAACTGCACTTATTCGCTTCCCGATGATGCCTTGCCGAGGACTAAATAGGTACACGAATGCGAACATAGCTCCCTGGGATAAAACCACCATACCGCCAGACGCCGTGTCGAGGTAATAGCTCAAATAAACCCCACCCACCGCCGCAATTGCTGCCATCACTGGGGCGATGACCAACATCTTGGAAAAATTATCCGTTAATAAATATGCGGTTGCCCCCGGAATAATTAGCATTGCGACCACCAAGATGACTCCTACGGCTTGCAGTGCTACCACTGAAGTGAGAGCTAATAATGCCAAAAGAACTGCGCCGATTAGCTTGGGATTCAATCCAATTGCTCGAGCGTGAATTGGATCAAAAGCGAACAACGTAAAGTCTTTGCGCTTGTAAATAAGCGCCCCGAGAGTAAAGGCCCCCAGAATAACAACCTGAGTAACATCTGCCCAAGACACACCTAACAAGTTTCCAAAAACAATATGACCCAGGTCAGTTTGTGACGGGGTTACCGAGATCAAAACCAAGCCCAGAGCAAATAGGGTTGTAAAGACAATTCCGATGGCGGCATCCTCTTTTACCCTGCTTGTGTCTCGCACAACACCGATCAAAATCACTGCCAGGAAGCCGAAAAATACAGCGCCAACAGCAAAAGGGAAATCAAGCACGTAGGCAATCACAACACCCGGTAATACCGCATGCGAGACCGCATCGCCCATCAGAGACCATCCAATTAGAACTAGCCAAGTAGACAAGACGGCACCAACGATTGCGGCCACCAAAGTGGTTATCAAAGCGCGAATCATAAAGTCATAGCTCAAGGGCTCAAGAATGAAGTCGATTGGGCTCATGTGGCATCGCCCCTTCCCAAAACGTCAATGCCAAAAGCCAGGGCTAGGTTGTTCGGCTGCAGTACTTTTTGCGTGGTGTCGTGCATGAGAACCCTGCGCATCAGGAGAATCGACTCATCGGCTAGCTGAGGCAAGGTAATGAGGTCGTGGGTTGAAACCAAAACGGTCACCCCTTGATTTGCCAGTTTTTTTATCAGTCGAATAATGGTTACTTCGGACTTTTTGTCCACTCCGGCGAAAGGTTCGTCCAACAACAGAATCTTGGCTTCCTGAGCAATTGCCCTAGCTAAAAACGCTCGCTTGCGCTGACCGCCGGAAAGCTGGCCAATCTGCCGATTAGAGTATTCGCTGAGCTCCACTCTCGCCAAAGCTTCCTCCACAGCAGCATGGTCTTGAGCACTGGCCCTTCTGGTTGGCCCCATCTTGCCGAAGCGACCCATTAGGACGACATCCCCAACTGATAATGGGAAGCTCCAATCGATCTCTTCACTCTGCGGCACATAGGCAATACTGCCCTTGCGTCGGGCCAGCACAGGGTCTTCGCCAAAAACCCTGATTTCACCCGAAGTCGCCTTAACCATGCCCATAATTGCCTTGAACAGGGTGGATTTGCCGGATCCGTTCATGCCCACGAGTCCCACGACTTTGCTCTCGGGAAGGTCAAGGCTGGCATCGATAAGGGCATCGACCTCTCCGTAAGAGACGGATAAATCTCTGATAGAAATAGCCGGGTTGATCACTTAGAATCGCCCGTCAGCCCCTGCGCTATTTTCTCGGCGTTATAGCGAATCAAATCCAGATAGGTTGGAACCGGACCATCTGGGAGCGAAAGAGAATCCACATACAGCACACCACCAAATTTGGCGGTTGTAGCGCTCACCACTGCCTGCATAGCGTCGTCTGACACTGTGGACTCGCAGTAAACTGCAGTTACATTATTCTCAGAGACGTATTCGATAACTCCAGCCAGTTGTAGAGGTGTAGCTTGACTCTCGGCGTTCACAGGCCAGATGTAAACCTCCCGAAGACCGGCATCTCGTGCCAAGTAAGAAAATGCACCCTCGCAAGTAACTAGGGCTCGCTGGGATTCGTCAAGAATTGAAAGTCTTTCCAAAAGCTCATCCTGCACCTCTTGGAGTTGAGCTTTATAGACAGTTGCGTTTGCTCGAAAATATTCGGAATGCTCAGGTGCAAGGGCGCTGAATGCCCGGGCCATGTTGTCAACGTAAATCATCACGTTCAAAGGACTCATCCATGCGTGTGGGTTTGGAAAACCGGCATAGGAATCCTCGGTAATTTGCATCACCTCAACGCCCTCACTGACAACAACGTGTGGCACGTCTAGATCTACCACGAACTTCCGAAACCACGCCTCGAGATTAAGGCCATTATCCAAAATAAGCACGGCATCTTGGGCGCGTCTCAGGTCCCCAGGAGTGGGTTCGTAGCCGTGAATTTCAGCGCCGACCTTAGTGATGGACTCTATTTGCAGCTTGTCCCCCGCCACATTCTCGGCTATGTCGGCCAACACCGTGAAGGTCGTCAAGACCACTGGCAAATCATCGACTTCGGGTTCAGTGTTAGAGGTAGCAGCACAACCCGCCAACAAAATTGGCACTATGGACAGAAGGCCCACAATCTGGGATATTTTGCTAAATCCATGAATCATTTATCTCCTAGAAACTAACTTGTAGAACATGACTCTAGCAAATTGTTCGTCCAGACGTAGTTGATTGAGCTAAATCGACTGAAGGTCGGGAACACACTGATTAGGAGTTAGTTCTCTGTGCCCCTTGATTGCCAATAGATTGACGGGACTTGCTCTATGACCAGCGCGGTCGAGCACGCTAGGTGTAGTTGGTGTTTAATCTGTTCTGGCAGTCAAGGCATAATTTTTTACCTAATTCAAAACACGCCCAGCGCGCGAGCTTGACCTTGAACTAATTCCTGGCGAACCGCACGATTCTAAGTACCCGGGAACTTAACTTCTGCGGACAGTGACCCACTTGGAAAAACATCTGAAATATCCGATTCTGCGGCCGGTCCAGTTAGGCTCTTCAACCAGGAATGATGTTCGAAGTAGAAGCCCTCTACGGTCATGCCAATGTTCTTCTCAAAAGCACCAGCGAAATCCATCTCGCGAAAGTCTCTGGGGATATCGACAAAAACAGACTGATACGAAGACAACGAAGCCAAATGAGCGACTGCTAGCCAAGGACTTGGGGAACACGAGGTTTCGGTATCATACCTTTCGCCTGTGTTTAGGTCGGGATCGCCGCAGGTTTTAAGGTACATATCCACATTCCAGCTGGTAAATAAGGGACTGATGCGGTCCTCAACCCGAGGGGGGATGCCACCTTGGAAAACAGCAAATTTAGCCGCGTTTTCCTTCAGCCAAAGGAATGAGAACAGGTCTGCCGTGCCCTCTACCCACCACGTTGGGGCCATCACGCTAGGTTCTTGCTGATAATCCAAATGTTTCTGTCCAGCCATGTTGTTCTGAAACCAGTGAAAATATTCGTGAGCAATGCCCGTATAGACGTCAACCCGCGAGTCCGCGAGAGAAGTCTCCGACGGCTCTCTCCCTGTGTAAAAGTACCACTGCTCTTCATTCAGACAAATGCCAAATTTATTGGGGGGATCGCCCACGGAACCTAGGCAATTTTGTTCAAGTGCGCCAGAGTGGCCCATCTCAACAAAAGGCTTCAAGGCTTCAAAAACTGATGAGGAATTTTCGGGCGTGGAAAATATCAGCGTCACGAATCCCGAATACCCGCCGACGAAAGAATTCAAGTTAGCCATCACCTGTCGGTACTCGGCTTCGTAGCTGGGGTCGATGTCGTCTGAGGCAACATAGGGCTGATAAGGGTTCTCCACCGGCACTCCAAATGACGGGTTGAGAGGTCCTGCTTCTTGACTTGCGCTCTGCGCGCACGAGGCGAGAATCAAGACGCTAGCCAAACACAGAGCAAGTGACCTCGTCGTTGGAATCAAGTTCATGAACCCGGGCCTAGTGGACATTAGAATCCCAATTTCTTGCACTCCACGTGCACTTACCCAGAATATCGGGGTGTGATTAGTTGCTACTAGCTAGGAGATGAGTTTAGGAGGAGCCCTCTAATTACGGGGGCAAAGTAGCTATTTAGTTGGTGCGCCCCCCCGGACTTGAACCGGGAACCCACTGATTAAGAGTCAGTTGCTCTGCCAATTGAGCTAGAGGCGCATCAGCGCAAAAGCATACCACCAAGCGACTCAAGTTATCCAAGCGATTGATGAATAGTCGTCATCCAAATTTGGTGTGCCAAGATAACCAGGTGCCCATTGAACTTATTCTTGCGGTGGCTACCTTTGGCTTTGTAACCTCGGTAACCCCGGGGCCCAACAACACCATCTTGTTCACCACGGGAGTTAACTACGGCGTCAAAAAAGCCTTGCCGTTTTTATTCGGCATCATGCTCGGTCTGACCGTAATTCTCACAGCTATTGGTTTGGGACTTGGGGTTATTTTTGTCACTCTCCCAGGTGTTTATGAAGTCCTCAAATATCTTGGCTTTGCATACATTCTTTTCCTGGGTTATTCAATTATTCGATCTGGCTACAAGCCCATCGACGGTGACAGCAAGCTGTTTGGCCTGTTCGAAGCGGCTTTTTTCCAATTTGTGAATCCAAAGGTTTGGGTTGTCATGCCTAGCTTTATGGCTTCGTTTATACCTATTGGCTCCTCACTGGGAGAAACAATTGGCCTGGTTTCTGTCTTTCTTGCGCTCACATTTCCAGGAGCGCTGGCCTGGGCGGTGTTTGGGGGTCTTCTGAAGAACTTCATGGCCGATGCAAAAAAACGCCTGATCTTTAACTGGATAGCCGGACTGTTGCTGGTGGCCAGCATGGTCCCGGTTTTATTCATGGGCTAACGCCAGCTATCTCGAAAACGCTATCGGCGAACTAGTCGGCGACTACATGGCAAATGCCGCTAGCCTGTCAACACGTAGGGGAGTTTTATGGCTAACGAAGTTGCACGCTTGGAACCAGGCGACAAAGCACCCGAATTATCGCTGTTAAACCAAGATAACAAGTCAGTCAGTTCCCAGGAGCTCCTCGCCACCCCAACGATTTTCTTCTTTTTTCCTGCCGCGGGAAGTCCCGGTTGCACGAAAGAGGCGGTTGACTTCCAGGATTATCTAGAAGACTTCGCAGCCCAGGGATATCAAGTAGTTGGCATTTCCCCGGACAGCCCTAATCGCCTAAAAGAGTTTGCTCTCTCTCACGACCTGAGCTTCCAGCTGCTTTCCGACCCAGATTTAGCGGCTCACCGATCTTTTGGCGCTTTCGGCCAAAAGACCCTCTATGGGCGGGTGTACACCGGTGTTCTGCGATCGACGATCGTCACGAACGAAAAAGGCAAAATCGATCAGGCTCTTTACAACGTCAAAGCCACCGGCCATACAAACATGCTGAAAAAGCGCCTGGGTATCTAGTCTTTCCTAAAAAGTGCTCTGACCGGCTTTGAGAACATGGCGAAGAAAACCAACGCCGCTGGTAACAGCAACCCGAAGCCGAGAACGGCAAGGCCATATTCGCCTCCGAAGCTTGCCACTCCAATTGAAACAATTAAAAGCTGCATTACAAATGAGGGCGTGTAGGCCCAGCGCTGGAGTCTAACCATTCCAATTGCGACGTTCGAGAGAAACAATGCAGCTCCTAAAACGATCCCAGTTAAAAACAGTGCGCTCACCAGTGACAGCACGTCACCCTGAATAATTGACCAGGCTGACCAGAGGGCAATTATCCATAGCACGGCCGACTGGATTGCGGTTATTAATGCCGCTAAGAGCAAAATTTTCGGCTTTTTAGACAATTGGGTCTTGATTTCTCGAGTCGGCTGTGAAACTATTTTGGGAGTTGTTAGAAGGACTCTACCTTCAAATCGGCCCAAAATTCGACCTTAGGAATAACAGAACAATATGGATATGGTTTGGTTAAATAAGGCCCGTTGTCTCAATGCAGACCCAGAGCTATTTTTCCCAGTTGGGAACACAGGACCGGCTCTAGAGCAAATAGAGCAGGCGAAAACCATCTGCCGTCAGTGCGATGTTTCGGCTCAGTGCCTTGAATATGCGATCAAAGAAAACCAGGACACAGGTGTTTGGGGCGGTCTATCAGAAGACGAGCGCAGATCCTTGAAGCGTCGTTACGCTAGGGCCCGACGCGCCGGCTAAACTGGTATTTCTAACACCACTCTGGTTCCGCCTCTTATCGGCGAAGTCCAATTGATTTTTCCACGAAGCTCAGATTCCACGAGAGTCTTGACGATTTGCGTACCAAGCCCGGAACCCAATTTTCCCTCGGGCAGACCTACTCCATTGTCCTCAACTGTGATTCTGAGAATCTTTTTCTCGCGCCCAGCGGTGACCTGAATAATTCCGGGTTTATCCCCCAGGCCATGTTCTACGGCGTTCGAAACTATCTCGGTTAGAACTAGAGCCAGCGATGTGCTTCGTTCGGCAGGGAGCTCTCCGAAGCTTCCTTCAAACTCTGTTACAACTTGAGTATTGTGTGAAACAGCAGTTTCGGGAACCAGAGTTAAAATTCTTTTGAAGACTTGGTCGAAGCTCACGTCTTGGTCCACGCCCTCAGTCAAAACGTCGTGAACCACAGCAATTGCAGTGACTCGTCGCATGGCCTGAGCTAGCGACTCTTTGACTTCTTCGGACTTGGTCTGTCTTGACTGAATTCTAAGCAGGCTTGCAACTGTCTGAAGGTTATTTTTCACTCGGTGGTGAATCTCCCTGATTGTCGCGTCCTTGCTTATCAGCTCTCGGTCTCGAACTCGCAACTGGGTTACGTCTCGACAAAGCACAATGGCGCCGTTTCTTTTTCCGTCGCTCATTAGAGGGACCGACCGAAGCGATACTGTCTGGCCCTCAAAGTCAACGTCACTTCTCCAAGCTCCCTTGCCGGTCAAGATCAAGGGCAGGCCTTCATCAACCTGATTGAAACCAGTCGGCAGAGCGTTTACGGTTTCCGCAAGCAACCTGCCTTCAAGCTCACCATCGACTCCCGCGGCATTGAAAACCGATAGCGCACTCGGGCTTGCAAACAAAACACGACCCGCAGCATCGAGGCGTATCAGCCCGTCATTCGCTCTTGGTGCGCCTCGCTTGGGAGCGCTGCCCGATTCTGCTGTTGGATAGTAGCCCTGAGAAATCATCTTCAACAGCTCCTCACCAACAGCGACAAAATTTAGCTGTAATTTATTTGGCATACGAGATTCACCCAAGTTGGTGTGGCGAGTAATAATCGCAATCGGAACAGAGTCTGTTGATTTATCGGGGGCAAACACCGGGTAGGCCGAGACTCTGCTGGCATTGCCCTCAAATCGCTCGAGCTCAGAACCGAGTGCAGGCGTCTTCGTGGTCCAGGCCTGGTTTATCTGCTTCGCCCAGTCACTCCTAGGTGAATTGCCAATAATGTCTCTGTAGAACAAAGTCGGCGCCGCGGCCGGACGGGCGTGAGCGGAAGCTTCGAAGGTAGTTCGACTGGGAACCCAAAGCACCAAGTCGGAGAATGCCGCATCCGCTACGAGTTGCCAATCAGCCAGCACAGCACTGAGCCAAGATTCGCTTTGAAAGTCTTT
This sequence comes from Aquiluna sp., assembly GCA_028822985.1. Taxonomy (GTDB): domain Bacteria; phylum Actinomycetota; class Actinomycetes; order Actinomycetales; family Microbacteriaceae; genus Aquiluna. The sequence goes on from JAPKCK010000002.1 coordinate 171,866, forward strand.
GACAGCCACAACTACAGAGTTTACCTTCCCTAGCTGGCATCTAATAGGTCGAGGCTCAGCAGTCTTATGGATTCGCGGGTCTTGGAGTTTTTGGCACACAGACATAGTGGTTGCGCTTTCAGTAGGGACAGATCCGTGGCCTGAACATCTTCGGCTATCACTGCCCTAATCTCGAGCCTCGCGAGACGATGCATTGTGTCTTTTAGTTGCCTATCTGGGTTTTTGCCGATCGTCGACGCGCGAACTCGATTCGCAACCGGCCAAAATTCAAAGTCAGCGTTCCGGCAGTCCCATAAAAACCTGTTTAGGCCGACTGGATCGGCGGCGAATAGACCAAGTGCCAAGTCCGCCTGCTCAATAATTACCCGTGTTGAAGAGTTTCTTGCAACGTCGCTTCCCGAACTAACTAGGCCCTGCTCAAGTTCAGAGGAAAGGTCAATGACCACGACATCGAAGTGATTTTTTGAAAACTGGATGAGTGTTGCAATGGATTCGGCATCTAACTCGGGCCAACGACTCGGTGCATTTAGCCCAGTCAGCACTCGAAGGCTCTTTTTTCCAAACTGAATCTCTTCGGTAAGTCGGTATAGCTCCTCAATATTTAACCTTGAGGTTCGAGCGAGTCTAAGTAAAGCAGTTATGCCAGGGCCAGGCTCAGTTAGCCCAAGACATGCGGCAATTGAAGGTCGATAGCTATCTGCATCGATAATCAAAACCCTGAGGCCCATGGAAGACATTTCGAAAGCGATATTTACTGCAAGAGTAGTTTTTCCGCTACCGGCGCTCCCCCAAACCGCTATTACCTTCGCACCGAGCATTACTGGAGTTTCCAGTGACACTTTCTCGGGTTCTTGTTCATGATCGGCGGTGGCTGCCGGTCTCAGGATATCAGCCAGAGTCATGGCAGGGGCAAAACATAGATTGGGTATCTTGCCGCAACCGCCGCCAGCACCAAAGTCGACTGATCCAGGTTTAGCAATAGCTCAACATCGGGCGCATCCTCTGCGAATAGGCCATCACCAAACTCAATTGCCAGAACCTCAGAAACCGAGACGATCCTTTGGGGCACAAATCCGTCTTCGGTTTCGGTTACCTGCCAGACCGACACCACGCTCCCCGCAACAATCGAATCGGCTGGCTTCAAGTTTGGGACGAATCGAATTGCAGTCTGGTTCGGCCTTAGTCCTGTGCCAATTAGTCGCAACGGAATCAACTCCCCCTTGCCAATGACCGCCGTCACGCTCAGGCCATCAATGGCAGTGTCGGCCGTAACGTAAGCCTCGCTCAGGCTTCCTAGGTTAATTTCGGCGACAACCGTGTCGGCATCGGAAACAAGGGTCCCAGTAGAAATCGCTGACGACGCAACCAGATAACTGGGCAGCGGCTTGATGGCGCTTGCGAACACGAGCCCGCCAAGCACTAATGATGAGCTTATTAACAACAACACCCAATTTGCTGGTCTTGCTCTTAGCCTCTTTGGCATGCGGCCTCCTT
>JAPKCK010000013.1 GCA_028822985.1 Aquiluna sp.
GGAGCAACTGGAGCAACTGGAGCGGCGGGCGCCGCAACCTCAGGGGCTGAAGGGGAGTCGTCGGCAGAGGCTGCGGATGCCGCCTCACCAACGATTGCAAGCACGGCGCCAACGGCGACAGTCTCGTCTTCTTGGACCATGATCTGCGTGAGAGTTCCGGCGAAGGGCGATGGGATTTCGGTGTCTACTTTGTCTGTAGAAACCTCTACCAGGGGCTCATCGATGGCTACAGAGTCTCCGACGTTCTTCAGCCATCGGGTGACCGTTCCTTCGGTAACAGATTCGCCCAATGCTGGAAGGGTTACTTCGCTCATCTTGGATACCTATCTTCTCTACTGTTTTTTGGTTATGCGTGGGCGTGAAGAGGTTTACCGGCTAAGGCGAGGTGCGCTTCGCCAATAGCCTCGTTCATTGTTGGGTGTGCGTGGATCAGCGGTGCGACATCTTCCGGATATGCTTCCCAGTTGATGATCAGCTGTGCTTCACCAATCTGCTCGCCTGCTCGTGAGCCAATCATGTGGAAGCCGATGACCGGGCCATCTACTTCGCGAATCAGCTTGATGACGCCCGCAGTTCCAAGAATGTTGCTTTTACCGTTACCGGCCAAGTTGTATTCGTAGATAGAAATCCTATCCGCGCCGAACTTTTCCTTGGCCTGAGCCTCGGTTAGTCCTACGGAGGCAATCTCAGGCTCGCAGTAAGTTACACGCGGGATACCCATTTGATCCACAACCACTGGCTTCAGACCGGCAATTTCCTCGGCCACGAAAATTCCTTGCATAAAGCCTCGGTGCGCAAGCTGCAATCCAGGCGTCATGTCCCCGACAGCAAAAACACCCGGCAGGTTTGTCTGGAGGCGTTGATCAGTGAGAACGAATCCACGATCCATCGTTATTCCCTGCTCCTCGAACCCAAAGCCTGTGGCGTTGGGACCGCGACCGACGGCTACTAGAAGAAGGTCAGCGGCAACGCTGTCTCCGTTTTCAAGTGTGACTAGAACTCCGTTGTCATCCTGGGAAACTTCGGTGAACTTATTTCCCAGCTTAAGTTCCATGCCGCGCTTTTTGTAAGCACGCTCGAGACCCTTACTCATTGCGGGGTCCTCGTTGGGCACTAGTCGGTCGAAGCCTTCAATGATGGTGACCTCAGCTCCGAACGACCTCCAAATCGAAGCGAACTCGACTCCAATTACGCCGCCTCCAAGAATCGCAACCTTTGCCGGTACCCAATCCATTTGGAGTGCCTGGTCGCTTGTTATTACACGTCCCGTGATTTCGACGCCCAGGGTTTTTGTGATCGAACCTGTCGCAAGAAGCACATTGGTTCCGGTGTAAACCTCGGTACCTACTGTGATGGATTTTGGCCCAGTTAGGTGACCCTCTCCTTGGACTGAAGTTATGTTTTTTGATCCCACAAGACCGGTCAAGCCCTTGTAAAGTTTGTCAACGATGGAATCCCGGTACTTGTTCACCTGGACCATGTCGATGCTCTGGAAGGTTGCATTTACTCCGAAATGGGCCGCTTCCTTTGTTGTGTCAGCTACTTCGGCCGAGTGCAGGAGCGCTTTTGTTGGGATGCAACCACGGTGAAGGCAGGTGCCACCTAGCTTGTCTCGTTCGATGAGTGCGACTGATAGTCCCAGTTGGGCTGCACGAAGGGCGGCTGCATAGCCACCGCTTCCGCTGCCAAGGATTACGAGGTCAAAATTATTCTCTGCCAATATAAACTCCAAAAAACGCGGCTTGTGAGTCCAAGTGTACTACTTAGCTAGAACTCAAGTTATTGGCCATTTGCACAAGCGTGCGAATGGCTACCCCTGATGCACCCTTCGGGGTGGAACCGAACGGTCCACCGTCATTATTTGCTGGACCAGCAATGTCTAAGTGCGCCCAAGATGCATTTGGTTTGACAAACTCGCTAAGAAACCAGCCGGCAATAAGCATCCCACCAGCCCTGTTTCCAATCTTTACGTTCGTAAGGTCTGCAAGGTCTGAATCTAAGAGGGGCCGTAGCTCAGCCGGCATGGGCATTTCCCACATCAGTTCGTCCGATTCGACTGCCGCCGCTTTCATCAGGTCGACCGCTTCGCCGTGCCCCATTACACCTGCATATCTGTTCCCGAGGGCGATCGTCGCAGCTCCGGTCAAAGTGGCTACATCAACGATGTGGTCGACGTTCATCTCGGACAAAATTGACAGGCCATCGGCCATCACCAGTCTGCCTTCGGCGTCGGTGTTTAGTACTTCAACAGTTTTGCCATTTCTCATGGTCAATACGTCGCCGGGTCTAGTTGCTTGCCCGGACGGCATGTTTTCAGCGACGCAGAGTATTGCTGTTACGTCTAGTACCAATTCCTGCTCGGCAATTGCAAGAACGGCAGCCATCACTGTTGCGGCTCCCGCCATGTCATATTTCATCCCCACCATTGAGTCGGCTGGCTTCAAAGAAAGGCCGCCAGTGTCAAAGGTGATCCCCTTGCCAACGAGTCCTAGATGTTTTCCTCCGCCTCGATAGGTCATCTTTATGAGTCTCGGTGGACGATCTGATCCTTTTCCGACGCCCAGGATGCCACCGCAGTTTTCCTTGGCAAGTCTTTTCTCGTCCCAGATTTCTATCTCTATCGGGAGTCCAGAGCTCGCAGTCATGCAGATCTCCGCCAGCTTTTCGGGCCACAAATCGTTTGCCGGCGTATTGATTATCTGCCTTGCTTGCACTATTCGGCTGGCAAGGTTTAGGGACTCAGAGATGTCCGTTCCGAGGAGCTTCTCATCTACGACAAGCTCAATTGCTAAGAGATCTGACGAGGATTTTTTATACTTAGAGGGTGTATCCATGCCCAGAAGGCATCCTTCGGCAGCCTGCAGTACTTCTTCCGCGCTTGCCTGAGACAAGTCGATGCTTAGGTAGGCAATCCCTTTGGAAGCTCTAACTGCCGAGGCCGCGTAGTTCCTATAATTCACTGTCTCGCCACAACCTATTACCAACAAAACCACATCGAATCCTGGTACTCGAGCAGCGCTATCGAGCTTTGCCGATGAGCCGTATTTGAGGAGGGCGTCACCTTCAGAGGCCTCGACCCAGTCGGCCTCCGAGTTACCTGCAGTCTTGGGGACTGCCAGATGTGTGAATTTGTGTGTTCGGGTTGCGGTCAATGTGATGTTTTGCATCTTCACAAGTTTAGGTCGGTTACTCTTTAAGAGTGAACCAGCTATACGAAGAATTTACCCATGCCGAGATTCCATCCGGACTGCCTATGGTTGCGCTGATATCTGGGTTCAGCGATTCGGGGTCGACGATTTCTCAGCTGTCTGATCACTTTTTTTCGGAACTGAATCACGAATTAGTTCTGAGCTTTGACAACGATGAGTTTTTGGATTATCGATCTAGGCGCCCGGCCCTCTTTTTCGAAAAAGATCACATCGAGTCCTATGAGCCTCCGTCGCTATCGGTCCATCTCGTGTTCGACGAAGCGCAGCAACCCTTTTTGCTATTGGAGGGCTACGAACCAGATTTGAAATGGGAGGCATTCGCAGCTAGCCTCCTGGAAATTATTCAACGCCTCCGGGTGGCAAATTTCACTTGGGTGCATTCCATTCCATTCCCGATCCCTCATACAAGACCCGTTGGGGTGACCGTTTCCGGAAACCGTAAGGACATGATCGAGAGATTTTCAGAGTGGAAACCGCAGACTCAGGTACCCGGTAATGTCACTCACCTTCTCGAATTTCGATTGAGTGCTCAGAACGTGAACACTGCTGGTTTTGTGCTACTGGTGCCTCACTACTTGGCTGACAACGAGGTGCCAAATGCTGCGATTACCGGGCTTGAGCTAATTAGCGCCGCGACCGGGCTTGTGTTCCCATCGGACCAACTGAGGGACGATGCCGGAAAGTTTGAAGCCAAGGTAAAGGGCCAGATTGAGGACAACCAAGAATTGAGTAAATTGGTGCAAACCCTGGAAGCCGGTTACGCGAGTGGCGGCTCTGGTCCATCCAGGGCACCAATTAGCAAGCCTTCGGGGGAGCCTCGCAGTGTTGATGAGCTCACCGAAGAGCTAGAGAATTACCTCTCGACCATGAGAAAAAATACAGACACTGAGGAATAAAATCCTTAGAAATTATCTTATCTTGATACACACAGCAACAATAAGTGGCATACTTGCTGTTCGAAACCCTTTCAGGTCGCAAGACTTGACAAGGGTTTAAAGTCTGCCTAAGAGCGAGGTCTATCATCGCAACAGTGTCAAAGGCGAAAGCCAAGGAAACCACACCTGATGGTGCCGCCAAGGCTGAGCCTAAGAAGGCAGCGGTCAAGCCAGTTAAAGCCGCCCCCAAGAGTCCTGCCGCCACTCCGGCAAAGGCCGCCGCAAAGAAGGCGCCTGCGAAGCCAAGGGCCAAAAAAGAAGATTCTGTAGAGGATATTGTCTCGGAAGCCACTTCAGCTGTTGATCTGAGCTTGGACGCCGACTCAGATCCAATCACTGCAGCCATTGAACTACCGAAGGGTGCTCTGGTCATCAACGATGACGAAGACGATATTCCAGTTCAAAATCTTGCAATCACCGGGGCAACTGCTGATCCCGTTAAGGACTACCTAAAGCAGATCGGTAAAGTCGCCCTCCTAAACGCGGAGTTGGAAGTTGAACTCGCAAAGCGCATCGAGGCCGGCTTGTTCGCCGAGGATAAACTTGCGACCGAAAGCAAGCTCGCACCGGCTGATCGTAGGGACTTGAACTGGGTCGTGAAGGACGGAAAGCGCTCAAAGTCGCACCTTTTAGAAGCAAACCTTCGCCTGGTGGTCTCACTGGCGAAGCGTTATACCGGACGCGGCATGCAATTCCTTGATTTGATTCAAGAGGGAAACCTCGGCTTGATTCGTGCAGTGGAGAAATTCGATTACACGAAGGGCTTTAAGTTTTCCACCTACGCGACTTGGTGGATTAGGCAGGCAATTACTCGCGCGATGGCAGACCAGGCGCGCACCATTCGTATCCCAGTTCACATGGTTGAGGTAATCAATAAGCTGGCACGAGTTCAGCGCCAGTTGCTTCAAGACCTTGGTAGAGAGCCGACTCCAGACGAATTGGCTGCTGAATTGGACATGACCCCGGAGAAGGTTGTCGAGGTCCAAAAGTACGGCAGAGAGCCAATCTCACTTTCTACTCCTTTGGGAGAAGATGGCGACAGCGAATTTGGTGACCTGATTGAGGACACCGAGGCAGTTGTTCCGGCGGATGCTGTCGGCTTCACAATGCTTCAGCAGGAACTAGAGAGAGTACTGGACAGCTTGCATCCTCGTGAGGCTGGGGTTATTCGCTCTCGATTCGGTCTGGGTGATGGAGTGCAGATGACTCTTGACCAGATTGGTGAAAAATTTGGCGTTACTAGAGAGCGCATCAGGCAGATCGAGTCCAAGACGATGTCGAAGCTGAGACACCCTTCTCGATCACAACTACTTCGCGACTACCTGGACGGCTAAATGCTTGCCGTCCTGGCGGTCTTGATCGGGAAGTTTTTGCGTTTTCTCGTTCGTTTAGTCAGGCCAGGAGGAGGCTCGGCGTTTCCAGGAGTAGTAGCAAATAAAGTCGATCCAAATCTTCTCTCGAATGCCCTTGGAGCACTGAATCAAGGCCTAGTGGTCGTATCCGGATCAGCAGGAAAGTCATCAACAACCGGCTACTTGGTCACGTTGCTGGAGGCTCACGGTCTCCGCGTTTTTACGAATAGCAGCACAGCAAACATTAGGCAGGGCCTCGTCGCGTCAGTATTGAAACAAAGTAATTGGCGTGGACAGCTGGACTGCGACATAGCGGTGTTGGAATTAGACGAGGGGCACGGCGCAGTACTCGCCGGGGAACTTGCGGTTCGAATGGCAATCCTAACTAACGTGCTTTCTGATCAACTGGACAGATTCAATGACCCTGATGATGTCATTGCAATGCTTAAACAAATAGGTTCGGCAGCCAAGGCAGTGGTCCTAAACGTGGACGACAAGAATCTGGCTCAGTTGGAGTTCGAAACCCCCGTCTTTGGGTTCGGGGCGTCGAGGGAGACAGTGAAGACTCCAAGGGCCGTTTATGCTTTGAATTTTGGTTCCCACCCGACCATTCCTGTTTTTGCCCAGGTGGAACAGAGCGGCATTGTCTTGCATTCCAAGGTTGAGACGAGATTTGAGACGACGAGTTTGCCGGAGCATCAGGCGCTGAACCTATCCGCTGCAGTGACCGCCCTGTATCAATTGATTGAGCCGTCTGAGGGCATTATTCGAGATGTACTCAAGGAGCTAAAGCCGGTCTTTGCACGAAACGAAAAAGTTGAAGTGTCTGGTGTCGGTGTGACAATCCGCTTGGTTCAGAATCCGACGAGTTTTCAGTTAAACCTCGACGAGTTGTCGGCGGACCAGACCCCACTTATGTTTATGGCCGGGCGAGACATTCATGATCCGAGCTGGTTGTGGACAGTCGATTTTTCGACGATCAAAAAAGTAGACATCGTTGGGGGTTTCAACGCCCACGAACTGTCCTTGCGATTAGCCTTCGCCGGCGTAGAGGTTGGCGCCGTGATAGAAGATGCCAGCGCAGCGGCAGACGGCTTTCTGGCGCTACCAGGGACTGGACACACCCTGTTGTTTAGCGCTGATGCAATGCGTCGCGTGAGAAGACATTGGGGGCTAGCTAAGTGACTCGTTATTTCAGTTTTCACAAAGAACATTTTGACAACAACGGTGATCAGGGAAACTTGTCGGTTCTAAAGTTTTTCCTAAGCCAACAATCCGTCTCATTCGATGAGATTAATGAATTGGCATCGGCGGATTTTGTCCTTGTAGGCGATGCAAGTCGTGCGGCACTTAGGGAGTACGGAAAAGAACTTTTAGATTTAGCCCCAGCACTTCAGACCAGGCACGCAAATGGATTGCCAACTCTAGTTATTGGTTCAAGCTACGAGCTTCTTGCTTCTGAAGTGGATTGGCTTGACACACCAAAGCGGGGTGCTGCTGTCAGCGAGTTCAGGGCTTTAGTTACTGATGATTCGGGACCGGTTCTCGGTTATCGAAATAGTTCGCTGATGGACTTGGATTTTGTTCGGAGCGGGAACTTCATTGCGACGACGCTGTTCGGACCGATTTTGGCTAAGAACCCGAAACTACTGGATCAGATTCTTTTGGCCTGCGGCGGAGCCGCGGCAGACTGGCCGCCGATGATGAGGAGCTGGGTTGAAAAAGTTAGACAACTAAACAGTCATTAGAGCAATTTGTCTGAACAGTCCTTATTTTTGCTGTCCGCTTTTCTGAGGCTTTGTCTAAGCCTGGTTCAGGTCAGCGCTCTGGTCATGCCACTCCAGCGTGATTGGCTCGAGCTTTGCCTTGTTGGCATTTCCGTGGTGCGCACAAAACAGCAACTCTCCGCCTGCTAGCTGAACTCGCATGTATGCCTGAGCTCCGCAAACGTCGCAGCGGTCACTAACCAATAGCTTCGAAGTTTCTGTCATGTTTTCCATGGCTTTATTAAAGCATGGTTGGCGGTTATACACGTGACATCTGCTGCCAGTTTCTCTTACGGCGAAGTGGCGTAGTGCTACTAATGTCAACCGGGGTTATTGTTTCGAGGTGGATGATTACTCAGCGAGACACCTGTCAGTCCTTGAGGGACTTGAGGCAGTTAGAAAAAGACCAGGCATGTATATCGGTTCGACCGACGGCCGCGGTCTCATGCATTGTCTTTGGGAAATTATTGACAACTCTGTTGACGAGGCTCTTGCTGGACACGGAAAGTCCATTGGCGTGGTTATTCATACCGACGGTTCTATCACTGTCCAGGATGATGGCCGGGGAGTTCCGGTCGACATAGAGCCTAGAACTGGCCTGTCGGGAGTGGAAGTCGTCTTTACCAAGCTGCACGCCGGAGGTAAATTTGGAGGAGGATCCTATGGGGCCTCTGGTGGCTTGCACGGGGTTGGCGCATCCGTAGTGAATGCTTTGAGCTCACGTCTCGACGTGGAAGTGGATCGAGCTGGTCAAACTTGGGCCATGTCCTTCCACAGGGGAGAACCGGGATTATTCTCGGGCAAAGGTCCTGACGCAGACTTTGCTCCTTTTGTCGACCAAAGTGAACTTCGGGTGATTGGCAAGGTTTCAAAGTCGAAGACCGGCACTCGGGTCCGGTATTGGCCGGACGTCCAAATCTTTGAGCCGGGTGCGGATTTTCAGATGCAGGATCTCGAGAGCCGCCTAAGACAGACAGCTTTTTTGGTTCCTGGGTTAGTCCTCAGTGTTCACGATGAACTTTCGAATCTCAGCCAAGAGTTTGTTTTTGAGGGCGGCATTACCGAATATGTCGAATATCTGGCTGCCGATGGTCCAGTCTTGGCCACTCGGCGGATTCAGGAAACGACAAGTTTTCGCGAGACAGTTCCGGTATTGGACGAAAACTCCGGCTCAATGAAGAGCAAAGAGGTTGAGCGGCAATGCGTTGTCGACATCGCCCTGCGGTGGGGCAGCGGTTTCGATACGAGGGTCAAGTCTTTTGTAAACATAATCTCCACGCCCAAGGGCGGATCTCACTTGACCGGTTTTGAACAAGCCCTACTTAAGTCATTCAGGACTGCGATCGAGGCAAATGCCAGGCGTCTAAAGGCGACCTCTCTAAAGATTGAACGCGATGACGTCATGGCGGGTCTCACTGCGGTTGTGTCAGTCAGTTTTCCGGAACCGCAGTTCGAAGGTCAGACGAAGGAGACGCTGGGTACTCCAGCTATAAAGGCCATCGTGGCTAACTCGGTCGCTAAATGGGCCGATGAGCTTCTTGCCGGCAAGATCCGTGGCACAAAAGCAGAGGTAGATGCCCTTCTAGACAAGGTCGTCAGCGAGGCCAAGACGCGAATTAGTGCGCGGAGCTTGAAGGACACACAGCGCAGGAAAAACGCTCTTGAATCATCATCGCTTCCTAGCAAGCTTGTGGATTGTCGCGGTAGCGCGACCGTTGGCTCGGAGCTTTTCATCGTTGAGGGTGATAGCGCCCTTGGCACAGCTAAGCTCGCTCGTGATTCTGCATTTCAGGCGTTACTCCCTATTCGAGGGAAAATCCTAAACGTTCAGAAGGCGTCACTCTCGGACATGCTCTCGAATGCAGAATGCGCCGCGATTATTCAGGTTCTCGGTGCAGGATCTGGAAGAACTTTCGATTTGGAGCAGGTTCGATACGAAAAGATCATTCTTATGAGCGATGCTGATGTGGATGGCGCACACATTCGAACTTTGCTTCTGACGTTATTCTTTCGATATATGCGGCCACTTGTTGAAGCCGGCAGGGTCTATGCTGCAGTTCCTCCACTACACCGAGTGGAGACTGCGGGCCGTAATAAAGAGGTCATCTATACATACTCACAGCAAGAGTTGACTGACCTTCTAAGAAGTCTCGAGAAGGCTGGTAAGACTTACAAGCAGCCTATTCAGCGCTATAAGGGCCTCGGCGAGATGGATGCCGATCAGCTGGCTGAGACAACGATGCAGCCTTCGAATCGCATGCTACGCCGCATCACTGCCTTCGACGCGGCAGCTGGAGAGCGAACCTTTGAGTTGCTCATGGGCAACGAAGTGGCCCCTCGGCGAGACTTTATCGTTGACTCCGCGGATGATTTTGACAGAGAGAAAATCGACGCTTAGAAGGCTGCGGCTAGGTAGTCATCGGCTGGTAGTCCGCTGCCGTCCCTACGCTGGTCTATCTCTACCGCGTCCATTTCAGAACCATCCAGGTTTAGGAGGACTGGGGTCTTCGAGCACAGGCCAGCAAAATATAGTTGGTCCTGATTTTTCAAGAAGCGCTGGCATCTAACGCCCTGGGTCCCTCGGCCTTTTCTCGGGTAGTTGGCAACTGGAGTAACTTTTATGGCGCCAGGGTCCGTGGAACCTAGGGCCAACGACGAGTTCGCGGCTGTCACAAGGTGTGACTCTGAATCAACTACGCCAAAACTGATGACGCGCGAATCAGTCGAACTGATACCCGACATGCCACCAGCACTCAGCCCCTGAGGGCGCACCGATGATGCAGGAAAGATCAGCAGATTGGCGTTGCTTGTCACGAAACAAAGCTCCGAGTCATTCTCGGCTACTGTAAAGGCGACAATCTTGTCACCATCTTTTAGTCCGATCACTTCGGTCTCATCTTTGTCAGGAAATGGTCCGGTTAGGCGCTTTACAACGCCGTTAGTAGTTCCAATCGCGTAGGTTTTGTCACTGAGCCAGTCCGCCAACCCAACGACTGATTCACTGGATAGCCCAAGGAACTTGTCGGCACTGGAAGCATTTGTCGAGACACCGGCGGACAGGGCAGGTAAATCGGAAACGTGCACTCTTATTATTCGCCCCCTGGAGGTAACTAGGCCAATGTCCTTCCTGAGTGAAGTTGTGAGGGACCTTCCTGCTCCTGAATGAGATGCAGGCTCGCTGCGGAAAAGATTGCCCATTGCGTCGAGGGTTACCATTGCGGGGGAGTCCTCGAGTTGGGTTACCTGAACTGGCTTTCGAGAGACAGTGACCCCCTCTGCGTCGATCAATCGAGTTCGCCTAGCGTCTCCAAACTCCTCAGCGACTTCGTCAAGCTCTTTGGACACCAGCCTTTTTACAAGCTCGTCGCTACTAAGGAGTTGCTGGAGGTTTGCGATTTCTTTTCGCAAGGTGTCGGCCTCTGTCTCTAGTTCAATAAGGCTGAATCTTGTGAGCCGTCGAAGCCGGAGCTCCAGAATATAATCAGATTGCAGCTCCGAGAGATCAAACACCGTTCTCAGGCGGTCGCGAGCAGCATCGGCCGTGTCGGAAGTTCTTATGACTTCTATGATTTCGTCGATGTTTAGTACCGCAATCGCCAGGCCATCAAGCAGATGGAGCCTGCCCATTCTGCGGTCTAGTCGATTCTTGCTCCGTCGAGTAGTGACACTAATGCGGTGCTTGAGGTAGACCTCGAGAAGAGCTTTTAGTGGCATTTGCTGTGGCCGGCCTTCGACTAGGGCAACGTTATTTATGCCGAAGCTCTCTTCGATTGGCGTCAAGCGGTAAAGCGCATCAATGACGGATGCAGGGTCGAATCCGGTTTTCAGTTCAATGATTAGACGCAGTCCGTTTTCACGATCGGTTAGGTCAACGACGTTGTGGATTCCCTCAAGCTTTTTTGATGTAACTGCGTCTCGTATTTTCTCTATGACGCGTTCTGGGCCGACCAGGTAGGGAAGCTCAGTCACTACTAATCCTGTGCGTCGTGGACCCACCATCTCAACCGAGATCTTTGCTCGGGTGCGAAAAGTACCTCTTCCGGTCTGATAGGCCTCTCTCAGGCCTTCGCCGACGAGAGCCACGGCGCCGGCGGGTAGATCTGGACCAGGTAGAACTTCCATTATTTGGTCTAGAGAGGCTTCTGGGTTCTTAATCAGCAAGTGCAGTGCGGCAACAACCTCTCTCAAATTGTGTGGCGGCATATTGGTGGCCATTCCCACGGCAATCCCGCTGGCGCCGTTGACAAGCAGGTTTGGGAAGGCGGCGGGCAACACTGAGGGCTCAGTCAATTGCGCATCGTAGTTAGGCGTGAAGTCGACTACGTCTTCATCGAGGCTCTGATTAAGTGCCTCTGCAGCCTTGGCAAGGCGGGCTTCGGTATATCTTGCGGCAGCCGGACCGTCGTCAAGGCTTCCAAAGTTTCCATGACCGTCAATCAGAGGTAGGCGCAGTGAGAACGTCTGCGACATTCTCACTAGAGCGTCGTATATTGCCTGGTCACCGTGAGGGTGTAACTTGCCCATCACCTCACCGGTGACTCTGGCGGACTTCACATGTCCGCGGTCAGACTTGAGTCCCATTTCGCCCATTTGGTAAATAATTCTTCGCTGCACAGGCTTTAGCCCGTCCCTTGCATCCGGGAGGGCTCTTGAATAGATAACCGAGTACGAGTACTCCAGGAAGCTCTCTTGCATTTCTGCAGAGACATCGATGTCTACAATTCGTTCTGATGTATCGGTCATGAGTCCTAGCTGTGCGAAACTTGTGAGGTGCCTTTGACTTTACCCGCTGTCCCCAACGCTTTAGGGAACATTCGCAACGTGTTCGCATCTGGGCTGCTTTCGTTGCAGGGTCTGGCCAATCCCTTGGGTTTGAGTCATAAGCAAAAGGTGATTGTTATCTTGATTGACGGTCTTGGCGCCGAACAGATAATGCAGCGAAGTGGACACGCGCCATGGCTCAATAGCTTGCTTAATAAAAAAAGCATCTCGGTTTGCGGTTTTCCAGCGACTACCAGTGCGAACATTGCCTCCTTCGCAACTGGCGATTCCCCGGGCCAACACGGATTAGTCGGGCACCGAGTTTGGGACAGAAATTACGATGAACAAATAAATCTTTTGGTCGGATGGAACGAGCGCACGGATCCAAGAGTTTGGCAACCACGCCAGACTGTCTCTGAGCGAGCGTTGGCCTTGGGACTGCAGTGCAATGTTGTTGCTGCTTCCGAGTACCGCGACACCGGCTACACCGAGGCAACAATGCGAGGCGCAAACTACATAGCCGCCGACACTTGGCAGGAGAGGTTTGAAGCTGCCAGGGCGATTGTAAGTTTAAAGCAACAATCTCTTACGTATCTTTACATTCCGGAGCTCGACAAATTCGGTCATCAGAATGGCTGGTCTAGCTCCGGATGGGCGGCGATGCTGGAGGAACTAGATGCAATGCTTAGATCTTTCTGCGACCAGGTACCAATGGACACCGGTGTTGTCATAACGGCGGACCACGGAATGGTCGAAACTGCCAAGCCGAGACAATTGGTACTCGATGATTCCTATAACAAGAGCGGTTCTGTGCAATTCGTTGGAGGGGACACGAGGGTAAATTATGTCTACCTCGATGATCCTGGAGCAGTCGACCAGGTAGTCGCAGACCTTGAGCCTTTCAGTTACGCATTCGATGCCGTGAGGACCGAAGACGCAATTGCCGCTAACTGGTTTGGTGAGGTTTTGCAGCCAGCTCGAGATCGGTTACCTGAGCTAATGCTCCTTGCAAAGTCGGATTTCACGCTTTATCACTCTCAGTACTTTAAGAGCAGGAGCTTTGACATGATTGCGCATCATGGCTCGTTGTCACCGGCCGAAATTAGAGTGCCACTAATCCGAATCGGGTTCTGAGTTTGTAGTTCCCAGAACAATCTCGTCCCAGCTTGGAAGCGACGCTCTACCTTTGGCCGTAGCTGGCTTCAGGTCAGCCTGCTTGCGCCTGGTCCTTAGTTCTTCGACGAGGCTATGGACGGATGCGGTTCGCTCAAGATCTTCCGGTTGCTCGATTTCCTCATTCTCCGACATCTCATTTATCGTCGCATTCTCGACCGGGCTCGCATGGTGAATCACGGGCGAAATGACGTCTCTGCGCGATTGTTGTCTTGAGGCGTTCTGAGCTTCTAGGTTAGTGGGCTCGATGCTTCTGGTACGAGGGTCGAATTTCCAGGTCATCAACGATTCGCCCGTTGCATGTATGTTCCAAATGCCGTCTGTCTTCGCAACCCTGAAGGTCGCTGAGGAATCGGTGCGCGCGACCAGGTCTTGAAAGCGCATCATGCTGACGCCGTCACTGACTTCGGTTTCTAGAGCCGCATCCAAGACGTATCGAAGCTCATCCAGTATCGGGGCAGCGAATGGGCTAATTGCATTCACTTCCTGACCCACCTCAGCGGCCACCTCGTCGATGCTGAGTCCGGCTCTAATTAGATCTTGCACCAATTTAGGGCTGAAATCTGCGCCGGATACTCGTGGGTTATTTTTGAGCGCGTCCCTCATCGATTCGTCGATGAGGACCTGAAAGCGTTCTCCCTGGTCGGACTCGAGAATGATGGCGTCGCCGTCTCTGGCTACAAATCTTAGGTTCATGAATGCCTCCTAGCTAAGAAGTGTTGCACTTTGGCCCTGTTGTTGGTTTATTTGCCTCGGTGAGTTTGGTAACGGATTTTGTCTTGCGGCGAGCCTAGTTTGCGTAATATCGATTCCTAGGGCATAGTTCACGCGCAGAGGTACGGAGAGGCTGGACAAAATGGCAACGGATTACGACGCAACTCGAAAGACGGACGACGACACAGAGTCTCTTGACGCCATAAAGGAACGTGGCCCTTCTCAGGGTTCAGGTGGCGAGGATGACATTGACAACATCGACGGCTTTACGATGCCCGATGTGGTTAATGAGGAGCTCGAAGTTGTTGTGCTGCCACTTCAAGAAAACGAATTCACTTGCACGACATGCTTTCTAGTGAAACCACATCATCAGCGCGCTTCAAAGCCGCGCTCAGCCGCCGTATGTGTTGATTGCGCTGGCTAGCTCCGCAGGGTTTCTAGTGCTGATTAGCAGGTAGGCCGTAGGGTCATTTGGGTCCGTTACGGCAACTTTTACCATAAATTTAATGTCTCCTCTTATAACAAATTGAGCTGCTGGGCTAAGTCCCGGGCCGCGCTCCGTCTTCATTCTTTCTCCCTCTAAAGCAATCGCCTCACCCAGCGCGGATAAGGGAACGTTTATCCTCCCGACGCGGATGCTTTCCGAGACTTGAATAATGGGGGCAGTGAAAACAGATAAAAGTGCGAGGCCAATGGGGGCCAGGACGGCCATCACTATGGCCACAGGCTGCGACACGGGTAGCAGTGACAACAAAACCAGCGGAGCAGACAGGCTCATTGCAGCTAAAAAACCCACTGAGGGGTACAGGCGTTCGAAATAAGAATTGGTAGGCACAGGAATACATTACGCTCTAGGCATGGATTTGGAAGTGCTAATACTTGCTCAGGACGGCTTCGAGCCGATTTACGCAAAGCCGGGCGATGCCGGCTGCGATCTTCGCTCGACCAATCAACTCGTGATTGGTGCGGGCGAACGGATGCTTGTTCCTACCGGCGTCAAGCTCGCGATGCCCGACGGTTATGTGGGTCTCGTGCACCCGAGGAGCGGGTTGGCGGCAAAAAACGGAATCACAGTATTGAATGCGCCGGGAACAGTGGATGCCGGTTATCGGGGAGAGATTATGGTGACGCTGTTGAACACCTCCTCCGAGGATTTTGCGATTGAAGTTGGCGATCGCATTGCACAGTTGTTGTTTCAGAAAGTCGAACGTGCGCGTTTTGTCACGGTTGGTGAATTGCCAGAATCAAGTCGCGGTGAAGGCGGCTTTGGTTCCAGCGGAAGGTCATGATGTCTAAGTCGAGCCCTATGGATAGGGATACAGCTGGCCCATTCGATGTTTCCGAGATCGGGGTCCTCACCCCATATCTAGACTTTGGCTCCATTAGGTTGACGCCTCGTCAGGACATGCAAATTCGGGCCGATATAGACGACACAAGCAAGAAGGTAGTAGCTCTAACCGTCGAAATTGAAGGACACCGGCTGCAACTCCAAGCTTTTGCGTCAACAAAGTCCGATGGGCTGTGGGAGGCCACCATGTCTGCGTTGGTTCAGGGTATTGCCACGCAAGGGGGGTCGGTGGAGCCTGTGGATGGGATGTTAGGTCAAGAGCTCAGAGGCAGTGTGCCTGCTAAGAGCGGAGACAAAACCATCTCTCGGCCCACCAGGTTCATAGGTGTAGACGGTCCGCGCTGGTTCTTGCGAGGAGTCATTTCTGCCTCCACAATTAATGAGGATGTTTATGCTCGCCTCGTGTCGACATTTCGATCGGCAGCCGTCAGTCGTGGAGACATTGCAATGCCTCCTGGCGAACTCTTGCCGCTGAGGTTGCCAGTGAGTGAAAAAGATGAGTGATCCGGACGCTGTCGCTAGAAGGCTTGGCATAGAAAAAGGCGAAAATGGTTTCGATCTAAATCGCCAGTCATTACTTGCGGGCATCGGAGGTCCTCTTGGGATTGCCGAGGCGATTCTTCCAGCGACGCTTTTTTCTATTGTTTTCGCTATAACCGGTGAGGCCATAGCCGCCGTGGGCGTAGCCGCCGCCAGCTCGGCCCTATTTATCGCTATTCGCCTTGGGCAGCGCAAGTCAATAGTGCAGGCCGCAGTAGGGGCAGCAGCGATCGCTTTCGCAGCCTTTTTAGCTCTTCGTGACGGCGGACAGGCGGCCGACTACTTTGTTCCCGGATTCTTTACTAACGGAGCATATGCCTTGGTGTTTCTAGTTTCCGTTCTGATTCGCAGGCCCGTCATGGGTTACGGGGCCCAGTTGCTATTTGGCTTGGCAAACTGGCGCAGCAACAA
The DNA here is from genome assembly GCA_028822985.1 of Aquiluna sp. Taxonomy (GTDB): domain Bacteria; phylum Actinomycetota; class Actinomycetes; order Actinomycetales; family Microbacteriaceae; genus Aquiluna. Next base: position 16,210 of record JAPKCK010000013.1, read on the forward strand.
GGCTGTTTTTTCTAGGCTTAGAACGGTGACTTTAGTTTGGGTTGGGTTTTTCCTGGCCAGGCTTGCGGTTCAGCTGCCGTTGTATTTTTCGGGTCAGGTCGAGCTCCTGGCCGCATCGCGGGTCGTTATGGGTGCTCCGGCCTATGCCGGGCTCTTGGCACTTACCTGGATTCTGCTTAGGCGCATTGCTAACCCAATTGAGGGTAGATTAGAGGGGTAATCCTCTAGGAGTTGGTTTAATGTCCCATTTTTCAAGTGCTAGCAATCTAACTGTCGGCAATAAGACTTATAAGTACTTCAGCATGGCTGAGCTTGAAGTTCAAAAGCTTCCGTACAGCCTCAAGATTCTCCTTGAAAACATGCTTCGCACCAAAGATGGCTTGAATGTCACTCAGGCTCACGTCGACGCTCTAGTGTCATGGGATCCGACCAAGGAGCCAGACACCGAGATTCAATTCAGCCCCGCCAGGGTGATAATGCAGGACTTCACAGGGGTGCCTTGCATTGTTGACCTAGCAACCATGCGCGAGGCAGTTCAGGAACTTGGCGGCGATCCTCAAAGCATCAACCCATTGACTCCAGCCGAGATGGTAATTGATCACAGCGTTGTGGCGGATGTGTCTGGATCTCCCGACGCTGCAGAGCGAAATGTAGAGTTTGAATACCAGCGCAACAGCGAGCGCTACCAGTTTTTACGTTGGGGTCAGACTGCGTTCGACAACTTTAAAGTGGTTCCGCCGGGGACAGGAATTGTTCACCAGGTTAACATTGAGTTCCTTGCCAGAACAGTGATGACTCGCGAGGTTGATGGCGACGTGGTCGCATACCCCGATAGCTGCGTAGGCACAGATTCACACACGACAATGGTCAACGGACTGGGTGTTCTTGGTTGGGGTGTCGGCGGAATCGAAGCCGAGGCAGCAATGCTGGGGCAGCCAGTCTCCATGCTTATTCCAAAAGTTGTTGGTTTCAAGCTGACCGGGGAAATCCCCACGGGGGCCACGGCTACGGATGTCGTGCTGACCATCACCCAGCAGCTTCGTAACCACGGAGTGGTTGGCAAGTTTGTTGAATTTTACGGCGATGGCGTCGCTAGCGTACCTTTGGCTAATCGCGCAACAATTGGAAACATGTCTCCGGAATTCGGTTCGACTGTCGCAATTTTTCCAATCGATGACGTGACTCTTGATTATTTGCGGATCACAGGCCGTGATGCGGACGAGATCGCTCTGGTAGAGACTTACGCCAAGGCGCAGGGGATGTGGCACGACCCTAGCCAAGAGCCTGAGTTCAGCGAATACCTAGAACTGGACCTCTCGACCGTCGTACCTTCGATCGCCGGGCCCAAGCGTCCTCAAGATCGGGTTGAACTTTCCACAAGCAAGGCTTCTTTCGAGCGTGATTTGAAGAGTTATGCTCCATCATTTAGCGCGCCAGTGCCAGTGAAGGGTAAGGACTATCAGCTTGACCACGGCGCCGTTACGATCGCATCGATAACCTCCTGTACAAACACCTCGAACCCGTCGGTCATGATAGCTGCCGGGCTGCTGGCGAAGAAGGCTGTTGAAAAAGGTCTGTCAGCAAAACCCTGGGTGAAAACATCTTTGGCACCTGGCTCTAAAGTCGTAACCGAGTACTACAAAAAGGCTGGCCTAACAGAGTCTTTGGATCAGCTTGGTTTTCAGCTAGTTGGTTATGGCTGCACCACTTGTATTGGTAACTCCGGGCCATTAGCTGACGAAATTTCGGCGGCGGTCAATGAGGGTGACCTGGCTGTTACAGCCGTCCTAAGCGGAAACCGCAACTTTGAGGGGCGAATAAATCCCGATGTCAAGATGAATTATTTGGCCTCTCCTCCATTGGTCATCGCTTATTCCTTGGCTGGAACCATGGATTTTGACTTCGAAACTGAATCACTCGGGTTAGATCAAGATGGGCGGGATGTGTTCTTGAAGGACATCTGGCCAACACCCGGCGAGGTGCAAGAAACAATTGATAGCTCAATCAATTCAGACATGTTTACCACTCAGTACGCGTCCGTGTTCGATGGAGACAGCAGATGGCAGTCGCTTCCAACGCCTGAGGGTGCACTATTTGATTGGGTCAGCGATTCCACGTACGTTAGGAAGCCCCCATACTTCGACGGGATGAGCCTTACGCCTTCGCCTGTTACCGATGTTCACGCGGCTAGGGCACTTGTCTTGCTTGGCGACTCGGTCACCACCGACCACATCTCGCCTGCCGGTTCCATTAAGGCCGATTCGCCCGCCGGTATCTATTTGATGGAAAAAGGCGTTGGACGAGTGGACTTTAATTCCTACGGTTCCCGTCGCGGTAATCACGAAGTTATGATTCGTGGAACCTTTGCCAACATCAGACTGCGCAATCAGCTGCTCGACGATGTTGAGGGTAGTTACACCCGAGATTTCACGACCGCCGAAGGGGCTCAGAGTTTCATATTTGACGCCGCTGAAAACTACCGTGCGGCCGGGACACCGCTTGTGGCAATTGCTGGCAAGGAGTACGGCTCCGGATCTTCCAGGGACTGGGCGGCGAAGGGGACAAGCCTTCTGGGCATCAAAGTAGTGGTTGCAGAAAGCTTTGAGCGTATCCACCGAAGTAACCTTATTGGTATGGGCGTTCTGCCCTTGCAGTTCCCAGTAGGACAGCACGCAACCAGTCTTGGCCTCGATGGAACTGAAGAGTTTGACTTCACTGGCATTGAAGAGCTAAACAATGGCAAGACACCCAAAACTGTTCACGTGGTGGCCAAGCCGACAGCCCACTCTGCTGAAGGTAAGCCAGTTATCGAATTTGATGCGGTTGTTCGCATCGATACCCCGGGCGAAGCCGACTACTTCCGCAATGGGGGAATTTTGCAGTATGTGCTTCGCTCTTTGGTCGCCTAGGAATACTTCAAGTTGGCAGATGTTGGGAATCGCATGAGTCTTTTAGGTGGAATCGAATCTCCGAGTGACCTGCGGGGTCTTTCATCATCGCAGTTGGTTGATTTGTGCCAGGAAATAAGGGAGCATCTAGTCGATTCAGTTTCAAAAACTGGTGGTCACTTGGGGCCTAACCTGGGCGTCGTTGAAATCACGGTCGCGCTTCATAGGATTTTTGACTCGCCAAAGGATTCGATAGTTTACGACACCGGTCATCAGAGTTATGTCCATAAGTTACTCACTGGCCGCAGGGACCTCTCTTCTCTTCGCCAAAAGGACGGCATCGCCGGCTACCCTCAGCGTTCTGAGAGCGAACATGACATCGTTGAGTCGTCTCATGCTTCCTCCTCTCTGAGCTGGGCAGATGGCATCTCACGGGCTTATAAGGCAACTAACCAGCATGACAGGCATGTCGTCGCAGTAATTGGCGACGGTGCTCTGACCGGAGGCATGTCCTGGGAGGCACTGAATAACATAACCGACGACAATGACCGCAACTTGGTGATTGTTGTCAATGACAATGGTCGATCGTATGCACCGACCATGGGTGGTTTGGCCCACCGTCTCGAGTCGATTCGTGCTAACACTCTTTATCACGCCAGTTATTCGTTATCCAGAAAGATTTTTTACCGGCTCGGCCCATTGGGTAGGGCTGTGTTTGATTCGACTCGTGCCGGACTGCACTCCTTGTTTGGTCCCGGAAATTTCGGTGGAATCTTCCCAAACCTGGACATAAAGTATTTCGGCCCGGTAGACGGTCACGATCTGCTGGCTCTTGAAAAGACGCTCACCAGAGCCAAGGCGCACCAGGGACCGGCTGTTATCCACGCCATTACCCAAAAGGGCAAAGGCTACGATCCTGCTATCAAGGATGAGGCTGACCAGTTTCATGCGGTTGGCAAGATTAATCCTGAGACTGGGATGCCTATGCCGAGCAATGGTTCGACCCCATGGACCGAAGTCTTCGCAGATGAGATTCTGAATATCGCTAAGGCCGATTCAAGAGTCGTGGGGATCACTGGAGCGATGATGATTCCGGTTGGTTTGGATAAATTTGCCGGTCACTTTCCGGACCGCGTTTTTGACGTTGGAATTGCCGAGCAGCACGGGGTGGCCGCGGCGGCAGGAATGGCCTTCGGGGGACTCCACCCAGTGGTTGCAATATATTCGACTTTCATAAACCGTGCCTTTGATCAAGTTCTTATGGATGTCGCTCTTCACAAAGCCGGAGTGACTTTCGTGCTTGATAGGTCCGGCATCACGGGCCCGGACGGTGCCAGCCATCACGGCGTTTGGGACATTCCGCTTCTACAGATGGTCCCAGGAATCCACATATCGGCGCCGAGGGATAAAGAGCGGCTTCAAGAGGGCCTCAGAGAGGCAATCGCAATAGATGACGCCCCGAGCGTTATCCGTTTTCCAAAGGGCGCCGTTCCAAAGTCGATTGATGCCATTCTGCGCACAGCAAATGGCGTTGATGTTCTCAAGCAGGCCGCAAGTAAGGACGTGCTCATCGTTGGAGTGGGAAGCTTTGCCCAGGTAGCGATCGATGTGGGTGATCTCTTGGCAAGTCAGGGGATTGGTGCCACGGTTGTGGACCCACGATGGATCTTGCCCATAAACATCGACCTTGTCGAGATGGCTAAAGACCACCGGTTGGTAGTGACAATCGAGGATGGTCTAAAGACCGGGGGCTTTGGTTCTAGAGTCCGTCAGGAGCTAAGAGCGAACGAAGTAGATACTGCTCTCAGCGAGGTGGGGGTTCCGGCCGAGTTCTTGGAGCACGCTGAGCGTTCGGAGATTCTTGAGCGATTAGGGCTGACCGCCAAGTCGATAGCGAGAGATATTGTCGCGCAGGTGCTTGGGTCAAAGGTTCCGCACGCTAAGGCGTTTGAGGATGAGAATTCTCTGCCAGAGCTAACTCAAGACCCTCTTCAATAAGTTCAGTGACAATTTCAACCTGCCAAGGACGAGCTCCTAGTTTCTGAAGCTGCGCGGCTATTTCCCCTTCAGGCTCGAAACAAACTCTTCTCAAAAACTCAGGCGTCAAAAGATTCTCTACTGGAACGACCAGTTCGGTTGCTTTGGCGATCATGAGCTCTCTTACGAGCTTTAGCCTGACGTGTGCCTCTGGAAATCTTTTTTCCCAGCTCTTATGGTTCGGAAGTGCACCGGTGTGCTCTGGCGCTGGCAGGATCTCAAGATTCTTCGATCCTTCTATTGCTTCCCACCACACTGACAGCATCGACCTAGAGGCTCGACCCTGAAACAACTTGTTCTGGGACAGTTCGTGCTTGGACCGAGGCACCTTCTCGATCGCGGCCATTATTGAGCGGTCTGGAATCAGACGACCAGGAGCAAGGTCAGATTCAATTGCTATCTCGTTGCGGGCGAGCCATAGTGCAGCGGCAGCCTTAAGTTTCACTTGGTCTTTGACTCGGCTTAGGCCCGGGAGGTTCCTCCAAGGCTCTTGGGCAATTGGCTTGGGCTTGAAGTTTTGGAGGGCCGCAAATTCCTCTTTCGCCCACTGGCTCTTGGACTGGGATTCGAGACTCTTTTCAATTTCGGTCCAAAGATCGTGCAATACGTCTACGTCGAGCGCCGCATAATTTAGCAGCGAGGCTTGCAGGGGCCTTATTGACCAGTCTGAAGCCGAGTGTTCCTTCGCAAGCTCAAAATCGAGTAATTCTGTGACCATGGATCCGAGTCCAACTTTTTCATAGCCTGCCAATCGGGCGGCTAGTTCGGTGTCAATTATTGTTTCGCTTGCAAAGCCAAGTTCCGTCAGGCAAGGAATGTCCTGTGTCGCAGCGTGTAGTAGCCAACTACGGCTGTTTATTTCTTTGGCAACGAGCTCGTTCCATCCGGGCGAGGTGTCATCTAGGGCCACTGGGTCAATCAGGTAAATCGAGCCTGCAGCCAGACCGATCTGGACAAGGTATGCACGCTGGGAGTAACGAAAACCGCTAGCTCTTTCGGTGTCTACGGCAAGAGTTTCCGTGTTCCGCTTTAGAGCTTCTAGCATTTCCTCAAGTGATTCTTGATCAACGACTTGTACTACTGGACGTCTCGGGGTGTCTAAATTCAACTAATTCTCATAACTTTGCTGTCTTTCGGTGGCAGGCCTGAAATGAGCGCTAAAAGCTCTATCCATCCCATTAGGTGTGACGCTAAATCGAACGACGTCGGGGCCCAGCTGGCTCGAATTTCAAGCTCAGCGTGCTGTGGCTGCGCGATAAGCGCTCCGTGCCCTGTGGAGATAACTGTAGTCGTGGTTCCAGCCTCGTGGGCAAAGCCGGCCTTCTCGGCCGCTAGAGAGTCCTTCAGCCACTCCCATGGCAGCGCCGCCGTGTAGTCATCCTTTGCCATTTCAAGCTCAATGGGTGACTTCGCGTATCCGATAATTCTAAACTCAGAGTTCCAGCCCTCGGGGATCTCAGGGTTACGACAAAAAACTAAACGAGAAACCCCGTGATCAGAGGCGGTTTCGTGCACTATTTCAGCAGAAATGGCGATTGACTCGGGGGCAATTCCGGCAGGAGAGGGGATTTGAGTTAGTTCAATCTCAGCCCTAACGGACAAGCTCAGGAGTTCTCGGAGCATTGAGGCAAAGGGTTCTGAGATGTTTGTTAGGTCAAGTTCCACTCCATCAAGTTACAGAGGTATTTGCGGGGCTTCTACTTGACTCGCCCACTAACCTCAGTTACGTAGAGATTTTTGAATCTAAAAGTCGCCACTTTGAAAAGGCTCCACCTCGAAATAAACGCCGCGGCACCCGATTCATGCTCGCTGCTGATAAACGCACGGACATCTCTTCTTGATCGAAGGGTCTCTATCAGTGCAGTTGGACCAAACTCAATATGAATTGGTGTGGGGCTCGAGGTCATGAGTTGTTGCACAGACTCGGCCGGCGTTACCGCTGTTTCATGGCCGATTAGGCACACTTTGTCGACCTGAAGTTCCTTAGGAAGAGTTTCCGCGGTCGATCTAGTTAGAACGGCTAGGGAACTGGAAGATGGCAGTCGATAGTTCTCGGTACGAGCAGTTAGACCCGTGGTCAAAACCGTACCGGCTCTTTTTCTGAAAAACATCAAGAGCTCGAAGTCTGATTTGCCACCCAGCGATTTTGAGGTGCCGTCTTGCCCTACGTGGGATCCAGCCTCATCAACAACCATTGACGCCGTAATGGCGCTCTCACCAATCGAACTCAGAAAATTAGGCATCCTTCGCGACAAGCTCTGCTGTTTTGCGCTTGATCCTGGCGAGCATGCCACGCATGCCGCGAACTCGAAGCGGGGTGATGATGTGGTCTAGTCCAAGTTTCGTTGGGAAGTCATCCGATAACTCAAGTATTTCATCGGCAGAGTGCGAACTCAGAGCACTGAACAAAATGCTTGCGAAGCCCCTTGTGGTTGGAGACTCCCTGGGGGCTGAAAAGTGAAGTCTAATTTCCGCGGCGGTTCCGTCTACGGCAATAAACACCGGCGACTGGCATTCCTCTACTCGTTCGAGCAATTCCGGGTGGTCGCCATAGCGTGCATCTAATTCCGGCAAGGCCTCGCTGAATTCTAAAAGAAGCTGCAATCGGTCACTGCCCTCCAGGAATTGGAAGTCAGCAATTATGTCTTCGGAGGCACGCGTCAATCTGCCAGCCCAGGCTCAGAACCAGTGGCTATTGGGGCGCCGACTAGGTTGCCCCATTCGGTCCAGCTGCCATCGTAGTTTCGAACGCTTTCTACTCCGAGCAGATACTTCAGCACAAACCAGCTGTGTGAAGATCGCTCTCCAATTCGGCAATACGCGATGAAATCCGAACTACGGTCGTAGCCCGTGTTTTCAAAGTAAAGCTTTTCAAGCTCGGCAACTGGTCGGAAGGTTTCATCTTCCTGAATTGACTTGGACCAGGGGATGGATGCGGCGGTTGGGATGTGGCCACCACGTGTCGCGCCCTCATTTGGGAAATCTGGCATGTGCATGCGCTCCCCGGAGTACTCCTCGGGGGAGCGGACATCCACCATTGGCTGGCCTATGTGCTGAAGAACTTCGTCTCTAAAGGCGCGAATCTCAGAATCGTGCCTCTCGACTGCCGGGTAGCCTTTGCTGGAAACTGTTGGCTTTTCCTTTGTTATATCTCCGCCGTCGGCGATCCACTTGTTTCTTCCGCCATCAAGAAGGAGCACGTTCTCGTGACCGAAAAGCTTGAATACCCAGAAGGCGTAGGTAGCCCACCAGTTTGAACGGTCGCCGTAGAGCACGACGGTGTCTTGTCTGCCGATGCCCTTGATGTTCATAAGTGCCGAAAACTCTTCGCTCTCGAGGTAGTCGCGTCGTAGCGGGTGATTCAGTTCTGTGTGCCAGTCAAGTTTGACGGCCCCCGGAATGTGGCCGGTCTCATACAAAAGAATGTCCTCGTCGGACTCAACAACTATTACGTTATCCAAGTTGTTCTTTAGCCACTCTGTAGTGACTAGTACATCGGGGTTCGCATATTCTGCGATTTTGCTCAGCTGGTCCATGGGTCTCCTCTTGATTATCTACACTTATGGTGACGAAGGGTACTTACATTGACAGAACAAGATTTGGTGAGACCAAATTCCTTGCTGACACGGCATCCCGAGGTTTCTAAGGCAGAGCTTATTAGACAGCTTAAGCCACCTCCAGAGTTTGACCATGCCAGGTTCGAGAGTTATCGGCCCGATAAGAACTACGAGAGCCAGTCAATTGCGCTTGGGTTGTGCAAGGAGTTTGTGCATGGACCAAGGAAGAAGCTTTTTTCAAAGACCGAAAAGTTTCCCGGCATCTATCTCGATGGCGGTTTTGGAGTGGGTAAAACTCACCTTCTCGCATCCATCTGGCATTCATACCCGGGGGTAAAGGCATACGGCAGTTTTCTTGAATACACCAGCTTGGTTGGTTACCTCGGGTTTGCACAGACAATTCTGGAGCTCAAAAAGTACGGCCTGATTTGCATTGACGAGTTTGAGCTCGATGACCCGGGGGACACCATGATTATGTCCAGGTTGCTAAAAGAGCTTGAGGCAAGTGGAACACGGTTTGCGGCTACTAGCAACACTCCTCCGAACGCTCTTGGCGACGGAAGATTTGCTGCCAGTGATTTCCAGCGAGAGATTAAAGGCCTTGGAGACAGGTTCCGGATTGTGTCTGTGGACGGTGAGGATTTCCGCCACCGTGACATAGACGCTGAGTCCGAAACCCTTGACGAAGTGACTCTTGGTGGCTGGCTCAAGCAACACAAAAATAGTTTCCGAGACGACTTCAGCGATCTCCTGGGTCACCTTGGAACCCTGCACCCAACAAAATATCGCGCTTTGGTGTCCGACGTTGGAGCGCTTGGAATCACCGACGTGTCAAAACTGGATGATCAGGTACATGCCCTGAGGCTCGTTGCCTTCATAGACAGAATGTACGAGTTTCAGGTGCCACTAAGAACCTCGGGCAGCACACCAATTACCGCGGTGTTTTCTAAGACGATGCTCTCCGGCGGTTACAGGAAAAAGTACTTGAGAACGATCTCTCGAATGGGAGCTCTCACGAGCCTTTCTTAGCCTTGGCTTTTTCTTCTCGGTGCTTGCGCATGTGATATCGCCCTCTGACTTGAGCCAGCCAGCCACCGAAGGCCATAGACACGACTGAACCTAGGATTACGGCCAGCGTCGCCTCCGCAACTATGTACTGAGTGTCGGCGAAGGCCAAGTTCGTCATTAGAAGTGAAACAGTAAAGCCAATGCCCGCTAGGCCGCTTATTGCCAAGAAATCAAGTGGTTCTAGGTCCAATCGGTCCGGCTTAGCTGCGATGCGGTTGGCCAAGATCGCCAATGCTGTGATTCCCAGAACTTTGCCGACTGGCAACGCTACCGCGATACCAACAAACACACTTGAGAACGCTCCGTCAAAAACAGGAAGCGCGATCGCCACTGCGAAGAAAGCATAGATGGGTAGTGACACAGTGTTTGTCCAAGGCTGGATTTTCGCAACGAGGGAGTGAGTTTTTTTGCTTGGGATTATGAGCCCCAGGACAACACCCGCAACTGTGGCGTGAACACCGGACTGGTAGACGGTGTACCAGAGCAGGATAAAAGTCAGAATTCTTACGTAGTTGATCGGCAGCTTTCCGTACTTCTCCATCAAAATGTGAAGAGCTGCAATCACCGCTGCTGCAACGAGCCAAAGCGCCTCAACATCGGAAGTAAAGAACACGGCAATTATTAAAATCGCCACTAGGTCATCGAAAATAGCTAACGCCAGTAGAAATACTCGAGCTGATTTCGGAAGTCCCCTTCCGAAAATCGCAAGGATTCCTAGTGCGAAAGCAATGTCGGTGGCGGTCGGGATTGGCCAACCATTCAAGTAGTCGGTGCCCCAGTTGAAGGCGACGTAAATGAGGGCAGGAACGACGACGCCGCCAATACCGGCGAGCACTGGAACTAGAGCACTGGCTGGCTTAGACAGCACTCCACTCGAGAGCTCGTATTTCAGTTCTAGACCTGCCACCAAGAAAAAAGTAGCCAATAGTAGATCGCTCACCCAGTGCTCGACACTTAGGCTCAGGCCAATCGATTCGAATCCTACGTAGGCGTGTTTGAAGTCAAGGAACGCCGGTCCAAAGGGGCTGTTAGCTATTACAATGCCGATTATTGCCGCGCCCATGAGCAGCAGGGCGGCAGAACGATCGCTTTTCATGGCTCTCCATTTCGATTTACTTGGTTCAGAATACCCTGTGGGGTTCGGGTATTTTTCGTACCCCGACAAACTGGCAGATGTAACCAGACCGAAACATTAGGGGTGCCTGTTCGAAACCTTTTAGCGGAAAGCTATTCCATGTGCTCGGAGAATTCGATCGCTTTGAACCTATTTGGAGAGGTAAAACAAATGTTAGATACAGGAGAACTTAGCTGGGCGGTAACCGCGACAGCACTAGTACTACTCATGACCCCGGGTCTGGCCTTTTTCTACGGAGGATTGGTAAAGGCCAAGTCGGTAGTCAGCATGATGATGATGAGCTTCGGTTCAATTGCCCTAGTGGGTGTCCTGTGGGTCCTATACGGCTTCAGCATGTCCGCGGTTGAGAACCCAACAGACTTCGCTGGAAACCCATTCACAACTTTCGGTCTTGACGGCCTTGATAACGATGGCCTCATTGGCGCAGCGTTCGGTGCAACATTCGCAATTATCACCATTGCCCTAATCTCTGGTGCGATTGCTGATCGAGCAAAATTTGGCTCCTGGCTAATCTTTGCAGGACTATTCGCAACCTTCGGCTACTTCCCAGTTGCAGCTTGGGTTTGGGGTGGCGGATGGGTAATGGAGCTTGGAACCTACCTTGACATGCCTGGCGTCATCGATTACGCCGGCGGTACTGCGGTTCACATAAACGCTGGAGCTGCCGCTCTAGCACTTGCGATTGTTCTTGGTAAGCGCTTCGGTTTTGCTAAGGGAATCATGCAGCCGCACAACGTTCCTCTTGTTCTTCTTGGTGCAGGACTTCTATGGTTCGGATGGTTCGGATTCAACGTCGGCGCGGAATTCCTAAACGGTATGCAAAACGTTGGTCTAATCACCGTGAACACGCTTGGTGCAACCGCCGCAGCAATTCTCGGATGGCTTGTCATTGAAAAGATCAAAGAGGGCAAGGCAACTTCGATTGGCGCAGCTTCGGGTGCAGTTTCTGGTCTAGTTGCCATTACCCCGGCCTGTGCAAACGTGACTCCGGTCTTCGCGCTGTTGCTTGGTGTTCTTGCTGGTGTTCTTTCCGCTCTAGCTGTGGACCTCAAGTACAAGTTCGGTTATGACGACTCGCTTGACGTGGTCGGTATTCACTTGGTCTCCGGTTTGGTTGGAACTCTGTTCCTAGGATTCTTCGCAATCGACACCGGCTTGTTCACGGGTGGCGACATCGGACAGCTAGTCGTGCAGGCAATTGCAGCCTTTGGTGTGCTTGCTTACAGCTTCGTTCTCGCCCTGGTTATCGGCTTCTCTATCGAGAAGACAATTGGCTTTAGGGTCAAGAGCGAGGATGAGATTGCAGGCGTTGACTCCGTTGTTCACGGCGAGGCTGCTTACAGCTTCGGCCAGGACGCAGAGGTTAAGTAACGCAAATAGATTCATGCAAGCACAAAGGCGGGAGATCTTTCTCCCGCCTTTGTGCATTCATGGCAATCGTTTTTGTGGCATAGTTATCTAGTTCTTGAAAAAGAGCATGCGGATGTGGCGCAGTGGTAGCGCACAACCTTGCCAAGGTTGGGGTCGCGAGTTCGAATCTCGTCATCCGCTCTCAGAGGCTTTTAGCCTCTGTACTGGTGGAGTGGCCGAGAGGCGAGGCAGCGGCCTGCAAAGCCGCGTACACGGGTTCGAATCCCGTCTTCACCTCCAGCTTCAAAGCTGGGCGATTGGCGCAGTGGTAGCGCGCTTCCCTGACACGGAAGAGGTCGCTGGTTCGAACCCAGTATCGCCCACCC
>JAPKCK010000014.1 GCA_028822985.1 Aquiluna sp.
CCACCACCGTGAGGGATGCAGAAGGTTTTGTGAAGGTTCAGGTGTGAAACATCGCCACCGAACTCACCGAACTTGGCATAGCCAACAACCGCATTGGTATTTGCACCATCGATGTAGACCTGGCCACCTGCAGCATGAACAAGGTCACAGATTTCAACAACTGCTTCCTCGTAAACACCGTGAGTCGATGGATAGGTAATCATCAAGGCCGCAAGCTTGTCGCCAGATTCCGAAATCTTTTGCTTTAGCTCAAGAACATCAACATTTCCCTGAGCGTCGCAGCTGACAACAACAACTTCCATGCCCGCCAGGACAGCGCTAGCTCCGTTTGTGCCGTGCGCAGAGGATGGGATCAAGCAAATATTTCTCTGGTAGTCACCCCTCGATCGGTGGTAGCCACGAATTGCAAGCATGCCGGCAAGTTCGCCCTGGCTGCCTGCGTTTGGCTGCAGCGAAACTGCTTCGTAGCCGGTGATGTCGCTTAGCCAGCTGCTGAGTTCCTTGATGAGCTCCATGTAGCCCTGGGTGTCTTCGGCGGGGGCAAATGGGTGCAGGTTAGCAATCTCCGGCCAAGTGACAGCTTCCATCTCGGTTACCGAATTGAGCTTCATGGTGCAGGAGCCCAGTGGAATCATTCCGCGGTCAAGCGCGTAATCGTAGTCAGCAAGCCTCTTGAGGTACCGCATCATCGCGGTCTCAGAGTGATAGGTGTTGAATACGGGGTGCTCAAGATACGCGCTAGTGCGGTGATTTCTCAAGCGGTCGGTTGCATCCTCCTGCTTAGGAGCTCTGGCCCCAAAAGCGCCGGCGAGTTCCGCCAGGTGATCCCAAGAGGTGCTCTCATCAACTGAGATGCCGATTGTGGCGTCGTCAACTCGCAGGACAGTGAGCTCTTTGGCTCGAGCGGCCTGGTAGTACTTTTCCGCATCAGTGTCAGTGATTCTTATGGTGTCGAAAAACTTATCGTTCTGAAGAGTGAAGCCAACTTCTTCCAAAACCGTTGCAAGTGCTGAGGCTTTGTGGTGGATTTCTGTGGCAATCGCCTTCAGGTTTTTTGGACCGTGGTAAACGGCATACATGCCAGCCATTACGGCCAGCAGCACCTGAGCGGTGCAAATGTTGCTAGTTGCCTTCTCACGCCTAATGTGCTGTTCTCTGGTCTGCAGTGTCAGGCGATAGGCGGGAGCGCCCTCAGCGTCCACTGAAACCCCGACGAGCCTTCCCGGAAGCGTGCGCTCGAGCTTTTCACGAACCGCTAGGTATCCGGCGTGCGGGCCACCAAAGCCCATTGGCACACCAAATCTTTGAGTGGTGCCGCAAACAACGTCCGCACCGGCTTCGCCGGGTGAGCGCAACAGGGTGAGCGCCATTAGGTCGGCGCTCGCAATTGCTAGACCTCCGAACTCGTGGATCTTTGCAAACAGACCATCGAAGTCGATGATGCGCCCGCTCGCACCTGGATACTGGACCACTGCGCCAAAGCACTCTTGGTCTAGCTGGTCGAGTTTGGTTGGGTCAAAGTAGGTAATGACGATGCCAAGCGGTTCTGCTCGGTGCTCTAGCAGCGCCTTGGTTTGTGGGTAGAGATCGTTGTCAACGAAGAAAACGCCTGAATCACTGTCGGAGCTGCGCTTGGCAACCATCATCGCTTCAACCACTGCCGTGGATTCATCAAGCATCGAAGCGTTAGCCGTCTTCATGCCTGTTAGCTCAGTGACCATTGTCTGGAAGTTTAGAATTGCCTCGAGTCGGCCCTGGCTGATTTCCGGCTGGTAGGGGGTGTAGGCGGTGTACCAGCTTGGGTTTTCCAGCACGTTTCGCTTGATAACCCCGGGGGTTCTGGTTCCGTAATAGCCCAGACCAATGAACGTCTGAGTTATGTGGTTTTTTGAAACTATGCCCTTTAGGCGATCAAGAGCCTCGTCCTCGCTGATGGCATCCGGAAGAGTGCTGCCACCGCGGTAGTGGATTGCTTCTGGAAGCGCAGCTTCCATTAGCTCCGCTAGGTCTTTGATCCCAAGATAATCAAGCATGTGCTGCTGCTGGGCGTCGTTGGGTCCAATGTGGCGGTTACGAAAATTATGGTGATCTAACAACAGTTACTCTCCAACTAATGCGTCGTATTCGGTCGATGAAAGAAGATCTGGTAAAGATGTATAACGGATTTTTATCAACCATCCATCCCCAAATGGGTCCTGATTTACTTGGTCAGGCGCTTGGTCCAGTGCGCCGTTGACTTCGGTGATCTCGCCGTCCATTGGTGCGTAGAGTTCGCCCACTGACTTGGTTGACTCAATTTCACCACAAATCTTCATGTGGGCAGCAACGCTACCGACCTTTGGAAGGTCCACATAAACGATTTCTCCAAGCGCATCAGCTGCATACTTGGTGATTCCAACGGTGGCGATGTCGTCTTCGATAAGGATCCACTCGTGTTCCTTGGTGTATTTCAGGTTCTCAGGATTTGCCATGTTCTTATTTACCTTCCGCGCTTATAAAACGGTAACTCAACGACTTTGTAAAAAATTCTCGTTCCACGAACATCTGCCTCTACTTCGGAGCCAATCTCCAAACCTGCATCGGCGTTTAGGAGCGCCAACGCGATTGGCACCTGCAAGGTTGGCGACAACACTCCAGAAGTGACTATCCCGATTGAATCAGATTCACCAGGCAAGAAGATCTCGTAGTCTGCTCTTGCAGCCCTGCGGCCATCACCCTGAAGGCCAAAGAGTCTTTGCTTTGGATGTTTTTGTTTCTCAAGGGCATCTTTGCCAACGAAGTTTGGCTTATCAAAACGTATGACTTTGCCGAGGTTTGCAGCAAAGGGTGTGAGGTCTCTGTTTAGTTCGTGACCATAAAGTGGCATGCCGGCTTCAAGCCTGAGAGTGTCCCTACAGGCCAGTCCGCAGGGCGATACTCCGTCTTGAGAAAGCAACAACTGCCAGACACCGCTTGGGTCTCCTTCAACAAAGATTTCGAAGCCGTCTTCGCCGGTGTAGCCGGTGCGGGCTAGAAAAACATCTTTGCCATCCAATACCGCAGTGGCAATCGAGTAATACTTCAGAACCGTAAGGTCGACATCAACAAGTCTCCCAAGGATCTCTTTGGTCTTTGGGCCTTGCATCGCGATAAGTGACCACAGACCAGATTCGTCAACGACCTTGGTGTCCGGAAAGTTTTCTAGTCGGTTTTTTAGCGCCTCAACTACTTGGTGCTGATTACCTGCGTTGGCAACGATCATGAACTCGTCATCATCGAGGCGATAAACAATCAGATCATCGATAATGCCGCCCTGATCGTCACAGATCATTGAGTACTTTGCGCGGCCATTCTCGATTTCAGACAGCTTGGAAATTAGCGCGTAATCAAGAAACTCTTCGGCTTGGCCGGTCACTCTGATTTCTGCCATGTGGCTGATATCGAATAGGCCGCAACTGTTTCTGACGCTGTGGTGCTCGTCGATGTCTGAGCCGTATCGCACGGGCATTTCCCAGCCACCGAACTCGGTGAAACTGGCGCCCAGCTTGTCATGCTCTGGTTTTAAAAATGTATTCAGCACCTAAAAAGAATAGTCACTTTTTGAAACTAAATTCAGTCTTGACCGAGGTTTCCAGTCAACTGGCCGTGAAGGCGTTCGCTGGCTTTGTTCATGCCTTTGATGTACACGTTCTTTTTCATGTTTTCGTACTTTGTTGTGATCGCATCTAGGGCTGCAATTGTCGATGCATCCCAGATATGTGAATCGGTGACATCAATGACAATCTCATCAGGGTCATCGGAGTACTCAAACAAAGTAGTTAGGTCGTTGCTCGAGGCGAAGAACAGCTCGCCCTGAACCGTGTAGTAGGCCACTGACACTTCATCATCTCCGCCAACGGTTCTGGTTACTGAAGCGAAGTGGGCAACTCGCCTAGCGAATGCAATCATGGCAACGATCACGCCGACTATTACACCTATTGCAAGGTTGTGAGTCCAGACCACAACCGCAACGGTTGCGAGCATGACTGCCGTCTCACTCAGCGGCATCCGCTTCAGCGTGGTGATCTGAACGCTGTGCCAATTAAAGGTTCCAAAGGCGACCATCAACATGACCGCTACCAGAGCAGCCATCGGAATCTGAGCCACTATGTCTCCGAGGCTAACCACCAAGATCAACAGGAACACACCGGCCAAGAAAGTCGAGATTCTGGTTCTGGCGCCGGAGGCCTTGACGTTGATCATGGTTTGACCGATCATTGCGCAACCGCCCATGCCACCAAAGAAGCCCGAAAGAATGTTCCCAACGCCCTGAGCTAGAGACTCCCTGGTCTTCTGGCTGTGAGTGTCAGTAATCTCATCAACCAACTTGGCGGTCATCAAAGACTCCAATAAACCAACCAACGCCATGGCAAGCGCATAGGGGGCAATGATGTTGAATGTCTCAAGAGTCAGTGGCACGTTTGGAGTCAATAGCTCTGGCAGTGACTGCGGCAATTCACCCTCGTCGCCAACGGTAGGAACCGTGATGGCCATGATTAGAACCATTGCGCTCACTAAAACGATTGCAACCAGCGGGGCCGGGATTACCTTGGTAAGACGAGGCATGCCGATCATTACGAGCAGGCCAAGGGCCACCAACCAATACACCGCGAACGGCACGCCAATTAGGTGCGGTAGCTGAGCCATGAAAATCAAGATTGCAAGAGCATTAACGAAGCCGAGCATCACACTTCGTGGGATAAAGCGCATGAGTTTCGCGGCTCCAAGAGCGGCTAGCACCAATTGAAAAACCCCACCCAAGATGACGGTTGCAAGCAAATAGTCAAGGCCATAATCTCTGGCAACCGGGGCAATCACCAGCGCAATTGCGCCGGTTGCAGCTGAAATCATTGCCGGCCTACCGCCGAGAATCGAAGTTGTGATTGCCATTACGAAGCTAGAAAATAGCCCGACCCGTGGGTCAACGCCAGCCAAGATGCTGAAGCTAATTGCCTCTGGGATTAGAGCGAGTGCAACCACTAAGCCAGCCAGGGATTCTCTAAGTAGCAGCTTTGGGCTTCTCAGGGCCTCTCGAACGGTTGGACGTGGACGATAGCGAGGATCGGTACGCGACACAAGCGCACTTAGCTTTGTTTTTAAATAGTTCAAATTCTTGGCTTCTTTGGTTGCCGGACAGGGGTTGGCGCGTAAATCTGCGCCTCGAATAACTGCCAGTCTACGTTAGATGGCGCCCAGACGGCTAGAGAGCTCTTCATACTTGGCGGCAGTTTCACTAACTATTTGATTTGGCAACACTGGCGGAGCGGTTTTTAGATCCCAGTTTTCTTTGAGCCAGTTTCTAACACCTTGTTTGTCAAAGCTCTGGTCCCTCACTCCTTGAATCCAAAGTTCCTGGTCCCAATATCTAGAACTGTCGGGTGTCAGGACTTCATCGCCGAGAGTAAGAACGTTGGTTTTTGGGTCATTGCCAAATTCAAACTTTGTGTCGGCAAGAATCAACCCAGCGTCACTGGCTATCTGACTCGCTTTTTCGAAGATTTTTAGGCTGGTTTCGCGAAGTTTTTCGGCGATTTCTTCGCCCACAAGCTTGACCGTCTCCTCGAAGTTTATGTTCTGATCTTTTTCACCGAGCTCGGCTTTGAAGGCGGGTGTAAAAATTGGGTCCGGCAGCTTGTCACCGAATTGGAGACCCGCAGGTAGCTCGACATCGCAAATTGCACCGGTCTCTAAATACTCGCTCCAGCCAGAGCCAGAAATGTAACCCCGGACTACGCACTCAACTGGATACATGTCTAATCGCTTGGCAATCATCGCCCGGTCTTTTACGATTTCTGGAACTGCTAGGTCGTCGCTTCTGTGATTTGCGACATCGAGCCGGTCAAACCAAAAGTTAGTGAGCCTCGTTAGGTTTTCGCCTTTGCCTGGAATCTCGGGCGAGTGGACAGTGTCAAAAGCGCTGATGCGATCGCTTGCAACCACGAGGACCAGGTGTTGGAACTCCGGTGCCTCTGGGGTGTAAAGATCTCGGACTTTGCCCGAGTAAAGATGACTAAAGCCTGGAATCTCCATTTAGCCGGCAGCTTTCGCTTCAAGCTTTAGCGCAATGTCGGTGCGGAAGTGCGAGCCTTCAAGCTTGATTCTGGACATGCCTTCGTATGCAAGCGCCCTGGCTTCTGGAAATGAATCGGCAAGACCAACAACTGAAAGCACTCTTCCAGTGTCACCGGCCTTACAGATTTCAACATCGTCCATGCTTTCGGCACTTTCAATGCCGCTGACTTCACGAACCGGTGCAGTTGTCGTTGGGTATCCCTCGGAGGCCAAGACAACCGTTACCGCGACCTTGTCTGAAAACTCAGCTAACGGCCCAACATCTAATTTGCCGCTGGCAGCGCTCATCAGTAACTCAGCAAGATTTGTTGTCAGCCTTGCCAGCACAACCTGAGTCTCTGGGTCACCAAATCGAGCGTTGTATTCAATGACTCTGATTCCGCGATCTGTAATTATCAGTCCGCAGTAAAGCAGGCCAATAAATTCGGCGCCTTGTTTTTTCAGTTCATTGATTGTGGGCTGAGCAATTCTCTTTGTCACTTCCTCGACGAAGCCCTCGGGCAGCCAAGGAAGTGGAGAGTATGCCCCCATTCCACCGGTGTTTGGTCCTACATCATTATCAAATGCACGCTTGTAATCTTGGGCGGGACTCAGCGGCATGACGCTCGTGCCGTCGGATAGGAAAAACAGACTTACCTCTTCGCCCTCCAAAAACTCTTCAACTAAAACGCCCTCGTCCAAAAACTTGGCTGCGTGATCAAGGGCCTCTTGTTTGTCTCGAGTGACAACAACGCCCTTTCCTGCTGCAAGTCCGTCGGCCTTGATTACATAAGGGGCGCCGAACTGGTCCATTGCGGCCATTACTTCAGACATTGTGTCGCAGCGTCTTGACATTCCGGTTGGAATGTCCTGGGCGGCCATTACCTCTTTGGCGAACTGCTTGCTGCCCTCAAGGGCGGCAGCCTTTTGATTGGGCCCAAAAACTTGAATACCCTGAGTTCGAAGGGCGTCCGCCACTCCTGCAACCAGCGGCGCCTCCGGGCCAATAACGGCCAGGTCAACTGCTTCTTCCAGCGCTATTCGCGTGACCGCAAGCTTGTCGCAGGCGTCATCCAATGCGCGAACCTCGACCTGTTTGGCAATGTATTTGTTTCCTGGAGCACAAACGATGTCACCGGCGTCGGTTCCGGTTCTGATAAGCGCCTTGATGATCGCGTGCTCTCTTGCACCGGAACCTACGACCAAAATCCTCATTCGCAAGAGTTTACCAATTCGAATAAGCGCAGCCATACTCGCCATAATTGTTTGATGGCAGGAAAACAGATTTCGCAATCAGACGGTCAGGCTGCCTTAGCCGATTTACCGGCGCAACTGCCAACCGCAGTTCGATACTTGCTGCAGCAGATTGAAAAAAATCACCGCGGTGGCACCATCGAGTTACGTGTGCCGCCTTTTGGGGCAGTTCAATGCATGGAAGGCATGAATCACCGCAGGGGAACTCCGCCAAATGTTGTGGAGCTTTCCCCAGAGGTTTTTATTGCACTTTGCTCGGGTGACCTGGCTTTCGATGAGGCTAGAACAAAGCGCGGCTGCCATTTCTCCGGTGAAAAAACCAGTGAGTTAGCAAGTGTTTTTCCAACCAAAAACTAGCTGTTTGGTTCTGATTCGGTAGCAAGCGGCAATTGCGTGATTATATTGAGCCGTGGCTAAAAAAAATCAAGACAACTCTGAGGAAGTAGAAATCCGTCGCGCGCCCAAGGTCTTAGCCTTCGCGCTGACCGGTGCGGTGCTTGGGGTTTTACTAGCTTTTGGCTTGAACCTTCTGATTCCTGATGCCACTAGGTCTAATGCAAATGTTCTTGGCTTGTTGCTTGTGGCCCTTGGGAGTCTCGGCCTCGGCCTCGGTGTTGCGTTTGCAATTGCCTTTGACCTAATTTCTTCGCGTCGCACCAAGCGAGCAGTGGTCAATCGAGAGGTCCAGTGATGCGCGGCGACGGAAAACTAAACCACGACATTCTCCCCGGGGAGAAGGGCCCTCAGGACCAATGTGGAGTTTTTGGTGTCTGGGCGCCTGGCGAAGAAGTATCTAAACTTACGTATTTCGGTCTTTATGCCCTTCAGCACAGAGGTCAGGAGTCTGCCGGTATTGCGACTTCCACCGGCGAAAACATTTTGGTTTATAAAGACATGGGTCTGGTTTCACAGGTTTTCAACGAGGCAGCCCTCGAATCTCTAAAAGGCCATATTGCCGTTGGCCACACCCGCTACTCAACCACGGGAGCATCGCATTGGAGAAATGCTCAGCCAACCCTGGGTAGAACTGCATACGGGACTGTCGCACTTGGCCACAACGGCAATCTCACCAACACCGCTGAGCTACTGGAACTCCTCGACGAGCGCTACCCAAACCACGAATCAGAACTCCGCGGGGGTAATACCACCGACACCGCCGTGTTGACCGCGCTTCTAACCGGCAACCCGGATAGTTCGCTTGAGCAAACTGCGATTGAGCTGCTACCAAAAGTCAAAGGCGCTTACTGCCTGGTGTTCATGGATGAATCAACTTTATATGCGGCGAGAGACCCTCAAGGCGTCAGGCCGCTTGTTCTTGGACGATTAGAGCGTGGGTGGGTCGTTGCATCGGAGTCGGCGGCGCTCGATATTGTCGGGGCTTCTTATGTTCGCGAGGTTGAACCTGGCGAATTGATTGCAATTGACGAAAACGGGCTTCGATCTTCTAAGTTTGCCGAGGAAAAACGCGCCGGTTGCGTTTTTGAGTATGTGTATCTAGCTAGACCCGACACGGCCATAAGTGGTCGCGTGGTCTACGAGGCAAGAGTTGAAATGGGTAGGACCTTAGCCAAAGAGCATCCAGTCGAGGCTGACTTGGTAATGCCGACACCAGAATCTGGAACACCGGCCGCCATTGGCTACAGCGAGCAGTCTGGGATACCTTTTGGGCATGGACTAGTAAAGAACGCCTATGTCGGTAGAACCTTCATCGAGCCCTCCCAGACAATTCGTCAATTGGGCATCAGGCTGAAACTTAATCCGCTTAAGGCGGTAATCGTGGGCAAGCGCCTAATTGTGGTGGACGACTCCATCGTCAGGGGCAATACCCAGCGCGCTCTTGTAAAGATGCTGAAAGAGGCGGGGGCCGCCGAGGTTCACGTTCGAATTTCTAGTCCACCAATCACTTGGCCATGTTTTTACGGCATCGATTTTGCATCGAGGGCGGAATTGCTAGCGTCTGGTCTTGCCATGGATGACATAAGACAATCAATCGGAGCGGATTCGCTCGGTTATCTTTCCAAGGACGGCATGGTCGAGGCGACCAACCAGCCGGAAGAAAAACTTTGCACCGCATGTTTCACGGGAAAATATCCAATAGAGCTCCCCGCTGCAGATCGCTTGGGCAAGAACTTGTTGGAACGCTCGGTGGCAACCATCGAGGCAGAGGGGCATGTGCACAACTTATGACAAATCCTTATGCAGCTTCCGGAGTTGACACCGAAGCCGGTGACAAAGCCGTAGAACTTATGAAGCAGGCTGTTTCCGCCACCCACAACAACTTAGTTCTAGGTTCATTTGGTGGCTTTGCCGGCATGATCGATGCCAGCATCTTGAAATCCTACGACCACCCGATCCTTGCAACCTCCACCGACGGGGTTGGCACAAAGGTTGCGATTGCACAGGCAATGGATAAGCACGACACCATTGGCCAAGACTTAGTCGGCATGGTTGTTGATGACATCGTTGTAACCGGCGCTCGCAGCTTGTTCATGACCGATTACATAGCCTGCGGTCAATTGGACCCGGCTCGAATAGCAGACATTGTCAGAGGGATCGCTAAGGCCTGTAAGTCTGTGGATGTGGCCCTAGTTGGTGGTGAAACGGCCGAACATCCAGGGCTACTAAAGCCTCACGAGTATGACGTGGCGGGGGCCGCGGTCGGAGTGGTTGAAAAGGACAAGATTCTTTCTAGCGAAAAAGTCCAAGTTGGCGATGTCGTTTTAGGACTGAAATCATCGGGCTTGCACTCAAATGGATACTCACTGGTCCGAAAGATTGTTGCTGATAACAACTGGCAATACACCGATCTGATTGCGGAGTTCGGAAGAACTTTGGGCGAAGAACTGCTGGAGCCAACTGCCCTCTACACCGGAGTTTTGAACAAACTACTTCAAGATGTTCGCTACCAAAATAAGTTTTCAACCATGAGCCATATAACTGGGGGTGGCATTGCGGCAAACCTTTCCAGGGTCTTGCCTGCTCGTGTCTCCTTGGATGTTCAGCGTTCAACCTGGCAGCCACAACCGGTTTTCCAGGTTCTTGCAGAGTCCGCCGGTATCGACCTATTTGACTTGGAATCAACTTGGAATCTCGGCCTTGGCTTTGCGATTGTGGTTCGCGAGGACAGCGCAGCGGCAATCATCGGCAGCCTTACAGAGCATGGCGTCTCTAGCTGGCAACTAGGTGTTATCGAGCCAAAGCCTGAAAACGCCGAATCCAAAGGCTATTTGTCTTCGGCCAAGGGCACGCACGGCGGTTCGGTCCGACTAGTTGGGGAGTATGCCAAATAAACAAACTGCCGTTGTCGCAGTAATTGGCTTGTTGTTGGCTTCTGCCGCATTTGTGATCGGCCTCATAACCGGCGCAAGCAATGCTTCGGTCTCAAGCGTCCTTGATTCGCCCAACGAGCTCTGTTTCATTGACACCAGTCCCGATCAGTTTTCCGAAAAACATGCCGAGACGAAGCTGGCCGGGTGCCAGGTAGTTGGGATGAGCAAACAAGAGGCAATTGCTTATCTAAAGAATGAAAACCTGACTGTTCGAATTGCTTCTGAAGAGGGCGAAAGTTTTCCCATGACCGAGGACTACTCGGATTCCAGAATCAATCTGGAAATTTTAGTTGGACTGGTTGTTGCTGCGACTGCTTGGTAATTAGGCAGGCTCTTCTTCGGTCTCTTCATCATCGTAAAGGTCGGCCCATTTGTCTTCATATTGGGGTTCGACTTCTGGTGCGAGGCTGAGCTCTGCCTGGAGCGCAGAGTAATCGGTTGCCGGGCTGAAATACTTAAGCTCTCTGGCAACCTTGGTGTTTTTAGCTTTTTGACGGCCACGCCCCATGGCGAGCCCCCTTTTTCTCTAACGAATCTGGGTAAAACATCTACCCAGGAACCCTTTGGACTTCTGTTCTAAAATTCTAACAGGGCTAAGTGAACCTCAATGCCAGTGTGAGGGTAAGTAGTGGAACAACTATGCTGATCGCGCCGGTCAGGAGCATTTGGGCTATTCGGCCGCGATGATAAAAATCAAAGCCAGCCCTGGCAATCCCAGAGAAGGTGGACAGGCCGCCAGCAAGGCCAACAATGCCGATCACCAGGTAATCCTGAGCGAGGTTTCCCGCGTGGATGTACCCAACTAAAGCCGCAGCGAGGCCATTGGTAAGGAAGAGGCCAAAAGGCAACACTCCGCCCCACCGAATCATAAACACTCGTGCGATGCTCCCTAAGCCACCAAAAACACCAATCAAAAGCGTCATCAAAAGCGGGTTACTCATTTTGCATCAGCCCTTTGCTGAATCCTTCTGCCGAGGTGCCAACCGGCGCCGTAGCTAGCGATTCCGCCGAACATCATTGCGAAAATTTCCCAGGTAAGACCGTTTATGTCTGCAAAGAGCGTCACCGCGCTCATGGTGGTAAAGCCACCGGCGAAGCCGTAGGCCCAAAGCCACTTGCACCATAAGGTTTGAAAGTAGGGGAGCCTTGCGGTTAGCCCTAAAAAGTGAGCACCAAGTAGGTTGATCGTGGTCAGCGCTATTAGCTCACCGGTAGGAAATTCGGCGCTAACGGAAATCGCTTCCGATAGAAAATACCGAAGCATTGTTCCTAGGGCGCCTCCAATAAAGACGTATCCCGCCATTCTCCAGTTACTAGACACGCATAAAGCCTAGCCAATGAAAAACGCTCCAGTTAGACCAGCGGCACCTTTGATTTTCTTCCAAGCTGGAAGGTCGACAGGAAGCCTAGGAACAAGAACAAACCTGCCGCCCAAGCTGCCAAGTGGACACCTTCTGTGAAGGCCTCACCGGACTGATAGATGACTTCGTCCACCACCTCTTGGGAAACCTGCTGAGGAAGAAGTATTTCGTCGAGTACCGGTATCGCACCTCCGGCAGAGTCAACAACAAGTTCAACAACTTGCGTCTGCTGCTGAGCTGTTAACCCAGTGTCCTGCAATCTGGTTTCCAAGTTTCCTTGAACCCCAGTGAACAGCATCGATCCAAGGACCGCGATGCCCAGGGCAGAACCAACCTGACGGACAGTCGATTGTGATCCGGAGCCTTGGCCGTTTTGCTCCATCGGCACATCCTGCATCACAACTCCAGTTAGCTGGGCCGTGGCCAAACCAATACCGATTCCATAAATAAACAACAGCGGAGCAACCGCGACCCAGCCACTTTCGGTGCTGGCTAGAAGTGCTATGCCGATTACGGCCACTAACTCAAGCAGCACACCAGCCTGGACGGCGCGTGCCGGAGGCAATTTGCCGCTCATTGCGCCACCGATGGCACTTGCCAAGAAGGCGCCTCCTGCAAGCCAGAGCAAAACCAAACCTGAACTTACTGGAGAAAGACCGAGAACGTTTTGCAGCCAAAGCGGAAGTGCGAACAAAATTCCAAACTCACCCATCGAGATGATTCCGGCGGCAATGGAGCCGTTTCTAAATGAAGTGATTGAAAACAGACCGAGATCGAGGATCACGTTTTTGTGGGCCTTTTCCTGTCTGATTTCCCAGCGCACAAAAGCCACGCTTGCAATTATTGAGATGGCAAGTGCCACCGGAATAACCGAAATTGAGTCCGCTGGCCACGTGAAGTCACCGAGACTGAACTGTTTTTCCGTCTGTGTCCACCAGCCGTAGATGCGTCCTTCAATAAGACCAAACACCAGGGTTGAGAACATGACCACGGAGATAACTGCTCCGGTCCAGTCGATGCCACCGGCACGCTGTGGAGACTTTGATTCCGGAACTAGCCAGAGAAGCCCGGCCAAAATAATAATTCCAAGCGGCAGGTTAATCATGAACGCCCAGCGCCAGGTAAAGTCTGTTGCCAGCCAACCACCGAGTACCGGACCAACGGCCACCATGCCACCGATGGTTGATCCCCAAATTCCAAAGGCAATGCCGCGTTCGCGGCCCTGGAAGTTTGCATTGACGAGAGACAGTGTTGTTGGAAGCACCATTGCACCACCAACACCTTGAACAACTCTTGCCAAGATCAACTCGGTTGAAGACTCGGTCAGACCAGCCCATACGGAGGCGATTATGAAGACCACGATTCCAAGGTTCAGAATTCGCTTTCTGCCGAAGCGGTCGGCAAGCGAGCCAAAGACCAACAGCAAGGAGGCAAAGACCAAGATATAGCTTTCTTGAACCCACTGAACCTCAGTGGATGACAAATCAAGCTCCTCGATGATGGCCGGGAAAATTGTGTTGACGATGGTTCCGTCGATGATCACCAGGGAAATAGCCATCGAGATAAATACAAGGCCGATCCAGCGTTTTCGCGAGGAGGTTTGAGATGACATGTTGCTCATTTCTTTTTTATTAACCGATTGCCAGGAGCGCACATGCCCCAAGCGCCAAAACTATCCCTGCACCCTGGGATAGGGCAATTCTTTCTTTTAGAAACACCCGTGCTAACAATATCGTTCCCACTGGGTAAAGAGCAGTTAGCACCGCGGCCACTGCGAGAGCCCCGGATCTTGTAGCAACCAAGAAAGTCACGTTACCCAGCACATCGCCAAGCCCGGCTAGTAACAACAGGCCGGCTAGTTTGTAGTCAGCGATTCTTTCTATGAAGGCATTCTTTGGTGCCCTCAGCCAAAGCGCAAAAAGACCACCAATGAGCAGCACCAGCCCAACTACCTTCATCACAACCAAGACCGCGAGTCCCGAATCCGCAGCCGCAGAATCAAGAAATAAAAAGATGCCCGAAAAACCAAGGCCAGCTCCAACCGAGTAAGCAAGGGCAAGTGGTGAGGGGAGTTTCACATTCTGGCCTGGGACGAAGCCGACTAGGACCACCGCGATCAAAATTAGCACCACCGCGATAACCACGAAGTTAGAAAGCTCTTGCCCAGAGGCAACATCTACCACGACCGGGATGATTGCCGAAATAACAGCAGTCAGAGGGCTAATGATGGAGATCGGACCAATGGCGAGCCCTGCGTAGAGGCAGCTCAGTGCGACGGCTGCCGCGATGCCGGCAAGAGCGCCAGCTTGAATTGTTTGGGCTGAATACTCCGCACCAACAAACAGACTGAAAATGATTGCGAGAACTAGCCCGACGCTAAAAGAGTAGGTGGTTGCGGCGACCGCCCGAATTCGTCTGGCAGCCAGAGCCCCAACGAAATCTGCGTAGCCATAAGAAAAGGCGGATAGTAGGCCAAAAATGATGGTCACTATCCGCCTTCTTCCAATGTGGCTCCGACCGGCGTCGATCCGGTGACCTAACGATTTTCAGTCGTTCGCTCTACCAACTGAGCTACAGAGCCGTGGGGTAATACCCCCCATTCGCACTAGGCGAAGCGACCCTGACGAGACTTGAACTCGCGACCTCCGCCGTGACAGGGCGGCGCGCTAACCAACTGCGCTACAGGGTCAAAATGGTGCTAAGGACATCGCCTGGTGACCCCAACGGGATTCGAACCCGTGCTACCGGCGTGAAAGGCCAGCGTCCTAGGCCGCTAAACGATGGGGCCATGAAGTTGGCAACCTCAAAAGCACCGAGATAAACATTACTGGTCAAATAGCGAGTTGGCAACACACAGAAAACCTTCAGTCATTAGTTGAGCCTTTCAGTTACCCTAATTGCCCGGAGGCGTTTTGAAATTAGGCCGTAAACAAGTAGTCGCAGCTCTCGCTGGAGTGGGTATTCTGCTCACCAGTGTCCTGCTGGCGCCCGCCTATGCCGTGCCCAGCTACCCAACCGCAGCCGAGGTTGCAGCAGCAAAAGCCAACGTCCAAGAGAAACAAAAAATGGTCGAGCGCATTGAGGGCATTCTGGAAACCATTCGGATTGAGGCAGATGCCCTAGAAATAATCGCTCTTCAAAAAAACGAAGAGTACAACCAGGTGGTTGAGGCGGTGGCTCAAATGGCCGCCAAGGTTGATGGATTGCAGTCCAAGGTTGAGCTGGCAGCAACAGAAGCTGAAGACGCGAAGGTTCAACTGGCGCAAATAGTCGGCAAGATGTATCGCGATCAAGCAAGTGGAAACACTTCTCTAGAGTTATTTTTTAATCCCGGTAACGCGGAAGATCTGCTTTATCAGCTGACAATGCAAGACATGCTTGCTCAGCGGACTGGGGCAATCTACGAGGCAGCAATCGATAAGCAGACTCAAGCCAAATCATTGGCTGAGGAGCTATCCAGCGCGAAGGAAGAATTGCAGGGCTTCGAAGTCGAAGCGGAAAAGATATTTGCCGAGGCTAAGGCGGCAGCAGACGCAGTTATTGCCAAGGTAAAAGAGTCTGAGCGCCAACGCGCCAACATGATGAGTCAACTAGCGACTCTAAAAGACACCGCAGATGATGTTCAGCGCCAGCGCATCGAGGGCCTAGAGGCCGAGCGCAGGCAAAACCTAGTGAAGTCCGCACCAACTGCCCCGGAGCTTTACAGCGTCGCAGAGCCAGATTGGTCAAAGGTTGAGGCTGCAATTTCTTTTGCCAACGAGCAGCTCGGTGAAAGATATGTTCTTGGAGGCTCTGGTCCGAATGTTTGGGACTGCTCTGGAATCACGATGAAGGCTTACTCGGCAGCGGGGGTTTATATCGGTTGGCACTCAGCCACCGCTCAATACAACGTGCTGGCCAGCGCGAAAAGACTTGTTCCGTTCCAAGACGTCCAGCGCGGAGATCTAATTTGGTGGAGTAAGGAAACTGCATTTTCCGGTGACAAATATCACGTCGCCATTTACCTAGGTGATGGCATGATGCTGGAAGCTCCAAACCCAGCTAGAACCGTAAGAATTGTGCCGGTTCGCTACGGTGAAATTTGGCCATATGCCGGAAGACCAACTGCCTAAGGCAGCACCGGGACTTTCGAGTCGCTAGGCCGCAGGGCCTTGATGTCAAGCCGCAGCGTAAGAGCCATGTGCGGCACTGTCAGTGCCCAAATCACGACCAGCAGATACCAAAGCAGGTTTTGCCCAAACTCAAAGCCTTGAACTAACCCAAGCACCACAGTGAAAACGATCACTATAAACAGCGCTGGCACACCGGCCCAGATTGCCTTTGCGAGAGCGGCCATTGGCCTACCCAGCCCGTGGAGTTTGGTTGATGTCTTTAGCTCAAGTGAAAGTCTTCCAGTGTGACGAAGCGCGTGCCAAAAACCAAAGTAAAAGGCAAATGCGACTAGTGGCGGTGCCACCAGCGCCAAAACCAAAAGGAGGCTTAGGTCCAGAGCCTCTTGATGTCGCTGTCTAACCAGCATCCAAATGATGCTCACAAGCGAAATGGTCACCATGCCGGAAAAAAGTAACGGTGTTATCGAGCCTGCCCAATTCACCAGTACGGGATTTACCGCATTCAATGCCGCAGCGCTCTCCGAATTCGACAGTGGAATAACTACCGGAGTGAGACCCGAAGCCAGCATGTAGGGCAGCTTGGGAAACTTCGACTTGTTTTGCTTCCGAGCATCTAGTTCGGAAATAAAAGCCGCATCCCCGATGCCGAAGTGAATCACACTCATCAAAACAACGAGTTGGAATCCTAAAAGGTTAGCGCTGAGAATAGCCCAGATAGCGACCGCAACGACGCTTAGGTAGCCGATCAGGAACAGGACCATTCGGCCACTTGCAAACTTGGGAACGGAGATGATGTGGTCCACGGCACCGTGAGGAATTCCGACTGTAAGAGCGATCAGAGCAAGCACTACCTGCCAGCCCATTGGCAGTCCGCCAAGTCCTAGAAATACAAGCGAGGCAAGGATGCCAAACAAAATGCAGTAGCGTGAGAAAGCCCTGAGGTTTTTCATCAGTCTTATCTCGGAAGTCACCATCATTGAAAGCCTAACGCTGGAGGGGAAGCCGAGTTGTTTGGAGAGTGGTCCTATCTCGCAATGCTTGGCTTCGTTATTGTCGCCTCGTTTTGGCTGGAATTTGTTTTTCGCCTTCGTGTGCTTCGGGACCCCAAACGGCTTCTAAAAACCATTGCACTCGTAGCACCCGTATTTGTACTTTGGGATGCTTTCGCCATTGCAAACAGCCACTGGTTTTTTTCAGACGAACTCACTTTGGGCATTTACGGACCCTTTGGAATTCCAGTCGAAGAGTACGGATTTTTTATTATCATTCCGATTGCCGGCATCTTGACCTTGGAAGGGGTAACAAACTTCTTCCCGACGGTTAAAAGGTGGGTTGCCCGCATGAGACAGGTCAGAGAATGATCACCTATTCGTTGCTGGCAGGAATCGCAGTGATCGTGGTGTTTGTCTTGGGCATAGCCGTGATGAAGTCTGGCCTTATTTCTAGACCGCAATTTTGGATTTCGTGGGCGATCATAAGTTTCTTCCAGCTCCTTACCAACGGCTATTTGACCAGCCAAAAAATCGTCACTTACAACTCCGAAGCAATTACTGGGACCAGAATTGCCTACGCCCCAATTGAAGATCTATTTTTTGGATTTGCACTCGTGACGCTGACGATGCTGATTTGGGAATGGGTCGGGCCGACCGCGAAATCTCCTAAGAGGCGATCAGCGCCGAGTAGCTAGCGTTGAAGAATTACTCAGAGGCGCTCGTCCGCAAGCTTGCCTGGATCGCTTTGCGGATCGAATCTTTGGAGGGGCTGCCAGCTATCTTTTGGCCATCTCGGTAAATACGACAAGCCAGATTTGTGGTCGGTTCCGTTCCTGGGACAGCGTCAAATCCGTCGATTAGGACAGTGGGTGATCCCGCGAATCGGTGCTTGGCGGCCTCTGCTGGAGAGTCAATCAGCGTGAAGGTTGTGTCGATGTGGCCAAGGCCAAGCTCTGCTACTAGCTCCGCCAGGGAAGCCCTAGTATCTTCGAGGTTTGGGCACTCATCAATGTGAAGCACTTCTATTCGCAATTGAAAACCCTTCTGCGAGGACGTTACTGGAACTACCGGCTCCAACATCTTTCTTGCTAGCCCTTGTAGTTTGCGTAAGCAGCATCGATGACTTTTTGGGTCGCCTCTTTATCTGCCCAGCCTTCAATCTTTACCCACTTGCTGGGCTCTAGATCTTTGTAGTGGGCAAAAAAGTGCTCAATTTCATTTTTGGTCTGAGAAGGAACATCGCTTAGATCTTGAATGTGGTCCCAACGGGGATCCTTGGCAGGAACGCAAAGTACTTTTTCGTCCACGCCTCCATCGTCCTCCATGACCAGCATGCCAACAGCGCGTACCTTCACCCCGACACCGGGGAACAGTGGATGCTCAAGCAGAACAAGGGCGTCCAGTGGGTCGCCGTCGCCCCCGAGGGTTTTTTCAAAGTAGCCATAGTCGGTCGGATAGACAAACGGGGTGAACAGAACTCGGTCTAGGAAGACACGACCAGTTTCGTGGTCGACCTCATATTTGTTTCTGGAACCGCGCGGAATCTCAATAACTACGTCGTATGACAATGCTTCTCCTCAATAGGCTTAGCTAAAAGATTAGCGAATTGGGAGCGATGGTTATTAGAAACCGACTGACTCCGGCGGTTGCCGATGTTCGTCGAGCCGTGCGCGACAGTCTTGAGGCGCTAAATCTTGAACCAGATAAAAGAGTTTTAGTGGCCTGCTCCGGTGGTCCAGATTCCATGGCGCTGGCCGCAGCATTAAGTTTCGAAGGTCCAAAACTTGGCCTTCGGATTTCGGCAGTTGTGGTTGATCATGGTCTGCAAGAAGCATCCAGCAAGGTCGCGCAGTCGACCGCTGCAAAACTGGAGGAACTCGGGGTTGACCCAGTTGTGATCGAAACCATTACTGTTGCCGAATCCGGCAATGGCCCGGAAGCAGCTGCTAGGACGGCAAGATACCAGGCCCTCGAGCGTGCTCGAAAGTTAGTCAGCGCGGAGGTCATATTTCTGGGCCACAACCTTGAAGATCAAGCCGAGACTGTTTTGCTGGGACTAACGCGTGGCTCGGGCTTGCGCTCAATTGCGGGCATGCAAGGTTTTGATAAAAACAAAAAGCTAGTCAGGCCTTTGCTTGGCATCAAGCGCGATGTGCTGCTGCAATCCTGTATTGATCAAGACATCGAAGTGTGGCAGGACCCTCACAACAAGGATCCTAAGTTCACCCGAGTGCGTATTCGACAGCTACTTGACACGCTGGAATCCGAGCTTGGTCCGGGGTTCGCAAGCGCTCTTGCCAGAACCGCCGAACTTGCCAGTGAGTCAGATGATGTTTTGCTTTCAATGGCTAACGAGCTTGTTGAAGCAGCAACCGTCTCAAGTTCGAGTAGCGAAACTAAGTTATCGATCGAGAAACTAACCGGAGTGCTGCCGGGGCTTCGCCGAAGGGCGCTGTTTGAAACGGCAATTGCCACTGGCGCAAAGACTGTTTCTCGATCTCAAGTGATCGGAATCGATGAACTCATTACCAATTGGCACGGACAAAACAAGCTGGTTCTTTCTGGTATTACAGTAGAGCGAGTAAGCCAAGAGCTTGTCTTTAAGGGCGTCTAACCATCTATCAACCGGGAGCCGTGAATTGCACCTAAATCACCCAGACATTACAACGGTGCTAGTCACTGCAGAAGAAATTGCCGTGAGGGTTTTAGAGCTTGCTGGCGAACTTGATTCTTACTACCAGGACAAGGATCCACTCTTGGTCGGTGTTCTAAAGGGTGCAGTGCCCTTCGTGGCAGACCTTTCCAGGGCAATGCAGCTTTCAACCTCCCAGGACTGGATGGCAGTTTCTTCCTACGGTTCCGGAACGACTTCTTCGGGGGTTGTAAGAATCCTCAAGGATCTCGATACTGACGTGACCGACCGGCACGTCTTGATTGTGGAGGACATCATCGACTCCGGTCTGACTCTGTCTTGGCTAACCACCAACCTTGCCAACCGAGGTGCTGCTTCGGTCGAGGTGGTCACTTTGCTTCGCAAGCCCGGGGCCGCAAAGGTTCAGATAAATGTCAGGTGGGTGGGGTTTGATATCCCTAACGAGTTCGTGGTTGGTTACGGGCTCGACTACAACGAGCGTTATCGATCACTAGACGGGGTTGGCGTGCTGTCACCTTCGGTTTACTCTTAAACGAATGGCATTGAATAAAGATATGGCAACTAAAAAAGACACTGCACCTGAAGAAGTCACTGCACCTAAAGAAGACATGAGCGAAAAAGACGATGCTCAACAAGACGAAGCGAAACAAGACGAAGCCAAGAAAGACGAAGCCAAGAAAGACGAAGCTTCTATAAAGGAGATGGCCTCCAAGGACAAGAGCAAAGCAAAGACACCCATGACTTTCAAGAAGTTTTTGCGTGGCCCATGGCTTTGGATAGCGCTCGCATTGTCTGTTCTTCTAATCGGAACAAGCCTTATTGGTGCACAGCAGTTCACCAAGGTAGACACTCAGGTTGGTCTGGAGATGATTCAATCTGGGGCCGCCGAAAAAGTCACCATTCTGGACGGCAATCAGCGTGTTGACGTAGAACTGAGAGACGCGGATGCCGAGTACGGCAAGAGCGTTCAGTTCTACTTTGTGTCAGGTCGAGCTGTCACTGTTGCCGAAATCGTCGCCGATTCTCCAATTTCTGAGGGCTGGACGGACGAAGTGCCTTCTACCCCTTGGTACCTAGCAATCCTCGGCTCCTTGCTGCCATTCATAATTATCGGAGCATTGTTCTGGTTCCTGATGAGCTCCATGTCTGGCGGGGGCCGCGGAGTCATGCAGTTTGGTAAATCCAAGGCGAAAATGGTCACAAAAGAGACCTCCAACGTCACCTTCGCAGATGTAGCGGGAATCGAAGAAGCCATTGAAGAGCTCACGGAGTTGAAAGATTTCCTGAAGAACCCTAAGAAGTTTCTTGACATGGGCGCAAAGATTCCTCGAGGCGTGCTTCTTTACGGGCCTCCGGGAACCGGAAAGACCCTAATCGCGAAAGCAGTGGCCGGCGAGGCCGGTGTTCCATTCTTCTCGATCTCAGGTTCCGACTTCGTAGAGATGTTCGTAGGAGTTGGAGCTTCTCGAGTTAGAGACCTGTTCGAGCAGGCCAAGCAGGCTGCACCCGCGATAATTTTCATCGACGAGATTGACGCAGTTGGTCGTCACCGCGGAACGGGAATTGGCGGCGGTAACGATGAGCGCGAGCAGACACTAAACCAGTTGCTGGTCGAGATGGATGGCTTTGACACCAACGCAAGCGTCATTTTGATTGCGGCAACCAACCGACCGGATGTTTTGGATCCAGCCCTGTTGCGACCGGGTAGATTCGACCGCCAAGTTGGCGTGACTGCCCCTGACTTGAAGGGTCGCGCAAAGATTCTTAAGGTTCACTCAAAGTCCAAGCCAATTGCCGAAGACGTCGACTTAAGCCTTATTGCAAGGCGTACACCGGGATTCACCGGAGCCGATCTTGCAAACGTGTTGAACGAATCTGCACTCTTGGCTGCGAGGCTCAACCGAACCGAGATAACCGACGAAATTATCGATGAGGCAATTGACCGCGTGATTGGTGGGCCTCAAAAGAAGTCCTCGATCATGAAAGATCAAGAGCGCCTTGTGACCGCCTATCACGAAGCTGGTCACGCCCTTGTTGCTGGCGCAGGAAACTACTCGGACCCGGTTACCAAGGTCACGATCTTGCCGAGAGGGCGAGCCCTTGGATACACCATGGTGATGCCAATGGAAGATCGATATTCGATTAGCCGCAACCAGCTGCTTGATCAGATCGCCTACGCAATGGGTGGCCGCATCGCAGAAGAAGTTGTGTTCAAGGACCCAACTACCGGAGCGTCTAACGATTTTGAGAAGGCAACGAGCATTGCCCGCCAGATGGTTACCAAGTTCGGCATGAGTCAAAAGATTGGCGCTATCTCTCTTGGCAGCGGAAACAACGAGCCGTTTTTGGGTCGCGAACTTGCGACTCACTCGAACTATTCCAACGAAATGGCGCAGCAGGTGGACGCAGAGGTCAGTGCAATTTTGGATCGAGCTCAAGATGAGGCCTACAAGGCCATCACGCTGAACAGGGTTGTCTTGGACAAGCTCGCTAAATCACTGCTTGAGCAGGAGACCTTGAACCAAGACGAAATAGCAAAGATCTTTAAAGCCGTAAAGAAGGTTCCAGCCAGGACCGCATGGCGCTCCTCAACCAAGCGCACTGGAATCAATAAGGGTCCGATTGCGGTTCCAAAGCGCAAGGCTGTGCAGCTGGAGGCCCTTGAAGACAAGACAGAACCGGAAACAAAAAATGCAGACTGATCGTATTAAGGCGGCCGTTGTCGAACTTCTCGAGGCAATCGGCGAAGACCCCAATCGTCCTGCTTTGAAAAATACCCCAACCAAAGTCGCAGAAGCCTACGCGTCTTTTTTTCGCGGCATTGGAGTTGATCCTCAAAGCGTTATTGGCGACATGTTCGAAGCGGTCAATGCCGAGGCCGTGATCCTCAAGGACATCGAACTGGTGTCGATATGTGAGCATCACCTGCTTCCGTTTACCGGAGTCGCTCATATTGCTTATCTGCCGAACAAAAAGCTAGCGGGTCTCGGCAGACTTGCCAGCGTTATTGAGGTTCTGGCGGCAAGGCCCCAACTTCAAGAGAACCTAACCGCCGAGGTGGCGGACGCCCTGGAAAGCGCACTGGATGCCAAGGGTGTTTTGGTCGTCATCGAAGCCAGGCATCAGTGCGTCGCATCTAGGGGTGCTCGCCAACCAGATGTAAATACCGTCACCCTGGCCTCAAGAGGCCTCTACACAGAACCCAGCTATCGCGCTGAGGTCCTGGGATTAATAAACAAAAAATCATGACGGACTGGACTAGGCCGCTATTAATGGGCGTGCTTAACGTAACTCCCGACTCATTCAGTGACGGGGGGCAATTCTTAGACCCGGTGCGAGCTCTGGAGCAGGCGAGCATGTTGAGCGCTCAGGGTGCACAGATCATCGATGTCGGTGGCGAATCGACTAGGCCGGGGGCCGTTAGGGTTACTCCGGCGGAGGAGCAGGCAAGAATTCTTCCGGTCATTCAGGCGATCACGAGCGACCTGAGTATCACCATCTCGGTTGACACAATGAACGCTGCCACGGCAAGAAAGGCTGTCAAAGCTGGCGCAAAAATCGTCAATGACATCTCTGGCGGGCTTTCGGATCCTCAGATGTTTGCTGCTATTCAGGACCTAGATTGCAAGTATGTGCTCGGTCACTGGCGAGGTCACGCGGACAAAATGGAATCAATGGCTCAGTATTCCGACGTGGCACGAGAGGTTGTTGCGGAGCTCGCGGAACAGGTTGCCATGGCTGTAGCCGCCGGAATCTCAAGAGATCGAATTGTCGTTGATCCGGGCCTAGGTTTCGCCAAGGATATTTACCAAAACTGGGACTTAGTGAATCGATTGGACGAGCTGGAGCAGCTTGGCCTACCGGTCTTAGTTGGGGCTTCCAGAAAAGGCTTTTTGGCTCATGCATTGAGCTCCCGAGATCCGGCTTCGGTCTCCATGCCGAGACGAGATGTTGCCACTGCGGTCTTGACAGCCTTGTTGCTTCAGCGAAAACTATGGGGTGTGAGGGTTCACGATGTCCAGAGCACTAGCGACGCAATCGCCATCGTCTCGTCCTTGAAGAACTTCCAGGAGACTAAGTGATTTACAAAATCAGAA
Organism: Aquiluna sp.; assembly: GCA_028822985.1. Classification (GTDB taxonomy): domain Bacteria; phylum Actinomycetota; class Actinomycetes; order Actinomycetales; family Microbacteriaceae; genus Aquiluna. Next base: position 23,868 of record JAPKCK010000014.1, read on the forward strand.
TCGACGGCCTATCGGTCTTTGGTTATCACGGTGTCCAGCAGCATGAAAAAGACTTTGGGCAAGAGTTTCTGATTGATATTCACCTGGACGTCGATTCTGGTTTGGAGGATTCCATTGAATCCACTGTTTCCTATGCGGCTATCGCTGATCTGGTAACTGAGCTATCAACAAGAATGCGATTTGATCTAATTGAGTCACTTGCGAGGGCCCTGGTTAGTGCGTGTTTGAAATACGATCCACGGGTTCTTCGCTCAACAGTTACTGTTCACAAACCAAATGCCCCCCTCAGCCAAAAGTTTCATGACGTGTCAGTAACTCTGGCTGGATCAAGAGATGAAAACTAGGGCCGTCATAGCTTTGGGAGCAAACCTGGGCGATAAAGAAAAAACTATCTCCAAGGCTCAAAAAGAAATCGGAAAACTTCGCGGCGTCGAACTAATTGCGAACTCAAAAAAGTACCGCTCCCAGGCACTCACTGAGCAAGGAGTCGATCCTAGTGAGCCAGAATACCTAAACGCGGTAACAATTATTGACACAACGCTGTCTCCAAAAAAGTTACTCTCGAGGCTCAACGAAATCGAGAATAAATTCGGCAGGATTCGCTCAGCTAGATGGGCAGCGCGAACCCTCGATCTTGACATAATCACATTTGGAACCGGCGTCGTTGAGACGGCATCGCTGGTCATTCCTCATCCGAGAGCTCAAGAAAGAGCGTTCGTTCTGATTCCCTGGCTAGAAGTAGACCCCGGGGCGGTGCTTACTGGTGTTGGCCCAGTCAAAGAACTGGCAACGGGCATGGATTCGATGGTCTGGGTAATCCAGTGAATGGATCGATGGGCAAAGTAGTATCTGTATTTTCAGTTGTCGGTTTAGTACTAGGTCTTGCTGCTGCTCAGCTTTCGGCAGGGTTTGGCTATGTTTTCCCAGCTAGCCCCACCAGCTTGCCAATTAGTTTGCTGGCGTTGGCACTTGCAAACTACCTGTTCAGTTATCCGATTTACCGATATCGCAAGCGGCTTGGGGGCTACAAGGAGGGAATAAGGCCGGAAAGGCCAAATCCTTTCTACGCCGTTCGAGTCTTGATTCTTGCCAGAGCTTCAGTTTTGGCCGGGGCATTATTCGCCGGCTGGCACGCCGGCCTTATTATCTGGCTCTTAAGTTTTAGCGTTGCGCCGGAAAATTTGATGCTAAGTAGTTCCTTTGGGCTAGTTGGAGCCGTAGCCTTAACAGTCGGAGGCTTGGTCTCGCAGTGGAACTGCAAAACCCCACCGAGTTCTGATTCAGATTGAAACGGGAAGGCTAACCAGATGAAGATTGGCGTTGTTGGGGATGACCCAGCCGGTCCAGTGCTTGCTAAAGCTTGGGCGGCAGCTGGGCATGAGCTAATCGGAGTATTCGTTGAAAGCCCGGAGGCTATTCAGAGGATCGAAGCACTGATCCCCGATGTGCCGATTGCCAACATGGCCGCGGTTGTTGAGGATGCCGATTTGGTTTTGCTCGCGATACCTTCCAGCGACTTGGAAATAACTTGCGCAGGTCTGGCCGACCTTGGATTATTTGGACCAAAGAAAATAGTGGTCCACCTTTCGCCTCTGGTTGGGTATTCGGTGTTGGCGGATGCTGCAAGATTTGGGGCAATCCCAATCGCCATGCATCCGGTCATGCACTTTACTGGAACCACAATGGACCTAACGGTGCTAAAGAACACTTCAATTGCGGTGAGCGCGCCAGAGCCGCTCACGCCAATTGCAGAGGCCTTGGCCATCGAGTTAGGTGCTGAGCCAATGGTGATAACCGAGGCCCAGCGAGCTGCCTACGCAGAGGCTTTTGAGGTGGCCAATAGCTTTTCTTCTTTGGTTGTTAGACAAGCTCTTGGCATTTTGGAAGAAGCAGGCATTCAAAACCCCGCCAGACTAATAGCGCCGGTAGTTAGAACCGCTGTGGAGGCTGCGCTGTCGCAGCCGGTTAGCAAGATTGACCCGAAGGATGCGCTCTGATGCAGCTAGCTCAAAAGATTGTGGAATTGCAACAAGCTTTGGCAATTGCCGATGCCGAAGGAAGACGAGTCGGATTTATCCCAACCATGGGGGCACTTCACAAAGGGCACTTGTCTTTGGTGAAAAAGGCTCAAGACCAAGGTTTGTTTATTGTGGTTTCGGTTTTTGTGAACCCAAGACAATTCGGTGAAGGCGACGATCTGGAAAAATATCCGCGAACTCTTGGCGTGGATGCTCGAGTGCTGAGTGACGCTGGAGTCGATGTTTTGTTTGCCCCCAGTGGCAATGAGGTCTATCCGGCCACTGGCGTGAAGGAAATATCCGCCGGTGAACTGGGTACCCTGTTTGAAGGAACGGTTAGACCAGGCCACTTTGACGGCATGCTGACGGTTGTCAACCGGTTGTTTAATCTTGTTCAGCCCGATGTCGCATTCTTCGGCTCTAAAGATGCTCAGCAGTTGATGTTGGTCACCCAAATGGTTAGACGACAGGTTGCCAACGGGGATCGCGAGCCAATAAAAGTAGTTGCCTGCGATACAGTGCGCGACGACGAGGGGTTGGCCCTGTCAAGCAGGAATCAGCGCATCCCCAAGGAGCTAATTCCCGCCGCGAGGACACTTCATAAAGCTCTGACCGCGGGCTCAAAAAAGAAAACAAAAGTCGACTGCATTGAAGCTGCAATGGCGCAGCTTGATCCAATTATTAGACTTGACTATCTAGAACTAGTTGACCCCGAAACTTTTGCGGTCACCGAAGGCGTAGAAGGTGCCCGAATGGTGATTGCCGGTTGGGTCGGGGAAGTTCGTTTAATCGATAACTTATTAGTAGGTGGTTTCTAAAGTGGGCGAAGAATACGAGGAGATAGACCTCCCCGAGCAAATTGCAGTGCGCATGGACAAGCGTGAGCGCCTAAACGCTCTGGGTTCCGCGTACCCGGTAACGCTGCCAATCACCCACACCATTGAGGCCACTAAGGCCCACTACCCAAATCTTGAAGAAGATATCGCGACCGGTGATCAGGTTGGCCTGGCTGGAAGAATCATGTTTCTTCGAAACACCGGCAAGCTTTGCTTTGCCACCTTGCAGTCTGGCTCTGGAGAGCGAATCCAGGCAATGATTAGCTTGGATAGAGCCGGTCAAGAGCAGCTTGACAGCTGGAAAGAATTCGTCGATTTGGGTGACCATGTTTTTGTTGAGGGCGAAGTTATTACTTCGAAGCGAGGCGAACTAAGTGTCTTGGCCACCAAGTGGTTAATGGCAGCAAAGACTCTTAGGCCGTTGCCCAATCTTCACAACGAACTGGGTGAAGAGTTTCGAGTTCGACACCGCTACATTGATTTGATTGTTCGTGACCGAGCTCGCGAGGTAGTGAAGATTCGCGCTGGAGTGATGCAGTCAATTAGAAACACTTTTGCTAAGCAGGCCTTTATTGAAGTTGAGACACCGATGCTGCAGGTCATGCACGGCGGTGCATCTGCAAGGCCGTTTAAGACCCACTCCAATGCGTTTGACACTGATTTGTATCTTCGAATTGCACCAGAACTATTCCTGAAGCGCGCGGTTGTCGGCGGTTTGGAAAGAGTGTTTGAAATAAACCGAAACTTCAGAAACGAAGGCGCTGACAGAACTCACTCACCTGAATTCGCAATGCTCGAGGCCTACGAGGCATACGGCGATTACCACACCATGATGGATCTTACTCAAGCCCTAATCCAGAATGCCGCATCCGATGTTCTGGGAAC
>JAPKCK010000015.1 GCA_028822985.1 Aquiluna sp.
AACAACACCCAATTTGCTGGTCTTGCTCTTAGCCTCTTTGGCATGCGGCCTCCTTTGCAAGGAAGAGTGGCAAAGTTTTCATTAGGCCGCTAAAGGTTTTCCACAGCCGAGACTTCGATCAGCGTCACGACCGAAATGGGACACCAAACGACTTTTCGCTCTGCAGCAATTCGCAACCATGGTCCATGTTCGCTAAGCAACCAACCTTTTCTAAGCTGGTTACGCAGACTGAAATTTACCCGCACCGGATTCCGCTGTGCGGCCAACAAATCACTCAGGCTTTTCTGCTGCAGTTCCGGCATTACGTTTGCAGTAATCGTTACGACTGCACCAGTCGGAAAAACCAACAGCTTTTGATTGCCCGTTCCTGCCACAAAGTCGCTGCCCACCACTAGATCGACCAAAAAGGTAACCCCGCCTAAGTGCTCTACTCGAACCACCTCGGCCGGCTTGTTGTCCAAACGGCCAGTTCTGAGCGCTTCAAATTCCGATTCAAGTTCGTTGATGATATCCATGAGGCGCTATTTTGCATCAGGAAATGGATTTTCAAATAGTTATCCACAATGGAAGGAGTTTGTCTTCCCTTTTTTTATATTGAGGGCAAGAATCAAGAAAAATATGGATTAGAGGAAACATGATCGCGAACCAGCTGAGCAATACGCAGAAAAGCCCCGCAAAGCTATTTGCCGAAATTTCGACAGCCTACATCGAGATTCTCGCCGGGGTTAGGCGCCCAGAACAACTGTCTAGGTGGCTAAGCGATAAAGCCTTCTACGACGTTACGCAGCGATCCATGCGACGAGCTCGACAGCAAGCACTGGCCGGAACCAGCGCGCGGCCGACGATTATCCTCAGGCAAAGCAAAATTTTTCCAACCGATAAAAACGCTTTTCAAGGCGTAGTGCTCTTGGAAATTTCTTCGGTCCTTCGAGCTGTTTCTGTCAGAGCAGAAATGATTAATGGTCGCCTCCGGATTATCGAGATCGTCCTTATTAGCTCTAGTTCTTGAAGAATGAACTTCCCTGACCACCCTGCGCAAGCTTGGGAGGGGCCTGGGTGGGCCGCTGAGGAGCTTTCGCTCCCCCAACAGCTTTCGGATTAGGTTCTTTGCGAACATCCACCTTGCCCTGTTCAGTGGGAGCTGAGTAGGTTAGTTGCGCTGGTTGCTGAGCCTGAACTTCTGGCAAGGACTGCTTTATCTCGACGTTGAACAAGAACTGAACCGCTTCTTCCCTAATGCCGGCCATCATCTCCAAGAACATGGCGTAGCCCTCACGCTGGTATTCGATCAACGGATCGCGCTGAGCCATCGCCCTTAGCCCGATTCCCTCTTTCAAGTAATCCATCTCGTAGAGGTGGTCACGCCATTTGCGATCCACAACAGAAAGCATTACGCGACGCTCGAGCTCGCGCATGATTTCGATACCAACCTCGTCGGTGCGTTTTTGATAGGCAATGCGAGCATCACTCAGGACTTCCTCAGTCAACCAGCTGGCGGTGATTTTACTTCTAGACCCAGCCTCTTGGAAAACTTCGTCAACCTCTAGCGCGATGGGATAGGTGATCTTGAGCTCGGTCCAAAGTGTCTCGAGATCCCAGTCAGCAGAGTTGGACTCCAAGCCGGCGGACTGCACGATTTGGGTTATTACTAAGTCCAGGAACTCCTGGAAGGTACTAGAAATGTCCTCGCCCTGCAAAATCTGCCGACGATCCGTATAGACGGCCTCACGCTGGCGGTTCATTACGTCATCGTATTTCAAAATGTTCTTGCGAATTTCAGCGTTGCGCCCCTCGACCTGAGACTGCGCCGACATAATTGCCCGGGAAACCACTCCCGACTCAATCGCCGAATCATCCGGTACTGATGCTCGGTTCATAAGAGCCGCCGCAGCACCAGAGTTAAACAATCTCATCAAGTCATCGGTCAAGGAAAGATAGAAACGGGACTCGCCCGGGTCACCTTGGCGACCAGAACGACCTCGAAGCTGATTGTCGATTCTCCTCGATTCGTGGCGCTCGGTACCTAGCACATAGAGCCCGCCGACTTCCAAAACTCTTGCCGCTTCGGTAGCAACTTCTTTTTTGAGGTCGTTGAAAATCTCGTCCCACTTAGCTTCGTATTCTTCCGGCTGCTCATCCAATGTCAACCCAATTTTGGACATTTGCTGCACAGCCAAGAACTCGGCGTTGCCGCCGAGCATGATGTCCGTTCCTCGCCCAGCCATGTTGGTGGCAACTGTGACAGCGCCGAAGCGACCGGCCTGAGCAACAATTATCGCCTCGCGCGCATTATTTTTCGCGTTTAGCACTTCGTGCTTGACACCTCTTTTGGCCAAAAGCTTTGAGAGATACTCGCTTTTTTCAACGCTGGTGGTTCCTACCAGCACTGGCTGGCCTTTTTCGTGGCGTTCGGCGATGTCTTCAACGACCATCCGGAATTTAACTTCTTCGTTCTTATAGATCAGGTCGGATTGGTCTTTTCTCACCATCTTGCGGTTGGTTGGGATTGAAACCACGCCAAGTTTGTATGTGGACATAAATTCGGCCGCTTCAGTTTCGGCAGTACCGGTCATGCCCGAGATCTTGCTGTACAAGCGGAAATAATTCTGCAGTGTCACCGTCGCTAGAGTCTGATTTTCAGGCTTGATTGTTACGCCTTCTCTTGCCTCAATTGCCTGGTGCATACCTTCGCTGTATCGACGCCCGGGCAAAATACGACCGGTGTGCTCATCAACAATTTGAACTTCCCCGTTCACAACCACGTAGTCCTTGTCGAGCTTAAAGAGTTCCTTAGCCCGGATTGAGTTGTTCAAGAAAGAAATAAGTGGGGTATTTGCCGTTTCATAGAGGTTGGTGATCCCTAAGTAATCTTCGACCTTGTCGATACCGGACTCCAGGACACCAATGGTTCTTTTCTTCTCGTCTACTTCGTAGTCTTCTTCGGCAATCAGGTCATTAGCAAGCTTCGCAAAAATACCAAACCAACGGTTCACATCAGCTGCCGCTGGTCCGGAAATAATCAACGGTGTCCGAGCCTCGTCAATCAGGATTGAGTCGACCTCGTCAACCACAGCGAAAAAGTGTCCTCGCTGCACAAGCTCTTGCTTGGAATTAGCCATGTTGTCTCTTAGGTAATCAAAACCGAACTCGTTGTTAGTCCCGTAGGTGATGTCGCACTCATACTGAGCCCGACGCTCTTGAGGGTCCTGCCCGCTAATAATGCAGCCAGTGGTCATGCCAAGCGCTCGGAAAATTCTCCCCATTAGTTCAGATTGGTACTTGGCCAAGAAATCGTTAACCGTAACAACGTGGACCCCGCGGCCGGGGATGGCGTTGAGATAGGAGGCCAAGGTCGCTACAAGCGTCTTACCCTCACCCGTCTTCATCTCTGCAATATTTCCAAGATGAAGCGCCGCTCCACCCATCATCTGAACATCAAAGTGCCGCATTCCGAGAGTTCGGACGGAAGCCTCGCGCACGGCCGAGAAGGCCTCTGGCAACAAGTCGTCCAACGATTCGCCGGCCGCGTAGCGCTCTCGGAGAGTATTGGTCTCCGCCTTTAGCTCTTCATCGCTTAGCTCCTTGTAGTTGACCTCTAGAGCATTGACCTCATTGGCGATGCCCTCTAGTTTTCGTACAAGCCTGCCCTCGCCGGCACGCAGCAGTTTGTCTACAAATAATGCCAAGAGTTACTCCTTGATGTTCGGATAAAATTCTAGCTTCTGTTGGAACAGGCTAGCTGAGTGAAATAACACCGTAGCTGTAGGCCTTTCGCCTATAAACTACCGCAGCTTTATCATGTTCAAGGTCGTGATAGAGGTAGAAGTCGTGACCCACAAGTTCCATGTGATTAACCGCCTCTTCCTTGGTCATCGCATTTTTTTCAAACTCCTTAGAGCGAATCACAAGTTGTCTCTCTAATTCTTCGGTCTCGTCTTGCATGACGACTGGAATTTCGCCGGTTAGTAGCTGCGAATCAGCAGGGACGATTGCTAGGTCTCTGAAGTCAGACGCGGTTAGCTCGCTCGCCCCGAGACCTTGGTGTTTTTTTTGCTTATCTGAGTACCGCCTGAGTCGCTCAAGCAGTTTGCCGAAGGCAATGTCAAATGCAGCAAATTTATCCGAAGCCCTGGCTTCGGCCCTAACCACATGTCCTGGTTCATAAACGGTGAGCTCAACCTGATCTTCTTGACCTGCACCCTTTGAGTGTTCGTGACGGGTTATTTTAATATTTAGTTCCTGCGGGCGATGAGCAAACTGCTCAACCTTGCCGGCTTTTTCTGTTACATAGTCTCTAAAACGATCCGAGACTGTGAGGTTTTTCGCTGAAATTCGAAGTTCCATTTTTACCTCCTAGTCGGCTGTCTAGCCGTAATACCAAACTACGCCTTTTTCTTAGCTCTCGCTCAAGCTTTAGAGGTTTCTCTTGGCTAATACACAGATTCCGGCAACTTCGTAGCCGGCAGCGCCGAGAGCTCGCATGCATTCCTTGAGAGTGGAGCCGGTCGTCATCACGTCGTCAATTAGCAATACTCTCTTGAATCCAGGGATAGCTCTCATCGAGCCCAAAATATTAGATGCACGCCCTGGTTTGTCCAGTCTGCGTTGGTCTCGAACTTGACGTTGAAATCTAAGGGTGTTGATTGGCAAGTGTCCGGGCACAAACTTGTCGCCAGCAGTTATGAGGCTCAGGACCGAATCAAAACCTCTTTTTCGAAAGTTGATTGAGTTTCTTGGTGGGACGCAAATCCAGCATGAGCCAAGAACCAGAACTGCATCGGCCACTGCCTGCTGAAGGCCGGGGGCTAAGTAAGTGATCAGCGCTGTTCTATTTTGATCCTTATAGGCGGTCAGAATTCTCGAAATTGGCTCGGTAAATTCGGTGGCATACCAAACAGGAGTTCCCTCCAATGAGGATTTCGCGACTCCAAACGCGGGTGCGCAGCTATCGCAGAGCGGACTGGGCGGTATTTTACAAACCGCACAGTCAGTGGGGAAAACGAAATCTAGAAAAGACTCGAACATGCCAATAGTTTCGGCTCAAGTGCAATTCCGTCCGGAATACTAAGGCGTGCTGTTGAAAACAGCTTGAAAAAATTGCCTGTTAGCGGAGTGGGCTGATACTGGTCACACCGGTTTCAATTCGACGCCAGCTGTTAGCCGAGAAGAGCCAAACCTCTCCGACCTCTGAGAGCATGTAGCTACTTGTCGTTGCGGCGGCAGCATGCAGTTCTATACCGATGGCAGGAGGCATGGGTAACTGCGTTCTCGGACCTGACACCGAATACTCGCTGAAGGCCGTCAAGCCGCTAGCGGTCGTCTCAAGCACACGTATGGAGGCCATCTCCTGCCATGAAATTGCTATGGGGGTTCCTAGAACCGGTTGAATTGTCAGTCCCGTATTCAGGGCCAATGGAATCGAATTGGTGTCTCGAAGCACGACCCCGACATCTAGAAATGACTCCGCGTCATCCGTTTGAATCGACTGGACGATGCGCGTGCCCTCGGGGGCTATGGCTGCGGCCAGCCTCAATCCCAAATAGGGACTAGCCAGAGTTCGAACCACTGTGGCCTGGTCGTAAACCTCCACTGACAGACTCGCGTCGGCGGGAAAAGCCCAGAGCGATCCAGACTTGTCATAGTCAAGTGCTACGACGTCGGTCAACGAGCTCAGCTGAATTATCTCAACACGCAGTGACTGGTTGGTGAGTTCAAAAACGCCCTCAGCTGTCGTGAACGCTACTCGATCGCCGTTATCGGTAATCGCTATTCGTTCCGGGTTGTAATTCGCGACCATTGCCTGAGTGCCGGAAAGAGGCATCGAGCCAATGCTGGTGAGCGGCTCAACCCCGGACGGCGTCAGCACATAGCTAAGGCTCATTTCGTCATTAAGTTCCGCCCCTCCCGTTGCTATGTCCTGAAACGCCCCATTCACGGATAGCGAAATATCGTCGACGCCAGGTAGTTGACGCAGCGTTGATCGCAATTGTCCGAGCATGTTTCTTCTGTCCTGCTGTCCGGCGGCAAGCGCGTCAGCATCAAGATCAACTTGAGCGACACGATTCAAGATTCGCACCGCGCTAATGGTCAATTGAGTGCCCGTAGGGATTGCAGACTTGACACCCGAGGAGAGCCAGTCGCTTGGTCCTGCTAGCAATGCATTTACTAGCCGGGTCGGGGTCGAGGTCTTAGTTGGGAACCAGCGCAAATCAGGAACCAGGCTCTCCATGCTCGAATCCAGAAAATAGACAGGGAAAGCGTTGAACACCACGCTGAACACTGGAGGTGTAACAACGGTCAGATTAGGAGCGCTTGAGATTCGCCATTGGCCATCTTGCAAAGCGACCCTAAACCTAAGGTTTGTCGTTGATAAATCAACCGAGTCCTCGTAGCGCCCCTGATCGTCAATTCTTGCCCCAGCGCTCAGCTCCACGACAACCAAAGACTCTCCCGCCTGGCGAAAAACCGGAGCACCGGCTCTGATTAAGGTTTGGTTCTCTGGGTTCCAACGCTGAGCAAAATCATCGCTCAAAAACTCTCTGGCGACAGCGTAGTCATTTAGTGGGCTGGTTCCCGCAGCTAAAAATCCCGAAACTATCTCCTGCGAAGTGGCATCAAAAGAAGGTCCAGATGGGGTGTAGTAAGCAAATTCTTTCTGGTCCTCAGGCGCGATATCTGGACCGCTTTGAATATCAAGCTGAGTTGGTATCGAGGCGCACCCTGTCAGGACTAGGGAAGCAATAAGAAGAAAGGCTTTTTTGATCATGTCTGCACCGATCTGGGAGGAAGCGGTATTGGCGAGTTTCCAATCACGGAGTCCACGCGTCTAGGAAGCGTCAAACGGAAGCTGGTGCCCTTGTTGGGCTTAGACCAAACCTGTAACCAACCCCGGTGCAGGGTTGCGTCTTCCTTAGAAATTGCAAGCCCCAAGCCAGTCCCGCCTACCGATCGCTGCCTAGCTGGGTCCGCTCGCCAGAACCGGTCAAAGACGCGGTCCAGTTGCAGTCTCGACATTCCAACACCGGAGTCAGTTACGCAGACCGCCACCGAGTTGGCATTTTGACCGACTTGAACAACTATGGCTCGGCCCTCTCCGTGTTCGACAGCGTTAGAAAGTAAATTGCGCAGCAATCTTTCGATGCGCTTGGCATCGAACTCCGCCTCGACGGGTCCTTTGGGTAAGTCGATTCGAATCTCGGTTTTTTTCGCTTGAGCAAGGGGCTCAATGCTTGCAATCGAAGCCCCAACAACGGCGTTAAGGTCTTGGGTTTCAAGATCAGCAACCACAGCTCGGGCGTCATAGCGCGATATCTCTAAGAGGTCAGCTAAAAGCGCTTCAAAACGCTCTATCTGGTTTTGCATCAGCTCCGCTGATCTTGAAAGAGCCGGGTCTAACTTCTCCCGATTTCCAAAAATAACCTCGCCGGCCAGCTTGATGGTTGTCAACGGGGTTCTTAGCTCGTGGGAAACATCGGCAACGAACCGCTGCTGCATCTTCGACAGGGAATCCAGCTGTTGAATCTGTTGCTGCAAGCTCGCCGCCATCTTGTTGAAGGATTTGGCAAGCTGAGCTAAGACGTCATCGCCACGCTCAACCAATCGTTCATCCAGTTTTCCTGCGGACAGCGTCTGCGCGGCAAGAGCCGCCTGCTCTACTGGGCGAACTACCGAGCGGGTAACCAAGTAGCTCACCAGGGCGATTAGGGCCAGAAGGATTATTCCAGCGATCGTTATGGCGCTTTGAACAAGCGCTAAAGATTGCTGCTCAGCACTTAGGTCGAAAACCAGGAAAAGTTCGAAGTTGCCAGCAAGTGGAATTACCACCGGAGCTCCAACCGTAATTCCAGCAACCAAGACGCCTTCCTTAGAAAAGCTCACAGGGGTATAGGTGAGGATCCCAGCGGATTCTCTCACCTGCACCCGAAGCTCCTCGGGAATGGTTTTGAGGTCAAGATCTTGAGAAATCGGGGACTGAAACAACTGAAGTTGCGCCTGCCCTGGACTCCTAAGAAGAGCAACTTGCCTAGATCCGGAGCCACCGACTATTTCCAGGGATGGAACAACGGCATTAATTAGGGTCTGCAGGGCAGTTTCGTCGTTTACTGAAGCAGCAGAAACTGTTCCCTGGACACTACTCACCGCGCGCTCTGTTTCACTCAGCACTTGATCAAGTCGATTTTGATAAAAGCCATTTGCCAACGAGTAGGACAGGAATCCGCCAAGAGTAACCAGCGCCAGAGCACTTAGTAAAACGGTTGCGACCACTGTTCTGGCTGTTAGCGATCGCCTAAACAGCGAAATCACTGTGTCTCTGAGCCCGCCCGATATCCGTGACCACGGACTGTCATGACAATCTTCGGGTTCTCTGGATCTTTTTCGACCTTGGACCTCAATCGCTGAACGTGAACATTCACCAGTCGAGTATCAGCCTTGTACTGGTAACCCCAAACCTGCTCGAGGAGCATCTCCCTACTAAAAACCTGTTGAGGCCTTGAGGCCAAAGTGTGAAGCAACTTGAATTCCAGCGGAGTTAGCGAAAGATTCGCGCCCTCTCGCTGAACCTCGAAAGTTTTCGGGTCCAGTGTTAGACCGCCTACTTGAAGAACCAAAGAGTCATCTGGCAGAGGGCGAAGCCTAGCCTTCACTCTTGCGATCAGCTCTTCACCCTTGTGAGGCTTGACAACGTAGTCATCAGCTCCAGCCTCAAGACCCAGGACAACATCATTGGTGTCCCCTCGAGCTGTCAACATGACAATGGGCACACCAGACACGGCTCGAATCTGCTTGCAAACCTCAATGCCCGATTGACCAGGGAGCATTATGTCCAAAAGAACTAAATCTGGATTTCTCTCTTTAAAAATCTCAACAGCCGAGATACCGTCTGCGGCGAAGACCGGTTCGTATCCTGCTCCAGCCAACACAAGGCCGACCATTTCGCGAAGGGCATCATCGTCGTCAACAACCAGTACTTTGTGAATCAAATCACCCTCCAATCAGCTGCGATTACCTCTAACAATAATGGCCAAGGAAACCGCCCCTTAAATGTAGCTTGAAGCGGAGCAGGAAACCTAAGAATTTATAATCGACTACTTTCGCAGCAAGTACTCTCAGGCCCTCGATGTGATTGCGGCAAGAGCTCGATCGCGTATCTGATGCATCACCGATTCTTGATTTGACTCGACGTTCAGCCTCAATAACGGCTCGGTGTTTGAAGATCGGATATTGCACCACCACCAGACTTCACCATCTTGTTGACTGTAGGTCTTTCCATCGAGTTCCTCCAGAAAAGCCCCCTCAAACTCCGCCGCGACCCGCGACTGGGCCTTGTGAGCGTCTGCGACGGTTGAGTTAATCTCACCGGATGCGAAATAAGGTGTGTAGTCGACCGAAATTTCGGACATGGCCCGATCTTGCGTTCCGAGTTCGCTAATTAGGTGCATAGCCGCAAGCATTCCGTTGTCCGCTCCCCAGAACTCGCGAAAGTAGTAGTGCGCCGAGTGTTCTCCACCGAAGACCGCAGCGGTTGAGGCCATTTGGTCTTTGATTAGCGAATGTCCAACTTTGGTCACCTGTGGAATGGCACCGTGTGCGTTTATCGTCTCCGATACCGACTTGGAGGTGAGCAAGTTATGCAGCACGATTGGAGTCTTTTCCCCCGAAGCTTGGACCCTCAAGATCTCTCGCTTAGAAACAATCGCGGCGACCGCAGAGGGGGTAACTGGCAAGCCCTTTTCATCAACCGCGAAACAACGATCGGCATCACCGTCGAAAGCAAGTCCCAGATCCGCGCCGGCGGAAACAACCATTGCTTGCAGATCAACAAGGTTTTTTGAATCCAGCGGATTTGCCTCATGATTTGGAAATGAGCCGTCCAGCTCGAAATACATCGGGACTATTTCTATGGAAGCGTTATCCCCAAGAACAACAGGGACCGTAAGGCCGCCCATGCCATTTGCAGTGTCAATTACGATCTTGAGTTTTCGGATGCCCTGCAAAGGAACCAGCTTGCGCAGGTAATTCGAGTAGTCAGCCATGACTGAAAGGTTTCGCTCTGAGCCGGTAGCAGGCTCAGCTGGAATACCGCTTTCGAAAAAGACTGCCGCTCTATCTCTAATTGCTGCGAGTCCGGTGTCCAGGCTTATGCCCCTGGCGCCGGCGCGAGAAAGCTTGATGCCGTTATAGCTAGCAGGGTTGTGGCTCGCAGTAAACATCGCGGCTGGAAGATCCAGAAAACCTGATGCGTAGTAATTCATGTCGGTAGAACAAAGCCCCAACATGACAACGTTTGCTCCGCGCTTTCTTGCGCCGAGTGAAAACGCTGCCGCAAAACCGGGGGAAGAGTCACGCATGTCGTGACCGACAACTAATTCTTTTCCAGAAAGCCCGAGCTCATCGGCAAATGCCGCGCCAAAACATTGGACTACTTCGTCGTTAAGTTGGCCCCCCACCAGCCCACGAATGTCGTAGGTTTTTACAAATTCAATAAATTTGGTCACTAGGGATCCCCCGTTTAGGTTACCCGCCAAGAATACAATGGCCACATGGCTTCAATCCCGCAAAAAAGAGATCGTCACGGCAGAGGCATGCGCCGGCCAGTTCCATCAAAACTTTTTCGCCACGGCCTGAGCCGCCAAACTTTTTTCCAAGATGCAGTTGCCGACACCGCTGATTATCTTCGCTCGAGGTTCCCCGAGGAGCTCGGCGCCTTGAATTGGAAAATCGAAGAGGTTCCGATTCAGGAGCGCCCAGAATCACTAAACCGCTGGCATACAAGGCCCCAAACTATGACGATAATTCTCTATCGAATTCCGATTGAGCGAAGTGCCAGCTCTAAGACTTCGGACCCGCGAATTCAGATTGAACAGGCGGTTGTTTCGGCCGCTGCAAGCCTGCTCGGCAAGGAGCCCTGGGATTTACTGGACCAATGACCTATCGGACACTGACCGAGAGTGCGTCTCCAAAGTTTTGATTTTCGCGAGGATTTATCACGGCATAACCAGGCACGTCAATGACTTCAAGTGCCGCCGTGAACTCTGACGCCGAGTTGATTCGAATCGAATCCCCACTTATCGGCAACGAGACCTGAGAAAGTGAAGCAATTTCAAAACTTTGGTATTCAACCCTGGTTCCATTGGTTATTTCTAAGTTCACAGCCAGAGCCGTTAAACCGAAGTTCGCGACGTGTAATCGAGTTTTATAGCTTGGAATCGGAATGGTTAAATCTGTAAATTTGGAGGATTGTGTAAGCCACGAAAAATCCACCACCGGCTTCAAAATAGTGTTTTTGATGCCCGCCAGGAGCGGTGAAACGCTCTCTACTCTGACAAGATAATCCCCGTCGGTCAGATCGAGTTCAATCTCTGCAAAACCCTCAGACTGGACCTGCTGCCTCAGGACCACCACGTTGTTGCTTGAAACCGCAGTAATGACGGCCTCGGTTGCAATGTCTCCGAAATTAAACAACCTCAGAACTGGCTTGTCGAACCCTTCAGAACGGACGCTTAGCCCAGTTATTAAATTATCGTTAGCTGTGGCAACGCTCGGGAGCTGCATGTCCACCCCTCGGGTGGAGAGACCTGCGGTTGCTCGTTGCTGCATGGCAACGGAAATGGGGACTCCGCTGGTTTCAAACCACAGGGAAAACATCGACTCCTGAAAAATCACGGAGGACACCGGTAACACCACAGTTTGCCCCGCGGCCAAACTGACCTGTTTTGAGATCTTGCCGCCTGGAACCAGAAACTGCAATGACACTAGAGTCTCCGACTCGCTGGGGTTTGCCAGGAGCAAGACGGTTTCTTGCCCCAGCGCTGCAGCACCTGAAATGAACCACCCGCTAAATAATGGCTGCGAGCAAGTAGTCGCCATTAGCCCGACGGCCCTATCCCGGGCGATTCCCTGGGATTGAATCACTGATAACAGTCCGGTTGACTGGTTATCGCCAACAGCGACCAATCTCGCACCCGGTGTTGTTGTGAGACCAGGATCAACAATGAGCTCGCCGCTTCCCAAAAATTGGAAGATACTCGCCTCACCAATTCGATCTATTTGCCCAAGTTCAATTCCAGACTCGCCACCTACTTCGGCAAACGCGCCAGGGCAATATAGCTCGAGCGGGAGCGGCTCCACAGCCACAGTCAGGGAAGAAGGAATAGCGAAAGACGTCGAGGTTGAGAGCACCGGAAACTGCGTCACCACAATTTGCGAGAGAAATAAACCAACCAAAGCTATGGCAAGAACAATTCGGGCTGCGATCTTCACTTTTGCTTCACCAACCTTTTGGCTCCTCGAATAGAGGCCGGGGTTGGAATTGCCAGCAGTAAGAACGCGGCGAGGATCCCAAGCTGAAGATTTCTGTTGCTAGGTGACTGATGGCTCGGTGGGGTGTTACTAGCAGAGCCGACCACCTGCCACAAATGGCCGTAGGGAGTCTGACCGGCAGCCTGCAGCATGGTCATCGAATCAATGGCCGCCCGTGCGGCGGAAATGCTCTCCTGGTGGTCTCCCTCCAACAGCACAAAATCAATACCAATACTTGAAAGCAGGTCCTGAACTCCAGATGGGTTGCCCGCAACCAGCGAACCGCTCAACTGGGCAAGCTCAGAAGTAATTGGGCTGGCTGGAAGTAGAAGCTGGTAGGCCAGACTTGTCTGTTCAAGGCTCCGCCCAGCTCCCCAGAGTAGCTCCGCGTCGACCTGATTTCCATTGGCATCAATCCGCAGGGTTCTTATCCCTTCGTCGACTTCAGCTGCCGCGACAACTAGAGCCGGGACCTGTCGCTGCGACCCGAAATAAGCCTGGTCTGGCGCCAACGGTCCGTAAACGAGACCAGATGTCATTACCCCTGCGCTTGCGAAGATAGATGCCGCGGCGATTACCCATTTACGGCTTAGCTGGTCCAGGAACAATCCAGACCCGACCAACAAGGCCGCCAAGCTGATTGCCTGCATGGCGAAACTCCCGGCGATTGGCTGATACACGGCACCTAGTGCCAAAATGATCGCCGCGACCCAAGAGCTGACCGAAACGGCCAGTCGGGTCCCAAAAAGACTTGCTACCGCACCGATTCCTGCCGCGCCCAGAAAGACAAGAGCAATTACTGATTCGTAGGGGCTTGCCGGGGGCAAAAATGCCGAGCTAGTAACCGTGAGGAAAGCAACCTGATTTTGCTCAACAGCCAGCGACACCCAAGGGTACACAAGCACCGCTCCAGGTATTGCAAACCAACTCAGGATCGGAAGCTTGCGGATGTTATTGGCACCAAGCGCAATGCCGAAGATTACGAAAAGCAAAAAGATTACTGGGTTACTTACTGCTATCAACGCAGCCAATAAGCCGGCCAGTCCGACCCAGCGCCAAGTTCGTGATGAGTTGTAACTTGTGGCCGCTTTGATGAGAACGAATGTCAGCCACGGGGCCACGGAAATCGTAACCAGGTCCGCCACACCGGCCATAGCCTGAACCAGCAAAACCTGCGGGCTGAGTGCGAACAAAAGACCCACCAAATTACGCACCCAGACTCGAACAATGAACAGGCTAGTCAGCATCCAGAAGCCTGCAAACCCGAGGGCAGGTGCGACGAATACAAAAACGGCCAGAGCCAAACTCGGGTTGGAGCTTAGAGAAAGACCAAACACAGACAGCACCCAGTTGAATGGATCTGTCGGTAAGTCGATACCCGACAAATAGGGAACCTGCGCCAGAGAAGTGGCCGACCAAATCGATCCAAACGAGTCGCCGATTGGAACCAGACGATCCGCGTATATAGCGCCAACGGGTAAAAGTGACCAACCAAAAATAAGCGGCAGCAGACCCAGCCAGACTGAACCACTTCCGAACAGGCCTTTTCCAGTTGACCCTTGGACCTCAGTTACATACTCAAATTTGGCTTCACGTCGTTTTTTTCGCTGAGCTCGAGTAGCCAGAAAATCCTTCAGCGGCCGGGTCTTTCCCAGACCTCGAAGCCTCTTGCGCGCTCCAAGCCTTGAGCCAATTGTGAACCACGCCCAAAGCCAGGCGGCGAACTGACCAAAGATTCGAGTGGGTTTTTTTGTAATTAAGTTTTGAGGAATCGAAATAAACGCTGCAAGCGGTAACGCTAAGTACACGAAAGGTAGAAGTATGGTCGGAGAAAGTACGCTGGCCAGATGAACGTGCGCTCGTGAAAGAGCGTGGGAGCGACTCCCTCCAAGCCACTTCCTAGTTCTAGCTTGCTGCATCGATAGACCTGCGTGCGAAATCCTAGCTCGTGGCTCTACCACCACTCGGAATCCAGCGACTCGAGCCTTCGCACAAAACTCTATGTCTTGAGCAAACACTGGTGCGGTGTCGTTCAAGCCGCCGAGTTTCCGCCAGAGGCCCGCGGCCACCAACATTCCGGCTGTGGAAACGGCAAGAGTGTCTCGAGAGCCGTCGTGCTGACCTTGGTCATATTGACTCGCAACCAGCAAGAACGGCTTGCCCGTTGGTGTGACCGTGATTCCGAGCTGTTGAATTTGGATTTCGTTTCCCCACTCCAAAAGCTTCGGTCCTACAATCGCGACCGACGGGGACAGCTCGGCTGCACTCGCGAGCATTTGAAGCGCTTGGGGTTCGGGGGCTGAGTCGTCGTGAAGAATCCAGAGCCAACCAGGAACAACTTTCAGGGATTGGAATCCGGATTCGATTGCGGCTCCAAGTTTGATGTCACCGGGTTCAACGACGGAGAACCCGAATTCCTTGGCTAGCTCTAAGCAGGCTGCGTCGGAACTGGTTTCAACAACAACTGTTTGCTCGATAGCGTGGGTCTGAACCGACAAGGCTTTGAGAGTGGTGGCTAAGTATTCGACCGCCCCGTGTGAGACGACGACTGTCGCTACCGAGAGCGTTGACACGAGTTGTTAGGCGGACTTGCGCAGACGGCGACGTTCGCGCTCAGACAGTCCACCCCAAATACCAAATCGCTCGTCGTTTTGCAGCGCGTACTCTAGGCACTGAGATCTAACTGAACACTGTGAACAAATCTTCTTGGCGTCTCTGGTCGATCCACCTTTTTCGGGAAAGAAAGCTTCTGGGTCGGTCTGTGAGCAAAGAGCGTCCTCTTGCCAGCCGAGGGGGTTTCCTTCGGAATCGCCGTAGGCGCCGGCTACCCCGAGCCTAAGCACATCGACGAACCAGTTGGTAGGCACTTGACCGCGCTGTTCCATGCTCATTCCCCTATCTCAAGAAATCTATTGATGTAATTACACCGTTGTAAGTATGTTGCTGTCAAGTCGAACTATTTGCCAAATTTCCCTTTTGTTCATAAACCCTCAAGGTAGCCTTTAGCCATGAATCTTCTTTTGACGGGAGGCGCGGGCTACATTGGCGCTCATGTTGCGGCGCTAGCCGAGCGCGAAGGTCACACCGTAACGATCGTCGACGACCTATCGACTGGAGTTGCCAAGAGGATTGTTTCGCCTGTAATCACAATAAACCTCGCCGCTTCGGATGCAGTTGAGAAGCTCTCTACGCTAATGAGAGAAACCAAATTTGACGCCGTCATACACCTAGCGGCAAGAAAACAGGTTGGGCAATCGGTCGAGATCCCCGAGCAATATTTTTTGGACAACATCGGCGGACTCGCTAACCTTTTGCTCGCAATGCGACAAGAAAATGTGAAAAAACTGGTCTTTTCCTCGTCCGCTGCAACCTACGGAATGCCTACCCTGGATTTAGTGGACGAGGACTACCCAGGGGTGCCTATCAACCCATATGGACAGACTAAACTCGTCGGAGAATGGATGGTCCAAAACGCCGCCAATTGGGGGCTAAAGGGCGTAAATCTGAGGTATTTCAACGTGGCCGGGGCTGAGTCAAAACGACTTGCAGACACGGCAGAGCTCAACCTCATTCCGATTGCAATAGCTCAACTAAAACGCGGAGAACAGCCGATCGTATTTGGCACCGACTATCCGACGCCAGACGGCAGTTGCATTAGGGATTACGTCCATGTGGAGGATCTAGCAAAAGCACACCTGATGGCTGCGAACTACCTAACTACTCCTGATCAAGAATACGCAACCTTTAATGTGGGAACCGGTCAAGGGGCATCCGTACTCCAGGTATTAGAAGAACTCAAAAAAGTATCAGGAATTAAATTCGAAGAAGTACTGGCCGATCGCAGACCCGGCGACCCACCGAGGTTGGTCGCGAACACGGACCGTATTGAAAGAGTATTTGGATTCAAGGCTTCTTTTGGACTGCAAGAAATAGTGAAATCCGCATGGGATGCGGCTAACTAGGAACTTTTAGCACCTGACCGATTCGAATAAAATTCGAATTATTAATTCCATTTATCTTGGCCAGGGCCGACGAAGAGACTCCAAGCTTTCTAGAAATCCCCCAAATTGTGTCACCCGAAACAACCGTGTAGGTCTTTTGCGCTTCCGGTTCTTCTGGCTCCTGGGCCTGGGCGACATTCGTGTTTTCAGTGGATGTTGGAATCTTCAGAAGTTGCCCCACCGATATTCGGTTCGGGTTAGAAATCGAGTTAAATTTCTGCAGAGCAGAGCTAGAAATTCCAAACTTCGAAGCTATGCGCAAAAGTGTGTCCCCCGACTGCACTCGATATTCCACGACAGTCTCGGACGGTTCTGTCTCGGACGGTTCTGGCTCGGGGGTTGGTTCCGGTTCCGCCGCAGCATCCGGTGCCTGCCCCTGCTGGCCAGACGAGCCTGACTTTGGAATCCTGATGAGTTGTCCAACGGAAATTAGGTTCGGGTTCGAAATAGAGTTGTACTCCTGCAGCAGCGCTGCAGTCACCCCAAAGCTTGCTGCGATCTTATTCAAGCTGTCGCCCGAAACCACTCGGTATTGGATCTCGCTAGCACCCTCGGCCTCGGAATCAGTGGCTGGCTCTGTCGATGAACCGGAATCTGGCTTCGGAGTGCTTTCAGGGGTCGGGGCTGGCTCAACCTGGATGACCTCAGGGACTGTTCCCACAAATGTGAGCTCCCCGAAGTCCCCGGCTGGTATGCCCTCCAAGGACGCCAATTGAACAGTTGCCGGGGCAGTTCCGCCGGTTGGTATCCGGGCGGAGAAGTAATTGGTCGCCTGAATGTAGCCCGGGCCATCGCCCCGAAGCCTTGCAAGATGCTCCCAGGAGGAAACTCGAAGCTTGGTGCCGTCTTGAATCAAGTAAATGATTCCATTATTTGTCCTAATAAACTGCCCGACCGAGCGGGTCGAAAGCTCTAGGGCGGCACAGGTTACAGTGGAGAGTGGGTACACGCTGCCGGGGAATTCCGCGGCAGCACCGGGCGAGGTTGGATAAAGAATTCCACGATCCAAAAGGTATACAGCGCCATCGCACTGAACCTTGCCGGAAGTAAATCCAGTTCGAGTTTTAAGCCCGGCAAGATCTGAACTACTTATGGTAAAAGTCTTAGATTTCGAGACGCTGGTGGCCTGACCCGAAGATGCCAGTTTGATCTTATTTGTCAGATCGTCTACTAAATAAAGAGTTGAGGAAGAACTCGATTTCACAATTGCGCCGGGCGCAATGGCCTCTCCCACTTTATCAACAGTGTTAATGGCAGACTGAGGTAGCTCGATCGCCTTTGGCTGACCTATTAGAGACAGGAACATGCCAATCATGGCCTTGTCACTTGTTATTCTTCGCTCCGCTGACTGAACAAAGTAAGAAAACTTATTGCCCGCCGAAGTGATAACGGCCGGAGCGGCCAGTGCAGCATTGACAGTTGGCATTTTCGCCAAAAAAGCCTCAGAAACAGTCACTACTTGATCGGTCCAATTTTCAGGATCCGTTACTGGCAGTTTTCCTGCAGAAGTAATAACAAAGGTCTCTCCAGACTGACTGGCGACAAACCCTCTGATCTGTTCTTGAACCAGAGTGGACTCGATTGCTTGAAGGTCGATTGCCGAAGGAGCCTGATCAAACCACTTGGCAAGCCCAGTGGAGGTCACCAAAGACGAATTTAGGAGGTAAGTCTTGCCCCCGGATGCGATGGCCTTTTGTGCGCTACCAGCAACGGTAAACATCACAGACTCAGATGCCAGAGCGGCCCCGGGTGAGACTGAAACTAGCTGTTCGATCGTCATTGGAGTCGCATTGATTGCCTGCCCGCCAACGGTCTGCAACGCAAGATCATCAACCACCACTCGAGAGCTTGCGTTCTCGATCCAGTAGCGGCTACCGTCCTCGGTTTGCACCAAGCGTGTAAGAGCGCCGCCGTCAATAAAGGTATTCAACTGAAGCGAGCTCAAGGCCATAGTGACGTCGCAATTAGCGCCGAACTGAACCGCTATCTGGCAATCTGCCACAGAGTACTTGATGCCGTCCACAAGTAAGTACTTTGCTCCAGAATTGGAGTCGGACACAAGCTGTGTGGCCTCACCGCTGGTAGTAAAGCTCTCGAGGTAGGCGGAAGAGATTTCCCCGATTGGACCTAGCGGCCTAAGCGCCGCAAGGAGCCTAGAGTCGCTGACCAAGAACTTCTTATCGTTCACGATCAAGAATGTTTCTGTCCCGGCGGCCTGCAGAAGATATCCGCCGCCAATGGGTGAGCCAAACCAGTCGTGGTAGTAGCGCCAAAAATTTCTGTTGCCATACGCCGAACAGCTGTCTCCGGACCCATACATGTTGTCCAGGGCCGCTCTGTTAGGGGTGTAAGGCGTGTAGTAATAGAGGTTCGCTGTTGCCTGGTTTTTTAGCTCAAAACTCTTGGTTCCGCACGATGACTTTGGGTTGTAGCGCATTGAAACAGTGCGCCCAGGCTTCCAGTAGGTGAAAGAACCGTCAGGGTTTCCATACCAACGGAGTTGTTTACTGGCTCGATAGAGCTGGTTAAAAAGCCCGACGTAGACCTTCCCACAAATACCAGGGTCCGAATCCGGGCATCCAAAGCCCATTGCCGCACGGTACATGTAAGAGGTCGGTTTGGTCGAGGTAACCAAGCCTTGCTCTTTCTGAAGCTTGGTGATCAAAACTTTTGGATTGATTCCACAGGCGACCGCAACCGCATAGATCACCTCGGCAGCACTGGCAGCGGGGTTTCCTGGAATAGCCGAACAAGGTCCAACTTCGGTTGAAGTAGTAGCTGGAGTCTCTGGAATCTCACTCTTGATGCTCTTAAGGCAATCAATGGCAGGGTCGGTGGACCTGCAGGCAGAGACCCTGGAGTCCAAAAATTGCTGAATGTCCGCCACGGTCATAGAGCCGAAATCAAAAAAAACGCTGTCGCTAATGATTAGACCCGGGTCAAAGGCGCTTGCTGGAGGCGCGGCCTGAGCAGGCGCAATGGCAATAGGAATCGAAACTAAACCGACGATAGCCATCAGGGATGCAGTAACTAGCCCAATGAGCTTTTTGAGCACTATGGGATCACCACCGAGCTAGCAGCAGATGTGCCGAGGTGAAGTTCCGACTCATATCTCACAGTCACAATGCCGGAACCAGAAGGTAAATCGGAAAGTGGAACTTCAATTGGGAAACATTGGGTGTAGTCAGAGGCCGACTGGGCCGAAACCTTGACTATTTTTTCGATGTCGGAACCGATAAATCTCATTGTGCAAGTGCCACCGGATTCGGTAATACCCGGCACCTGGGCCACAACCTCTAGCATCCCCGTATCCGAATAGGCCTCGGCAATCAGGATTACTACGTCCGCGGGCAACTGGTCTGTGGCTGGCACTGGAGTTTCGGTTTCCTCTGCGGTTGATGACGTTTTTGGTTGCACCGAAGCTTCCGGTTCGGCCGAAATCTCTGTCTCCTGGTTGGTCTCGATGGTAGCTACAGGCTCTTCAGGTAGGGCCGTTGCCCCCCAGTTCGGGTAGAAAACACCGCAGCCAGAAAGCACTAGAGATGCAAAAATCAGGCTCGCACCGACTAATAATTTGCGCACAGCTAACCTCCCAGACACCTTCAACCTTAGGTTGAGATACTCCAAATGCGCTGAGCGTTATCGTGTTTTGAGCAAATGTAAATCAGCTGAGACTTAGCTGATTAGAGGCTTTTCTTCAGGTTTTGATTCTTTTGCTCAACCTGCTCTGCAATCGATGCCCGGTAGGCGTCGAGCTTTGCTCCCAATTCTGGTGTGGCTGTGGCTAAAATTCTTAGGGCCAAAAGGCCTGCGTTTTTCGCTCCGTCAATCGAAACTGTGGCCACTGGAACACCAGCTGGCATCTGCACGATGGATAACAGTGAGTCCATGCCGTCCAAGTTCCCCAAGCTAACTGGCACGCCAATTACAGGCAGTGAAGTCATCGAGGCAATCATGCCGGGCAGATGGGCGGCGCCGCCGGCGCCGGCGATGATCACTTTTATACCGTTATGACTGGCGTTCTTGGCCCAATCGAGCATTTTTTCAGGAGTTCTGTGAGCGCTAAGAACTTCAACTTCAGCATCAAGACCAAACTCCATCACTACGGTGTGCGCCTGCTCCATGATTCGCCAATCCGAATCCGATCCCATAACTATCGCGATTTCTGCCATGTCGTTTTCTCCCTAATTCCCAGCTTTACTTTATTCGCAAATCGGTTCGGTACAGAAGTTCCGCAGCTTCGTGACAAGCCGCCAATAGCTCGAGATGGTTTTGACCCAAAGCGGTAATGTGACCCATTTTCCGACCCTGACGTGGCGCTTTTTGGTAGGAGTGGAATTTGAGATTAGGAAACTTCGACATGGCGGCGGCATAGTTTTCAACCTGTCTGTTCTTCGAGTCCACGCCAAGTAGGTTGACCATCACTGAGCCACCACCCACCAACTCCGTATCTCCTAAAGGGAGATCCAAAACCGCTCTTAGATGCTGCTCGAATTGACTGGTTTTCGAACCCTCAATCGAGAAATGTCCGGAATTATGGGGGCGCATAGCGAGCTCGTTGACTAAAAGCTCTCCGTTTGTAGTTTCGAACATTTCGACGGCCATCACTCCGACCACCTCTAAACCTCGGGCAATCTTCTTTGCAATTTCCTTCGCACCCAAGCTGTCCACTGGACTGGGAGCTGGTGCGATAACTTCCAAGCAAACACCGTCCTTCTGAACAGTCTGAACCGTGTCCCAGGATTGCAGTTCTCCGGAGGGATTTCTTGAAACTAGCTGCGCGAGCTCTCGGATAAATGGCACCTTTTGTTCGCAGAGTAACGCTCCGCCAAAATGCTCAATGTTTTCTAGCCAATCGGAGACCTCCGATGCTTGGCGTATAACCCTTACGCCTTTGCCGTCATAACCACCAATTGGAGTTTTGACGACAACCTCTGGACCATTGGCCTCAATGAATTTGTCAATATCCGCCGCCGTCTTAGCTGCCGCCCAAATCGGTAGAGGAAGACCCAGGTCGGCAAGTGCCGCGCGCATGGCCAACTTATTTTGAGCAAAATGCAGTGCAGCCGGTCCTGGCCTGACTTTTACACCGCCAGCGACGAGTTTTTCCAATAGAACCAGCGGAACATGCTCATGATCGAAGGTTATGACATCTACCGTGGCGGCAAATCTGGCTAGTTGATCAAAATCCGTGTAGTCACCAACTTGAGTAGTTGCGTAGTGAGCGGATGAGCCTTCTTGCTCAGCAAAGACTCTCAGCTCGATGCCCATCGCTATTGCTGCCGGTTGCATCATTCTGGCAAGCTGACCGCCACCTATTACTCCGACCGTTGGCATATCTCTCCTACCTAATTGCCACTAGTTTCGCAGATGCCAAACGTCAGCCGCTGCCAAAGCCACCG
This sequence comes from Aquiluna sp., assembly GCA_028822985.1. Lineage (GTDB taxonomy): Bacteria > Actinomycetota > Actinomycetes > Actinomycetales > Microbacteriaceae > Aquiluna. Next base: position 21,704 of record JAPKCK010000015.1, read on the forward strand.
GTTCGGGTGTTTCAACAATCAGCCGTCCGGTCTCATCAATTGCGATGGCCGCCCCATAGATGTTCTTGCCGCCTGGTAATTCGGCTCTGACCCTTGTGCCCAAAGTCCCGCAGCGAGTCAGAAGTTCCGCCTGAAATTGAGCGATGGCTGTCTCGGAGTCTGCCGTGAGCCTGGACCAATAGCTTTTTAGTTCAGTTGCGATTACCTCGAGTAACTCATCTTTTTCCATTTTCAGCCCAAGCTCTTGGAGTGAAGTTGCGGTGTCTGGTGAGTGCTCTTGAGGCTTGATGTTGATTCCAATGCCTAGAACCACCGTATTTAGATCGACCATCTCGGCCAAGATTCCAGAAAGTTTTTTGCCTTCTACCAGCAGATCGTTTGGCCACTTCAGGCTAACGATCAGTCCGTGCTTTTCCAAAGCCGAGCTAAGTGCGAGGCCAGCCATGATTGTTATCCAGTCGGTCTGACTCCGGCTTTTAGGCCTCAGTAAAATTGAAACGGCTAGTGACTTCCCGGCTTCGGTCACCCAGTTTCGGCCCAGTCGGCCGAGTCCCGCGGTCTGCTTGTCAGCGGTAACTGCGAAAAATTCCGGAGTGTCAGAGTCAAGTCGACGCAAGAGCTCTTTATTGGTCGAATCGACCTCAGCAAGCTCGACAAGGCCGGCGAACTGCCCCTTAGAAATTGAAGAATCCATTCGCTAAATGATATCGCACTGGGACTACTTGTAGGTATCAGAGACATAACCGCCAGTTTCATTGTATGAACTATGCAAGATAGGTTCGTTCAAGACCGATAAAGTTAGGCAGACGCAAAGGGGCACACGTGGCTGAGAATCCAGATCTATCTACCACCGCAGGAAAGCTGGCTGACCTCCGTCAGCGCTACCACGAGGCAGTACAGGCCTCTGGGGAGGCTGCCGCAGTCAAGCAGCACGCGAAGGGTAAGAACACCGCACGCGAGCGAATCGAAATGCTTCTTGACCCGGGCTCATTCGTCGAGCTGGACGAATATGTCAGACACCGCTCCACCGCCTTTGGCATGGATTCAAAGCGCCCCTATGGAGACTCCGTCGTTACAGGGGTGGGAACAATTCACTCCCGCCAGGTGGCAGTTTATTCTCAAGACTTCACTGTTTTTGGTGGGTCACTCGGTGAGACAGCTGGTAACAAGATCATCAAGGTGATGGAGCTCGCAATAAAGACCGGCGTGCCGTTGATTGGAATCCTGGACTCGGGTGGGGCCAGAATTCAAGAGGGTGTCATTGCCCTTGGCAAATATGGAGAGATTTTTCGACTCAACACCATGGCGTCTGGGGTGATCCCGCAAATTTCCCTTGTCATGGGGCCGGCTGCCGGGGGGGCGGTTTATTCACCCGCACTCACTGACTTCGTGATCATGGTGGATAAAACATCAAACATGTTTGTAACTGGTCCCGATGTAATCAAAACTGTGACTGGCGAAGATGTTGGAATGGAAGAGCTCGGCGGTGCACGAACACATAACGAAACCTCCGGAGTTGCCCACTACTTGGCAGACAACGAGCAGGACGCAATCGACTACGTGCAGTCACTTGTGGGCTACCTGCCAGAAAACAACCTTTCTAAATCGGTCACTTACCAATCCGAATCCGAACTTGAAATCACCGAAGCAGACAGACTCCTGAACCAAGTAATCCCGGACAGTCCTAACCAGCCATATGACATGAAGGTAATTATTGAGTCCCTGGTTGATGAGGGTGAATTCTTGGAAGTTCAGCCACTCTTCGCCCCCAACATACTCATCGGCTTTGCCCGTATCGACGGCAACTCAGTTGGCATAGTCGCAAACCAACCCATGCAAATGGCTGGAACTCTGAACATTGATGCCGGTGAAAAGGCGGCCAGATTCGTAAGATTTTGCGATGCTTTCTCGATCCCAATCCTGACCTTAGTTGATGTTCCCGGTTACCTTCCTGGGACAGATCAAGAGTGGGCTGGAGTAATTAGACGCGGGGCGAAGCTGCTCTACGCATACGCGGAGGCAACAGTTCCGCTGGTGACAATCATCACCAGAAAGGCCTATGGCGGGGCTTACATCGTCATGGGTTCAAAGCAGCTGGGTGCTGACATAAACCTTGCTTGGCCAACAGCAGAGATCGCCGTCATGGGTGGTCAGGGTGCCGTGAACATTCTGTTTAGAGACAAGATCAAAGAGGCCGAAGAGCAAGGCTTAGACATCGCCGAGGTGCGCGACAAGCTCGCCAAGGAGTACACCTATAACGTGGCCAACCCGTTCCTGGCCGCGGAGCGCGGTGAGCTAGATGGCATTATCGAGCCGGCCGCAACAAGATCAGCAATCGTTAGAGCGCTTAGAGCTCTAAAAACTAAGCGAGCAAACCTGCCCCCGAAGAAGCACGGAAACATCCCACTTTGATGCGGCAATATTCCGAAACTGAAATTCAAGCTCTCATCCAAGCTAAAGGCGGCGGCGAGCATGATCAAGCTGCAGCGATAGCGGTTGTGACTCAGTCGATTATCGAATCAAGACGCCTAGGTCGGATTGCAACTGGGACACCAGAATCCTCTTGGAACCGTGGCAACGGTCAGCTCCGCGGGCAGCACATTGGCAACTGGGTAAATGAGTTACGTAAATAATTTCCGACTACAGAGCCACAACCTGCGAGGCAGCACTTCGAGTCGTAACCAACTTAGGTCAGAGTCTTAGAAAGACGTTCTGTGACCCAATCGAGCCAGAGGCAAACAGGCTCACAGTCCAAGATCCCCCTGCCACGCTGCGAATTACGATTTTCCCCGATTTTATACCACTCACGGCATGTGAGAGTTCTTTGAAAAGGAGCTCCCTTTCCCCGCCATCCAGCAAGTCGATCCCTCCGTCATCGGACAACTGCACCTCTACACCTCTTACACGAGCGCTCAAAACTGCCGCTATAAGAGCTTCATGCTGAAGGCCTCTGGCTCGAATTTGATCTCGGATTCCCGCTTCGGCTAACAGCAATTTCTTAGAGTCCGAGGAAGTTATTTTTCCCTCTTTTTGCTGAATCAGCTCAAGAAGGGGCAGTGAGGAATCCAAAGTTCTTTTTAGCTGCAAGAGGGGCTCCGCCCTCTGAACGCTTACGGTTTCACTATCTAAATTGACCGCCAGTCTCAAATTTAGAAATTGAATGGACGAGTTTTGGGCCAAGGTTAGAGCCATTGCTGCTCCTTGGGAGCCAGCCACTATGGCGAACGAACCAAGTGCCCCAGTGACAAGAAGGACTTCCAGACCACCCCAGAGATAGATATAGAACACCATTACGGTCATTCCCGCCCATGCCATTTTCGCGTGGTTGCGCCAGGCAAGAACTGCCATGACTGTGCCGACCCCCTCCACGAACCAAGTGGGGTCGTGATGCTCTGCCTCGGTACCGGTGCCATAAAGCGCCAAGGCGGGAACAGCCAAAGCCGCGAACACAGCAACGACGGTCATTGCAGTGGGAAGTCTAAGCTCGCGTGTAAAGCGAGTTGTCAAGAACAGAACCGCAGCGTACAAAAGCAAAGCTGCTGCAGCCGGGGCTTGTCTTTCATATTCTTCGAAATGCATTAGTCCGAGAACAGAATGGTAGTAGCCAAAAGTCAGAGCGATAATGGCCGCTCGGCCATGGGGGACGCTAATCAATTTGGCCACCTCAGTGACACAACAGTGCCGACACCAGGGGCGGATTTTATTTTGGCGACCCCACCTACAAGGGCCATGCGGTTCTCTATTGATCCGCGAATTCCAAGTCGAGCCCGAGGAACCCGGTCTGGCCTAAAGCCCCGGCCGTTGTCAACAATTTGGACGCTAATTACTGAGGAGGCAGGTGAGTTCAGCTTGAGTTCCAAATCCGTACACTTCGCATGTCGCTCTGCGTTCTCTATTGCCTGAAGGGTCGCCTCCGTGATTGCCTGCGCGGCCTCCATCGGAATTGGATCCGACCCCGAGACATACACAGAAACTCTAATTCGGGAACTATGCCGAAGAGCAGCCTTCCTGAGCGACAAAAAAAGGCTAGACGGTGTAGTGGTCCCTAAGGGTACGGAACCTGTTTGGATCTTGGCGATACTGTCAACCGCCTCGGCAGCCAGGTCCACTGAGGCCCGCCGCTCCTTTGGTGTGCTTGCGGCAGCTGCGTACAAGAAGGTGTGAAGCACCTTGTCGTGCACCAATGCGCTGACTCGTTGCTCCTCTCTTTCTAAGGCATCGATCCTGACTCTTTCCAGGGCACTGGAAAGATAGCCAGTGTGTGCAAAATCGACTTCATCAGCCCAGTTGCGCATAAGCGTTATTACGCCTCCGACGCCAATAGTAAAAAGCGCAACATAAACGGAGCCTTGAAGGGCCTCGCCGAGGCTCGCCCCGCCCACGGAATCAAACGTGCTCACGACCGTCCAGGCGGTCAAAAGAATTGCCAAATAACTCAAGAAACTGACCCGAAGCCCACACCTTAAGGCCATACTTGTGGCCGCTAAACCTGTGTACCACCAGACCCACGGGAGGTCGTAATCAGAAGTGGCGAATGTATCTAAAGTCATCACAGGCAACAGCAAGACAGATAAGAGGCCAGTGAAGCCGTGGATCATAAGCATGACGTTGTTCCCGCGTCCCGTCCAAGCGGCCACATTGATTGCCAAAACGGTTATCCAAACAAAGGCCATAATGACATCAGCTAGCCCACTGAAGTACTCCCCCTGGGGGGCTTGCTTAGACCACAGCTCCAGGGTCAGGGGTAATAAAATCAAGGCGTAAACTTTTCTCGTTAAATTCTCCAGCTTGCCTCTAGCCGCAGTGGAGCGAATGTTCATGATTTAGAGGAATTCGCTGGAAATTAAGCCGTCTTCAATTGCTAGACGGTACAAATCCACTTTGGTGTGGGCCTCTCGTCCGAGGCGTGCGTACTTCACTCGAACCCGGTCAATATGCTCTTTGGCGGAGCTCTGCTTGATTTCCAAGTGGGAAGCAACTTGCTTGAGGCTCATGCCCGCTGCGTAAAACGATAGGACTTCGCGCTCTCGCGCGGAAAGATTTGCGTCTTTGAAGTCTGCATCAGCATCGATCATCGCGCTGGTTTCGGGGTTGTTGATTATGGCGCCTTCGGCCGCAAGTCGAAT
>JAPKCK010000006.1 GCA_028822985.1 Aquiluna sp.
CGGCGCTTTCGCTGGACATCTCTTGACTCCTTCACTCGCTGCTCTTGATGAGAAGCAGTAATCTTCGGCGCTCAACACAGTGGAGATTGAGGCCTCTTGAGCTGTCGGTGGCCTGCATCCTCTATCCCTAAACAGCCTAGGTGCAGTTTTGGTATTCGAGGAATCAATAACTTGAAGCGTGCTGAGCCCGCGGCAAATATAGAAACAGCAAACTAGTCCTATGACCTTTTGCATAACTCCCCTAGACTTCTAAGGAGCCGGTGATAAATCACCGTCTTGCGTCGTAGAACGACCCCCACGAAACTGTGGCTAAACTTTTTCTTTCGGCGAACGAATTCATCCATCGATGTCTTCGCCGTATTCCCCAAAACTTTGGGCTCAAAAGTGATGTTTTGCATCACATGAAAGTAATTACATTATGTCTTCAAAGACCTTTATTGACCTTGGCGTGCCAGCCGAAATCGCGGCTGTGCTAAGTGCTCAAGGCATTGATACACCGTTCCCCATCCAAGTCGATTCGCTGCCAGACACCTTGGCCGGTAGAGATGTTTTGGGTAGAGGCAAAACTGGCTCTGGCAAAACCTTGGCTTTTGGAATCCCAATGGTGGCCAGACTTGCTGCTTCCGCAAATAGTAGGGACACATCTCGTAAGCCGAGAGGCCTAGTTCTAGCGCCAACCCGTGAACTGGCCACGCAGATTACTAATGCGCTCCAGCCATTGGCTAGCGCTATGAATCTACGAGTTACCACAATCTTTGGAGGCGTACCTCAAAAGAAGCAGGTTCAAGCACTCAGGGATGGTGTCGAGATTATCGTGGCGACCCCCGGCCGACTCGAAGACCTAATGGCTCAGGGCATTTTGAAGTTAGATGCGATTGAGATAACCGTATTGGATGAGGCTGACCACATGGCAGACCTTGGTTTCTTGCCCGGAGTTACCAGAATTTTGAATGCCACCCCGAGAGGCGGCCAGCGCCTATTGTTCTCGGCGACGTTGGATAACGGCGTGAAAAAGCTCGTAGATAAGTTTTTGCAGAACCAGGTTATGCACGCAGTTGACGAAGCCAATTCTCCGGTTACTCAGATGACCCATCACGTGCTTGAAGCATCCGACGCAGAAGCAAAAAAGCGATTGGTCTACGCCCTGGCTTCCGGAACGGGAAGAAGAATCTTGTTCATGCGAACCAAGCACCACGCCAAGAAACTTGCCAAGGCACTAACCCAAGCCGGCATACCAGCCGTTGACTTACACGGCAATCTTTCCCAGGCCGCTAGGGATCGGAATCTGGAGGCTTTTAGCGCTGGTCGGGCCAGAGTACTAGTGGCCACAGACGTCGCAGCAAGAGGCGTTCACGTTGACGGAGTGGACCTCGTGATTCATGTTGATCCGCCTGCTGAGCACAAGGCATACCTTCACCGCTCTGGAAGAACAGCAAGGGCTGGAGCAGCAGGTGATGTGGTGACTATATCTTTGCCTACCCAGCGTAAAGATTTATCTGATTTGCTGAGCAAAGCCAAAATTTCCGTAAAGCCTCAGTCGGTTAATGAAAAATCACCGGCAGTAATAGCTCTCATTGGTGAGGTTGCCGAATATGTGAAGCCAACTGCTCCAACAGCCCAGCCCAAAAAGACTGGTACGTCGACTGGTCGAAATGCCCAGCGAAAGCGAGCACTGAGCGAGTCTGGAAAGCCCCAAAATCAACAGTCAAGAGCACCTGGTTCGAGACCCCATTCGCAAGGCGCAACAAATGGATCGCGTCGTCGCCAAAATTCGAGATAGTCAAGTGCACACAACATAAAAAGTGCCCTCGGCAGTAATCGAAACTGCGACCAGGAACTCTTGTGCCCCCCTTGCAGCCTGCTAGCCTCAAAACATGTTTGATCTTCCTGGAACCATCGCCTTGATAACTGGAGTTGGAGCAAAAGGTGGAATTGGTTTTTCCATAGCGCAACACCTAATGCTTCAGGGCGCCTCGGTGCACATCACTTCTACAACTCAGAGGGTTCATGAGCGTGCCGACGAACTTCGGGAACTACTCCAAGAAGCCCAAGGAACAGGTACTCCTCAAATCAGCGCCACAATCGCTGATTTGACTGACTCTGACCAGGTCCAACAACTATTGTCCAGCTTTACGGAGCTCGACATCCTGGTAAATAATGCTGGCATGACCTCAGCGAAGGCTCCCCTTAGCGATGATGAGACGGCCGACTTAACCCAAATCAGCGATGAGTCATGGGAAATGGGAATTTCTCGAAATTTGGACACAGTTTTTAAAGTCACTCGAGCCGCACTCCCACTTCTTCGAGCATCCACCAGGGGCCGCATCATCATGGTTTCATCGGTGACCGGCCCACGGATGGCGATGAGACATCAACCCGGTTACGCCGCAGCAAAGGCCGCAGTGGTTGGGCTGATGAGATCTCTGGCGTTGGATGAGGCCAGCCACCAAATTACCTGCAATGCCATCCTGCCGGGATGGATAGCCACCGACACCCAGTTAGCTGATGAGTCCAGCCAGGGCCTTAGAACACCGCTCGGCCGCTCTGGAACCCCGGCAGAGATTGCCGCCGCCGCGCTTTGGTTGGCCTCGAGGGAGTCCGCTTACCTGACCGGGCAAGAAATAGTGATTGACGGCGGTAATTCGATCGCGGAAGAGCGTCGCTGACACGGTTTAGCTGTTTTTGCGGCGGGCTTGAAGACCTGGGGATTGGCGGCAAACAGCGGCCTTCGGTCTTGACTTGGTGCCCTCGGCAGGAATCGAACCTGCGACCAAGAGATTAGAAGGCTCCTGCTCTATCCACTGAGCTACGAAGGCGGGGTTGGCTTTGAAGCCGTCAATAGTCTACAAGCCCTTGTCAAGAAAGGTTTTGGTCTGGGCGAGAATCAGTCCAAGAGCATGAGGAAATAAAACCAGGACGTGAGCTACTTTCCAGAGTAATTTGCCAATTAGACTAATTGTGTAGATTCCAATGAGAGACGGCAAACCGATGACGCTTAGCACTACTCAAATTCCTATTGTCCCGGCAAAAGATGAACTATCTGCGGCAGTGGTTGAGCAGGTTCAACATTGGGTACTCAACGCCTCTCAGCAGAAAAATTCGCAAGCGGCGGATCGACTTTCCGGCCTGCTCCAAGACACGAACGGGTTGGACTTTGCGGTCGGCTTTGTAGACGGAGTAATCAGGCCCGAGAGCATTAGAGTCGCGGCAAAAAACCTTTACCGGCTTCGCAAAATCACACCAAAGTTTTTACCCTGGATTCTTCGGGCAATGGTTTCTCTCGGAGCGAACCTAGCCAGACCTTTTCCATGGATTGTCATTCCAATTGCTCGCAAGGTGTTGCGCTCTTTTGTGGAGCACCTGGTGATTGACGCAACCCCAGCCAAATTGAGCAGAAGCATCTCCCGCCTATCGAAGCAAGGTTCGACTCTGAACGTCAACCTACTGGGAGAAGCGGTTCTTGGCAGCAAGGAAGCCGACCGCAGGCTGCAGAAGGTGAAGGATGTGCTTTCCAGGCCGGATGTCGATTACGTTTCAGTAAAGGTGTCAGCAATCGTGTCGCCTCACTCCCCCTGGTCCTTCAATGAAACCGTGAGTGACGTGATTGAGCGTCTCGCCCCGCTTTACCGAATTGCCTCAGAGTCAAAAAAGCAAAAGTTTATAAACCTAGACATGGAGGAGTACCACGACCTCGATATGACCGTGGCGGTTTTCAAGGGCATATTGTCAAAACCAGAATTTTCTAAGCTTCAGGCCGGCATCGTCCTGCAGGCATATTTGCCAGACGCGGTCAGAGCAATGATCGATATTCAGCAGTTTGCTGCTGGACGCGTTTTAGCTGGAGGAGCTCCAGTGAAGGTCAGAGTCGTAAAAGGTGCCAACTTGCCGATGGAAAGAGTGGACGCGGAGTCCCACGGCTGGCCACTTGCAACAGTTGAATCAAAAGCGGCGGCGGATGCCAACTACAAACGGGTCCTGAACTATGCGTTGACCGAAAACCGAGTAGCGAACGTTCGGATTGGGGTCGCGGGTCACAACCTATTTGATCTTGCCTTCGCCTGGTTGTTAGCTTCGCAGCGAAATGCTCAAACCGGCATGGACTTTGAGATGCTTCTGGGCATGGCTGAAGCGCAAGCCAATGTGATTCGGAAGACCGTTGGAACTTTAGTTCTTTACACCCCTGTTGTTCACCCGCAAGAATTCGATGTTGCCATTGCCTATCTAATTCGACGACTAGAAGAGGGCGCCTCTAAAGAGAATTTTCTTTCCAACGCGTTTAGGTTGGCGGACCCGGATGTTTTCCAGGTTGAAGAGGAACGCTTTAAGGTTTCCCTGACCATGCTGGATTTGGAAATTCCAATTCCCAACCGGCTGCAAGACCGTCACAACGACGTGGCGTTTCCCCCGGCGAAAGGCTTTGCGAATACCGCGGACACTGACCCGTCTTTAGCCGCCAACCGAGCCTGGGCCTACGAAATTATTGGTCGCGCCGGAACCGGCGATATCGGTATAGACCTAGTAGCGAAACAAACAATATCCAGTGAAGCCGAACTTCAAGGGATCATGGATAGGGCAGTTGATGGTGGGGCACGCTGGAGTAAGGAGTCTTTACGGACTCGCGCCGGAAAGCTCCATGAAATCGGCGTCGCGATGGAATCCAACAGGGGCCGCTTAATAGAAGTCGCGATGGCCGAGGCCGGCAAGACAATAGATCAAGCCGACACTGAGATCTCGGAGGCTGTTGACTTCGCTCACTACTACGCGCATCGCGCCCTTGAGCTAGACAAGATAGATGGTGCAACCCCCGTGCCATTCGGCGTCACCGTTGTCACTCCCCCGTGGAACTTCCCCATTGCCATTCCCGCCGGCGGTGCCCTGTCCGCTCTAGCCGCAGGTTCAGCAGTTATTTTCAAGCCTGCGGGCGCCTCGGCCAGATGCGGTGCGGTTCTCGCAGACATAATTTCAAAAATTATTGACCAAGACGTATTTATCCCGATTCAACTAAGTGAGTCCGGGCTCGGTAAGCAACTTCTGTCCCACCCCGATGTCGACCAAGTGATCCTAACCGGCGGGTACGAGACAGCCCAGCTGTTCAAGAGCTTCCGCCCTGACCTAAGACTGCTTGCCGAAACAAGCGGCAAGAACGCAATTATTGTCACGGAGAGCGCTGACTACGATCTAGCCGCCAAGGACATTGCCTACTCCGCCTTTGGTCATGCTGGTCAAAAATGTTCAGCTAGCTCGCTGGTTATCTTGGTTGGATCTGTCCACAAGTCAAAGCGATTCTTGCGCCAGCTACATGATGCGGTAAGCAGTATGCACGTCGGTCATGCCAATGACCCGAGGACTCAAATGGGTCCCATGATTGAGGCGCCCTCAGGCAAACTTCTCGAGGGCCTGACGAAGCTTAGCCGCGGAGAGAAATGGCTACTTGAGCCCGCTCAGCTGGACGAAACTGGAAAGCTATGGTCCCCAGGGATTCGAATTAATGTCGTGCCAAATTCGACCAGTCACCTGACCGAGTACTTTGGTCCAATTTTGTCCATCATGATCGCACCAAACCTGGAAGCAGCAATCGCTCTTCAGAACTCAGTGGACTACGGACTAACAACCGGGATCCACTCTCTGGATGCAGTCGAAATAGAGAAGTGGCTCGCCACTATTCAGGCTGGAAACCTCTACGTGAACCGGGGAATCACCGGTGCTATCGTTCAGCGTCAGCCCTTCGGAGGCTGGAAGCGCTCGAGTGTAGGACCCAGCACCAAAGCTGGTGGACCAAACTACATCCTTAGTCTGACCAACTGGAAGAGCTCGCATTCGACTGCTAGCGCTGAGATCCTGAATAAGAGCGTGAACCAGCTGCTTGCCATAGCTCAGCTAGCTGACTTGTCCGACGCTGAGATGGAGTCGCTCATTCGCGGAGCCAAATCTGACCAGGTGGCTCTAACGGACACCTTCAGTAACGCTACCGACCCTTCTAACCTGGACAGCGAGCGGAATGTGCTTCGCTATAGAAGAAGCGATTGCGTACTTCGTATTGAGAAGAATGCGACCAGTCATGAAACCATGAGGGCTCTCTCCGTTGCTCTGGCGCTAGGAAACCTCGACATCAGTTCTTTTGAATTGGATAAGAACGTGATTTCCTTGCTGAAAAGCTCAGGATTGCGCGTGGCCATAGAAGATCAAGACGGCTTTGAGAAGAGGCTAGCGGCGAGCCCGCGGCGAGTTCGACTAGTCGGTAATGCTTCAGAAGTCGATGCCGACAGCGCTCTTTCCAGCTGCGACGTGGCTGTTTACAGTCATGAGTTAACCGAATCCGGACGAATTGAACTGCTGCCCTACTTCAAGGAGCAGTCTGTAACCGTGACTGGTCACAGGTTCGGAACCCCGGTTCAATTTGTTGCGGCGCTAAGCATCTGATTGACACGGTTTCTAAAGTACCGGCTCGTAATTTAAGGGACTAATCTCCTAAACTGTTGAGTTGTCAGTAGAGCCAACAATCAAAGAGGTAATTAGTTGTCAAATATTTCCAGACTTTCGCTAGCAAATCGCGCTGTTGTTGCACTAATAACTCTCATTATCGGTGTGTTCGGCCTACTCTCCGTCGGCAACCTGAAACAAGAACTAATTCCATCCATAGAGATTCCGTCGGCTGCAATTGTCACTTCATATGCCGGAGCATCACCCGAGGTTGTTGACAGTCAAGTTTCCGTGATTATTGAAAATGCTGTTATCGGCCTGGAGGGCTTGGAATCAACCAGCGTCACTTCCTCAACCGGACTATCGATTCTTCGAGTCTCTTTTGAATTTGGCACAAGCACCTCCGATGCGACCGAGAGGCTAAATAATGCCATCAGCGCAGTCGAGGCCTCGCTTCCCGCAGACGTAAACCCCCAGGTTATTTCGGGTAGCTTCGACTCAGTTCCAATAATCGTCCTTGCGATTTCGGCCAATAATGGCGACAACGAGAGCCTCAGCGCAGAGCTTGACAAGATTGCCCCGTCGATTTTCCAGCAAGTAAGTGGCATTAGGGAAATTGCTGTCTCGGGAGGAAAGCAAAAAAGACTCAATTTAGAACTCAACCAAGTAGCTCTTGCTCAAAATGGTCTCAGTCAGAGAGACATCTCCGCAGCGCTGCGTGCTAATGGACTGGTTTTGCCGGTGGGCTCTTTGACTGACTCAGATGGCAGCATTTCCATTCAGATGGGAAATGCTGTTGACACAGTTTCCTTGATGGAGTCCCTACCTCTAATTTCGGCAACGCCCAATGCAAATGCTCTTGGCGTTCTAACAATTGGCGATGTTGCAGCAGTCACCTACGAGGATGCTCCGATCACCTCAATTGCTCGAACCAACGGCAATGAAACCCTAGCTATCTCGATCACGAAGACTCCGGACGGCAACTCGGTTGACGTCTCCCGAGGCATACAAGACTTGATCCCCGATCTACGGGCTGCTCTAGCAACAGACGTGACAGTAGTGACGATTTTTGACCAGGCGCCGTTTATTGAAGAGAGCATCAAGGACTTGACGGTTGAGGGCCTACTGGGTCTTGGGTTTGCAATCCTCGTGATTCTGATTTTCCTGTTGAGCGTGAAATCCACGATCATCACTGCTATTTCGATACCGACATCATTGCTTATAACTTTCATCGCTTTGGAGTTTGCTGATTACTCCCTGAACCTATTAACCCTCGGTGCTTTGACAATCGCAATTGGCCGAGTAGTAGATGACTCGATCGTAGTTATTGAGAACATAAACCGACACCTGAGCTATGGTGAGGAGCGCTCGAAGGCGGTTCTCTCTGGAGTCAAGGAGGTCGCTCTAGCAATCACGTCGTCGACCCTAGCCACCGTTGCAGTCTTCCTGCCAATCGCGCTAGTTTCCGGATTAGTTGGCGAGCTATTCCGTCCATTCGCATTCACAGTCGCAATAGCATTGCTCGCATCTCTACTAGTTTCCCTAACTATCGTGCCGGTGTTGGCTTACTGGTTCCTTCGCATGCCGAAGCGTCTTTTGGCGGCTCAAGCTGCTGACCCAGTTGCCTTCGAGGTTGACCAGCGAGAGCTCGAGGAGCAACGCGAAAAGCGCAGCCTGCTTCAGCGCGGTTATATTCCAATCCTCAATGGAACCAAGAATCACCCTTGGGTCACTCTGACAGCTGCAGTATTGATCTTGGGCTACACGCTCTCACTTGTTCCACTCTTGAAAACGAACTTCATTGATGGTGGCGGGTCGAACCAGTTCGACGCCCAGCTGAGCATGCCAAGCAACGTGACCCTCGAGGAACAAGACAGAGCGTCGGCTCTACTTGAAAACCAAATCATGGCTCTCGACGGTGTCGAAGTAGTACAAAGCACCATCGGATCATCTGGAGCCGATGGCAGAGTTGCCTTTGGCAGGGCAGCCTCAGGCGTGCGCTTGACAATAACCGCAGAAGATGGTGTGGACGTGGAAGTCCTTCAAACAGCAGTGCGTCAGCTTGAAGTAGCCTCGGGAAGCGAAATCACAGTTTCGACTGGCGGAGGATTCGGTTCCAGCGAGACAATCGACATTGAGGTTTCAGCAAGCGATCCCGCACTTCTCCAGGAATCGGTAAATGATCTTGTTACGGGACTGGCCGATGTTCAAAACGTAAGCTCAATCACAACCACCCTGGACGCGGATCAAAGAGTTCTTGAGGTAGTTGTAGACAGGCAGAAGGCCGCAAGTTACTTGCTGACTGAGACTACAGTGACCGGGATAGTCGCCTCTCAACTTCGCCCTTCATCCCTTGGCACCCTGAACATCGAGGGTAAGGATGCTGATGTTTACATCTCAGGCACCCAAGCTCCAGAATCCATCGACGAGGTGAAGGCTTTGTCAATTCCGACATTCCAGGGCCCTGTTCGTCTGGACAGCATTGCGACTATCACTGAAGTTCTAAAACCAACCTCAATAACATCTGAGAGAGGTAACCGCACCGCAACAGTTTCGCTAGCCCCTATCGGTGAAGATCTAGGCGCTATTTCAGCCGACATTACCGAGAGTTTGGCTCTCATTGAACTGCCGGCGGGTGCTGAAGCAATCGTCGGTGGAGCAGCGGCCGACCAGGCCGAGAGCTTCAGCCAGCTTGGTACAGCCGTGCTCGCGGCGATTGCCATTGTCTACATCGTTATGGTCGCAACGTTTGGAAGCCTGATTCAGCCGCTCCTGCTGCTGGTATCAATTCCGTTTGCCGCGATTGGAGCTCTGGGGCTACTTCTAATCACAGACACCGCTCTTGGGGTTCCTGCGCTAATAGGAATGCTCCTACTGGTTGGGCTGGTGGTCACGAACGCGATTGTGTTGCTAGACCTGGTGAATCAGTATCGAAAGAAAGGCAGAAGCGTAGAGGATTCTCTGATTGCTGGAGCAAGGCAAAGGCTGAGACCAATTCTCATGACAGCTCTTGCGACTATATTCGCCCTCACCCCCTTAGCCCTGGGTGTAACAGGAAACTCCGGGTTTATTTCTAAGCCACTTGCGATAGTCGTAATTGGTGGACTTGTTTCATCCACTCTTTTGACTCTGATCCTTGTTCCTGTCCTGTACTGGCTGGTGGAGGGTCGAAAGGAACGCAAGGTAATCAGAGTGGACCGGCGACTAGTCAAAAAACAAGCTCGCCTAGCCAAGAAAACCGGCTCGGGCAAGAGCGCGATTTCCGCTTCAGACACAACCCCAACAGCAACAGCAACAGCATCAGCTGCTGTGCTGACCGACACCCTGCCGAATCCTGAGGCCGTTCAAGAAGCAACTGAGGTCGACGCTCCTGATGACGAGTTCGCTGTCAAAGAAGCTCCGGAGGAGCAAGAGCCTGAGCAGACCTTCCGGCCAGCACCGGCCTCATCCGCGCCAGAGCTTGCTTGGACAGAGGAGCCCAACGAAGTCGAACTGGATGATGAGTCAAGCATGATTTGGGATGAACCCACGGTCCCAGTGGGGCCGGCTCCCGCCCTATCTGGATCGGCTGCTGAAATGCCGGCAAGTCAAGATGAGGAAGCCGTTGTGCCCTTGACTAAGAAAGAAGTTAAGGCAGCCAAGAAAAAGGATAAGCAGGACCGCAAGGACCAGATTAAAGCCGCCAAGAACCCGCGTCACTCGAACGACTAATCGCAGATGTCTTCTTTTATAGTTTGGGTCGACTGCGAAATGACTGGGCTCGAGGTCGGGGTTGATGAAATCTGCGAAATTGCAGTAATCGTAACTGACGAAGACCTGAAGCCGGTTCACGAAGGTTTTCAGGTGGTCGTTAAGCCCTCACGCAAAGCAATGAAAAACATGGGCGAGTTTGTAACCAACATGCATACAGTTTCCGGCTTGATAACTGAAATACCAAAGGGTATTTCGATCAAGAAGGCCGAGCAGCAGGTGCTCGAGTATGTGAAGCAATGGGTTACCGACAAAGGCACGGCGCCTCTGGCCGGAAATTCAATCGGCACCGATCGAATGTTTCTGAACCGTCAAACTCCGGAATTCGACTCGTTTTTGCACTATCGGAACATTGATGTCAGCTCCTTCAAGGAAATGGCAAGGCGATGGTTCCCAAAGATTTACTTCCAGCTCCCCAAAAAAGATGTCAGTCACCGAGCGCTTTCTGACATTCAAGAGTCGATCATGGAGCTTCGCTA
The DNA here is from genome assembly GCA_028822985.1 of Aquiluna sp. Lineage (GTDB taxonomy): Bacteria > Actinomycetota > Actinomycetes > Actinomycetales > Microbacteriaceae > Aquiluna. The sequence goes on from JAPKCK010000006.1 coordinate 10,650, forward strand.
CTACCGACAAGTATTTCTAGTTCCGGCACCGGGTCCTTCGGTGAAGGATCTAAAGGAGGCAGTTTTAGCCTTGGAGGCTGATACACTCTAAAGCGTTCTGGCAAGTCCAGACATGGTGGGTATAGCTCAGCTGGTAGAGCACCTGGTTGTGGTCCAGGGGGTCGCGGGTTCAAGTCCCGTTACTCACCCCAGTAGTTACTTGGCTCTTTCTAAAATGAGCTCTCGTACTCTGGCTGCGTCGGCTTGACCGCGCATTTCTTGCATTACAGCTCCGATTACGGCCCCAGCAGCCTGAAGTTTGCCGTCCCGAATCTTCTCCATGACATCCGGTTGACTCGCCAGCGCCTTGTCAATTGCGGCAATGAGCGCGCCCTCGTCGGTAACAATCTTCAAGCCACGGCTTTCAATGACTTCGGCCGGCTCGCCCTCGCCTGCCAATACACCCGCAACTACGTCCCTTGCGATGCGATCGGTCAACTCACCGGAATCGATCAAGCTCTGAATGCTGGCCACTTGCTCTGGAGTGATTGGGAGGTCTTGCACAGCTACCTGTTGGGCGTTTGCCAATCTGGCCAGCTCACCTGTCCACCACTTTCTGGCTGACTGTGGGCTGGCTCCAGCGGAAACAGTCGCCTCAATCTCGTCTAGCAAATCAGAATTCAAAACATCTCTAAATTCAAGATCCGCGAATCCCCAAGCAGCCTGAAGACGTTTACGCCTCAACGCAGGCTTTTCTGACAGTGTCTGGCGAATCTCTTCGATCCACTCTTGGCTCGGCTGAACCGGCACCAAATCTGGCTCCGGGAAGTAGCGATAGTCGTCGGCGTCGGATTTTGGCCTACCGGCAGAAGTGTGTCCGCGGTCTTCGTGCCAATGCCTGGTTTCCTGAATGATTTTTCCGCCGGACGCAAGAATGAAGGCCTGGCGTCGAATTTCATAGCGAACCGTGTTTTCGATACTTTTCAGGGAGTTCACGTTCTTGGTTTCGGTTCTGGTCCCAAGCTTCTCTGCACCCTTTTCTCGGAGTGAAACGTTTGCATCGCAACGCACGTTACCGCGCTCCATCTTTGCATCCGACACGTTCATGCTCTTTACAATGTCGCGGATCGCTCTGACATAGGTCGCAGCCAGCTCTGGAGCCTTGTCAAGCGCTCCGTAGATGGGTTTGGTGACAATCTCCACGAGCGGAACACCGGCGCGGTTATAGTCAACCAGAGAGTACTCGGCTCCTTGAATTCGGCCGGTTGCTCCACCGACGTGAGTCAGCTTTCCAGCATCCTCCTCCATATGGGCGCGCTCAATCGGGACCATAAACACTTCGCCGGTTTCTAGCTCGATTGAAATCTCACCCTCGAACGCAATTGGTTCATCGAACTGCGAGGTTTGGAAGTTTTTGGCTAGGTCTGGATAGAAATAGTTTTTTCTAGCAAAGCGACCATTGGACGCAATCTGGCAATCCAGCGCTAGTCCGATAGCAATTGAGGACTCCACAGCTTTGCGATTAACCGCTGGCAGTGAGCCTGGTAATCCAAGACAAGTCGGGCAAACATTGGTGTTTGGCTCCGAGCCAAAGTTATTTGCACAACCGCAGAACATTTTGCTGACCGTGTTTAGCTCGACGTGGACCTCAAGCCCGATCACCACCTCGAAACGCTCAATGGCATCTTCGTAGGACATTAGTTGCTCTTTAGCCATTACAGCGCCTCCAAATCAGGCACTCTTGCAATTAGCGAGGCGCCCCATTGATCCGTATAAAGTTTTTCCACGATGCTGGCGACTCGATACATCTGGCCATCCTGCATCGCTGGGGCAAGAATCTGCACGCCGGAGGGCAGTCCATCCTCTGAAGCAAGTCCATTTGGAACTGAGATTCCCGGGATTCCAGCCAAATTCGCAGGGATCGTCGCGACATCGTTTAGATACATCGCCAGTGGGTCATCGACCTTCTCGCCAATCTTAAATGCCGTGGTGGGTGCAGTGGGGGTCAGCAATACATCAGCTTGGGTAAATGCCTTGGCTAGATCTTGCTGGATTAGTGTTCTGACCTTTTGGGCCGAGCCATAGTAGGCATCGTAGTAACCAGAGGAAAGCGCGTAGGTGCCCAGAATTATTCTTCTTTTGACCTCTGGTCCGAAGCCCTGTTCACGAGTGGCAGCCATGACGTCTTCTATGGTGGGATTTCCTTCTGGAGTCACTCTGAGTCCAAATCTGACCGAATCAAACTTCGCCAGATTCGAGGAAGCCTCTGCAGGCAAGATCAAGTAATAGGCGGCGACTGCGTATTCAAAGCTTGGGCAATCAACCTCAATAATCTCAGCGCCTGCAGCAGCAAGTTTCTCAATCGTGTCGTCGAAGCAGGCCTTTACCCCCGGCTGGAAGCCGTCTGAAGACAGTTGCCTTATGACTCCGACTCTGAGGCCTTTAACATCCGCTTCTTTTACAGACTGAACCATAGAGCCCAAGCTATCTGGCAAGGATGTCGAATCATGGGGATCATGCCCAGCGATTACATCCTGCAACATGGCCGCATCCATGACGCTATTGGTCACTGGGCCTATTTGATCTAAAGAACTAGCGAGGGCGATCAGGCCATAACGAGAGACTGCGCCGTAGGTCGGCTTTGCGCCAACTGAGCCAGTCATCGCTGCTGGGAACCTGATTGAGCCTCCCGTGTCGCTACCTATAGCAAGAGGAGCAAGATGTCCGGCAATGGCAGAACTGGATCCTCCCCCGGAACCTCCGGGGATCCTGGTCAGATCCCACGGATTCTTGCTTGGGCCGTAAGCCGAAAACTCAGTCGAGGAGCCCATTGCAAATTCGTCAAGATTGGTTTTTCCAAGAATAGGCATTGAAGCCTCTCTTAGCTTTCTAACTACGGTTGCGTCATATTGGGGAACCCAGCCCTCAAGAATCTTTGAACCGGCGGTCGTCGGAGCATCAGTCGTAGTTAGGTTGTCCTTCACTGCAATCGGTACACCGTGCAGCGGGGAGACTGCAGTTCCATCAGCCAGTTGCTGATCCGCTTTTTTTGCCTGGGCCAGACTGTTTTCACGATTGAAGTAAAGGTAGGAGTTGGTCTTTGGGTTCAATTTTTCTAGACGGTCTAAAAATGCCGTGGTAATTTCCACCGATGAGACTTGTTTGCTAGAAATGAGACCTGCGAGAACCGCCGCGCTGGAAGAAGTTATCTCAGTCATTTCTAATCCTCATCCAAGATTGCGTTTACTTTGAATCGGCCATCAGTGCTGTCGGGGGCACTGGAAAGGGCCTGCAATTGAGTTAGGGACGGAAGAATGACATCCTCCCGATAGACATTTGCCATTGGAATTGGGTGGCTTGTCGCAGCCACATCTCCGGAGACAGCCTTGGTGACAGTGGCAACCGAATCCACGATCACTCCAAGCTCACCGGCCAATTGCTCGACCTCTTGATCGGTGACCAAGATTCTGGCGAGAGACGCCAAATGGCGGACCAAATCGGGTGTAATTTCAGACATACAGTTTCTCACTTCATCAATTGGTGTTCGTAGCCAAGTCTAGTTCTGTCAGGCTGGCAATTTATCTAGGAACTGCGCTTCGGTAATTACCAAGACATCCAGCGACTCGGCCTTGTTCAACTTCGAACCAGCCCCCGGGCCAGCTACCAAAAAAGCCGTGTTCTTAGATACCGAGGAAGCAGCCTTGCCGCCGTTTTCTATTATCAGAGCCTCAATAGCTTCCCTGGTCATTGTTTCCATTGAACCGGTGACTACTATCGACAGACCAGCAAACAGTCCATCGGATTTAGATACCCCTTGTTCCCTGTGCATCGGATTCGACAGCTGCACACCGGCGTCCTCCCAGCTGGCAAGAATTTGTCGATGCCAATCCTCAAGATACCAACCGGTTATCGATTCAGCCAGCGTTGGACCGACGCCATCGACCTCCGCGAGCTGTTCTTGACTGGCTTCGAAAATTGCCCTAAAGGACCCAAAGTTATCCGCAAGTGCCCGGGCGGCAACCGGACCTACGTGCCTAATGGACAATGAAACCAACAAACGCCAAAGAGGCTTAGTTTTAGCAGCTTCCAGGTTTGCCAATAACTTGACAGCAACCTCCGAGGGTTCGCCATTTTTCTTCCTGAAATAATCGACGACTTTATCGTGGCCTTCAGCGTCTTTCCTCGCAAGGCCAGTGTCGGCATCTATTACCTTGGCTCTTATGGGCAATAGCTTTTCCATGGTGAGCGAAAATAAATCCGCTTCAGACAAAATTGGGGCAACCGCCGGTTCAACCGGATTTGTGAGTGCGCTCGCGCTTACATAACCGAGTGCTTCGATATCGAGTGCAGCTCTTGATCCAATGTAGGCGATGCGCTCGCGAAGCTGAGCTGGGCAGCTCTTGGCGTTGCTGCACCGTAAATCGATGTCTCCTTGACTTGCAGGCTCCAGCCTTGCCTGGCATTCGGGGCAATTAGAGGGCATGACAAAAGGGCATTCAGTGCCGTCCCGCAGAGACACAACCGGTCCCAGGATTTCCGGGATCACATCGCCAGCTTTTCTGAGGACAACTGTGTCACCGATAAGTACACCCTTTGATTTGACTTGTTCCTGGTTGTGCAGAGTCGCAAATTCAACCTGGCTGCCTGCAACAACAACCGGAGCTAAAACAGCAAAAGGCGTTGCCCGACCAGTTCTTCCGATTGAGACTTTTATGTCCAATAATTTGGTGTAAACCTGCTCCGGCGGATACTTGTAGGCAATTGCCCAACGCGGAGCCCTGGAGGTTGATCCGAGGCTTGCTTGGGTTGCCAAATCATCTACCTTGATGACCACCCCATCTATTTCGTGCTCGATGGTAGGCCGTGCCGCTTCCAGTTCGGAAATATATGCCAGCACGAGGTTTGGGGTTTCAAGGACCCGGTAACGCTTGGTCGTAGGAAGCCCCCAATGCGCGAGCTTTTCATAAACCGCGCTCTGACTGGAAACGTCAGCGGACCAAACTCCAAAACCGTGTACCAGCATTTTGAGTGGCCTGGTCGCCGAGACAGCCGGGTCCTTTTGACGAAGTGAGCCAGAAGCGCTATTTCGAGGATTAGCGAAGGGTTTGCCACCTTGGGAAACGATTCTGGCGTTTAGTTTTGCAAAATCCTCAAGCTCGAAAAACACTTCGCCACGAACTTCGACAAGTTCTGGATGATTCTGACCTAGAAGACGATGTGGGACACCCTGAATGGTCATCGCATTCTGGGTAATGTCTTCGCCAACCTCGCCATCTCCCCGGGTGGCGGCTCTAATGAGCACTCCTTCTTTGTAGGTCAAAGACACCGCAAGTCCATCGATTTTAGGTTCACACAAATAAGGCCCCGCACCGACCCTTTCGGCCCAAGCCTGAAAGCCTTGCGAGTCAAAAACATTGTCCAGGCTCATCATCTTTTGCCCATGAACTACCGGATCGAACACACTACCGGACCCAGACCCAACCTTGGTTGTTAGAGCATCCCCAGCGCTCAGTGGCTCCAGTGCTTCTAGCTCCTTGAGTTCCTGTTCGAGCAGATCGTATTCACCGTCCGAAATAAGCGATTGGTCTTGTTGATAATAAGCGTTTCGATATTTCTCAATCAGCGCTCTTACTTCTTCGATTCTTACAGTCTGACTAGGCACCAGCTGAGACCTTGCTACGGGTTTCATCTATGGTCATTTGGCCCAATACTCGGGTTCCAAGGTAGATGACTGCGGTTTGTCCGGCGGGTACCCCGTAAAGCGGTTCGTACAGTTGCACATGCATCCGACCATCAACAATTGCCGCTGTGGCTGGAACGGTATCCCCGTGCGCTCGCACTTGGACGTCACAGTCAAAGGCATCTTCGGGATTTTCAGGCGCTTTCCCGCACCAGGTATAGCGAGCGCCGAAGAGATCGGAGATTTGCAATGCCTCTTCGGGGCCCACAACAATTTCCTTGGTTTTCGGCCTAATCTCCAGTACATATCGTGGCTTGCGGTCGGCTGCTGGAGTTCCGATTCTCAATCCCTTGCGCTGGCCAATTGTGAAACCGACGTGTCCGTCGTGCAGGCCTAGCTGATTTCCATCGCTGTCTACAATCTTGCCGGGGTCAGTTGGTACAAAGTCCTTTAGCCACTCGCGGGTATCCCCCTCAGGTATAAAGCAAATGTCGTAGCTGTCAGGCTTATTTGCGACACTCAACCCCCTGGCGGTGGCCTCCTGCCTAATCAAATCTTTGGACGCGGTAGCCCCTAGTGGGAACATAGAGTGCTCTAGCTGATTCGCGTTTAGCACTCCCAGTACATAACTCTGATCCTTCGCCATCTCCAAAGACCGATGCAGTTCGAGGTTACCGTCGCCGTCTTCGACGATTGATGCATAGTGACCAGTGCAAATTGCCTCAAAGCCAAGTGATAGCCCACGTTCTAATAAGGCTGCGAACTTGATGCGCTCATTACAGCGCATACAGGGGTTTGGAGTCCTACCGGCTTGATATTCGGCCACAAAGTCATCCACCACGTCAAGCTTGAAGCGCTCTGAGAAATCCCACACGTAAAAAGGAATGCCGAGCTTATTCGCGGCTCGCTGAGCATCCATCGAGTCCTCTACTGTGCAGCAACCCCTGGAGCCAGTCCTAAGGGTTCCCGGCATCCTAGAAAGAGCCAGGTGAACACCGATAACCTCGTGGCCTTGCTCTACAGCTCGAGCGGCAGCCACGGCAGAATCAACTCCGCCACTCATTGCCGCTAAAACACGCATAGCTACAAGTCTAATTTGCCATTAGGGGTTTATGCAGGAGTTGCCTCGAGGGCAACTGGATGAACTTGCTCTAAAGCAGTCAGAAACCGCTGAACATCCTGAAATGTCGAGGTTTTACCGAGTGTCACCCTCACACACGCGGATGCCTCTGTGTGACTAAATCCCATGCCCAGTAGGACATGCGAAGGGCCGAGGACGCCCGCCTGACAAGCTGAGCCGGCGGACACGCAAACTCCTTTTTGATCCAACAAAAACAACATCGCGTCTGACTGCGTTCCAGGGAATACGAAGTGGGCGTTATAGGCAGCTCTATTGGCCCCCTGAGCTGTGATTATTGCGGAAGGAACGGCCTCCATGACTGCCGCTTCAAGCTGGTCTTTTAGCGCGCCTAAGCGGGTCACCTCATGATCCAGTTCAGCGATGGCCTCCTTAGCAGCGGCGGCAAAGCTGGCAGCAAGCGGGTAATTCATAGTTCCGGATCGAAGCGAACGCTCTTGACCCCCACCATGCACCAAGGAAATGGGCTTGGCGCTTCTGGCAATCACAAGCGCTCCTACCCCTATTGGTGCCCCAACCTTGTGACCAGACAGTGTCATGGCGGTCAGGCCACTTGTTCGAAAATCGATCAGAACGTGACCAAAGGCCGCCACGGCATCGCTGTGCACAGGAATATCAAACTTGGCGGCAATTTTTGTTATTGCAGGAATATCGCTAATCACGCCGGTCTCATTATTTACCCACATCAAACTGATTAGAGCCACTCTGTGGCCATGCTTGCTAACCAGGGACTTAAAAGAATCCATATCGATCATGCCGTTAGCAAAGTGCTCTACGAATACAACCTCGGCATTTTGATTCTCTCCGAGCCACTGAACCGGATCGATTACCGCATGGTGCTCAGTTCTGGAGGAAATAATTACTTTGCACTCTGGGTCTCGTGCAACTCGGTCCCAGAAAATGCCCTTGATCGCGTGATTGTTACCTTCAGTGCCGCCGGAATTGAATATTATTTCGCTGCGGTTTGCTCCACAGGCCTTTGCCACCTCGTCCCGCGATTGCTCTAATAGCTCGCGAGTCGCCCGCCCTTGGCTATGGACGCTGGATGGGTTTCCCAGAATTTCCAGCGCATCGCTTAGTGCGTTCTTGGCACAAGACCGAAGCGCTGTTGTGGAGGCGTGATCGAGAAAAACTGACATGTCAAAATCTTAGTTCTCGAGTCATGAGCTCGAAAGTTGCAATGCGAACAGTCGGCCCAAAAACAAGCCGACTAAAACAGCAGCGTTGCGAGTCTTCGCCTAGCTTGCAGGACTTCCTGGTCACTGTCTCCAATCAAGATGAACATCTCTAGCAAGCGGTCACGAATCTGATCGCGAGCACCGGTTTCGATTTCAAAACGATCAAGCAGCAAGGCAAGTGAGCCACGAGCATTTCCAGCAATCAGCAGCTGATCAGCCTCAAAAAACAGTGTCCCCAGCGGGCCGGTTTGATCTTTTGCTGCAAGCCTCAGCATCAGGTTGACCTGAGCAAGACCTGCTGCGGCGTCCGAGTCATTTGGGTATTCGACGATCAGCTTGTCATAGAGCCTCTTGGCCTCTGGCAAATCACCGGCGTCAATTGCCGCGACTGCAGCCAAGTGCTCGGGAGCAAGAGGTTTTTCCGGTGCTGAAACCCCTTGAATGCTCACGGTCTGGGTTATATTTTTCTCCCCCGCCAGCTGCAGGACTTGGCCCAGCACGCTCAGAAGCTGTTCTTTAGTGGCCTCACCTTGAAACAACGGCGCCGGCTGCCCCGCCAAAATCGCGAGCATCGCTGGCGCCTTTTCAACAGCAACGGCCTGAGCTAGCTGAGGGTTCGCAGTGATGTCGATCTCAATCCCGGCAAAACGGCCTTGGCTGGCTTCAAGAACCTCCAGAACAGCGGCTCTCAACCTCACAGACGCTTCGGACTGGTCGGAGACCAGCATTAGCACTGGAGTGGTTTCAGACAGTGTTAGATAGCGTCTCAGCGTCGGTTCATCACCTGGGACGAGCCAGCTAGAAATAGCAGTGCCCGTCGGTGGCGTTGCCTTGTTGGCAAGACCCGAAAGATCCATAGCTCCGAAATTACTCATTACCCGCCCAAGGTTATCGCTGAGAGAAGCTGTTGGGTAGCACCGAGCAGAGTTGCACGTTCATCCGATCCGGATGCTGGGACATTGAAAAGTAGCATCGCACCGTATTTGGTCTCAATGCCGGTTGCGCTACCTCCCGTGCCAAGCAGTAACGCCTCCTCGCCAGTTATCGACACGGCGTCACCAGGCTCCTTAGGAATAATCGTGTAGGTGTCAATCATGTACAGAGCTACCAGCGCACCCCCTTCGGAATTTGCCAGTATCACCGGCCGACTCTCAGATAGCGTGTGCTCGAAGCTCAGGTTCGCATTGCTCAGAGTTTCTTGCAGGCCAAGCTGGACAGCGGAAACATCTGCAACGTACTGGTTGTCTGGATCAATCAGAAGTGCCCACGGAGATTCGAAACCGCGATTCAAAAGATTACCAAGACCCTCGACAAGGGAAGCGGGGTCCATCGATAGGAACTTATTATCTTCTTTGAGCGCGTTAGCACCCACTACCTCGGCCGGCACCTCTGGGAAGCTGATGTTCGGAAGTAGGTCAGAGTACTGATAAAGCTTGTAGTCATCGCGCGGCCCATCTTGACGCAAAACCAAAACCTGCAAGGAGTTTTCTCCTGTGACGACAATGGTATTTCTGGGCCAGGTGTCGGTTGCTCCAGGCAGAAATAATTGCACTGGACTGGCCAGTATTTTCGTTGGAGCAAATAAGGAGTCAGTACTCTTCGCCGCTAACGCATAAGCCGCCCTGCGGATTTCCAAAGCCGGACCAGTAACCCTGACCTCAAGAGACTCTCTGTCCAGAGTCGCATCGGCGACTGCTACCACCTCGGATATCTCCTTCAGAATTCTCTCCAGCTGAGAGCTGTCAAGAGTTGCCGTTAGAACGCCCGGCTGCTCAAGTGGTTTGGGCGAAATAATTGGGTTTTGATAATCGGGCACGCAGCCGGCCAACGTTCCCACCGAGAGAGCTATTCCGACATACTTCATTCCCCTCAGGGATCTTCTGCTCGTGGGTGGTCCATTGCCCGCTTGAGAGACAACCCTCTTGGTTGTTCGAGGCTTGGGTCTTCTGGGACCTCGAGTGTTTCTGCGACTTCGGAACTTCTTGCGATAGATAAATGCTGCATATAATCCGAGCAGTGCTCCCAGAAGCATGACCACCAGACCTATGAGGGTTATTGGGGCTATCGGAGCCTCAGTTGTCTCCAATTGCCAAGTCACACGAAGAGTTCTTGGCGCCAGCTCTATTCCGGTTGAAGCCATTAAGACCGCAACTTCATTGTCTATCTCAACGGGTAAAAGACCAGTTCCATTGCTCGCGGTCTCCGTCTTCCAAATGTCCGCGCCTGCTGGATCCTCCAGTTCTCCAGATCCCGGCCTTTCAATTTCCACCAAGCTTGCGCTTTGGTTTGTCTTATCCACTGCAAGTCTCATTTCCACGTAGGAAGAATCACCGAGCCAAGCAACGATGTCCGACTCTCGACCGGTTGCCATAAACACAGTTCCATCACCTATTGCAAAAACCGAGTTCTCGCCTTCATAGGCGCTGAGTAAAGCATTTGGAATCAGAACGTAACTGGCTGGCTTGGAGAGCGAAGCGGATGCGTTTATGACGCTAATGGGCTGATTATCGATCTGATTGGTGAACCCGACGGCGCTAAAAACCAACCCTGTCACAAATACAAATAGGGCAATCCAAAAACGCATAAACCAGCTCCGAGTACACTTGGGTAGCCAAGAAAGTTTACTATTCAACCAAGGATTCAACTTGCCAACTGACCATAATCGCTTCGAGACCGCAAAGCGCGGCTACGACCCAAAAGCCGTCGAGCGTGAGCTGAATGCCCTGAACTCGGAACTTGTCCGTGTCAAAGAGCAGGCTGCCGAAAATGCAGAGGCACTCCAGCAAACTCTTGCCCAACTTGCTCAGTCCGAAGCAAAGCTGAGCGGAACGATGGCCCCGAGTTTTTCAAGCCTTGGAGCCGAGGCAGCAGAGCTGTTGATTAGAGCAGAGAGTACCGCCCGAGAAATTGAGAGCGCGGCTGCTGTCACCTCGGGGGAGCTGATTGAATCGGCCACTCAGGAAGCTAAGCGGATTGAACAAAACGCCGAGAATGCTTATCAAGATCAAATCACCGCTGCAGAAAGACGTGCGGCCCGCAGAATCGCAGGGGCAAAACATGATGCCGAACTGCTGATCATGAAGGCAACCGCCGATGTCAAGGACAAGGTGCGGGATGCCGAATTAGAGGTTGCAAGGATGCGCGGGCAAGCTGCCACGGAAGTCGCTGCCCTCAAAACCACGGCAAGGCGCGAAGTTGAGGCAAAAAAGGCCGAGCTGGATGCAAAAATTGCCGGGCAAGAGGTTCTCAATCTCGATCGCCTCGGGATAGAGCAAGCGGCAAAAGATCTAGCCCTTGCGGACCTTGAATCAAAATTCAAAACCCGTAGAAGAGCTGCAGAAAAAGATTATCTGGAAAAACACAACGAGGCAGTTCATCAAACCGAAACCTATCTAGACTCCGCCAAGGTCGACTTGACCGACCTAAAAAAGACGATTTCTACTATTCGATTAGAAATACAAGCCCTTGAAATGGAAGCCGGTCAAGCTCAAAGTCGGATTCTTGCCGAGGCAAGAAGTCAGGCCGAAGCAATTGTTCACGCTTCTGATCTGGAGGCGACTGAAATAAATGCCAAAGCACTTGACAGCATTGCCGAGCTTGAGAAGGCAAGCGAGTTACGCATGAAGAAAATCGAGAATCGTGTGCGGTCAGGTGAGCTTTATTTGAAAAACCTGCGTAGTTTGGTAACCAACACTGATTCTGCGGAGGAATAGATGGAACAGCGGGCAAGGGTAACTAACTCATTCCAAATTGGACTGACCGGCGGACTCGGAGTCCTTACGGCGATAATTATCGGCGCTGCTATTTCTCAGACTGCAACGATTCTTACCTACATTGGGATCGCATTATTCCTGGCGCTGGGGCTTGACCCGGTCGTAAGGTCCTTGACCAAGCGCAAGGTGCCGCGCCCGGTTGCAGTTGGAATAGTTGTTACTGGGTTTTTAGGAACTGTTGGACTAATACTTTGGGCGATCATCCCAACGGCGGTTAGAGAGGCTGCAAAGCTAATCGAGCAAATACCAGACATTGCAGCCAACCTTGTTACCACGGACTTGATAGCTCGCTGGGATAGCCAGCTAGGCGGCGCAATTACAACCGCCACCAATTCAGGCCTCGATTTCATAGGTAACTCTGCGAACTGGCCAGTACTGCTCGGAGGAGTGCTCCAGGTTGGAATCGGAGTTATATCTGGCGTGGTGGGGGTCGTAGTCGTAGTGATTCTCACCCTTTATTTCATGGCGTCGCTTGAAGGAATGAAGGACTACCTAGCAAAACTTTCCTCGGCTTCTAAGCGCGAACGCTTCCGTAAAATCACAGATCAGATCGCCTATTCGGTCGGTCGCTGGGTAATGGGCCAGACATCCGTCAGCCTCATACACGCAACCAGCCTGTTTATCTTCTTAAGCATTATCAGCGCCCCGTTTGCGCTGCTCTTGACACTCCTGGCCTTCACCATCTCGTTGATCCCGCTAATTGGGCCACTGTCCTCGGCGATTATCGTCATAGCGGTGACCCTGATTGAAGGCCCGCAGCTTGCCCTGGTTGCGGTCATCTATTACTTGATTTACTTGCAGCTCGAGGCATACCTAATCTCCCCAAGGGTAATGAAGAAGGCCGTTTCGATCCCCGCGGCCTTAGTTGTTATCGCGGCCTTGATGGGAGGAACACTTATGGGTGTTCTAGGTGCCGTTATTGCTATTCCGGTTGCGGCATCGATACTGCTAATCGTGCGTGAGGTTTGGATGCCAAGACAGCAACTTCGCTAGAAAAGGTCAAAAACCGTCAGGAAGCGGAGAGCTTCCTGGAACTGAGATTTCGGCTATCTTGTCCAGGACTCTCTTCGTTGCCTTTTCGCCAACCCAAAGATGTTTTTCCTGATCAAACCCAAAAACCTCAGCTTGGTCGACTATAGCGAACCTGGTGGTGGCGGCTACTGGGTCGAGATACTCGTCTAACTCAGGAACGAGTGCGATAAGCGGTCGTCCAAATTCGTTCCAACGAAGAAGGTCGGCATCGGTTGCACGATGAAGTGGTGGCGAGAGCAAGATTGCCCCCAAAATATCGAGATCTGGTCCATATTTGATTGCAAGCTCAGTGCCAAAGGACCAACCGATTAGCCACGGTGCTGGAAGACCTCGCTTCAGACAGAACTCCACTGCCGCCGCCACATCCTCTCTCTCAGCCACGCCATCTGAAAACTGGCCCGATGAGGTGCCCCTTGGCGATGTGGTGCCCCTGGTGTTGAATCTAAGAACAGCCGCTCCAATTAGTGCCGGCAGTCGGTTAGCCGCCTTCCTAATCAAGTGGGAGTCCATAAAGCCGCCGTGAGTAGGTAACGGGTGAAGCATTATCAAAGTAGTAACAGGCTCACCAAAGGCTGGGACCGACAATTCACCGACCAGCACTTCAGAGTCAACAGTATGAATTTCGACGTCCTCGCGGACACCAGGAAGTACGGTTGAGGAGCGTATTTCTTCCACTAGGTCAACATCCCGTCAAACAACTTCCAGCAGTGATTATGAAAATGTCTTCTGGTTTCCACTCCACGATGAAGATCCCAGGCAACCGTATGGGCAATGCCCTGCTCAATATCAATTTGACAGACGGGGCACTTCCAACGCTTTCCCTCTTCGGCATTCGCACCGGAGCTTTGCTGAACCTGAAACTCCACACCGCGCTTCGTCTCTGAGTGCGGCAAAGTGGTTCGAATCATTGAATAATCTAGCTCGCGATACTCACGCTTAGCAGCATTTCGACGAGGTCTGCGACCGACCATCAGTACCAGTTGTGATTGTCGGAATGAGCAAGAGCGGCACAGGGTGAACCATAGCGACCTTCGATGTAACCCAAGCCCCACTTGATCTGAGTGTCGGCATTGGTTCGCCAGTCCGCACCGGCAGATGCCATCTTGGAAGCAGGCAGTGACTGCGGGATTCCGTAAGCACCCGAGGACTTGTTGGTCGCAGTTAGTCTCCAATTGCTCTCACGCTCCCAGAGCTTGACCAAACATGAAAATTGCGTGTACTCCCAGCCTCGAGCCCTGGTTTCTTGCAAGGCGAACCCTTTTGCGCTCTCCGGATCCGGAGTGGGAGCATTGCTAACCACAAGCCTTAGCGCGGTCGCTCCATCTACGAGCTCGAACTCACCCCGACCAAAACCATCCCCGGCAATCGACTGGATTGCCAACTGCTGGTACTCCATGTCTTCGCTCTCAAAACTCTGCATTGAGTTGGCAGATGCGAAGGCGCCCGAGTAGGGATCCACCGCGGTTACCATCACTAGAGCAGACACGAAAACAAAACCCATGCCGACGCTTGTCAGCGGGTAAGTGGTTCTCGATCGATGTTTCGCCAATTCGCTCCTCAGGAAAGATAAGCCTATTGGGGGTTTGGCTTTGGAGCAATTAACCCAGCGCGATTTGCCGGTGTCCAGCGCTGGCAACGAGACCGCGAAACGCATCAATTTCCACCTTAGAGAGCCCTGACTTAGCCGACCCAAGTGGCCTAGTGCGAACCTCCAGGGGTAACGGGGCCACCAGCTTCCCACGGTTTACTCTGATGGAATTCAAAAGCTCAGCTACGTGCGATTTGGAATAACCGTTCCTCTGCCCCGAGAAGCGCCCCTTTGGCTTCTCGTCCAAAACTTTAGAAATCTCCAAAAGCAATTGGTTTAACTCGCTGAGAACCCCTAATTTGCCTGACCTGGACATTTGTTCCGCTATTTCCCTTGCCTCGAGAGAGTCGGCGAGCTTGTCCAGGGTGCTATCGACCGGTGTTATTTGGTAGCCACCAGCAACCATGTCAAACCTTGCCACAGAGACAATAGAAGAAGTAATAAGACTGCGACGAGCAGCTCCAAATTGAATCTTGATTCGTGCCAGGAGTGCATCAACTTGATCGGGGTGATACCCCATGAGATCCGGTTGGCTCTTTGGAAACATGATTAGAACACTAACTGACTCATGAGGTATGCAACAAAAGCTGATGGGATTATGGAATCAATGCGGTCCAGCACTCCTCCATGGCCAGGCAACACGTTACCCATATCTTTTACATTCAAGTCTCGCTTTAGTAGCGACTCGGAAAGATCACCCAACACGGAACTCAACAATATCGCTGCCCCAAAGAGCAGACCAAACAGAAAAGATGCCGGCGTAAGCAGCACAAGAGCTTGGCCGCCTACAAAAGCCCCGACTATTGAAGCGACAAGGCCCTCCCAGGTTTTCTTTGGGCTTATCTCAGGAGAAAGCTTCGTCTTTCCAAAAAACATTCCAATTAGGTATCCAAAGGTGTCAATTATCGCGACCGTAAGGACTAGTCCCAGTATCCAAAGAACTCCAGCCGGCTGCAAGACAAGCTGGATCGAAAAGCTCAAAAGCAGAGGCACGTAGACCAGGACAAAAGCCGTCCCCCCAAAATCACGCAGGGTCTGCTTGAAAGACTGCTTGTTGGAGGAGTAAACCAAGGTAGCTATTCGCCAAACAACCAAAAGAAAAATCGAAATAAGCAACCCAAGCCACTGACCCTCTGCGCCGAGAAAATATGTACTGAAAACTATCCCCGGTCCCAAAAGCGCAACCAGCCTCGGAACGTGCCAACCGGCTGATCGCATCGCGACGCTTAACTCGGCAGCCGCAAACCC
This sequence comes from Aquiluna sp., assembly GCA_028822985.1. GTDB lineage: Bacteria > Actinomycetota > Actinomycetes > Actinomycetales > Microbacteriaceae > Aquiluna. The sequence goes on from JAPKCK010000006.1 coordinate 26,266, forward strand.
GGAGGCAACCGCCACCAGCGCCGTGAACGCCAAAGGGTGCAGAAGCGAAAGCAGGAGAACGGCGCCAAGGCTCAACCCGACCACGAGTCGTGGCACTAAGGTTCTAGTTTTGGCGGATTCCATTTAGACCTCTAGTAGTTCTGCTTCCTTGTTCTTCAGTGCATCATCGATCTTGTCAGTGTGGGCCTTGGTAAGTGCTTCGAGCTCTTTTTCAGCGCGATCAACCTCGTCCTCACCAGCTCCACCGTCTTTCTTCACAGCCTCGAGTGCTTCCTTCGCAATTCTTCTTATGCCTCGGACTGAAACTCGGCCGTGCTCCGCCTTGTCGCGAGTCAACTTGACGTATTCCTTACGTCGCTCCTCGGTGAGCTCTGGAAGATTGATTCTAATAATTTCGCCATCATTATTGGGCTGCGCCCCAAGATTCGGCATCGCCATTAGAGCCCTCTCGATGGCCGGCAAAGCCGTCTTATCGTAGGGGTTGATAATAAGAGAGCGAGCCTCTGGGTTTTGGATTCCGCAAAGCTGCGTCAATGGGGTTGGCGTTCCGTAATAATCCACCATCACCTTCTGAAACATCCCCGGATTGGCCCTCCCGGTCCTAACTGAGGCAAAGTCATCTTTGGTCGACTCCAGTGCCTTGTCCATCTTGCTTGTTGCCTCTGCCAAAATTTCTGCGATCATCTCATCTGCTCCTATTTGCCTATGTTCGAACCCTGGTGCCGACTTCTCTCCCTAAGAGTGCAGCCGAAATATCATCCATTCCAAAAACTCGCATTGGCATTTGATTGTCCATGCAGAGCGAAAATGCCGTTGAGTCAACGACCTTCAGACCTTGAACCAACGCATCCTGATAACTAATTTCCGTCAGCTTCTTTGCCTCTGGATCCTTGTGTGGGTCGGACGAGTAAACACCATCGACTCCATTCTTAGCCACAAGCACCTCGACCGCGGAAATCTCAAGCGCACGCTGTGCGGCAACAGTGTCAGTGGAGAAATAAGGCAAGCCCGCACCCGCACCAAAAATAACTATCCGACCTTTTTCCAAATGCCTGATTGCGCGCAATGGCAAGTAAGGCTCTGCTACCTGAGCCATAGAAATCGCAGTCTGAACCCGAACATCAGCACCGGCCTGCTCTATGAAGTCTTGAAGCGCTAAAGCATTCATGACGGTGCCAAGCATGCCCATATAGTCAGCGCGACCGCGATCCATTCCGCGGTTAGAAAGCTCGGCACCCCTGAAGAAGTTTCCGCCTCCAACGACGATAGCAATTTCCACTTCTTTGGCGGCATCTGCGATTTTTTTGGCTACTGCGGCAACAACGTCTGGATTAACCCCGAGGCCACCGCCTCCGAAGGCCTCCCCGGAAAGCTTTAGAAGAACTCTTCTTTTCTTGGTCTCCAATTAGCCCTCCAGGTATCACGACGTTTTTCCTTTCCAATACTAGGGCGCAAATAAGAAACGGGCCCGGTCATTGACCGAGCCCGTTAACCATTTCTTAGACTAGACGCCGACGCGCAACCTTAGGAACCCAGTTACGGTCAATCCGGCAGCCTTAGCCACCTGAGCAACACTCTGCTTATTGTCCTTCGCGAAAGGCTGGTCGAGCAGGCAAGTCTCTTTGAAAAAGCCTGTTACTCGGCCTTCAACTACCTTTGCCAAAGCTGCCTCAGGCTTGCCCTCGTTACGAGCGGTTTCCTCGGCAATTTCGCGTTCCTTGGCGACAACCTCAGCAGGTACGTCCTCACGTGAAAGGTAAGTCGGACTGAAAGCTGCAATGTGAACTGCGATGTCATGAGCAGTTTCTACATCGGTGCCCTCGAACCCAAGTACAACTCCGACCTGTGGCGGAAGATCTCGACTCGTGCGGTGCATGTAAGCATCTAACCCGGGGGCTGAGATGACCTCAACCTTTCTGAGCTCGACTTTTTCGCCCATGATCGCTGCCTTGTCAGTAATCGACGCGGAAACCGTGCTGTCACCCAGCGGTGCCTCCAGGGCGGCCTCAATCGAGGTTGCGCCAGAAGCGGAGATTGCATCTGCAACCTGGTCGGCAAGTGTGACGAAGTTCTCCGCCTTTGCAACAAAGTCAGTCTCGCAAGCAAGCTCGATTATCACTGCTGATCCATTAGCAATTCGAGAAACTACTAAACCGTTTGAAGTTGTTCGGCCTTCGCGCTTCGAAACTCCCTTTAGACCCTTGAGTCTTAGAACTTCAAAAGCCTTTTCGACGTCTCCATCGGCTTCATCAAGGGCTCCCTTGCAATCCATCATGCCGGCCCCCGATTTTTCTCGAAGCGCCTTTACGTCTGAGGCTGTGTAGTTCGCCATGTTATGCGTCCTTCTTGTCTGTTTCGGCCTCTACGGCTGGAGCTGGTGCCTCTTCAGTCTTAGCGGCGGCTGGCTTCTCGGCTACAACATTCGCAGCGTCAATCGCTGGAGTTTCGGTTGCTGGAGTTTCGGCTAAAACCTCGGTCGCTTCTGACTTGCCCTGCTCTAGCAATTCGCGTTCCCACTCGGCTAGAGGCTCTGCCTGAGCTTCGTCCTTTGAGTGGCGAGCGATCATGCCGTCAGCTGCTGCGTCAGCAATCACCTTAGTTAGAATCTCGATTGAGCGGATAGCATCGTCGTTACCCGGGATGCCGATGGTTACGTCGTCCGGGTCACAATTGCTGTCAAGAATTGCAATTACAGGAATGCCAAGCTTCTTGGCCTCTGTGATTGCAAGGTGCTCCTTGATGGTGTCAACCACCCATAGTGCGCTTGGGGTCTTGGCCATGTTGCGAATTCCACCCAGCGACTTCTCTAGCTTGTCGCGCTCACGACGGAAAATTAGCAATTCTTTTTTGGTGAATGAGGACTTGCTGGCGTCCTCAAAATCCATGGTGTCAAGCTCTTTTAGACGCTGAATCCGCTTATTTACGGTGTTGAAGTTTGTGAGAAGTCCGCCCAACCAGCGTTGGTTGATGTACGGCTGTCCAACGCGAATTGCCTCGGCAGAAATGACTCCCTGAGCCTGCTTCTTGGTTCCGACAAACATAACTGATCCACCATTAGCAACTAAATCACGAACAAAGTTGTAGGCGTCGTCAATGTGCTTGACCGACTGCTGCAGATCGATGATGTAAATGCCGGAACGGTCCGTGAGAATGAACGGCTTCATTTTTGGGTTCCATCGCTTGGTCTGGTGACCGAAGTGAACTCCCGCGTCCAATAGTTGACGCATTGTGATCGTGGCCAATTGGCCCTCCTTTTGGACACCGAAGTATCCACTCAGTTTTGTGATTCGGCCGGTTGGCCTAATCCCTGGCATTCCATTTGACAGCACCTATTTCTAGGACCGAGTTATCAAAATGATTGGAACACGCGAATTCACTCAATACCTAGGTAATGAGAGTGTTACTAGCATACCAACCGAAGGCCATGTTTTCCAGTGGAATTAGGCATTCCTCACCGAGTGCCCGTTCCTTAGTCAGTCTCTAGACATGTTTAGATTATTAGCAATTTTTTCTGTCCTGTTGAGCGTTCTTGGGCAAGAGTTTCGTCCCCCGGAAATCTGGGCAAAGCCTGTTCCCTTTTTTCAAGTCGAACGCCAATTTTTAGCCCCCGTGTCTCTTTATGGCCCAGGACATCGTGGCCTGGACTTTACCCTCGAAGACAATCAAAAAATTCTTGCACCAACGTCTGGGCGAATTACGTTTTCGGGGCCAGTAGTAGATCGGAACATCGTCACGATAACCACCGATACGGGGTATCTGCTCAGCTTTGAGCAGATTTGTTCCTCATTATTGCCAGGGGATTTCATCCAAAGGGGTGCGAAACTCGGCCAGTTTTGCTTGATAGGTGAAGCGTATAAACCGCACTGTCGGAGCTGCGTCCACTTTTCCGTGAGGAGTAGACGTGGCTACCTAAACCCGGAGCTCTTCTTGGGCAGTCTTTCGCCCAGCATTCTCAAGGCCTAACCTCAATCCACTAAGCGGGCCCAGCTAAGCAGCAACTCATAAGCAGCGACTTCCACACACCCTCAACCTCTTGCAAATCGAAACACACAGTCCTGGCTTGAGGGATGCGGGCGTGCAACTTGCAGGACACTCAACCGATTTGCACAGCAACCCAGGCGAGGGTCGCAATGAGCGTCCAAGACATCAGGGCGACCAGCAGGGCACGCCATCCGGTGCGCAAAAGCGGGGCAAGCTGAACAGCCGCACCTAGCGCAAAAAGTGCCATCGCCAATACCACCGTCTGAATAACGCCGGCAACATCGGTGAGAGCAACAGGAAGTGGCAAAAACGTGCTCAGCATCATGGCACCGATGAATCCGGCGACGAAGAGGGGCATGATTGGAGGACGCTTGCCACCGGCGACTGGAACTCCCTCCCGAAGCCTCAAGGCGAGCGAAGTTGCGGCCACCATGGGGGCCAGAGCGAGTACCCGAGTTAGCTTTATGACCAGGGCAAAGGCGAGTGCCGTTGGCCCAGCAATCTGGGCAGTGGCGACTACCTGACCCACGTCGTGCACGCTCGCGCCGACCCAGTGCCCAAATTGAATGGCACTAAAACCCAGCGGGTGCCAGAGAATGGGCAGCACGCCGATAGCCAGAGTTCCGAAAAGAGTGACGAGGGCAATCGGGATGGCCGTGTCCTGGTCTTTCGACTTTACGATCTGACTCATAGCGCCGATCGCAGAGACTCCACAAATGGAGAATCCGGTCGCGATGAGCAAAGGCTGATCCCCCGGCAGCTTGAAGAGCCGACCTAGCCAGATTGTGACGGCAAAAGTGATTGAGAGCACACCGATTACGGAGATAATCGAAACCCAACCCAGCTGGGCAATGTCGACCAGACTTAGCTTGAGACCCAACAGCACGATACCCAGGCGCATAAATTTTTTGGCAGTAAAATTCAGTCCGGGGCTGAGAATACCCATCAGCGCGGGCCGCACAAATGGAAGCTGACCGACCAGAATGCCCAGAGCAACGGCAGCGGTCAGTAGCGGAATAGAGGGCACTAGTGAATGGAGACTCCAGGCCAACAACGCTGCAGCGCCTGCGACCGCGACCCCGGGAATCCACGTCGAGATTTGCTTTGGCCCGGTACTCATGCTCATAACTACCATTATCCGCCCCCTTGAAGTCACGGCGGCAGATACTTTGAGATTGCTAGACAAGAGCGAGCTTTGCCTAAGGTGAGCTGAACTCGCTCCGGGCTATGCGCGAGGATGCGCCTGTTCAAAGGAAGAACGCAAGCGTTCAACTGAAACATGTGTGTAAATCTGAGTGGTAGTCAAGGAAGCGTGCCCAAGTATCTCCTGCACGGCTCTCAAGTCGGCGCCGTGATCCAAAAGATGTGTCGCCGCCGAATGCCGCAGAGTGTGCGGGCCTGCCGAACCGAGGGTGGTAGTCGCCAATTGATTTGCAACAACGTCATATAACTGACGAACCCCAACCCTTCCGCCGCGTGAACTCAAGAGCAGAGCATTTGATGAAGTCGGTATTTCGACAACCGGTCTTCCAAGTCCGACCCAACGATCGATTGCGTCCTTCGCCCTCAGTCCGTATGGCAGCATTCGCTGCTTATTGCCCTTGCCGGTGACCCTCAAGAGCTGTCGTTCGTGGTCTATGTCCGATAGGTCCAACCCGGCTAGCTCACTTACCCTCATGCCGGTTGCGTAAAGAAGTTCGACGGCACAGTGGTTCATGAGGGCGACTGGGTTATCTGCAGTGGCCTGAAACAGCATTCGATCAAACACCTCCGCCAATGAGATTTCCGACGCGACCTTAGGCAGCGGCCTGTCCAGCTTGGGAGACCGAAGCCTCAATGCCGGATCTTGATCGGCCAAACCTAAATCAGCTCTCCAAGCAGTGAAACTTTTAATCGCCGAGGTTTTTCGCGCCAGTGTTGCCTTTGAAGCACCAGCCTCGGAAATTCGATAAAGCCAGCTCCTGATGGCCTCAAGGTCTAAGAGTTGCTTTGTATCCAACAAAAAAGTTAGTAAATCGTTGATGTCAGAGTTGTAAGCCTTTTGGGTGTTTGCAGAAACCCCACGCGCTTTTAGCTGCTCTAGAAACTGAACTAAGTCCTGGTTTAGATTCTGCATGCCTCCAGAGTAAACGCAGAATCTCAAAACGATCGTTGCGGTCAGGCTTTTTTTCGAAAGGTCCCTGGACGCCGGCGGTCGGCTTTTAGTTACAAGTTTTCGCGTCGAGCAGCATGATGGATCTAACTTGTTTGAGACCGACCCCAGACTCCATGGCTATTTCACTGGGAGTTTTCGCACCTGCTCGAAGGGCATCTTGAACTCGCTTTTCGGTCCAAGAGGGCTCGATCTCGATTGGGTCATCAAGAGCATATTGCTTAGCTACGCCCTCTTGAATCATTGTGTTGCAGCCTTGACTTTGCTCGCTAGCCCAAGAACCCGCCAGAGCATAGACCTCTCGCCCGAGAGCTCTAGCGTGATTGACAGTGTTCCTAGAACCAGATCTAAAGGCAGCTTCAACTACGAAAAGTTCTCTGCACATTGCTGCTATGAGCCGGTTACGCTGTAAAAATCTAAACCTGCTGGGAGCTGCGCCGGGAGGCATTTCGCTCATGAGTGCTCCCCCGGAGCGCACTATCTGGTGAAACATCTCCCAGTTCTCCATGGGGTAGGCCTTGTCTAGGCCGCCGGCCATAATTGCGACCGTTGGCAGTCGAAATTCAAGAGCTGCTTCATGGGCCGCCCGGTCAATTCCAATAGCTCCGCCTGAAACTATGGGCATGCGCAAGCCTGCAACCAGTCTTTTGGCATTTGATGCTCCCTTTACTGAAGGCTTTCTGGTACCAACGATCCCTGCAAAGTCTTGCTCTAACGCGACGTGATCGCCTGCCACCCATATCAAAAGTGGTGCGTGGACTCCGAGGTCGGACAACCTGCCTCCGACATTTGGTAGGGATGCGACCGCAACCGGTCTCGCGTTCCATCGGATTCCTCGCTCGACGAGTTGATGGGCATTGGCCTTCGGCAGTCGAAGACAAGCTCGCTCTTCCATGGAGCTAAGTTCACTCAAGTACTCGGGAGAGTTCTCAGAAATAAAAGTCCGCCAGGTCGCGAAATCTCGCCTTTTCACGTTTTCCAACGCTTTCGGTCCAAATTCGTTCCAGATCAAACTGGTCAAAGCATCGCCGGGCTCAGATAGTGCGCACCAGGAAATCAGATCTAATTCAACTTGACTTAAGTACATGGACCCTCCCTTTGAAAGAAGTGTCACATCGAAAAAGCTTGGGCTCTAAGGAGCCTTCCGAAGCTGTTGATAACTAGGGCTGATCGCCCACTGCCAACTCTTCCGGTAGTTCAAATTCTTGACTACCGATTTCCTCAACATTGACATCCTTAAATGTCATGACTTTTACCTGCTTTACGAATCGATCGCTGCGATAAATGTCCCAAACCCAAACATCATTCATTGCAAGCTCAAAGTAAAAATCTGTTGCGGTGTCTACTCTTTTTAGCTCGACGTCATTGGCAAGATAAAATCTGCGCTCAGTTTCAACCACGTAGCGGAACATTTTCACTACGTCTCGGTACTCGCGATAAAGAGCTAGCTCAGCTACCCTGTCGTAGTCCTCAAATTCGTTCTCATCCATAGGCCTAAATCCTAACCCTCAAAACAAGCCGTTGTCATCCGCAAGAATCTTCGTTAGCCAACTGAGACGGTGATGGGAGCTCGGGCCAATTTGCCGAAGTGCGGCTATGTGAGAAGGCGAGGAATATCCCTTATTCCCTCCCCAGCCATAAGCCGGGAATTCCTGACCAAGCTTCGCCATCAAAGAATCACGTTCAACCTTGGCACTAATTGCACCGCCCGAGACTGACCCGCAATCCCGGTCCGCCTTGACAATCACCCGCACTTCAATGCCGATATCTCCTAGCCAATTGTGGCTACCATCAAGCAAAACAATCGCTCCCGTTAGGTCAAATTTTTCTAGGGCATTAAGAGCAGCCTTCTGAAGAGCAAAGTTAATTCCCTTTGTCTCAATCACTTCAACATCGGAAAACCCGACGCTCGGCTGCCCCCAGCTGGCGACCTGAAGGGCCAGCGGAGCACGCTTTTTCTCTGTAACCAGTTTCGAGTCGCGTAAATCCGTTGGCATTGAGTGAAGACCGTCGGCGTTGAGGCCAAAGGCTCCGACGGCCACTGGTCCTGCAAGAGCTCCACGACCGACCTCATCAATACCTATGACGAGCCTATGACTCTGCAGAAGCTCACGCTCTAGATCAAGGTTTGGGTAGGACATCGAACGTATTCGAGTAGTTGTCAAGGTAACTCCAGTTAGCTACCGGCCAACTCACCAGCATTGCCCGACCCACTACTACATCGAGCGAAACAAACCCTTTTGAAGGCAGATCCTGATGAAACCGAGAATCGGTTGAATTTCCTCGGTTATCGCCCATTACCCATAGGTATCCCTCGGGAACAGTTATTGAGAATTCGATGTCAGAGGGATTTGCTCCATCACGAATGTACGATTCGTCGATAGCAACGCCGTTGAGCAGTAGCCTGCCGTCAGCGCCGCAGCAAGTGATAACGTCTCCGCCAACACCTATCACTCGCTTGACTAAGTGCTCCGCTGAATCAGGAGCTGTTACGCCGAAGGTTCCGAGAACAAAGTCACCAAGCTCTTCAATTGCCGGCTTCTCAATCGAATTAGCAACGCCGAGCCAACCACCCGGATCCTGGAAAACCACTACATCACCGCGTTGAACAGCCAGCACTTCTGGGACTAGCACGTTCACGATTATTCGGTCATTTATCTGAAGAGTGTCCATCATTGAACCAGAGGGTATGAAGAATGACCTTATGAGAAAGGCTTTAATGAGAACTGAGAGCAGTAAAGCCACTCCCACGATTGCAATAAAGTCGACCAGGAAAGCTAATACTGGATTTTTACGTAAACGGCGAGACCTACGCCTGAAACCGTTCATAGCACCAGGCCTCCGGGGTCGCAATCCCCCGTCGAACGACATTGGGGGGTGTTCTACTTGACGTTGTCGCGCTTCTCGCGAACCTTTGCGGCCTTGCCGCGAAGCTTGCGCAGGTAATAAAGCTTTGCTCGTCGAACGTCTCCGCGCGAGACAAGCTCAATTTTCTCAAGAACTGGGGTGTGTACAGGCCAGGTGCGCTCTACGCCGACCTGGAAAGAAACCTTACGAACCGTGAAGGTCTCGCGAATTCCGTCCCCGGAGCGACCGATTACGATTCCCTGGAAAAGCTGTACACGGCTGCGGCTACCCTCAACGATGTTTACGTGAACCTTGACGGTGTCACCGGCTCGGAAGTCTGGAATGTCGTGCCTTAGGCTCTTGGCATCTAAGTCATCAAGAATGTTCATTTTATTCTTTCCTCTTGCACGCAGGTCAAAATGGCTAGTTTCTAATAATGTATTTGTTCCGACTCCCCTGCGGCAGAGACGATTGGAACATTCAGAAGTCTCTCACAGCGAAAGACTATTGGCAACTATTCAGCCAGTAAATCAGGCCTATTTAATTTCGTGCGAGTGAGTGATTGCTCTTTACGCCACTTCTCAATCTCGGCGTGATGTCCAGAAAGCAATATCTCCGGCACCTCAAGTCCGCGCCAGCTTGCCGGCTTTGTGTAACTGGGGTATTCAAGAAGCCCAGAGTTGTGAGATTCTTCGCTCAATGATTCAGCATTTCCGATAACACCAGGAATCAGGCGGCAAATTGCCTCCATCATTGCGATCGCGGCGACCTCTCCCCCGTTCAGGACATAGTCACCGATTGAAACTTCTAACACCTCCGCTTGCTCACTGGCGTGTTCCACAACTCGCTGATCAATGCCCTCATATCGTCCGCAGGCAAAAACTAGGTGCGATTTGGCGGCGAGCTCAGCGGCGAGCTTCTGGGTAAAGGGGATGCCAGCTGGCGTGGTAAAAATAATTGTTGGCCTTTGGCCCTTCGGAATGATTTCATCGAAAGCATCGCCCCAAGGCTCAGGCTTCATTACCATCCCAGCCCCTCCTCCGTATGGAGAGTCATCGACTGTTCGGTGCTTATCAATAGTCCACTTGCGTAGGTCGTGTGCTTCAAAGCCTATGATTTTTTGATCTTGGGCCTTACCCAACAGCGACAGCCCCAGGACGTCAAAGAACTCCGGGAAAATACTTATCGCATCAATCTTCATTAGCTGGGGTCTCCAACTGTTCGAAAAGCCCTCCGGGCGGAGTAATTTCCACGATACCGGAATCGATGTCAACCTTTGGGACAAAAATCTTTAGAAACGGCAGTAGAACCTCACCATTCTCCGTCGTAATGGCGAGCAAATCCTGCGCAGGCTTGTGCTCAACCCGGTCAATAAAACCGACCTCGATGGAGTCTCGGAAAACCTTTAGACCCGTCAGTTGATGATCAAACCAGGCCTCAGGCTCTTGAGGCAGCTCATTGAGAGGCTGATCAACAATAAGAATTGCCCGAATAAGGCCTTCGGCATCCTCGCGACTTTCGATGCCCTCGATAAACAAAACGGGAGAGCTGTTGTACATACGAAGTTCTTTAACAACAATTGTTTTACCAAACCAAGAAGAGTCTTCTGGCACCTGAAGTTTAATTTCCGCGCCCGGTGTGAAGCGCTGCTCAGGACTGTCCGTGTAAATTTCGAGCTTTATAGCTCCCTTGAGACCGTGAGCCTTAAGCAATCGCCCCACTCGGAGCTCAGTGGAACTAGAAATCGGTGTCCACCACGTCTACTCGCACGCGCTTGCCGTCTGCAAGAGCATTCACGACTGTCCTAAGAGCTGTTGCAGTCCTGCCATTTTTCCCGATTACTCGACCCAGGTCGTCGGGGTGCACGCGCACCTCCAGTAGGTCGTTCGGTCCAACCTTCCGCGTTGCCACGGTGGCGTCGTCAGGATTACTGACAATTGAACGAACTAGGAACTGGAGGGTCGCCTGCAACATGATTATTCTGCCTTTGGCTCTTCAGCTTCGGCTACTGGAGCCTCTGCTGGAGCTACTTCAGCAACAACTTCCGCTGCCTCTGCCACAGGCGCCTCTTCGGCTACCACCTCGGCTACTGGAGCTTCGGCTGGAGTCTCCGCCTCGACCGCTGGTGCCTCTGCTATTGGAGCTTCGGCTGGAGTCTCTGCTGATGGGGTCTCAGATGGCGCTTCTGCGGCAGGAGCTTTTGCCTCCTTGGCAGCTGGCACGTCTTCAACAGGCGCTTTCTTCTCGACCTTTGGAAGAAGAACTGACTTCTTCTTTGCGTCTGGCACGAACGGGGTCTTGGCAACCTGAGGCTTGATGGTGTTCTTGAACTCGCCGTTTTCGTTGGCCATGTCACCACTGAGCTTTAGAATCACAGCTGCCTGCTCGGTTGGCTGAGCGCCAACTGATAGCCAGTACCTTGCTCGCTCTGACTGAACCTCAATGATGGACGGGTGATTAGTTGGGACATAGCGCCCAATCTCTTCAATTACTCGACCGTTACGGTGAGTTCGAGAGTCGGCTACCACAATGCGGTAGTGAGGGCTGCGCTTTTTACCAATGCGCTGAAGTCTGATCTTTACGGCCACAATTCTCCTGTGAGTTTCTGGGATGAGTTTCCACCGTGAGCGTGGGGACACACTCTGGTGTTTCTCTAAGGTTTTTCGATTACGTCTCGTTAGAGGGTCGAGACGCTCGAACTGTCAAAGTCTGCCAGAAAACACGAAGTTTCGCTAGTTTCGGAGACCAAAAGCACTACCGGGTTTTGATTCTTGGGGTTGCGAGACGCCCAAACCTTGATTTTCTGCCGCTCTTTTAGCTGGATTTCCGCTTTTGGAGCCCTTTTTCTTCGTTGCACTTTTCTTGCCGCCGATGTAGCCGCCGCCCACAGCTCCGCCCATTGTGACCGGATTCGTGCCGGGAATATTGGGCATTCCGCCCTTTGACATGGTCTTCATAACCTTGGCTGCCTGCTCAAACCTATTCACGAGTTGATTTACTTCTGTGACAGATGTGCCAGAACCTTTTGCTATTCGCATTCGCCGAGATCCATTTAGCACTTTGGGGCCATTTCGCTCCAAGGGAGTCATTGAGAAGATGATGGCCTCGGTTCTAGCGATTTCGGATTCGTCGAAGTCCTCCAGCTGCTGCTTCATCTTCCCAGCGCCCGGAAGCATGCCCAACAGGCTTTTCATGTTGCCCATTTTTCTGAGTTGCTGCATTTGCTCTAGAAAATCCTGGAGCGTAAATTCGTCATTAGCTATCTTGTCGGCGAGTTTTTTTGATTCTTCCTCGTCAAAAGTCTTTTGCGCCTGCTCAATGAGGCTGACTACGTCACCCATATCAAGGATTCGGCTTGCCATCCGCTCCGGATAGAACGGCTCGAATGATTCGAGGTCCTCACCCGTGGAGCTAAACAGAATCGGTGCTCCGGTTATGTTTGCAACCGAAAGTGCCGCACCTCCTCGGGAATCGCCATCGAGTTTGGTTAGGACCACGCCGGTTACTCCAACGCCATCCTTGAATGCCTTCGCCACGTTGACGGCGTCCTGACCGAGCATCGAGTCCACAACAAATAAAATCTCATCTGGACTCACGGCATCGCGGATGCCGATGGCCTGCTGCATCATTTCTTCGTCGATACCTAGACGACCAGCAGTGTCGACAATAACAACCGAAAATTGAGCCTTCTTGGCATAGGCGATGGCATCTTTGGCAACTTTTATCGGGTTACCTACGCCGTTTCCAGACTCCGGCGCAAACACGGGTACGCCAACCTTGTCGCCCAATATCTGTAACTGGGTGACCGCGTTTGGTCTCTGCAAATCTGCCGCGACCAAGATCGGGGTTTGATTTTGCTCTTTTAGCCACTTGGCGAGCTTGCCTGCCAACGTGGTTTTTCCAGACCCCTGCAAACCAGCCAGCATGATCACGGTTGGAGGAGACTTGGCGAATTGAATTCTTTTGTTTTCTCTTCCGAGAATCTTGGTCAGCTCATCATTGACAATCTGAACCACCTGCTGAGCCGGGTTCAGGGCCTTCGAGACCTCATCACCGAGTGCGCGTTCGCGGATAGCCGCTATAAAGTTCTTTACTACTTCAAGGGCTACGTCAGCCTCTAGCAGGGCTCTGCGGATATCCCTCAGCGTGGCATCGATGTCACTGGCCGAAAGCCTGCCCTTGCCACGCAGGTTCTTAAACGTGTCTGATAACCGATCAGAAAGATTGCCGAACAATGGAACTCCTATTTCTTAGCGACTAGACCTTTGGCGAATTCTTCGGGTGAGAAAAACGCAAAATCATTTATTTGCTCGCCAACACCGACGAGCTTAATTGGCAAATTCAATTCTTTTTGCAATGAGTAGAGAATTCCACCCTTAGCGGTTCCATCCAACTTGGTCATAACAATGCCGGTGACCTCTGCCACCTCGGTGAACGCCCTGGCCTGACTCATGGCATTTTGACCGTTAGTTGCGTCGATTACAAGGAGGACCTCGGAGATCTTTGCTTGTTTCTCGACTGCTCTTCTTATCTTGCCCAGTTCGTCCATCAGGTCTTTTTTGTTTTGCAATCTCCCTGCGGTGTCAATGATTGCTATGTCAGCCTGAGTCCTTATTGCCATTTCCACAGTTTGGTAGGCAACCGAGGCAGGGTCCGCGCCCTCTTTGACAGGCTTGACAATTGGAGAATCAGCTCGCTTCGCCCAAGTTTCCAATTGGTCGACCGCGCCTGCTCGATAGGTGTCAGCTGCCCCTAGAACGACCTCCCAATCTCCATCCTTGAGCCACCTTGCAAGCTTCCCGATGGTTGTGGTCTTTCCGGCACCGTTCACACCCACTACCAAAATCACATAGGGCAGAGTGCCGTCATCTAGGTTGAGTGCTGAATCATTTCGGCTGAGCCTTTTTGCTAGCAAATCTTTGAGCAGTAACCGCAATTCAGGGTCAGTTGTCAAGCCCTGCCTGTTTGCCTCCCGTCTCAGCTCAGCCGCGATCTCCTCTGCTGTCTCAACGCCGAAATCAGCCAGAATGAGAATATCCTCAAGCTGATCGATATCCATTGAGTCACTAAATAGTGACCTGATTCCAGTTCCCAGAGATCGCTTGGGAAGCTCAACGGAAACAAGAGCCGGTTCTGAAATCTCTTTTTTGTCGATGCTTGTGTCCGACTTGGCCAATGTGGCCGCAGTTCCAGTTTCGACTTCTGGTTCCGAACTGGCGGGAGCCTGCGAGGGTAAATCCAACCCGGGCAAAACTTCAATGACGGTCGATGGTTGGCTGTCTACCACTGGAGATGAGGCATCCACTTCTTGGCCGCGAAGTCGCTTTAGGAATTTGAACATTAGCCTGCCAAGTCAATTCTCTGGCCAACAACCTGCGTGATTCCGTCTTGACGCATCGAGACTCCATAGAGAGCATCTGCGATTTCCATTGTGCGTTTCTGATGGGTAACAACAATCAGCTGGGAGCTGTCTCGAAGTGATTTGATTACGGTCAATAAACGACCCAAGTTTGAATCGTCCAGCGCGGCCTCAACCTCGTCTAGAACATAAAACGGGCTTGGTCTCGCCTTGAAGATTGAAATGAGTAATGCGACAGCAGCTAAAGAGCGCTCGCCGCCGGAAAGAAGAGACATTCGCTCAATTCTTTTGCCGGCAGGCTTGACCGAAACCTCAAGGCCCGTGACCAGTAAGTTATCCGGCTCAGTAAGGCTCAGTGAGCCGGTTCCTCCTGGGAACAGAAGCGGAAACACTTTTTCGAATTCTTTTTTTGTGTCCTCGAACGCACTAGAAAAAATATGCTGCATCTTGCCGTCAAGGTCGCCAATAATCGAGGTCAAATCGGCCCTGGCGGCAGTCAAGTCGGCCAGCTGGTCGCTCAGATACTTGTGGCGCTCTTCAAGTGCTGAAAATTCCTCAAGCGCCAATGGGTTGAAAGCTCCCAGTTGTGACAATTTGGCTTCAGCCTGTCTAAGCAACTTCTGCAAATCTTCAAGCGGCTGATCAACCTCCGTGTTTTCCTCCAGTAGCTCCTCGATGCTCATCGACAGCTCAGACTCGACGCGATCCTTCAGATTTTGCAAGGTTAGGCGGAGCTCGTAATTTTGCATCTCGACTTCGTGAACAGAAGAATTTAGGCTAGCAAATCGGGCCTCCAGTTCAATCGCTTGGGACCTCAGCTGCGCTAGGCGTTCACTTCGTTGCGACCGCTTAGCCTGTAGATCCAAAAGCTCAACCCGCAGCTTCGAAGAAAGAGCCCCGGTCAGCGTCATTACTTGAGGTAATTTCGAAAGAATGTCTCTGGCGCTAGTCAGCTGGTTCTCTCGAGCCACGCTCGCATCATTAGCGGCAAGCTTGGCAGAAACGGCTTCAGCCAATCGACCCTTCAAAACCGCCAACTGCCTGGAAGATGCACTGCTTCGCTCGGCAAGAGTGCCGGCCTCAATCCTGGCCTCTAGCTCTTGCTGCCTAGAAGAGTCTAGATTCCTCGACAGCTCCAAGCGCGCCTCTATGGATACTTCGACTGAAGACTGTTCAGGCAGGTCTGCGACTTTTTGAGCCAAGACTTCCAGCTCTTGGTTCGCCGTCTTGGCGAGCTGGTCCTGCAGTTCAATTTCGGCCTCAAACCTTGCGATCTCAGCGCGGCCGGAATCCAGTTGCGCTATCAGCCTTCCGGCTCGCTCAGCACTGGCTGCCAAAAGTGCATCGTGTTCTTGCAGCTCGGACAGACTTCTTTTCACACCTGCGGTCGCAACCTCTGAGCCTTCCTCAGCATCGCTGAGTTTTTTCGCGAGAGCCTGAATTTCAGACTCGAATTTAGCTAAACCTGTGGCCGCGAAATTCCTTTCAGCACTGAGTTCTAGCTTGGATGCAAGCTTTGTTCCACCGCCTCGGACCGTATGTTCGGAAACTAAGTCCCCATCCTTGGTGATGACGGTTATTTCAGGATCGATTTCTAGGGCCTTTTCGGCATCATCGAGGTTTGTTGCCACGTAAAAATGTTCGAGAAGTGCAAGAACTGACTTGGGTGCGCTTACTAGTGTGCTGGCGTTTACAAGCCCTGCCCTCTGGGCAAGCTTGCCGGTTTCAACGTCGGAGCTTGTGACAAGAAACTCTGCACGACCAAGATCTTGAGCCTTGAGGAATCTAATGGCCTCGATCGCCTGAACTCTGCTGTCGACAACTATCGCGTCCGAAAGGGCTCCCAGTGCCACGGCGATTGCTTTCTCAAAACCCTTTTCAACGCTGACGCTCTTTGCTAGCAGCCCCTTGATGCCCTGAAGCTTTGCCCTAATTGCTTCCCCGCCGCCGTCCGATTGATCGAGGGTTAGGCCTAGTGCTGCATGCCTTGCGGCTAGAGCGTCTCGCTCTCGCTCAGCAAAATGTAACTCCTGGCGAGACTCGTCAACTAGCCTTCGGGCTTTTGATTCAGTCAGCTGGGCTAATTCGTAACCCTTTCGAAGCGCGTCATCAGAGGTGGACAGGCCTTCAGTTGTCGTCGCTGACTGCTGTCTGGATAGCTCATTAACGCGAGACTCTGCCTGGGAAATGCTGTCCTGAAGCTTGAGGCGGGCTTGATGAACAGATTCGATTCTCGCCTCTTGGAGTGAAACTTCCCCGGTCGCCTGATTTCTTTCGCGAGCCTGAGACTCCTGCTGGCTTCGATGACGAATCGAGTCTGCGTCAAATAAATTCATTGCTTCTGAAGCCAGCTGCCTGGCCTGCTCAAATCCGGCCAGCTTCGCGGTACTGGCCTGTATCTCTAGCTCCATAACTCTTAGTAAATCTGTCGCCGATGAAAGCTCTGTTTCCAATGACTCAATTTCCAAACCGGCAGATTCGGGCTGATTATCCACCAAGAGATTCACGCGCTGATCGGCAAGGTTTTTTAGGTTTCTAAGCTTCTGCTCGATGGCCTCGAAGCGAAATAGTTTCGACTTGGCTTGGTCTAATTCATCTGGATTCAATTCCAATTCAATTTGCGCGATCGCGTTTCTAGCACTCGCTAGTTGCGCTTGAGCAAAAGAAGATTCGGCTTTGCGTTCGTTTTCGGACTTTGAAGCAGCTTCTAGCTGCTCTTTAGAGCTACGAACCTGGACGCTAAGAAGCTGGGACTTGGCGTGCCGTGCCACGGCGGCTATTTCCTGGGCGCTTCTCGCTACCTCCGCTTGTCGTCCAAGCGGTTTTAGATTGCGCCTAATTTCCGCGATCAGGTCGTGCAGTCTGGTCAGGTTTGACTGCATTGCTTCCAGCTTGCGCTCTGTCTTTTCTTTACGACGACGAAACTTTAGAATTCCCGCAGCTTCCTCTATAAAAGCGCGACGCTCAAGTGGTGTGGCTCTAAGCACGGTGTCGAGCTGCCCCTGTCCAACGATGACATGCATCTCACGGCCGAGACCAGTGTCGCTGAGCAGCTCTTGGACATCCAATAAGCGACAGGGTTGCTGGTTGATCGAATACTCGGAGGCCCCGTTCCGAAACAAGACTCTCGAAATCGTGACCTCGGCATACTCAATCGGCAAAGCCCCGTCTGAGTTGTCGATGGTGAGTGACACTTCTGCCCGACCAAGCGGCGCTTTGGTTGAAGTTCCGGCGAAAATCACATCTTCCATCTTGCCGCCACGAAGGGTCTTCGCACCCTGTTCGCCCATCACCCAGGCTAGAGCGTCGACAATATTGGACTTACCGGAACCATTCGGTCCAACTACGCAAGTGATTCCGGGTTCCAACAGAATCGTTGTTGCCTGGGCGAAAGATTTAAAACCCTTTAGGGTGATGCTTTTTAGATGCAAGCTCAAAAACCCCTTTCGCTTCCAGATAAAGCCTATCCGAGCCAAAAGTTTAGCGATTTTCTTCCAGTTTGATTAGGTGAGCGTCTCAATGGCTGGAGTGGGACAGACTGCGGCGTGCAATTAGGTTCTAGGCTCAAGGGGTGCAGAGCAAAAAAAGAGCCACCGGCAAAAGCCTTTCGGCAGTCCTGAAAGCGGTAGCAGTGGCAGTTTTCGGCACGATTCTGCATCAAAGCTCATTATTCGACCAACTCCCAATTGGGTCAGTTCTCAGTCTCAGCCTGGTGCTGCTGGTTGCCCTGCAAATTAGAGTTGCATCGGACTTCAGAAGTCCAAATCTTTTTTTCGCCATCGCGATTCTTGGGTCACTTTTTTTATTCAGCCAAAGCTTCGGGCAAGACAAAATGATTCCCGCTAATCAAGCCGGATTTATCTGGTCCTACGGTGCCGCAGTGCTGGCCTTTGCGGTGGCAATGTGGCCAAGGATCTCGGCCAAGCAGTGGCGTGGTAATTCAACAGCTAGGTAACTAACCTCTGACAGGTTGGGCAGAAATGACTTCCCCTGTTTGCCCAAGCGATTCGCTTGATTTCTGTCCCGCATCTAGGACATGGTTTTCCAGCTTGCCCGTAGGCATTTAGAGACTGAGAAAAATAGCCACTTTCACCGTTCACATTTTTGTATTGTTCATCAAAGGAAGTCCCGCCTTGGATAACTGCGCGCTCCAGTACACCGGTTGCGATCAAAATCAGGTCGATTAGCTTTTCCCTAGCGATACTGTTGGCAGGCTGGTCATAGTGAAGCTGTGCGAGCCAGAGCGATTCGTCGGCGTAAATATTTCCAATTCCACTAAGCAAGTTCTGGTCAAGTAGCACGCGCTTGATGCCGGATGCTCGAGCTTGCATTTTCGTAGCGACGCTGTCGATGTTGAAGTTCACATCGAGCAGGTCTCTGGCGATGTGTCTAACCACACTTGGGATGCTGCTATTCACCGGGCTCTCGGGACTGAAGCCTCCGGGTGCCCGATCTGAAGTTGGAACCAAATCCTCAATCGCCAACGAACCAAAAATTCTTTGATCGACGAATCTGACCTCTAGTAGTTGACCTGACCCGGACTCGACAGATAAAACCACTCTGGTCTGGGGATCGGGGTCATGGCCCTTGTCCCGTAAAAGCATTTGGCCACTCATGCCTAAGTGACCAACAAGTGCCCGAGAATCTGACAGGGGTAGCCAAAGAAACTTTCCCCTTCGAACAACTGCCAGAAAGCTTTGGCCTAAGAGTTCGTCCACAAAGTGCTTCGGACCCAAGACGTGACGCTTCAAAGACCTCGCGTCACTTATTGAAATGTCAACCACTCGAGAGCCGATTATCCTGGAGGCAAGCCCAGCACGAACCGTCTCCACCTCGGGAAGTTCCGGCATTAGGACCCTAGAAGCGACCTGAGGGCTTGAATAGCAGCCTCAGTCTCAGCGTTGCGCTTGGTTCTGCCCTCGCCGACTGCAAGCAACTTGCCCGCCGAAAAACACTCCGCGCGATAAACCCGCTCATGCTCAGGTCCGGTAGCGGTTATTTCGTAGGAAGCAGGCTCTCGTGATAACCGCTGAAGTTTTTCAATCAACGAAGTTTTCGGGTCACTTGCTTCTCGGACTGCGTCCGGGTCATCCAAAAGCGGCAGGATAAATTTTTGGACAATTTTACTTGCGCCCTCGAGCCCATTTGAAAGATATGCGGCGCCAAGGACCGCTTCAAAAGTATCGGCAAGAATGTTGGTTTTCTGTCTACCATCGGTCTGCTCTTCGCCTTTGCCGAGGAAAATATAAGCACCTAGGTTCATGCGATTAGCGGCCGTGGCCAGGGCGTTGGCTGAAACGACAGCATTTTTCAGCTTCGTGAGCTCGCCCTCTTGAAGGTCGGAATGAGTTTGGAAAACAAAAGTTGCAACCAAAAAGCCAAGCACTGAGTCGCCAAGGAATTCAAGACGCTCGTTGTCCTTGGAACCGTTTTCGTATGCGTAAGAGGAGTGAGTCAGAGCAAGCGTGAGTAGCTCGGGATCAATCTCGATGCCGAGCGTTTGTGACAGCTCGTCAAGGGGCATTGGTTATGCGTCTGCTACCTTGCGGCCCTTGTATTCCATGTAAAGTGCGGTGCCGACAGAGTCGGTTACCACCTTGGCACGGTGAGGCAAGCTGTAAACGGTCTCGCCGTTTTCAATGGTCTTTACCAATGTGATTGGCGCAGCCTTCCACTGAGAGCGACGTGAGCGTGTGTTCGAGCGAGACTGTCGACGTTTTGGTACTGGCATCTTTACTCTTCCTTATTCGCGAAATCTTGTAGCGCACTGAAACGCGGATCAACCGGTTTTTCGTGGCCGTGTTCTACATCTTGAGTCAATCTTATTCCGCAGTCTGGGCACAAGCCAAGACAGGTCTTGGCGCACACAGGCTGGAAGGGAAGATTCAAGACTATCGAATCAATGAGGACTTGTTCTAAGTCGATGTGTTCACTAAGAACAACCAAATCTTCATCCGAGCTAGAAGAATAGGCGAAAAGTTCCTGAAAATCCACCTCAACCTCAAGGTTGATCGGATCTAGGCATCTCGAGCACTGAGCCTCGGCAGTTGCAAAGACCTCGCCCGTGGCCAAAACGCCCTCGTGGACCGACTCCAGCTTCAGGGAAATCTCGATGGTTGACTTGGCAGGAACCTCAACAACTGAGGTCCCAATTCCTATTTCCTGTGCGTGATCAATCTGGATCTCCCGCATTTGACCGGGTCGTTTCATTAGATCGTGGACTGCAACCAGCAGGGTCATTCTTTTCCTTCTTGCATCTTTTTTAGAACCGATGGAGTTACGTATTTGGATATGTCTCCGCCGAGAGCAAAGACCTCCTTGACCAAACTTGAAGAGACGTGCCCGTAGTTCCCCTCGGAGGCGATAAACACTGTCTCAATCCCGGCTAGGTCATGATTCACCTTGGCCATGGGCAGTTCGTAGTCGATGTCTGCCGAGTTACGAAAGCCCTTCACGATTGCATTCGCACCAAGTTCTTGGGCTTTTTTTATAAGAAGACCACTGTGTAGTGACTGAACTGAACACTTGGCGGCAAGACCAGCCTCCGCTATGGCTCCTTCCGCCATCGCCACACGGGTCTCAAGGTCCATAGCGGCTATTTTGGAGCTGTTATGGACTATCAGCAGATAGACCTTGTCAAAGACCGTTGCGGATCGTGAGAGCACCGACAGGTGCCCCATTGTTATCGGGTCAAAGGACCCCGGATAAATCGCTACAGAACTCACGTCACTAGGTTAGCCGCGAGCCAGCTGCCCCGCATCCTGTATTTCCAAAACCAGCGCCAATTCTTTAGACATGCCGGCTTTTTCCATGTCGACAGCCAGAGGCCTCACTTCTTGAATCAATTTGGCATCCCTGACAACTCGAAGGAGCTGCAACGACGAGCGACCCCCAGATTGAGTGTCGCCCAAAACATCGCCCTCGCCCCGAAGATCAAGGTCTATCTCCGAGAGTTCAAAACCGTCGCTGATTCGACTGAGGGCATCTAAGCGCTGAAACGCCAAGGTTTCAGTATCTACTCCTGAAACCAAGAGACAAAGCCCGGCATGCTCTCCCCTGCCAACACGACCACGAAGCTGATGAAGCTGAGAGAGTCCGAAGTGATCTGCGTCCAGCACGACCATTGTTGAAGCATTTGGGACATTCACTCCGACCTCAATTACGGTGGTGGCGACAAGCACCTGAAGTTGACCAGATTCAAACTGATCCATGACTTCGTCTTTTTCTTTCGAGCTCATGCGGCCGTGGAGAAGGCCGATACGAATCCCAGCCAGCATCTTGTTGTTTTCCAGGGAGGCAAAAACACTTGTGACACTCGCAGGCTCAAGCCCATGCTCGGATTCCAGATTTTCAGAGTGCGGAACCATTGCTCCAGTGTCCTCTGTTTGCTGAGGGTCGATTTTTGGACAGACGACAAAAGCCTGCCTGCCCGCCGATACCTCTTCAGAGACCCTCTCCCATACTCTGGCGACAAGGTCCTTGCGAGAGATATCGACGACATGAGTAAGGATTGGCTGACGCCCTTTTGGGAGTTCCCTCAGGGAAGAAACATCGAGATCGCCAAAGACCGTGACTGCAAGCGTCCTCGGAATTGGAGTTGCGGTCATCACCAAGCTGTGCGGAGATTTTTTCGCCTTGGACTTGAGGGCTTCGCGCTGGCCCACTCCGAATCGATGCTGCTCGTCGATAATCACCAGACCAAGGTCAAAAAACGAAACGTTGTCACTGAGTAGCGCGTGAGTTCCGATCACTAGGCGGCAATTACCAGATGCCATGTCCAGCAGAGTTTTTTTGCGCATAGCTTGGGGCTGTTGCCCCGTCAAAAGTCTGACTCCAAGCTCCTTAGTTACGGCCGGCCCGAGCGCTTGAACTATTGAACGAAAGTGCTGTGATGCCAACACCTCGGTTGGTGCCAGAAGAGCACTCTGCCCACCGGATTCCGCGACCGCCAGAATAGCTCGAAGAGCCACAACCGTCTTGCCTGAACCCACCTCACCCTGAAGCATGCGGTTCATCGGGTGACCTCGAGCTAAATCGGCAGCAATCTGACTTCCTGCGTTGATCTGTCCAGGGGTGAGGTCGAATGGAAGACCCTCATCAAATCTAGAAAGCAACATCCCGGATTTGTAGACTGCAGCCTCTTCTGACTCGGCTTTTTTTCTACGCTCCAGCAAGCCGAGCTGCAGGAGCATGGCTTCATGAAACTTCAAAGAATTGGTGGCCTGCTCCCAGTCCGAATCTTTTTTGGGTCGATGAATCATTTCCATCGCGCTCAAGAGCGGCATGAGCTTCTGTTGTTCTAGAAGCCCAGCTGGAATGACCTCTTGAGCATGGTGGCCCGCATCAAGCACTTTTTCGACAGCTTTCTGAATCCTCCAGCTCGACAGGGTTCCGGTTGCTGGGTAAATCGGAATCGGAAGCTCGGCCCAAGCCTTGGCCTGCTGATCAATAATTTCGGCGTCGAAAAGTTCATAATCAGGATGGGTGAGCTGCAATCTACCCGAGAAGGCGCCGATTTTTCCAGAAAATAGCCCCTGAACGCCGGCATGTAGCTCGGCCTGCCGCCAGGTCTGATTGAAAAACGCGAGGGTTAGTTGACCATTTCCATCCCCGAGAACTACCTCGAAGATGCTGCCCTTACGTCCCTTCATACTGCGCTGGTTAGTACTTTGAACCTGACCAACAACGGTTACAACTTCGCCGATGGGTAGCGATGAAAAATCGGTGAGCTCGCCGCGCTTGGAGTAGCGTCTTGGAAAATGCAAGAGAAGGCCTGCAACCGTTTTGATTCCAAACTGCTTATCAAGAGCCTTGGCGGTTTTATCCCCAAGAACTCCGGCCAATGGCGTCAAATCGGTAAGCACAAGCCAATCATGGCCGATGTTCCGAGAAAGTTTCACTAGGCTCACTCCCGTGAGCAGAATCATTTCGGGAGATGCTGGGTCAATTAGATTGCACTCGGTGGCTAAGTCCACTCGCCCGACAGGGGATCGAGTCAAAGAATCTATCTTCGCTTCCCTAGAGGCGCGAGGGCTAATTGAGGACTGCGAAGTGCTTGATTTATTCGCCGGCACCGGTGCGCTGGGTCTTGAATCCCTATCCCGCGGCGCCGCCAGCGTTATCCTCGTCGAGAAGAACCCCGAGGCCCACGAAATTTGTCTCGAAAATTCGAAACAGGTCCTAAAAGCTGTTCAGAAAATACGCCCTGGTGCAGCAGTTTCAAACAAAAACCTAGACGCTTTCAGGTATCTCAAAAACGTAACCCAAGTGTTTGACTTAGTGTTTTTAGATCCACCCTATGAATTTACCAACAGTGAACTTCTCAAAATCTTGGCGTCGCTGGGAAACCACCTGAGCCCAGACGCGACACTCGTAGTCGAGCGCTCCGATAAAACTGAGGATTTAGATAAACCAGATTGGCTAAAAGTGATTTCCGACAAAAAATTCGGCAGCACCCGGGTGCGGATGTACCAAAAAATCTAAAGTGAGCGTTCGGCTGGTCCGGTGTAGAGCTGCTGCGGCCTGCCAATGCGAGTACTTGGGTCTTCCATCATCTCGCGCCAGTGAGCAATCCAGCCCGGGAGTCGTCCAACTGCGAACAGCGGTGTGAACATTCGAGGAGGAAAACCTAGGGCTTTGTAAATCACGCCGGTGTAAAAATCCACGTTCGGGTAAAGCTTGCGCTCCACAAAATACTCATCCGAGAGCGCAACTGCCTCAAGCTCCTTGGCGATCTCCAGCATCGGATCGTTGATACCTAATTCACTTAGAACCTGGTCCGCAGTCTGCTTAACAATCGTCGCTCTAGGGTCAAAAGACTTATAGATTCGATGCCCAAAGCCCATGAGTCGAATGCCCTCTTCTTTGTTCTTAACTCGATCTACGTACTGGCTGACGCCCTCGCCGGAGTTTTGGATAGAGCTAAGCATTTCCAAAACCGCTTCGTTCGCACCACCGTGTGATGGACCAGAAAGAGCGTTTATGCCGGAGGCAACCGATGCGAAGATGTTGGCATTGGAGGAGCCAACCAATCGAACAGTTGAGGTGCTGCAGTTCTGTTCGTGGTCAGCATGGAGCAATAAGAGCGTGTCTAGCGCCTGGGTGACTACCGGGTTCTGAGAATAATCTTCGGCGTAATTTCCGAATGTCATCTTCAAAAAATTCTCAACCATTGAATAAGAGTTATCCGGGTAAAGCAACGCTTGCCCAATTGAAGATTTATAAGCGTATGAAGCAATTACCGGGAGTTTAGCCAAGAGTCGAAGTGTCGAAAGTTCAACCTGTTCGGGGTCTTTGGTGTCAAGCGAGTCTTGGTAAAAAGTCGACAGCGCACTGACCCCAGCGGACATAACCGACATCGGGTGAGCATCCTGAGGAAAGGCCTTAAAAAAGTCCTTCATGCCCTCATGAATAAGGGTGTGCCGCCTTAGATTCTGATCAAACTCTTCTGCTTCCGCTGCTGTAGGCAACTCACCGTAGATTAGGAGATAGGAGGTTTCAAGGAAGCTTTTGTTAGCAGCGAGTTGCTCGATCGGATACCCGCGATAGCGCAGAATTCCCTTATCCCCGTCAATAAAAGTTATTGCTGATTTTGTGGATGCAGTGTTTACAAAGCCCTGGTCAAACGCGGTCAAGCCGGTGTTGGTTATTAGATTTGAAATGTCTATGCCCGATGGGCCTTGAGTCGCAGGAATTACCGCATACTCTTCAACTTTGCCATCGATGTCGATGGAAACCTTATCCGCGCTCAATTGCTACTCCTAGTCATGCCTAGGTAACAGCCTAGGGCACATGTGATTACCACCAGAAAAAGTCGCGGAAATTACGCCTGCAACTGCGGAGGCAGAGCGGCAACTATAGGGTGATCTCCGGCGACCGGGCCCACTTTTGCGGCGCCCCCTGGAGAGCCAACTTCGTCGAAGAAGTCAACATTTACTTTGTAATAGTCGCTCCACTCAGCAGGAATATCATCCTCGTAGTAAATAGCCTCGACCGGACAAACTGGCTCACAGGCTCCACAGTCCACGCACTCATCTGGGTGGATGTAGAGCATGCGGTCACCCTCATAAATGCAGTCAACAGGGCACTCATCAATGCAGGCCTTGTCCTTCACATCGACACATGGCAACGCAATCAAATAAGTCAAAAATAGCTCCTCAATACTTCAATAACTCTATCCCGATAAAACTTGAGAGAAAAACGCTCACCACTCTTTACCAAGAGTTGCCACGGCTCTCGCGACTTCTCGGGTGTCCTGCGCCTCTTTTAGGCTCTGGCGTTTGTCATATTCTTTTTTACCCTTAGCAAGAGCAATCTTCACCTTGGCCTTGCCGTCAGAAAAATACAACGACAGTGGAATCAATGTCATTCCTGAGCCACTAATTTTTCCGGCTAGCTTTTCAATTTCAGATCTGTGCATCAGCAACTTTCGTCGACGCCTTGTCCCGTGATTCGTCCAAGACCCTGCTAAAAACTCCGGAATGTGAACATTTTCGAGCCAGGCTTCTCCACGATCGATGACCGCATAGCCGTCCACCAGCGACGCTCGTCCCTCCCGCAGTGACTTAACCTCGGTTCCAGTCAACACCAAGCCAGCCTCGATCTCATCCTCTATGAGGTAATCGTGGCGAGCCTTGCGGTTTGTCGCTACCGCTTTTTGACCGCGTTCCCGTGGCACTTGTGCTCCTAATTGGTGTTGGTTTTACTAAGCCTAGGCGGAGTAAAAGAAAACTGCAGGGCTAGTTTGACTGCCCCATTTTGCGCCACCTAATTCCGGAGGAGATAAAGCCCTCGAGTTTTCCATCGAACACATCGTCGGGGTTATTCTCCTCGTAGTTTGTTCTTAGGTCCTTAACCATCTGGTACGGGGCTAGGACGTAGGAGCGCATCTGCTCTCCCCAGCTGGCTTTGACGTCACCGGCGAGCTCTTTACGTTTTTCGTTATCCGCCCGGCGCTGGGCATCAAGAAGCTTGGACTGCAATACCCTCATCGCAGAAGCTTTGTTTTGCAACTGGCTCTTTTCGTTTTGGCAGGACACGACAATGCCGGAAGGTGTGTGGGTGATCCTCACAGCCGAATCAGTAGTGTTGACCGATTGACCGCCTGGACCAGAAGATCTAAAAACATCTATTCGAATATCTGAGTCCGGGATTTCTACCGATTCAGTAACAGCCATGACCGGCACGACTTCTATTGCCGCGAAGGATGTCTGCCTCTTTCCGGCAGCATTAAACGGGCTCATGCGGACTAGGCGGTGAGTGCCGGACTCGATCGACAGCTGCCCATAGGCATAGGGGAAATCCATTTCCACGGTCGCGCTTTTTATGCCGGCGCCCTCGGAGTGAGAAATTTCCAAGACCTTGGCCTTGTGGCCATTTTTCTCGGCGTAGCGCAAATACATTCGCATCAGCATTTCGGCGAAGTCAGTTGCATCATCTCCGCCGGCACCAGAGCGCACCGAGAGGATTGCCCCTCTGGGGTCATATTCGCCGTTCAACAAAGTTTGCGTCTCCAGCTGGTCAAGTTCGCTCGTTACCCTTGCGAGCTCAAGAGCGAATTCGTCCGCTGCACTTTTGTCCTCCAGGGCCATTTCCTTGAAATCTTCTAGGTCTTGTATGTCCTGGCCGAGCTCCTCGAGTTGAGAGAGTTGCGCCTTGGTGCGCGACAGCTCAGTAGTGACAGCCTGAGCATTCACCTGGTCGTCCCAAATGTTCGGATCGGTTGCCTGCGCCTCTAAGTCGCTGACTCTTGTCTTTAGGCCCTCGGGGTTTAGGACCTTGGAGATACCCTGAAAAAGAGACTCTAAGTCTCTAATCTGTCTTCCAATATCTAGCTCAGCCATTTGGCTAAGTCTATTGGCCGTGGCCGAGACAGCCGCCTGTTCGGCAACAAGCCATCTCGTTAAATAACTAAAGGCCCCGGATTAGAGGGGCCTTTAGTTATATGGGGGTTGTGGAGATGGGGGGAATTGAACCCCCGTCCATGACATCGATTATGGCTCTTCTACGGGTGTAGCTTCAGAATTCGTTCTACTCGGCTCCGGCATTTGTTTGAAGCAACTACGCCGACAAGCCCAGTCAAAGTAAAAAGTCCCAACCGCACCTTTGACGCAAGCGGTTAGCTAGATTTCTAAATGACGTCTGGAGCTAGATCGAAATCATACCTAGTCAGACGGACCTCGAGGCTAGCTATGCAGCTAGGGCGAAGTCGGCGCGCTTTGTTTTGGCACCTATAGTTTTGAACACATCGTTTACGAGATAAGTGCTCATCCTCGACCCGCTTCATCCACGCAGCAATGCAATGTCGAAACCGATCATCCCCATGTTTAGTTACTTAGTAGCCCCTCGGAATACTCCGAGCACTCAAGAGTACCAAACATGAGCGGCCATTTGTAATAAAACTCGGGAACTCACAGCCGATTACAACCCCTAGAATCAGGAAGTGCGAAGCGACTTGGCTGCCCTCGCGGCGGTCTTACTCTGGGGATCCCTAGCAAGTTTGGCAATTTTATTGGACACAGTGCCACCTCTTTTGATGACCGGCATAGGTCTTGTAGTTGGCTCCGTCATCGCCTTGCCCGTTTCGGGTTTCAGCATCCCAAGACTGATCCCTAGAAAACGAGTGCTATTGGTTGGCGTTTATGGGCTTCTGGGCTATCACTTTGCGCTGTTCGCTGGGCTACAAAACGCTCCAAGCGTTCAGGCCAACCTCGTGAATTACCTCTGGCCGATATTGGTTGTGATACTGGCTCCACTGTTTATTAAGGGCACGAGCCTTACCTACAAACACTGGATTGCCGGAATTCTGGGCTTTGCGGGTGCGGCATTGGCTATTTTGTCCGGAACCGAATTGGTCGGCGGATTTGCAGTCGGATATGTTTACGCGGGAATCGCGGCGCTTATATTTTCAAGCTATTCACTGATCAGCAAGTCTCTGGCCGACTCACCAACGGCTGCGGTTGGAGGTTATAGCTTTGTCGCCGGAATGCTCGCGATAGGGGCGCACTTCATCTTTGAGCCAGCTGCGACCATTGACTCTGTGCAGTGGTTATGGCTGGTGCTCATGGGACTCGGGCCTCTGGGCGGCTCTTTTTATCTTTGGGACTACGCATTGAAGCACGCTCCAGCTCAACGAGTGGGCACGATTGCTTTTTTTACCCCACTTATTTCCACAATCCTGCTTCTTACGGTAACCGGCCAGCGACTGACACTGACGCTCGGGCTGTCCGCTGCACTGATACTTCTCGCTGCTGTATTTGGTTCGAGGGTGAATAATAAGAACCATGACATCTGGAGAGTTTAGAAAGCGCCAGTTAGTCACAGCCATTTATCTGCCCTCGCTGCTGATCACCGCAGCTGAGGGAGCACTCCTTCCGATTTTGCCGGTTTCGGCGGTGGGCTTTGGTTTCAGCCTGGCTGAAGCCAGCATCGTAACCACTGTCCTGATGGTCTCAACAATGGTCTTTGAGGTCCCGGCCTCTTGGGTGAACTCAAAAATTGGCGAACGTCAGGCCATGATTGCCAGTACGGTTTTGGGTTTCGCCATGACACTGTTGGCCTTTTTCCATCTGGGTTATCCGGCACTCGTTCTAAGCGCTCTCGGTTTCGGTGCGGCGCACTCTTTATTTGGCTTGGCGCGTCACAGCCTGCTTGCCGAAATAGTTCCCGAGCAACACCGACCAAAATCGATGTCACTTCTTGGGGGAATGTTTCGGGGTGGCATGGCGATTGGACCGGTCCTGGGTTCAGCGTTCATCGTTTTATACGGTGTCGAATTTGGTTACCTAGCCGCTGCTATTTTGTGCTTGGCCTCTGGTGCTTCGATAATGTTCGCTCCCAAGGGTCGACTGAAGACAGCACCTTCTGGTCAAAACGGAAATGTTTGGAAAGTTGCAAGACGAGAGGCTCCGAAGCTGGCCACGCTAGGTGTCGCATCGGCAATCATTTCAGCCGGAAGAACAATTCGACTCATCGGGTTACCGTTGCTGGCGATTCAACTTGGCATCTCTCCGGGTGAAACTTCGTTTATTTTTGGTCTGACTGGCTTCATAGACTTTGCTTTGTTTTATCTATCCGGCATCATCATGGATCGTTACGGAAAGTTCTGGTCCTCGGTTCCCACCTTGTTGGCCCTTGGAACGACCTACCTGTTCTCGTTTTTGGTCACCGACGTATTTACCTTCTGGATTTTGGCGGCCGTCACCGCGCTAGCCAATGCGCTTTCGGCTGGCATAAATATGATTCTGGGAGCTGACCTGGCTCCTCCAGGCTCGAGAAGCGAGTTTTTGGCAGCCTTTAGGATGCTCACCTCCGGTGGCGTGGCCTTGGCTCCGGCGATGATCACCGTACTGACCGCATCAGTGGGATTAGCAAGCGCCCTCGCGGCAACTGGTTTGCTGAACTTCGTTGGAGCGTTCTTGTTTTGGAAGTACTTGCCTATCTACGCGCCTGACTACAAGGCACCTGCTCCAGTGAAACCGGAACTGGAAGATTAGCCTTTCGGGCCGAAAGTCCGTTTGGCATCTTCCCTGCGCTTTGCTTGAGCCTCCGGATCCGGCACCGGCACCGCGGCGATCAATCTCTTGGTGTATTCCTGCTGAGGATTACGAAGAATCTGGTCTTTTGTTCCCTGCTCAACGATGACTCCATGCTGCATGACTGCAATATGATCACTCAATAGGTCTACTACTGCAAGATCGTGCGAGACAAAAAGCGTCGCAAACTGCTGCTTTTTTTGAATTTCCTGCAGGAGCTCAAGAACCCGCGCTTGCACCGATACGTCCAGGGCGCTTGTCGGTTCATCGGCAACCAGAAGTTTCGGGTTAAGAGCCAAGGCCCTTGCGATACCGACTCGCTGTCGCTGCCCCCCAGATAATTCATGCGGATAGCGATTCCGGTAGGACTTTGGAAGTTCAACCATGTCGAGCAGTTCGCCAACCCTGTGGCTTCGCTCTTTAGGGCTTTGACCAGCGAGTAAAAGAGGCTCTTGAATAGACTGGCCGATTGGCCAACGTGGGTTTAGGGACGAGCCCGGGTCTTGAAACACAATTCCAATATTTCTTCGAACAGCCTGAAGATCCTTTTTCGATACCCCCACCATCTTTTGACCTGCAACTTCAAGTTGCCCGCTCTTTATTGGCATAAGCCCGACGACAGCTCTGGCAATTGTGGTCTTTCCTGAGCCCGACTCTCCGACTAATCCGAGTACCTCTCCAGGGTAAATCTCGAAAGTTGCATCCTGAACGGCCAAGAAGGCTGGCACTTTACCGCGCTTAGGATATTCGATGTTCAGGGCTTCCATCTTGAGAGATGGCTCAGCTCTTTCGGCTCTTGGCCTTGGCTCCGCAACACTGACTGTTCCTAAGTGAGGAACCGCTGCAAGCAATTCCCTGGTGTACTGGTGGGACGGTCGTTTGAAAATGTCAATGGTTGTTCCAGCCTCCACGACCACACCATCTTTCATGACAATCATGTGATCTGATAAATCCGCCACCACACCCATGTCGTGGGTAATCAAAATAATCGCTGAATTGAGTCTCTTATTTAGATCTCGAAGGAGATTCAAAATTTCGGCTTGGACTGTCACGTCCAGTGCCGTAGTTGGCTCATCTGCAATCAGCAAAAGAGGATCGCATGAGATGGACTGCGCAATCATTGCGCGCTGCCTCTGACCTCCCGAAAGCTGATGAGGATAGGAGCTGAATGCTTTGTCCGGGTCCGGAAGCTCAACCATTGCCAGCAATTCAAGTGCTCTGTTCTTCGCTTGAGCATTTGTCATTCCAGAATTATGAACCTGAATTGCTTCGACAATTTGAAAACCTATCGTGTAGACGGGATTTAGAGCAGTCATCGGCTCTTGAAAAATCGCCGCAATTTCCTTTCCCCGGATTTGTCTCAGGCGTGCTTTTTCAGCCCCCACTAGCTCCTCGCCTCGCAGCTTCACCGATCCTGCTGACCTGCCGTTCACGGGTAATAGGCCCAGAAGACTCATCGCCGAGGTCGACTTTCCCGATCCCGACTCACCCACAATGGCCAGAACTTCGCCTTGGCCAACCTTGAAATTAACCCCCGAGGCAGCCATTACCCATTCGCCGTCGACCCAGAAATCAACCGAAAGCCCCGTAGCCTCGATAATGGTTTGCTTGTCTTCGCTCACGACATTACCTCTGCGGATAGATTGGAGTCATGCAAGTTTTCAGGTCTACTTTCGGCAGGGTAATTACCATCCTCGTCGGACTTGTAATGGCCTTGGCCTTGGTTCTTTTTGTCAGAGATTACGGAGTAGCTAGCGCGCTCGGATCTGTTCCACTTGCAGCCCTCTTGGTTTATAGCAGCGCAGTAATGTTTTGGCTGCCGCGAGTGGAAGTCGACGATGGTGGAGTGAGAATCGTCAACTTGATACGGAGTCACTACATCTCTTGGGGCGCAATTGATCGAGTTGATACTCGCTACGCGCTTGCAGTTTTTGTTGGCCAAAAGAAATACACCGCATGGGGAGCGCCGGCTCCTGGACGCCACGCAGCCTTCTTTGCCACTAAGGATCAAGGACAGCACCTCCCAGACTCCACTTACCTCGCTGGGACCGTAAGGCCGGGGGATCTTGTAACCAGTGAGTCCGGAGCCGCGGCCGCTGTAATTAGAAACCGTTGGGAAAAAACTCAAGGGCTGGATTTGATTTCTAGCGTGAACACGGCTTGGCACTTTAGGACCATTTTGGCTCTCATCACGCTTACCCTTCTTGCCGCCTTGGCGTTCTAGAATCACTTCCCGGCCCTTCGCTTTCCAATCAAGCGCTTGAGGTCTTGCAGTGCGCCATCTGTTCTGGGCAAGCGTCTTTGTCTGGGATCAAATGCGTCCCTCAAGCCGTCACCCACGAAATTAATACCGAGCGCTATAACGACAATGAACAATCCCGGATACCAAAAAAGCCAAGGTCTGGTTTTGAACGCCTCGTTGTACTCGGAAATAATTTGACCCAGAGAAATATCGGGTGAGGTTATTCCAAACCCCAGGAAACTAAGCGAAGTTTCGATCAAAATAGCGGCTGACATTAGCAGAGTTGCGTTTACGACAATCACTCCGATTGAGTTCGGGAGTATGTGCCTGAAAATGATTCTAAAATTCGATGCCCCTGCAACCCGTGCTGCATCAACAAATTCTCTTTCTCGAAGTGCCAAGAACTCTGCCCGCACGAGCCTCGCGAGTCCAGTCCAGGCGATGAGGCCGAGCAGAATTCCAAGCGACCAGGCATTCCCACCAAACGTGCGGCCAAGAACGGCGCCCAGTACCAGAGTAGGGATAATAATTATGGTGTCAGTGAAACGCATTAGGAGGCTGTCCAGCCATCCGCGGAAAAATCCAGACACCGACCCTATTACGACACCCAACACAGTCGAAATAAGGCCGACAAGGAAAATAACGGTTAAGGACTGCTGGGTTCCGCGCATCACTCGTGCAAAGATGTCCTTACCCAAGGTGTCTTGACCAAATGGGTGCGCCCCTGGACTGAATGGCCAGAGGGTCATGGTCGGAGTTCCGCCTGGGTTCAAAATGTCGTAGTTCTCGTACCAGTTGTAAGTCCACCAGCCTGGAACTCGAAAGCCGTCTACTGCTAGCCTGCCCGTATTCGGGTCGGTAATTAGGGATCCGTTTCCGCCAATGACGATTCCCACGGAAGTAAAGGCAAGCAAGGTAATCACGGCCAGCGCGATTAGTGAGGTAATGGCAGCCCTATGGGCTAAAAAACGCCTGCGAACTATCGTTCCAAGAGAAAGTCCTTCAGTCTCCCGCTGCTCGATCGAAATTTCGCTGTTGAGCTGAGAGCTATCCTCACGCTTTTTTCTCGCCATTAGTTCACCCTAATTCTTGGGTCAAGAGCGGTATAAAGCAGATCCGCAATCAGGTTGCCTATAACCGCCAGCAGCCCGGTAACCAGGAAGAAGCCCATCACTAGGTTCACATCAACGGCATTGAGCCCCTTGGAGAAAAGCGCGCCCATGCCATCCCACGCGAATACCCGCTCAGTAATAATTGCACCGCCAATAAGGCCAGAAATATCGAAGGCGATAATTGTGGCGATTGGAATCATTGCGTTTCTAAAAGCGTGCCGAACAATCACAGTTCGCTCATTGAGCCCCTTGGCCCTAGCGGTTCTTATGTAGTCCTGGTTCAAAACCTCAAGCAGAGACGCGCGAGCGTACCGCGTATAGCCAGCAACAGAAACAATCATGAGAGCTGCTGTCGGGAGAATCAAGTGGGCGTATGAGTCCAGCAAACTTAGCCACATGTTCTCCTCTCGCCCAATTGTGGGGGTGACGGCACCAATTGTGGAGACAAAGCCCGTCTTCAACGGGATCAATTCCAAGTAAGTGCTCCAGTACTGCATGGCCTCATCGATTACTAAAACAAGACCACTGAGGCCCCCAACGAAGCCGGCAATTTTTGCTATCTGCACCCGAGCATCTCCGCCGAAAGTCAGAGCGAGTCCAACGCCGATAGCCGCCATGATCGAAATCATCGCCACGATTCCCAATGGGCCCTCAAGGTAGTAAAAAAGATACTGTCCAGGCAGCCACATGGCCCCAGCTGCAAGGGCCATGGAGCCGACGACATAGACTGCCCTGCGCTGACCAAAGCCCGTGGAAAGCAGGAGTACCACTCCTGCAATTACAGCCGTCACAAGTACCACACCAACCACTCCAATTGATGGAGATGTAAGCCATCCGGTGATATTCAAACTAACGAGCAAAGTGACGGACAAAACTAACGACATCAAGAAAACACGAATACGGGCTTTGAGCCTTCCGCCTGCTATCCCTGTAATTATGACGGCAAGAAAAAGTGGGATCAGGACTAGCGCCCAAGGGCCAAAGGTGGGATCCGCTAAAAAGCGATTGAACCTAATCGCCCCGTACTCCTTGAGCAAAACTGCCACCCAGAAAATGGGTAGGGAGTAAAAAACAAAAGCGAAGAAGGTCACTGAGTAGTCATAGCCCGAGTACTGACGAAGTGCAGTGGTCATACCAACAGCAACCCCCACCAGAATTGAGAGCACCGTCGCCAAAATGATTAGTTGCAGGGTTGAGGCAATTGCTCCGGCCAGAGCTTCTGTCACAAGACTCTCGCCCTTAGCTATCGACACTCCAAGATCACAACGTCCAACCAAGCAGCCGGCCGCCCCACCTAGCCAATAGAAATACCTTAGAAATGGGGGAACATCCAGATCGAGCACCCCAGTTAGGTAGCGAAGACGGTCTTGCGTGTTTGGATCTCGTGAGGCACGTATTTCAGATAATGGGTCGCCAGATATGGCGGTTAGTTGGTAGACAATGAAAGATGCGACTAGTAGCACGACCAGAGTCGCCGCAAATCTCCGCACAATAAAACTAAGCATCATCGCCCTTTTTTACATTGTTGGGGGCCACCACTGATAAACAATGATGACCCCTCACAATTACGTTTCTAGACTAGCCCGCGGTTGGGGCCCAGTTCCAGAAGTTCCAGTAGAAGTAAGGAACAAGTAGGTTTGGCGATACGCCAGTGACCTCTTTGTCCCACCAGGTTAGGCCTGGGAACTGGAACAGAGTGATGTTGTATGCATCCTTGGCAAGCTCTGCCTCAATTGCAAGGCGGATACGAAGCTGCTCAGCTGGATCTACGGCCACATTCAACTCGTCCAACAGACCCTTTGCGGCTGCGTTATCAAAGCCAGTCCAGTTAGAAGGTCCGCCCAGCACTAGGTACTGGTCGTCACCCGAAACTGACAACGATGTTGCAGCCCAAGCGAAAATAACTGCATCGTGTGGGTTCAGGTCTGGGAACACCGTCTCGGTGAATGCCCAGTTTGGCTCAGACTCGTCGATCAAGTTGAAGCCAACCGAATCCGCGGATAGTTTGAGTAGCTCGTACTCCTGGCCGCGACGAACGTTGCCCTCTGGGTACCAGAACTCAACATCGATTGGAGTAGAGACTCCGGCCTCTGCAAGCAGAGCCTTGGCCTTGACGCGATTTTCATCGTCAGTGCCTAGGTAATCGGAGTAGTAAGACTCAGCCTCGTCGTAACCTTCAGCACCCGGGATGAATAGCACCGAGGTTCGGACCTTTGCATCTGGGTTCAGGGGCTTGATCAACTTTTCGATGATTTCATTTCGAGGAACTGACAGCAAGAATGCCTGTCGAACCTTCAGTGCTTTAGCGGCGTCTCCGCCGTAGCTAGCCGGATCGAATGGACCTCCGTTGTTAACAGTAAGGTCAATGTGCTCGTATGCCGCTTCCTCGCTGGACGCATACTCTGCGTTGGCAAGCGCCTGCACTAGAGCCAAGACATCGGCCGTTGGCTGACCCGAGGCAATCTGGATTTCTCCATTGTCGACAGCTTGGATGGCGGCAGTCGAGTCCTCAATTTGGCGAATAGTGACTCGCTCATACTGAGGCTTTGGGCCCCAAGTGTAGAGAGGGTTCAGAACGTGAGTCGAGTACTGCTCCTCCACAAGCTCCTCAAGAATGTAGGGACCTGAGGACAAGTAAACGAGCGGGTTCTCAGGCGTATTGACAGATGAGTAGCCCTCGTTCCAGACAGTTGCGACCGATGCAAGCCATTCAGTGTCTTCGTTCATAACAGAGTCAATCAACTTGCTCTTAGCATCCGCGATGCTCAAGTCAGGGTAAGCCATCTGAACAGCTCCGTGAGCAGCAACTCCGACTCCGAAAGCAAGCTCCCAGTCAACGTACTGGACGTCATACTCAAAAGTAATCGTGCTTCCGCTGATTGTTGGAAGCTTCGAAGCTACGTTGTCTTTAGGCGCAGCGTGGGAGAACATGTAGACCCCGTCCGCATCCTTGAACTTGCCAAAGATAGTCGCCCATGCCAAAGCAAGGTCGGCTCCATCGATTGCCGTTCCATCCGACCAGACCACTCCATCGTTTACGGTGTATGTGACTGTCAGTGGGTCTTCGCTCACGACCTCATATGTACCAAACTCAGTGTTCTTCACTAAGGCCGGTGAGTTGTCGTAATAATTGAAGGTCGAACTGGTCAAGTAAGTAGTCAACGAGTTGGCCACATTGTTGCCGGCGGCTGAACTTGAATTAAAGGTGTCAACAATATCGTTCCAGGCGACAGTGATAAGGGGGGCGAGTGTGGCCTCTTCAGCCACAGCCGACGGGCTAGATGTTGGCGTCAGTTCTTCAGTAGCCGCGCAACCCGCGAGGGTTAGGGCTACGACGCTCAGGCCAGCAACAACTGCTGATCCGCGGAAATTCTTCATTCTTTCTCCTTCTCTGTTGAACATGACATTGGGTCCCATACCCGATGAACGTTTTTCTTACTCTAGGGGTTTGATTTGCCCAGAGACGCCATACGCGTTTCGGTTTGATAACGAATCAGATTCGCGAGTAATCTGTCTTTTTTTTGCCCCTCAGCACTTCGATGTTTCGGGCGGAACTGCGTCACTTTTGAAACTGACTGCTATGGAAGAAGAAAACTTTTGGCCTTCGACTCTCGGCAAATAATTGCGCTTTCGACACCAATTCCCAAGGGATTTTTATACCTGGCACATATCCTGAGTGTCGAAGTGTCCGCATTAACTCGGGCTGCTGCCGAGACAACGACTACCCTGTGGGCACTTGGCGCTTTTTGAAGAAATAGCGCGATCTCCTGGGACAGTTGTGCCTGGTTGGGGATGCCCGCCGTTACGGACCTGTCGTGGGCGTAGAGAATTGCCATGTCGGCAATTCCCTGGACTCGATTCACAGCAACCAACGCAGTTACGACAGCCACTGAACCGAACACGGACAGCAAGATCAAAGCCAAGTAGGTGGCGATAAGCGGTGCAATTGTTCCGCGGTCAGATTTCATCTTGGTTCTAACCCAGCACTTTGAATGGCTCTTGCCGAGCCAATCGAAATCTCCAACGACAAAATATCTGAATCCCGGCAGTCGCTTAGGCATCGAAGTTCATAGCCACCAAGGGTTTTACCCCAGCTCGCGGCTAGGGACTCCAAAACCGCGCTGAGCTGTCTGGGGACCTCCCCTTTTTCCTTCGACAGAACAGCTGACCTAAGTCCATGCCTAGCAATCGACTCGGCAGCCAGAGAGTCGCTCAAGTGTTGATATAGGCCCAACGAGGGCGCAATCGGCAACACCAACAACATCAAAAGTGCCACAGCCTCCAGCGGGCTGGAACCATTCTCATTCAACGGTTTCCCTTGCCGCGAGCGCCGAGTAATTAATCGGCGGCGGTTCGATAAAGCCGAAACCGGGAAGCTTGGCGGTCACGTCCACTCTCATAAAGTTTCCTTCTTGAGCAATGTGTGCCTCGTAGTTGGCCAGGGAAGGAAGACTGTTTTTTAGCATTTGCATTAAGTATGGATACTGGCTAGCCGACTCAGCTTTTCCAGCACGAGATGCTGCTGTGATGACAGCGTCTCTAATAATTAGCCCGTAGTAGGCACTAAACACAACCGTTACCAAGCTGAGCGTTATGAGGGTCGCAAGAGCGATGTTCATGACTGCCGATACGACTGCGTTACCTCTCTCAGCTAGAAAGAGACCACCCTTGACATTGCTTGCTCGAATACTCCTTCGAGCGCAGGTCCAGCGAATGCCCATATCAACACCACCAATCCTGCCGTCATCAGAGTAATTAGCACCCAACCAGGAACGTCACCCCTGTCTGATTTAACTTTGTTCATTGCAATCTCCTTTCAAAAAGACTGTTGCAGCACTAGCACGGACGGAAAGACAGCAAAAAGAACAGTCACCGGGAGAATTACGAACACCGTTGGGATTAGCATTTTGGTCTCACTTGAGCCGGCTTGTCGAAGTAGCGCTCGTCCTTGTTCTTGCCTCAGCGAATAAGCCAACTGCATGGTCTGCTCAGCGACCGGTGCTCCCCTGTCAAGGCTCATATTCAACTTTTCCACCAATTCATGAAAGCCCTCGTGCCCGATACGAGTTGCGGCTTCGGAGAGCTCCGCTGCCAAATCGGCACCAAGACCGATGTTGTTGATTACGATCGACAACTCCCTGCCTAGCTCTCCGGTCATTCGAGGCTGCAACCAACTAAGAGCAACA
The DNA here is from genome assembly GCA_028822985.1 of Aquiluna sp. GTDB lineage: Bacteria > Actinomycetota > Actinomycetes > Actinomycetales > Microbacteriaceae > Aquiluna. Next base: position 64,678 of record JAPKCK010000006.1, read on the forward strand.
CCCACAGGAAGCCCGGTTTGCAAAAGTAAAGCCACTGCCTCGGTAAAGTCAGGGAGTTCTCGAAGAGCCTTCTTGTTTTTTGCAACAAAGATGTTTTTTTGGTAGCTAGAGATCCGTAGCTTCAGCCCCGGCTGTGCCGGAGGTAGGTGAGCGCTCAGCACTCGGTTAGAAAGTCGCATTGAAGATTCTCCCTGGCAGAGTGAGGCTGCCTAGCTTGTTCACGGCTACATAGGCGAGTAAAGACAAAAGAAGACCCGTTAATAAAACCAGGACACCTAGCCCAGTTTCGAAAGCCGCACGATTTTGTTCTAGACGCACCAGTAAGAACGCGACCAACCACGGAGCCACAAGAGCAACCTTTGCGCTTCCAAGTACCCAGCCCTGCTTAGCAATAACTTCACCGAACATTGCCTGCTCTGATCGAAGGTTGGCCGCAGCCTTTCTCCAGCTCTCCGCGACTCCGGCGGTTCCAAGCTCCGTTGTTACCTCGATCAGCAAGGACAGCGCATCGCCCTGTCTGGATCCAATCGCCTCGCGAAAGACCTCAAGGCTTTCAGTGATGTCATTACCTCTGTCTAGATCGCGATGCAGCCTCGCGAAATGTATCCTCAGGCGAATTGGGCCCATGGTCCCTAGGTATTCAAGCTGCTCCTGTAGTGATAATCCGGATTGCGTGGCGTTTTGAAAAGAATCGAACACCCGCGGCCAGAGTCGGTCTAAGTGGTTTTGCCTTGAGCGAGCGCGTAATCTAATGGCCTCGATAACCGCACCGGCAGTCAGTGCGCTCAACGAAAGCGACAAGCCCAGAACATCGGTCGTAGCCTGAGCAAGGGCAGCCGATAAAAATACTGCCAGAGCGGCCAAGACGAAGGTTTCTTTTCTCCTGGAGTAAAGCCCCGCACTTGAAATTAAAAGGCTAAAGAAGTTCACTTGTCACCTCGAGAATCTCACTCACTTTTCTTTGACCGAGTTCATCGCGTGAGCAAAAAACAACAAGATCAAATGCGCCCAAAACAGTCGGCCGCAAAAAAGCGTCGGAGATGTTTTCCCCGGCCAGTAGCGGCAAAGTCATAAGCTTTCGAATTGCGGCCTTGGCCGAATCGGCATGCAACGTGCATAGACCGGGGATGCCTGAATTAAGTGCAATCAGCATGTCCAAAGCTTCGGCGCCTCTCACCTCGCCAATAACTAAGCGATCCGGGCGCATACGTAGGGCCTGACGAACCAGCTCTCTAAGCGAAATCTCGGGAGCACCTTCGGTGCCGGCAGGCCTAGTCTGCATCGCCACCCAATCGGACTGTTTTAGAGAAAGCTCGAAAGTGTCCTCACACGAAATAATTCGGTCTTGGCTATTTGAGGCAGCGAGCATGGCCGTCATGAGCGTCGTCTTGCCCGCTTGGGTGGCGCCGGATACCAAAACGCTCTTGCCCTTGGTCATGGCGTCCGAAAGTAATCCAACTTGGTGGTGTGTGACACTTCCAAGCTCCTGCAGCTGGGCCAGTGTGACGTTTGGCTTATTGAATTTCCTAATATTTACTGCCCAATGTTCCGAGGTCACCTCCGGAATAACAATGTGCAGTCTTGAGCCGTCCTTTAGGGCTGCGTCGACATAGGGCGTCATGCGGTCAACCCGGCGCCTTGAAAAAGAAAGCATGCGGAAGCATAAGTTCCTAATTTGAGTAGCTGATACCTCCGTCACAAGCAGCTTGTGCCCGTTCGCCCCGAAGTAATGAATCTCGTTGGGGCGATTTATCCAAATCTCTTCGATTTCGGGATCGTCCAGCAACGGCTGTAAGACCCCCAAACCGGTTAGCTCAAGATTCGCCTGCTCGCTAAGCAACGCCTCATCCAGCGGGCCGTGATGGACCTCCGCTGCCCTATCAATTGCCAACTGTGTGGCCGCGCGAACATCGAGGGCTTTGGTGCGCGCCAAAAACCGTGTCTTGCCTAAAATTTCCTCGAGCTGATCCATCCCAAAACAATGCCACGGACTGAAAAGCTTGGTCTTGGGTTTTCCACAGCCTAAAAAGCCATTATGCTTTGTTGTTGTTGCGGGTGTGGCGAAATTGGCAGACGCACCAGATTTAGGATCTGGCGCCGCGAGGCGTGGGGGTTCAAGTCCCTTCACCCGCACGAACAAAAAAGGGTTCCGAGAAATCGGAACCCTTTTTTTATGCTATCCAACCAGCTGCATGCCTAGCTCTTTGTCACCTTGACAGTGTTGGCGTCGTGATCGATTTCTATCTGGTACGGCCCACGCTTTACAACTTCGGTGGATTCAAGACCGGTTGCCTTAATCTCCAAATCCGCGGCTATGCCTCGGAAAAATGCACGCTGTGAGTCATCGGTGAGCTCTGTACCTTGGTACCAAGCAGTCGAAGACTCCAACTTGCGCTTTGCGATTGCAACGCTCCCCAGGGCCTGACCAGTCTTGAACTCAGCGACCAATTCCGCGCCGTTTAGTCTCGATAGCTCTCCCCAAAGCTTCGCCTGATATCCATTGGAAAGCTCAACAGTGGCTTCGCGGAACGGATAGAACTCTTCTACGTACACACCGATAACGTCCTTGACCAATGCGCCACCGTAGCCGCCAAGTTTCACTCGCAGCGTCCGGTCGGAAATGTTCGAGAAGTATCCGACCACTAGGTTTCCACCGCTGGTCGCATAGTCAGTAAACACCTGCTCCTGAGAATCCGAGAGCATGTGAACCATTGGCATCAAAACTAATTTATAGTCCTTCAGCGTTGTCAGGTCCACGTCTGCAGGCACGAAATCCACTGAGATGCCCTCCTTGTAAAGCGCTCGATACCAGGCCGCAACTGTTTCCGGGTAACTGACGTCCTCGGTTGGCAGGTTGTCCTGCATCATCGCCCACATCTGCTCGTAGTCATAAACCATCGCCACATCAGCTTTGGCGGTTTCGTGGTTAGCCAAATCTGGGTGCTCGTTTAGCAAGGCACCGAGCTCCGTAATTTCTCGATAAACCCTCGTGTCCTCACCGGCATGAGGAACCATCGCGGAATGAAACCTCTCAGAGCCTGCTTGGCTTTGGCGCCACTGGAAATACATTGCTCCTTGTGAACCTCGTGCCACAAAACTCATGGCGTTGCGCTTTTCTTGACCCGGTGTCTTGGCGTAGTTTCTCGGCTGCCAGTTCACAGCTGATGGGCTGTGCTCCATTAGTAACCACTGCTTGCCGTTTGCGAACCCTCTGGTTAGATCCGCCATTTGAGCCAAGTCAATGTGATTTTCGATGTCGTGCTGCGCCAGGTAGTGATCGGTGGAAACAAAATCCACTTCCTTTGCCCATGCAAAATAGTCCATCGCGTGAGTGAACTTCATGGACATGAAGTTTGTAGTGACAGGGTTTACCTTGTCGTATTTTTTGATGATGTCGCGCTCGGTCTTGAATAGATCTAGCGTTATCTCGGAAGTAAAACGCCTAAAGTCAATCTGCGCACCCGGGTTCGGGTGAGTGCCATCCGGGGTTCTCTTGGGAGCGGGAATTTCCTCCCAGTTGTAGTAGCGCTGAGACCAGAAGTCGGTGCCCCAGGAAGTATTTAGATCTTCTATGGAGGCGTACTTATTCTTCAGCCAACCAACAAATGCGTCCCTAGACGCATCGCAGTAGCAATATGGCGCGTGACAGCCATATTCGTTGTTCACGTGCCACATCACGACAGCTGGGTGTTTGGCATATCTCTCGGCCAGCTTCTCGGTTAGCTGTGCCGCCTTTTGTTTATAAACGGTACTTGCAGCGCAGTAAGCCTGACGGCCTCCGAATTCCAAGCGGATGCCATCGAAGTTAACCGGCAGAATCTCAGGATGTTTCGAGGACAACCAGGCTGGCGGCGAGGCGGTCGCATTCGCCAGGTCAACTGAAATGCCGCCCGCGTGCAAAAGGTCCATGACTTCATCGAGCCAGCCAAACTGATAGTCCCCGTCGCTAATTTCTAATTTTGCCCAAGAAAAGATGCCAAGAGACACCAGGTTCACGTTGGCTTTTTGCATCAGCCGAATATCTTGTTTCCAGACATCCCTTGACCACTGTTCCGGGTTGTAGTCGCCGCCAAAGAACAGCTTGTTGGTTTTCAACATTAGATTGCCTCGATTTCTATTAGTAGTGCTGTTTCTGGGAACAAAATTGGAGGCCGGAGGCCTATTTGAGTTAGTGCCTTGCCGGTTAGGACAATGCCATCAAGCCACTTGGGGCCGGTCCGCTCTTGAAATACTGGTTTACCGACTGGATAAACCGACTTCACCGAATAGCTTCGGTTTGAATCAAGGCCGTCAATCAAAATGGCGTTTGCTCGAGATGCGGCCTGTCCCTGAAGGGTCACATAAGCGAATATCGCCTTCGATTGATCTTGGGACACTACTCCGTGAACAAAAGTGGCTTCGTTATCAGTCTCGACACGCACCACTTTCCCGGAGTGAAAAAGGTCGCGGTTTTTCTTGTAATAAGTTGCCCAATTCTTTAGGTGTTCCTGCTCATCCGCGGTTGCTGTAGTTATGTCCCACTCCAAACCGGCGTGGCCAAACAGGGCAGTGATTGCTCTGAACCCTAGTGAGTGAACCCTTCCGGTGGTGTGGGACTCTGTCGGACCAATGTGGCTTCCGAGCATTTCTGGCGGAATCCCAATTTGTGTGTAGCGCTGGATGTACTGGCGCTCCAATGCGTCATTGCAATCGGAGACCCAGAACCGGTCAACAATTTGAGCAATGCCAAGATCAACACGCCCGCCACCGGAGGCGCAGCTTTCAATCTCCAAGACCGGGTGGTTTGCTTTCAGATCTGTGAACAGCCTGTAAAGCGCCTTGGTTTGCTCGTGAACCGAAGCCTTGCCGTTATGGCCTGGGTCAACCAGGGGCCGATTATGATCCCACTTGATGTAGCTGATATCGAAATCAGTCAAAATCTTGTTGGTCTGGTCGAAAATGTGTTGATAGCACTCGGGGTTCGTGAGATCCAGCACCAGCTGACCACGCCCGGTCGGCGGCACTCTCCCCGCGACGTTCAAAATCCATTCCGGGTGGGCGCGATATACGTCCGAGTCAGGGTTGACCATTTCGCCCTCAAACCAAAGACCGAACTCCATGCCGTTTGCCTTGACCACGTCAATCAATGGACCAAGGCCCTCTGGCCATACGTCCTTAGAAATTACCCAGTCCCCCAGACCTGAAGTGTCATCCCGCCTTGAGCCGAACCAACCATCGTCCAAGACAAAGCGCTCGACGCCAATCTTTTTAGCAACCTCTGCCAGCTCAGTGAGCTTGCCTAGGTCGTGGTCAAAGTAGACCGCCTCCCAGACGTTCAAGGTCAGCGGCCTTGGCCGCTTGTTGGTTGGGTGATCAGCTCTGGATCGTAGCCAGCGATAAGACCTGTCAGACGTGCCGTCTATTCCAGAATTTGAGTAAACAGCGGCGACCGGTGCTGCTTCGTAGCTTTTGCCCGCTTCCAGAATCATTTCTCCCGGCATTAAAAGCTCGCCGGCGGAAATTGATTTTCTGCCGGATTGCAACTGCTCGATGGTGTGCCGAGAGTTACCGGAGAACATTAAACCCAAAGACCAAACCTCTCCAGTTCTAAAGGTGGCTGCAGTAGTCATCGCCAATTGCAGAATTGTGTAGTCGTGACTGGTCCTGCCCTCTCGGACCTCGCGGGCTACGACACCGGGCTGAATTTGCCTACGTACTGGCTGGCGTTCTTTGACCCAGCGGCCTGCGAAATCCAATGACTCTTGGGCTCTGTCCGGCAGGGGTAGGTAGGTAGTCAAGTCTTCAAGGAAATAGTCACCGGAGCCAATGTTGGTGACTGCCTGCGTTGTAACAAGAACACCCGCACCCACAAAGCTAAAGCTTGTCTCTATTCGCAAGCCGGCAGCAACATCTTCCCCAACGACAACGAGTTCTTGCTCACTGGACGAGTGACTGATCAAAACAAACAGTGGAGAAAAGTCTTCTCCTTGTCGATGCCCCCTAAGGACAGGCGAACCAATTGCGCCGCGAGCCTGCTCTCGCCAAATACCAGACTGGTCCGGGGAGTCGCCCTCGGCATGCGCCGTGGGCTCAATGCTCGCGGCTAAGTAGCCCTGAAAATCTTTTATGTCTCCCAGGTCTTCGCCCCAATGGATTATTCGAACCAGTTCGGGCGTAAGGCTTACTAAGAGCGAAACGCCATCCTGGCGCAAGTGAACAAAGCTGGAAGATTTCAATCTTGGTCCGAATCTGTGAGGTGCTCCTAGTTTGACGATAGCTGAAATTCTGCGATAACTGGGTGCCGCCGAAGCCGCACCCAGTTATCTACTCAGTTGCTATTTCAGTTTTGCTCCGAACCCAGTTTGCGCCGGGCTCGATTGTCAGCGCGCCCCTTCCTAATCTTTGTTGTTCGAGCTAAATTAATAGGCCCAAACGATCGGGTAAAAACGAACTTACGCAATAATTGCAAACTTTTCGAATAAAAAGCGACAAAAGTAATCATTTCGTTAGTAAATATACGAACATTTTTGGCTTTTCGCACTAGCCTCTACCTAAGTTTTAGAGAAAGGTCGGCGATGCTCGCAGCTCAACGTAAAGCCCTGATACTTGAAGAAGTATCGCTATCAGGGGCCAGGCGAATCTCCGAACTTGCGAAAAGTCTTGGCGTCTCCGAGGTTACGATCCGGCGAGACGTCGAAGCCCTCACTGACCAGGGCCTTGTTGACAAGGTTCATGGTGGGGTAACCGCAAACTCTCTATCATCAACCGTGGAACCTCCCTTCGCTTTTAACTCGCTGAAAGAGCAAACCTCTAAAGATGCAGTCGCAAAACTCGCCGCCGAAATGGTTCATCCGGGTCAGGCGATTGCCTTGATGGGTGGAAGCTCCGTATACGCATTGGCAAAAAGACTCAGAGAGATGCCGTCGCTCACCGTCGTAACAAACTCAGTACCTGTTTCCGATCTATTCGCCCAGCAGCCAAGGGGTGATCAGACTGTTGTACTAACCGGCGGCGTCAGAACGCCTACCGATTCTTTAGTTGGAAACATCACAACCGAAGCCTTTGCAAGATTTAACCTCGATTTGGTATTTATGGGCACCCACGGCATGGACATTGAATTTGGATTTAGCTCGCCGAACCTAATTGAGGCTGATACCAACCGCGAAGTAATTCGAAGGGCCGCTAAATTTGTGGTTCTCGCCGACCACACCAAGTGGGGTATTCGGGGCTTCAGCTCTTTCGCCGAGTTATCAGAGGCAGACGGCGTCAT
>JAPKCK010000007.1 GCA_028822985.1 Aquiluna sp.
ATGGACTGGATGGAGCAAGAGCAAGAGCGTGGCATCACTATCACCTCTGCTGCGACAACCTGTTTCTGGAAAGACAACCAGATCAACATCATCGACACCCCGGGTCACGTTGACTTCACAGTTGAGGTCGAGCGCTCACTGCGCGTCCTAGACGGTGCCGTTGCTGTGTTCGACGGTAAAGAGGGTGTTGAGCCTCAGTCCGAGACCGTTTGGCGTCAGGCTGACAAGTACAACGTTCCGCGTATTTGCTTTGTAAACAAGATGGACAAGCTAGGTGCTGATTTCTACTTCACCGTGAAGACCATTATTGATCGACTGGGTGCAAAGCCACTAGTTATTCAGCTTCCAATCGGAGCTGAAAATGAATTCGAAGGTGTTATTGACCTAGTTGAGATGCGCGCACTAACCTGGCGCGGAGACGTCGAAATGGGCGCGAAGTATGAAATCGAACCGATTCCAGCAGACATGCAGGCAAAGGCCGATGAGTACCGCGCTCAGCTAATTGAGGCCGTTGCCGACACTTCTGACGAGCTAATGGAGAAGTACTTCAACGGCACAGAGATGACCGTTGTGGAAATCAAAGAGGCAATCCGTAAGCTGACTGTCAACAGCGCTGCTTACCCGATTCTCTGCGGTTCCGCTTTTAAGAACAAGGGTGTACAGCCAATGCTGGATGCAGTCCTGGACTACCTTCCTTCCCCACTTGACGTTGCAAGCGTTGAGGGTGGAGATCCTCGCGACGAGGAAAAGCGAATTACCCGTAAGCCCGACACCAACGAGCCTTTTGCGGCTCTTGCTTTCAAGGTTGTTACGCACCCATTCTTTGGACGCTTGACTTACATCCGGGTTTACTCTGGAAAGGCTAACGCCGGCGACGCTGTTGCGAACTCGACAAAGGGACGCAAAGAGCGCATCGGAAAAGTTTTCCAGATGCACGCCAACAAGGAAATCCCCATCAGCGGTGTTACTGCTGGCCACATCTACGCAGCCATTGGCCTCAAGGACACCACTACCGGTGATACTTTGTGCGATGTGGACAACCAGATTGTGCTTGAGTCGATGACCTTCCCGGAACCAGTTATCTCCGTGGCCATCGAGCCAAAGACAAAGTCTGACCAGGAAAAGCTTGGAATTGCAATTCAGAAGCTTGCTGAAGAAGACCCAACTTTCCGAGTCGTGAACGACATCGATACTGGCCAGACGATTATTTCTGGAATGGGCGAGCTTCACTTGGATATTTTGGTTGACCGTATGCGCCGTGAGTTCGGTGTTGAGGCCAACGTCGGTAAGCCACAGGTTGCTTACCGCGAGACAATCCGCCGCACTGTTCTAAAGCACGACTACACACACAAGAAGCAGACCGGTGGTTCGGGTCAGTTCGCAAAGGTGCAGATCAAGCTTGAGCCTCTAGTTGTTGAGGGTGACACCATTTATGAATTCGTTGACGCCGTAACCGGTGGTCGCGTGCCACGTGAGTACATCCCGTCGGTTGACGCCGGCATGAAGGACGCAATGCAGTCCGGTGTGCTAGCTGGATACCCAGTCGTTGGAGTGAAGGCCACCTTGCTAGATGGCGCTTACCACGATGTTGACTCGTCAGAAATGGCGTTTAAGCTTGCCGGATCGATGGTCTTTAAAGAGGCCGCTCGATTGGCAGACCCAGTTCTACTCGAGCCGTTGATGGCAGTCGAAGTTCGTACCCCAGAAGAATATATGGGAGACGTAATCGGAGACATAAACTCACGACGCGGGCAGATACAGTCGATGGAAGAAGCTACCGGTGTGAAAGTTATTCGCGCCCTAGTGCCACTTTCGGAGATGTTTGGTTACGTTGGTGACCTTCGTTCGAAGACCTCTGGTCGAGCCGTCTACTCAATGACGTTCGAGAATTACGCAGAGGTTCCGAAGGCAGTTGCTGACGAAATCGTACAGAAGGCCAAAGGCGAGTAGTAAAAACTACTTAAACTTGACTAAGATAGAAATTCTGTAAAACCCAATCAGAGTCGGCCCACCGGTCGATGATTTACTACGGATCCATCAGGAGGACCCAAAATGGCTAAGGCGAAATTCGAGCGCACAAAGCCGCACGTCAACATCGGAACCATTGGTCACGTTGACCACGGTAAGACCACTCTGACTGCGGCAATTACTAAAGTACTGCACGACAAGTTCCCTGATCAGAACGCAAGCTATGCGTTCGATCAGATCGACAACTCCCCAGAGGAGAAGCAGCGCGGTATTACTATCAACATCTCACACGTTGAGTACCAGACCGACGCGCGTCACTACGCTCACGTAGACGCACCGGGTCACGCTGACTACATCAAGAACATGATTACCGGAGCTGCCCAGATGGACGGCGCAATCTTGGTTGTTGCTGCAACTGATGGACCAATGCCTCAGACCAAGGAGCACGTGCTTCTTGCTCGCCAGGTTGGAGTTCCTTACATCGTTGTTGCTCTAAACAAGTCCGACATGGTCGACGACTCCGAAATCCTTGAGCTTGTAGAGGTTGAGGTTCGCGAACTTCTTTCCAAGTATGAGTTCCCAGGGGATGACGCACCAGTTGTCCAGGTTTCAGCTCTAAAGGCACTCGAGGGTGACCCAGTATGGGCCGAGAAGGTCTACGATCTAATCAAGGCCTGTGACGCTCACATTCCAGAGCCAAAGCGCGACATCGACAAGGCATTCCTAATGCCCGTCGAGGACGTGTTCACTATCACTGGTCGTGGAACCGTTATCACCGGTAAGGTCGAGCGCGGAACTGTCAACGTAAACGACGAAGTCGAAATCGTTGGAATCCGCGACAAGCAGAAGACCACAGTTACCGGAATTGAAATGTTCCGCAAGCTACTTGACTACGCAGAGGCCGGCGAAAACGTTGGACTTCTATTGCGTGGAACCAAGCGCGAGGACGTAGAGCGAGGCCAGGTTGTATGTAAGCCAGGCTCGATCACTCCTCACACCAACTTTGACGCCAACGTCTACATCCTTGCTAAGGATGAGGGTGGCCGTCACAACCCGTTCTACGCGAACTACCGTCCGCAGTTCTACTTCCGTACCACTGACGTAACTGGTGTTATCACCCTGCCAGCTGGTACCGAAATGGTTATGCCTGGCGACACCACTGAGATGGGCGTGGAGCTAATCCAGCCAATCGCGATGGAAGAGGGACTACGTTTCGCGATCCGTGAGGGTGGCCGCACAGTAGGTGCCGGTACCGTTACCAAGGTCACCAAGTAGAAAAAGAAACTATTACAAAACCCCTCGGGAAACCGGGGGGTTTTGTGCTTAACGTGATCGGAAAGTGCTTAGGCTTGTCGGATGCGCATCGAACCTCGCCGAGTGAAGCTAACCACGCGCACCAGCATTGAAATCAGCAGAACTATCCCGCACGCGAGGCTCAAGACCATCGGGGCCTGGTGTTTTATAGATCACTTTGGTCCAACCGAGCAATCTGAACCGATGGTCGTTGCTGCTCACCCACACTCTGGATTGCAAACAGTAACCTGGCTATTTGAGGGGCGTATCGAGCACCGAGATAGCGTCGGCTCAGTTCAGCTGATCACCCCGGGTCAAGTGAACTTGATGACCGCAGGCAGGGGTATTTCACACAGCGAGCTATCTGTGGAGGGCGCAAAATGGTTTCACGGCGTTCAGCTCTGGGTTGCTCTTCCGAAGCAGTCCTTAGATATAGATCCATTCTTTGAACACATCGAGGAACTGCCCCGTCTCGAGGTTCAGGGTCTGAGGGCGACGGTATTAGTTGGCGAGTTTATGGGGCATGTTGCCAATGCAACTACATTCACACCATTGTTGGGCGTAGAGCTAGTGCTTGAGCCCGGCACACACAGGATTCCCGTGGATGCAGAAATGGAGCATGGGTTGATGCTGGTTGCGGGAGATGTCGCTGTAGCCGGACAGGAGATGGAGGTCTCATCGCTTCACTACTTCGAAGTCGGCAATGCTGAGCTCGAGGTTATTGTTTCAAAAACAGCAACGATGCTGCTTTTGGGCGGAGTGCCCTTGCAGGAGAAGATTTTAATGTGGTGGAACTTTATTGGGCGTACCCATGAGGACATTGCAATAGCCCGATCGCAGTGGAACAAGCGAGAGGAGAGGTTCGGCTCGTTTGAGGATAATGTGGGCGGCTGGATACCGGCACCCGATCTGCCAAACATCCACCTGAAACCTAGATAGTTCAGCCGAAAGTCAGTTTTACCTCGCTAAACATGTTCGCTGCAGGTTTCGCCAATTCTTTAGGCGATTTAACTTGCACCGACCCCCTGAACTGTGGCAAGATTGACGAGTTCGTGAGTATTTGCGCCTTGTGCGTGAACCACTGCCGGATTTGTGCACAGGTAACTGGGCCTTCCGCAGCTAAGAGCCAACAAAACTTATCTGAGTTTTCCTCCTCGGCTTTTCGCGAGTTTTATAGCGAGAACAGAGTTCGGCTTTCTCAGACAGAGCCCTAGTGATAGGGCGTTGACATAAAAACAGTGCATCAGCATCACGGCAGCAATGGAGTTTGCGTTCTCGCAGACGACTTGGCTGTAAAACTCTGTGACCGATAGGTCACCTAGATACGGAAGGCAGTCATCATGGCGGCTAACAAGATCCGCATTCGACTCAAGTCGTATGACCACGAGGTCATCGACGCGTCGGCGAGCAAAATCGTCGACACAGTCATACGCGCCGGAGCCAAGGTAGTTGGTCCAGTACCACTTCCTACCGAGAAAAACATTGTGACGGTTATCCAATCGCCTCACAAGTACAAGGACAGCCGTGAGCACTTTGAGATGCGTACCCACAAGCGTCTCATTGACATTATCGACCCGACTCCTAAAGCGGTCGATTCGCTGATGCGCCTGGACCTCCCAGCAGATGTCAACATCGAGATCAAGCTCTAAGGATTGCGAAATGACTGTAAATACTAGAACCGTAAAGGGACTGCTGGGCAAGAAGCTCGGCATGACACAGGGCTGGGACGCGGACAACAAGCTTGTTCCGATCACGGTCGTTGAGGCTGGCGAGAACGTCATCACTCAAATCAAGAATTTAGAAAAAGACGGCTACGCAGCAATTCAGCTTGCGTACGGCGCAATCGAGCCTCGCAAAGTAGACAAGCCTACGACTGGTCACTTTGCCAAGGCCGGTTCAACACCTCGTCGCTTCCTAGCCGAGATTCGTACCGCTGACACCGATACCTACACCGTTGGCCAGTCCATCGGCGTTGACATCTTCGAGGTTGGCTCCAAGCTGGACGTTGTTGGAACCAGCAAGGGTAAGGGTTTTGCCGGAGTTATGAAGCGTCACGGCTTCTCAGGTATCCATGCCAGCCACGGTGCTCACAAGAACCACCGTAAGCCTGGCTCTGTTGGAGCCGGTACTACTCCATCACGAGTTCTCAAGGGCAAGAAGATGCCTGGTCGTATGGGAACAGATCGAGTAACCACATTGAACCTCACCCTTCACGGCGTTGACCTTGAAAAGGGTCTGCTTTTGATAAAGGGTGCAGTGCCAGGTCCTAAGGGCCAGTTGGTATTCGTTCGTAACGCAGTAAAGGAGACTGACTAATGCCTACAGTTGACCTAATTGACGTAAAGGGTAAGAAGTCCGGTTCTGTGGACCTTCCTGGATCAATCTTTGATGTTCAGACCAACGTCCCACTGATTCACCAGGTAGTTGTTGCTCAGCTTGCAGCCGCTCGCCAGGGAACACAGTCGACACTTCGCCGTGGCGAGGTTTCTGGTTCTGGGCGAAAGCCATTCAAGCAAAAGGGAACCGGCCGCGCCCGTCAGGGTTCGATCCGTATGCCTCAGCACCGCGGTGGTGGAATTATTCACGGTCCAAAGCCTCGCGACTACTCTCAGCGCACTCCTAAAAAGATGATTGCTGCTGCCCTTCGTGGAGCGCTTTCAGATCGCGCAAGAAATGGTCGCATTCACGTTATTGACCAGTTTGCGATTGGCGATGCTCCTTCGACTAAGGCAGCTGCTAGCTTCCTAGCGCAGGTTGCAACCTCGAGAAATATTTTGGTTGTTTTGAGTCGTGAAGACGAGCTTTCCTACAAGTCACTTCGCAACTTGCCTTCCGTTCACGTTATTCCAGCTGATCAGCTGAATGCTTATGACGTTCTGCACGCCGAGGACCTCGTTTTCACTGCAGCCGCAATGGCATCGTTCGTTGAGTCAGCCGTTGTTGTTTCAGATGTTACCGAGGAGGCATAAACATGACCGACATCAAGAAAAACCCCCGCGACATAATCATTAAGCCGATCATTTCTGAGAAGTCTTATGCGCTAATTGATGAGGGTAAGTACACCTTCGAGGTCGACACTCGCTCTAACAAGACTGAGATCAAGCAGGCCATAGAAGAAATTTTTAGCGTGAAGGTTGACTCAATCAACACACTAAACCGCGTGGGCAAGACCCGCAAAACTCGCTTCGGCATGGGCAAGCGCAAGGACACCAAGCGCGCCATTGTCTCCTTGAAGTCGGGTTCCATCGACATCTTTACCTACATCGGTTAAGGGGAATACTCATGGGCATTCGTAAGTACAAGCCAACGACCCCTGGTCGTCGTGGCTCATCAGTTGCAGACTTTGCAGAGCTGACTCGTTCCACTCCAGAGAAGTCGCTTTTGCGACCTCTTCCTAAGACTGGTGGACGTAACTCAAACGGTCGCATCACCACCCGCCACATCGGAGGCGGACACAAGCGTCAGTACCGCGTTATCGACTTCCGTCGCCATGACAAAGACGGTGTTCCGGCCAAGGTTGCTCACATTGAGTACGACCCGAACCGCACCGCTCGCATTGCGTTGTTGCACTACATCGATGGCACCAAGCGCTATATCATTGCCCCGAACAAGCTAAACCAGGGTGACGCTATCGAGCAGGGCGCTCAGGCAGACATCAAGCCGGGCAACAACTTGCCTCTGAAGAACATCCCAGTGGGAACCGTTATCCACGCTATCGAGCTAAAGCCAGGCGGAGGAGCCAAGATGGCTCGTTCAGCAGGTGCTTCGGTTCGTCTGGTTGCCAAGGAAGGCGACAACGCTCAGCTGAGATTGCCATCTGGCGAAATTCGTAACGTTGATGCTCGCTGCCGAGCAACCATTGGTGAGGTCGGCAACGCCGAGCAATCAAACATCAACTGGGGTAAAGCGGGACGTAAGCGCTGGAAGGGTGTTCGCCCAACAGTTCGTGGTGTTGCCATGAACCCAGTAGATCACCCACACGGTGGTGGTGAGGGTAAGACTTCCGGTGGACGTCACCCAGTTACACCTTGGGGCCAAAAAGAGGGCCGCACACGTAAGCCAAACCTTCCATCAGACAAGCAAATCGTTCGTCGTCGTTACGCCGGCAAGAAGTAGGAGATCTTTAGATGCCAAGAAGTTTGAAGAAGGGCCCCTTCGTAGACGAGCACCTAATGAAAAAGGTGCGAGTCCAGAACGAGGCCTCCAGCAAGAACGTAATCAAGACTTGGTCACGTCGCTCAATGATTGTTCCCGCGATGCTGGGACACACCATTGCCGTACACGACGGCCGCAAGCACATTCCAGTTTTCGTAACCGAGAACATGGTTGGGCACAAGCTTGGAGAATTTGCACCTACCCGAACCTTCCGTGGTCACGTGAAGGACGACAAGAAGGGTCGCCGCGGCTAAGCCGGGGCGCCTAGGAAAAGAAGGAATAACGATGGAAGCGATCGCCAAGCTGCGTAACATCCGCGTGACCCCAATGAAGGCCAGACGTGTAGTCAACCTGATTCGTGGCAAGCAAGCCACCGAGGCATTGGGTATTTTGAAGTTTGCTCCACAATCAGCATCTGAGCCGATCTACAAGTTAGTCGCCTCAGCAGTCGCCAACGCCCAAGTAAAGGGCGAGGCCGCCGGTGCAATTGTGGATGTTGATGACCTAATCATCTCCAAGGCTTTTGTTGACGAGGGAGTGACCCTGAAAAGGTTCCGTCCTCGTGCCCAGGGCCGAGCATTCCGAATCAACAAGCGCACCAGCCACATCACAGTGGTTGTCTCTACTCCAGACGAGTTTGCAAAGGCAGGTAAGTAGTCATGGGTCAAAAAGTCAATCCCTACGGCTTCCGCCTGGGAATCACCACCGAGCACCGCTCACGCTGGTTCGCTGACTCCACCAAGAAGGGTCAGCGCTACGCCGACTACGTGGTCGAGGACGTCAAGATTCGTGCGTACCTTCAGGACAAACTAGATCGTGCCGGCATTAGTCGTATCGAGCTAGAGCGAACCCGTGACCGAGTCCGCGTTGACATCTTCGCCGCTCGTCCAGGTTTGGTAATCGGCCGACGCGGCGCAGAGGCAGAAACTCTTCGCACAGAGCTTGAGAAGCTAACCAGCAAGCAGGTTTTGCTGAACATCCTCGAAGTCAAGAACCCAGAATCTGACGCACAACTTGTCGCGCAGGGCGTTGCAGAGCAGCTAGCTGCCCGTGTTGCCTTCCGTCGCGCAATGCGTAAGGGAATTCAAGGAGCACTCCGTTCCGGTGCCAAGGGCATCAGAATTCAGTGTTCTGGCCGCTTGGGCGGGGCTGAAATGTCTCGTAGTGAGTTCTACCGCGAAGGTCGAGTACCACTACACACTCTTCGTTCAAACATCGACTATGGCTTTTACGAGGCCAAGACAACATTCGGCCGAATCGGTGTGAAGGTCTGGATCTACAAGGGCGACATGACCGCACGTGAGCTTGCTGCACAGCAAGCTACTCAGCGTGGTCCTCGTCAGGGTGCACCTGGTGCTGGCCGTCGTGGCCCTCGTCAGGGTGACGCTGCTCCGCTAGCAGCAGGAAGTGAAGCCAAATAATGCTGATTCCTAGAAAAGTAAAGCACCGTAAGCAGCACAGCCCGAAACGTCGCGGCCATGCAACAGGTGGAACTAAGGTCTCGTTCGGTGAATGGGGTATTCAGGCGACAACGTCGGCATACCTAACCAACCGTCAGATTGAGGCAGCACGTATTGCCATGACTCGACACATCAAGCGTGGTGGAAAAGTCTGGATCAACGTGTTCCCTGACCGCTCCCTAACTAAGAAGCCAGCTGAAACCCGAATGGGTTCCGGTAAGGGTTCTCCTGAGTGGTGGGTAGTAAACGTAAAGCCTGGCCGCGTGCTCTTTGAGCTGAGCGGTGTAACAGAGGACATTGCCAAAGAGGCTTTGACTCGTGCGATCCACAAGCTCCCGCTGAAGGCTCGCATCATCAAGCGTGAAGAAGGTGACGCATAATGATCGGTTCAAAAAACCTATCCCCACAGGATCTAGACAAAATCGAATCTTCGGTTTTGGTAGAAGAGCTTCGTAAGGCCAAGGAAGAGCTATTCAACTTGCGCTTCCAGTCGGCTACCGGCCAGCTAGATGCTCACGGTCGAGTAAGAGCGGTCAAGCGCGATGTTTCTCGCATCTACACAATCATGCGTGAGCGTGAACTGGGTATTCGTGCGGTTCCGGTTCCAGCACCTGCAAAGGCTGCTACCAAGAAGAAGCCAGTCGTTGAAGAGGCTGCAGCCAAGACAGAGGAGGCATAAAAATGGCAGAAGAAACCAAGCCAGCAGCGAAAGCTGCAGCTAAGCCAGCCACCAAAGCGGCTGCAAAGCCTGCTGCGAAAGCGGCAGCAAAGCCAGCGGCAAGCGCGGCTCCTAAGGTGTCTAAGCCGAAGAAAGCTAAGACCCCGAAGGAAATAAAGGAAGTGACACGCGGCTACCGCAAGTCACGTCAGGGCTACGTAGTTTCGGACAAGATGGATAAGACCATCGTTGTCTTGCTTGAAGACCGCAAGAAGCACCCGCTTTACGGCAAGGTGCTTCGCGTGTCCAAGAAGGTTAAGGCACATGACGAAACAAACAGCGCCGGCATTGGTGACCTCGTGGTAATCGACGAGACTCGCCCGATTTCGGCAACAAAGAACTGGCGCCTAGTCGAGATCCTCGAAAAGGCTAAGTAACACACCCCGCGAATAACGGTCGGAATCGTTATTCACTAAGCAAGGAGAAAAAAAGTGCTACAGCAAGAATCCAGGGTCAAGGTGGCCGATAACTCGGGCGCCAAGGAGCTCCTGACAATTCGCGTACTGGGTGGTTCCACCCGTCGTTACGCGGGTATTGGCGACACTATCGTCGCCTCAGTAAAGGACGCCATCCCAGGCGGAAACGTCAAAAAAGGTGAAGTCGTAAGAGCTGTTATCGTTCGCACCGTCAAGGAAACTAGGCGTGCAGACGGTTCTTATGTGAAGTTCGACGAGAACGCGGCCGTCATCATCAAGGCTGACGGAGAACCTCGTGGAACCCGTATTTTTGGACCAATTGGTCGCGAGCTTCGTGAAAAGCGTTTCATGAAGATCATCTCGCTAGCACCGGAGGTTGTGTAAATCATGGCAAAAATTAAAAAAGGCGACCTCGTAGAGGTCATCACTGGAGGCAAGCAAGAGCGCGGTGGTTACCGCGGCAAGCAGGGCCTAGTTCTTAAAGTCATCAAGGAGACCAATAAGGTCATCGTTGAAGGTGTAAACATGGTCAAGAAGCACAACCGCATCGGTCAGTCCGAGCGTGGCGGCAAGACCGGCGGCATCGAAACTATGGAAGCGCCGATTCACATCTCAAACGTGGCTTTGGTAGACCCAAGCACTAAGAAGCCCTCCAAGGTCGGCTTCAAGATAACCACTTCAAAAGAGGGTGTCACCACAAAGGTTCGCATCGCTAAGAAGAGTGGGAAGGAGTTCTAATGGCAACCGGATATAAAAAAGCAGGCGCCGAGACCACTCCTCGTCTAAAACTTCAGTACCGCACCGAGATCGTGAAGAGCTTGACCGAAGAGTTCTCTTTCACCAACCCAATGCAGGTTCCTGGTCTGACCAAGATCGTTGTAAACATGGGTGTTGGCCAGGCTGCCAGAGACGGCAAGCTGATTGAGGGAGCGATTCGCGACCTAATTGCGATCACTGGACAGAAGCCTCAGGTCAACATTGCGAAGAAGTCAATCGCCCAGTTCAAGCTTCGTGAGGGTCAGCCAATTGGCGCCCACGTTACTTTGCGCGGCGATCGCATGTGGGAGTTCCTAGACCGCTTGCTTTCACTTTCACTTCCTCGTATTCGTGACTTCCGTGGTCTTTCGCCAAAGCAGTTCGATGGCAACGGAAACTACACTTTTGGTCTAGCCGAGCAGTCAATGTTCCACGAAATTGACATCGACAAGATTGACCACGTCCGCGGTATGGACATCACAGTTGTAACAACAGCAAAATCTGACGACGAGGGTCGTGCGCTTCTAAAGGCGCTCGGCTTCCCGTTCCAGGCCTAAAAACACGATTGAGGTAGGTCCCTGTGCTTGTAAAGCACCTGGAAACCGCTTCGAGAAAGCAGACACATTATGACAATGACAGATCCGGTAGCAGACTTTCTGACCCGGCTGCGCAATGCGAACATGGCACACCACGAATCACTGAACGTTCCTTTTTCCAAACTAAAAGGAACAATCGCTGAGATCTTGAAGTCAGAGGGATACATTGCTTCTTACAAGGTTGAGGATGCAAAGGTCGGTAAGACCATGCATATCACCATGAAGTACGGCCCAAATCGCGAGACCAGCATCGTTGGAATCAAGCGTGTATCCAAGCCAGGACTTCGCGTTTACGCAAAGTCCACCGAGCTACCCAAGGTGCTTGGCGGCTTGGGCGTTGCAATCCTGTCCACCTCTAGCGGTCTTCTAACTGACCGCCAGGCTTCAAAGAAGGGAGTGGGTGGGGAAGTCCTCGCCTACGTCTGGTAAGCAATAATGTCGAGAATTGGAAAACTACCCATTCCACTGCCAGCAGGTGTGACCGTTGAAATAAACGGTCAGGATGTTGCAGTCAAGGGCCCAAAGGGTGAGCTAAAGCTCACTGTTTCTAAACCAATCACTGTTTCACAAGAAGATGGCAGCGTCATCGTTGCTCGTCCAGACGACGAGGCAGTTTCAAAGTCACTTCACGGACTAACCCGTTCACTAATTGCTAACAATGTTCACGGCGTTTCCGAGGGCTTCACAAAAGCTCTTGAAATCGTTGGAACTGGTTATCGTGCGGCGCTCAAGGGTACGACCGTGGAAATGTCTCTTGGCTTCAGCCACCCAGTGCTTGTAACTCCTCCGGAGGGCATCACGTTGGTAGTGGAAGGAAACACCAAGATTATCGTGTCGGGAATCGACAAGCAGGCTGTCGGAGAGATGGCCGCTAACATTCGCAAGCTTCGTAAGCCTGAGCCTTATAAGGGCAAGGGAGTTCGTTACGAAGGCGAGCGAGTCCGTCGCAAGGCTGGAAAGGCTGGTAAGTAATCATGGCTCTAGGAATTAGAGGCAAGTCAAAGTCAGCCGCTCGTGGCCGTCGTCACGTTCGCCTGCGCAAGAAGATCGAGGGCACTGCAATGCGTCCTCGTCTAGTTGTCACGCGCTCAGCGCGTCACCTGTTCGTCCAGCTAGTTGATGACGGCGTGGGTCAGACCCTCGCCTCGGCATCGACCATGGAAGCGGACATGCGCGTAGTAGCCGGTACCAAGACCGACAAGGCCACAATGGTAGGCAAGCTAATTGCTGAGCGTGCCAAAAAGGCCGGCGTTTCCGAAGTGGTCTTTGACCGCGGTGGTAACCGCTATGCAGGCCGCGTTGCAGCTGTTGCTGCTGCGGCTCGCGAGGAAGGACTAGTGCTTTGAGCGAAGAAAAGAAGGAAGTGCCAGTGGCTGAAGCTACCGCAACTACCGAAACTCCAGCAGCTACCGATGCCGCAGTAATCACTGATGCACCAATAACTACTGTCGACCCGAACGAGCGCGAGCAGCGTCGTGGTTCACGTGATCGTGGACCAAAGAACGACCGTCGTGAGCGTGAAGAGCCTAAGAGCCAGTTCTTGGAGCGTGTTGTGACAATCAACCGGGTTTCCAAGGTGGTCAAGGGTGGTCGTCGTTTCTCCTTCACCGCACTTGTTGTGGTCGGAGATGGCGATGGAACCGTTGGTGTTGGTTACGGTAAGGCCAAAGAAGTTCCAGCTGCAATTGCCAAGGGCGTCGAGGATGCGAAGAAGAACTTCTTCCGCGTTCCACGTGCTGGCTCAACAATTCCTCACCCTGTCCAGGGCGAAGCTGCAGCTGGAGTTGTTCTATTGCGTCCAGCGTCCGAAGGTACCGGTGTTATCGCCGGTGGTCCAGTTCGTGCTGTTCTGGAGTGCGCCGGAGTTCACGACGTGCTTTCAAAGTCGCTCGGATCTTCCAACACCCTAAACATTGTGCATGCAACCGTCCAGGCGTTACGTCAGCTAGAGGAACCAGCCGCCGTGGCAGCACGACGTGGCAAGACTCTTGCCGAGGTAGCTCCAGCACGTCTGTTGCCAGCAAAGACTGAAAAGACTGAAAAGACTGAAAAGACTGAAAAGGCTGGTGTCTAATGGCTGCTCGTCTCAAAGTGACCCAATTGAAAAGTTCAAACGGTGGAAAGCAAAACCAGCGCGATTCACTTCGCACCCTGGGACTGAAGCGCATCGGTGACATCGTGGTACGCGAGGACACTAAGTCCAATCGCGGCCTCGTAAACACTGTTGCCCACCTCGTTAAAGTTGAGGAGATCGACTAAATGGCTGAAGAGAAGAAGCCAGCCGCTGCAAAGCCAGCCGCTGCAAAGCCAGCAACTAAGGCTGCCGCACCTAAGGCTGCTGCGCCAAAGGCTGCTGCAAAGCCAGCAACTAAGGCTGCCGCACCGAAGACTGATGCTGCGCCAAAGGCTGCTGCAAAGCCAGCAACTAAGGCTGCCGCACCGAAGACTGATGCTGCCCCAAAGGCTGCTGCTGAAAAGGCTCCTGTTGTCGCGGCTGCAAAGCCGGCGGTAGCCAAGTCAAAGAAGAAGCCAGCTGAAAAGATTGAGAAGTCCCAGATCTTGCGTCTTCACCACCTTCGCCCTGCAAAGGGCGCCAAGAAGGACAAGACTCGTAAGGGTCTTGGTGAGGGTTCTAAGGGTAAAACTGCAGGTAGAGGTACCAAGGGTACCGGTGCTCGCACAACTACTCGTCTGGGCTTTGAGGGTGGTGGCGTGAACCTAGTTATGCGCACACCGAAGCTACGTGGATTCAAGAACCCATTCCGAGTGGAGTACCAGGTTGTAAACCTTGAGAAGCTAACTGAGCTTTATCCAAAGGGTGGAGCTGTGACAATTTCAGATCTAGTGGCCAAGGGTGCTGTTCGTAAGAACAAGCCAGTCAAGGTTCTTGGTGGTGGCGACCTCTCGGTTAAGCTAGAAATTAGTGTTGACAAGGTTTCCGAATCAGCAAAGACCAAGATTGAAGCTGCCGGCGGCAGCGTCAACGCCTAATCATCTAGGGGAGTAGGTTCACTTTTGTTTAGTGCAATAGCTCGCGCATTCCGTACTCCGGACTTGCGTAACAAGCTGGCGTTTACGCTCAGCATGATTGCAATCTTCCGATTGGGCTCGTTCATTCCAGCCCCAAACGTCGATTATTCGAATGTTCAGCAATGTCTTGCCCAGAGCCAGTCAACTTCTGGCCTGTATGAACTGGTGAACCTGTTTTCCGGTGGAGCGCTCTTGCAGCTCTCCATCTTTGCTCTGGGAATCATGCCGTACATCACGGCTTCGATTATCACCCAGTTGCTAAGAGTTGTGATTCCTCGCTTTGAGACCCTTCACAAAGAAGGACCTTCTGGCCAGGCAAAACTTACCCAGTACACCCGGTACCTAACAATCGCTCTTGGACTACTTCAGGCAACCACCTTGGTTACTGTTGCAAGACAGGGCGCGCTGTTCGGAGCCGACTGTACTCTTCCAATTTTGGTTGACACCGGACCGCTCTCCATCACATTAATGGTGATGACAATGACGGCTGGAACTGGTTTGATCATGTGGATCGGTGAGCTCATCACCGAGCGCGGCGTTGGAAACGGCATGTCGCTGTTGATCTTCACCTCAATCGCTTCCACCTTCCCGTCGAGCTTGCTGCAGATTCTGCAGACTAGAAGCATCGAGGTCTTCGTCATGGTTATGGCGGTTGGTTTTATTGTGGTGGGACTAGTTGTTCTTGTGGAGCAATCGCAACGACGGATTCCTGTCCAGTACGCAAAGCGCATGGTTGGCCGCAAGGCCTACGGTGGTCAGGCGACCTATATTCCAGTGAAGGTAAACACCGCTGGAGTTATCCCGGTTATCTTCGCCTCGTCAATGCTTTATTTGCCGGCACTGTTGGCTCAGTTCAACCAGCCGGATGCGACAACCGGTCAGGTCTCCCCTTGGGTTCGTTTTATCTCCACTTACCTAACCTCTGGCGACAACCCGCTGTACATGGCAATGTACTTCTTGCTCATCGTCGGGTTCACTTATTTCTACGTTGCTATTACCTTGAACCCAGAGGAAATTAGCGACAACATGAAGCGCTATGGCGGATTCATACCTGGTATTCGGGCTGGTCGTCCGACCACCGAATACTTGCAGTATGTAATCAGCCGCATCACTTTCCCGGGCGCTATTTACCTAGGTTTGATCGCGCTAATTCCGTTGGTTGCATTCACTGCTATTGGAACCAATCAAAACTTCCCATTCGGAGGAACGTCGATCTTGATCATCGTTGGTGTTGGTCTGGACACTGTTAAGCAAATCAGTGCTCAGATGCAGCAGCGAAACTACGAGGGCCTCCTCAAGTGATCGGCATCCTTTTGATCGGCCCTCCGGGTGCCGGCAAGGGGACTCAGGCGGCGCTCCTTGCAACTCGTTACTCCATACCTGCAATCTCCACAGGTGACATATTTCGCAAGAATGTCGCAGATGAGACTCCTCTCGGGATTGAGGCAAAGGGCTACATGGATCGCGGCGAATACGTGCCGGACTCTCTGACCAACGCGTTAGTGAAAGATCGACTGGCCCAGGCGGACGTTCTGAATGGGTTTTTACTAGACGGTTACCCAAGAACCCTCGATCAGGTTGAAAAACTAGACGAGTTTCTGGCTCAGAACGGCACGAAACTCGATGTAGTCGTTCAACTAACAGCAGACAGGGAAGAGCTGGTTTCCAGGCTCGCAAACAGAGCTGAGGAGCAGGGTCGCACCGATGACACCCCTGAGGTCATTCGCAAACGACAGACAATTTACGAGGAGCAAACTGCACCTCTGATCGACGTATACGCATCGCGTTCGTTAGTGGCAAA
Source organism: Aquiluna sp. (assembly GCA_028822985.1). Classification (GTDB taxonomy): domain Bacteria; phylum Actinomycetota; class Actinomycetes; order Actinomycetales; family Microbacteriaceae; genus Aquiluna. The sequence goes on from JAPKCK010000007.1 coordinate 16,194, forward strand.
GGTGGATGGGCTTGGCGAGGTCAATGTCGTCACTGCTCGAATTTCCGAGGTCTTGAATGCCCGCGGCCTAAGTGAAGATGCGTAAGAGTTACGAGCTAAAAACGCCGGACCAGATTCTAAAAATGCGAGTGGCAGGCCTGCTCACTGCCAAGGCTCTTGCGAGCGTCAGAGCTGCCATTAGGCCAGGTGTGACAACCCTCGAACTTGATCAAATAGCGGAAAAAACCATTCGCGGCGGCGGGGGAGTTCCAAACTTTCAGCTGGTGCCTGGGTATTCCCACACAGTATGCGCGTCTGTAAATTCAACCGTGGTCCACGGAATACCGTCCAAGCTTGTTTTGGAAGCCGGTGATTTGGTTTCAATCGACTGCGGGGCCGAAATTGACGGCTGGAATGGCGACAGTGCCTTTTCGATGGTGGTGCCGGGTGCATCCGGTGAGCGGGTTCTAAAGCGCCAGCAACTCTCTGATGTGTGTGAGGGCTCTCTTTGGGCCGGGATAGCTGCCCTGGCGACTGCAAAGAAGCTAAATGAAGTCGGAGTGGCTGTTCAGGATTACGTCCTTACCCAGGGACCCTACGGAATTCTAGAGCAGTATGTTGGTCACGGTATTGGGCGGTCGATGCATGAAGACCCGCCGGTATTCAATTATCGAGTCCGTGATGCTGGACCGAAGGTGCAGTCTGGGCTCTGCGTCGCAATCGAACCAATGATCACTGCCGGCGACCAAAACACCTTCGTTCTAGATGACGACTGGGGTGTAGCCACAACCGATAATTCGGACGGGGCTCATTGGGAGCACTCCGTTGCGGTGCACGACGGTGGTATTTGGGTTCTGACCGCAGTTGATGGTGGTGCCGAAGGCCTAAAGCCCTTCGGGATTGCCCCCGTCTCTTTGGGTTAGCCACTAGCTTTCGTGGCAAAAACCCCTTAGAATTGCGACTTGGCGTTTCTGCGTGAAAACCTTTGAGATTTTTAAGAGTTTTTGCGCGTTCGTAACGCTAAACCAGTAGTGATTAAGTGAGTGCATGGCCAACAAAGATGGCGTTATCGAGATCGAGGGATCGGTCGTTGAAGCCCTACCCAACGCAATGTTCCGGGTGGAGCTAACCAACGCCCACCTAGTTTTAGCCCACATCTCGGGAAAGATGCGTCAGCACTATATCCGCATTCTCCCCGGAGACCGCGTGATAGTTGAGCTGTCGACATACGATCTGACTCGCGGCCGCATAATTTACCGCTACAAGTAGAAAGAAAAAGCATGAAGGTTAATCCAAGCGTCAAGAAAATCTGCGATAAGTGCAAGGTCATTCGTCGTCACGGAAACGTGATGGTTATTTGCGAGAACCCTCGTCACAAGCAGCGCCAGGGCTAACAGGCCCCAGCTCAAAACTGAATAGTAAAAGCCAGCACCAAGCGAAAGCTAACCCTCGGTTTGAAGGCCGGGGCTCAACTTGCCAAGTTGAGATGGAGCTGTCCCAGACCTTCAAAAAAACGAAAGACAAATAATGGCACGTATCTCCGGAGTGGACATCCCTCGCGACAAGCGAGTGTTGATTTCCCTTACTTACATCTATGGCATCGGCCCAACTCGTTCACGCGAGATTCTGACGGCCACCAACATCTCAGAAGACATAAGAGTTAAAGACTTGACTGATGATCAGTTGATCGCACTTCGCGACAACATTGATCAGAACTTCAAGGTTGAGGGTGACCTTCGCCGTGAAGTTGCAGCAGACATTCGCCGCAAGGTTGAGATCGGCTCATACGAAGGAATTCGTCACCGTAAGGGCCTTCCGGTCCGCGGACAGCGCACCAAGACCAATGCAAGAACACGCAAGGGTCCAAAGCGCACCGTAGCAGGCAAGAAGAAGGCAGCCCGCTAGTCGCGGCTCAAGGATCTAGGAGAAAATCAAATGGCAGCCCCTAAAGCATCCGCGGCAGCACGCAAGCCTCGCCGCAAGGACAAGAAGAATATTCCAGTAGGTCAGGCGCACATCCGCTCGACCTTCAACAACACCATCATCACCATCACCGACCTAACCGGAGCAGTTATCTCTTGGTCGTCCTCTGGAGATGTTGGTTTCAAGGGTTCACGTAAGTCAACCCCCTTTGCAGCCCAAATGGCAGCCGAGTCGGCCGCCCGCAAGGCCCAAGAACACGGTATCCGCAAGGTTGATGTTTTCGTAAAGGGCCCCGGCTCTGGACGAGAGACAGCAATTCGTTCGCTGCAGGCCGCCGGCCTGGAGGTTGGCTCAATTAGCGATGTGACTCCACAGGCTCACAACGGTTGCCGCCCACCAAAGCGTCGCCGCGTATAGCTAAAAAAATCTAACGCCTCACGCACACAGGTGCCCGCCTGAGTGTCTCCATGACGAACATCAAATAGTGGATGTTCAGATGAAAGGAACCAATAGTGCTAATTGCACAGCGCCCCACATTGCACGAAGAAGTTCTAGGTCCAAACCGCTCACGTTTCATTTTGGATCCGCTAGAGCCAGGTTTCGGCTACACCCTCGGTAACTCGATGCGACGCACTTTGCTCAGCTCGATTCCAGGTGCAGCTGTAACAAACATTCGCATCCAAGGTGTCAGCCACGAGTTCTCAACAATCGCAGGTGTCAAGGAGGACGTTGTTGAGGTAATTCTTAACATCAAGAACCTAGTGGTTTCCTCAGAGCACGACGCTCCGGTGGTTGCTCACTTGACCAAGAGTGCTGCAGGCCCAGTAACCGCCGCGGACATTCAGGTTCCAGCCGGCGTTGAGGTCCACAACCCAGAGTTAGTCCTTGCGACCTTGAACGCTAAGGGCAAGCTAGAGATCGAGTTCATCATTGAGCGCGGTCGCGGCTATGTTCAGGCATCTCAAAACCGCAACCCAGATGCCGAGGCCGGAGTAATCCCAGTCGACTCCATCTACAGCCCGGTGCTTAAGGTTTCCTACCGCGTCGAAGCTACTCGTGCCGGTGAGTTCACTAACTTTGACAAGCTGATTGTTGACGTGGAGACCAAGCAGTCGGTTGAGCCACGTGATGCAGTTGCTTCCGCCGGTTCGACATTGGTCGAGTTGTTTGGCCTGGCCAAGGAACTAAACGATGAAGCCGAAGGTATCGAAATTGGCCCAGCACCGGTCGAAATCGCTGCCTCCAATGAACTAAGCACTCCAATTGAAGACCTGGACCTAACCGTTCGTTCTTACAACTGCCTAAAGCGCGAGGGAATCAACACCGTTCTAGAGCTAATTGCTTTGAGCGAAGACCAGTTGATGAACATTCGCAACTTCGGCTCCAAGTCCGTTGATGAAGTACGCGATAAGCTCACCGAGCTTGGGTTGAAGTTCAAGGACGCCGTCCCAGGTTTTGATTCCGCTTACTTCGGTGGCGGCTTCGACGAAGACCAGATCTAACCTTTAGAAATACAAGGAGAAACAAATGCCTACACCAACTAAGGGACCACGCCTAGGAGGCGGACCTGCCCACGAGCGATTGATGCTTCGTAACATGGCCACCTCGCTGTTCATGCACAAGCGGATCGTTACAACCGAGACCAAGGCCAAGCGCCTGCGTCCGGTTGCCGAGCGTTTAGTTTCGTTCGCAAAGCGCGGAGACCTTGCTGCTAGACGGCGAGTCATGAGACAGATCACGGACAAGAACATCGTCCACGAGCTCTTTACCGAGATCGCGCCTCTAGTTGCTGACCGTGAGGGCGGTTACACCCGCATCACCAAGCTTGGCTTCCGTAAGGGCGACAACGCGCCTATGGCAGTCATCGAGCTTGTGTTGGAGCAGGTACAGCCCAAGCCAAAGACCTCGAAGTCAAAGCCAGTCAACAACGTAGCAACCAACGCAGTAGCTGAGCCAGTTGCTGAAGAAGTTGTTGAGGATGTTGTTGAAGAAGCAACTGAGGCTCCAGTAGCCGAAGTGACTGAAGCTCCAGCCGAGGAAACCCCTGAAGCTCCGGCAGCAGAGGTTACCGAAGCTCCAGCCGAAGAGGCTGAAGAGCCTAAGGCTTAAAGCCACGAAGAAGATTGACATGAACAAGCCCGCTAGTGATTCTGGCGGGCTTGTTCGCTTTCGGGTAGACCTTGCGTATGACGGAACCGACTTTGCAGGGTGGGCGAAACAGCCTGGGCTTCGAACCGTCGAGGGCGACTTGGTCAAAATGTTTGAAAAAGTTTTTGGAAAAAGTAAGACTGATTTTGACATGCGGGTTGCCGGCAGAACCGATTCTGGGGTGCACGCAAAGCACCAAGTTTGCCACCTAGACATCCCCCAGAAGCGACTTTCTCGCATAGGGCGAGATCCATTGAATGCCTTTAGGCTGAACACCCTCATCGCCGAGGACCTGATTATTCTAGATATTAACCAGATAACGTCTGATTTCGATGCCAGGTTTAGCGCCGTCGGAAGACGCTATAGGTACACGATTGCCGATCCGAAGTTCAAAAAAGACCCAATGACGGTCCGCTATACCCTTACTCACAAGCGAATGCTCGATGTGGAAATTATGAACTTGGCCGCCAAGAAACTAATCGGCCTGAAGGACTTCGCCGCATTTTGCAGACCCAGAGTCGGCGCCAGTACAATTCGGAACCTTACGGTTTTTGAGGTTTCACGGCAAGATGACGGTCTGATAACAATAGATATTCACGCGGATGCTTTTTGCCACAACATGATTCGGTCTCTGGTGGGCTCGATTATCGCCGTCGCTGATGGACGGCTAAGCATTCAAGACCTTGCCACTGTCCAAGAGACGGGCCAGCGCGCCAATAAATTCAAGACAATCGACGCCAAGGGCTTGAGTTTGGAGTCAATTGACTACCCGGAACCAGCGGAGTATGCCAAGCAGGCGATCTTAAACCGCGTGATGCGAGAAACCAGTGATAATTCTGTTTGACCAGGCGGCCATCAATCCCCTAGACTTAGCCCTTGGTCCGGCTTTGCCGGCAGGTTTGAAACCGCTTTCTACAAAGCGGAATCACACAAACGAAACTATGAGGTAATTTAGCGTGCGTACTTATTCGCCAAAGGCCAGCGAGCTGAGCCACGAGTGGTTTGTCATTGACGCCACAGACATCGTGCTGGGGCGCCTTGCGTCTCACGCGGCAATATTGCTTCGTGGCAAGCACAAGCCAACATTCGCAGCTCACATGGACAACGGTGACTTTGTCATCATCGTCAACGCTGAGAAGGTCGTTCTAACCGGCGACAAGCTGGCACAGAAGAAGGCTTACCGTCACTCGGGTTATCCAGGTGGCTTGACCACTACGTCTTACTCCGACCTAATGGAGAAGAACCCTCAGCGTGCTGTCGAGAAGGCAATTCGCGGAATGCTTCCCAAGAACAAGCTGGGCGACCAGCTGATTGGCAAGCTAAAGGTTTACGCAGGCAGCAACCACCCACACGAGGCCCAAAAGGCCAAGCCTTTCACCATCGATCAGATCGCCCAGTAAGGACAATGACCTTGGCAGATAACAAAGTCGAAGAGACACCAGAAGTCGCAGCAGATACTTCCTACTCAACCGAGTCAGAGCCAGTGAAGGCTGTGCGCTCGCGCGGCAACCTGACTCAGCCGGGCTCCGGCCTAGGTCGACGCAAAGAGGCAGTTGCTCGAGTTCGACTAGTTCCTGGTACCGGCAAAATAACCGTGAACAAGCGTTCAATCGAGGATTACTTCCCAAATAAGTTGCACCAGCAACTTATCAACGACCCTTTTACTGTCCTTGAGCTGCAAGGCGCATACGACGTCACAGCTAGCATCGACGGCGGAGGAATCGCTGGGCAAGCCGGTGCACTAAGACTTGGTATCTCCCGTGCTCTAAATGAGATGGATACCGACAACAACCGAGCCATTTTGAAAAAGGCTGGCTTCCTTCGTCGCGACTCACGCGTGATCGAGTCAAAGAAGGCCGGTCTAAAGAAGGCTCGCAAGGCCTCTCAGTTCTCGAAGCGCTAAGCGAAGCACTTCGCCATGGCCAGGCTTTTTGGCACCGATGGGGTTCGCGGAACAGCGGGCCGTGAAATTACGGCCGAGTTTGCTCTCAAGCTGGCTCAGGCTGCGGCCATTGTTCTTGCCAAGACCGCCAGGGAAAACGGCGAAAGACCTAGAGCTGTAATCGCACACGATCCAAGAATCTCCTCCGACTTTATTTCCGCTGCCGTATCCGCGGGATTAGCTGCTTCCGGCATAGATGTTTTTGATGCCGGCGTCGTTCCTACTCCCGCAGCCGCTTACTTGACGGCAGACATCGGTGCTGACTTCGGAGTCATTATCTCGGCAAGCCATAACTCGGCACCCGATAATGGAATTAAATTCTTCTCGCGAGGCGGCCACAAGCTTCCAGACTCGATCGAGGACCAGATCGAAGCGGAGTTTGGTAATAGCCACAACTTGATTGGTGCCGAGGTTGGCAAAATAACTAGATTCTCAGATGCGGAAGATCGCTATCTTATCCATCTTCTTGGGGCAGTTCGAGTTAGCCTAAAGGGCCTCAAGGTTGTTATCGATGCGGCCAATGGAGCGGCAAGCGCTATTTCCCCGCAGGCGTTTATTGACGCCGGCGCAGAAGTTGTTTTGATTGGTGCGGATCCAGACGGACTGAACATTAACGCCGGCTATGGCTCTACCTATCTGAGCGCGCTGCAGGCAGCCGTGTTAGAAAATAATGCCGATTTTGGTATTGCACACGACGGAGATGCTGACCGAACGCTAGCAGTTGATCACCTTGGCAACATCGTTGATGGAGATCACATCATGGCGATTTTGGCAATCAGCATGAAGGAATCAGGGGACCTTGCCCGGAACACCTTGGTCACCACCGTGATGTCAAACCTGGGCCTTCGTTTGACGATGAAAAAGCATGAAATTGAGGTTATCGAGACGCAAGTTGGCGATCGCTACGTCCTTGAGGCGATGCGCGATGGTGGGTACTCACTGGGCGGCGAGCAGTCCGGTCACATAATCTTTTCCCAGTATGCAACTACTGGAGATGGAGTTCTAACCGGCCTTCAGATTGCGTCCAGGATGATACAGACCGGTAAGTCGTTGGCTGAATTGTCATCGGAGATGCCGGTTTTTCCTCAGGTTTTGATAAACGTGCCAGACGTTGATAAGTCTCGGGTGAATGATGCTGCCTTGCAGGAGCTGGTTTCCCAAGCGGCCGCTGAACTTGGGGACGAGGGCCGCGTATTACTGCGAGCCTCCGGCACTGAGTCTCTGGTCAGGGTGATGGTGGAAGCCGCAGATCATGGAACCGCGCAGGGCTGGGCTGATCGCATCGCTCGCATGGTTGAGACGCGGCTTGCTATTGGCTAAAACTGTTCAGCTGCGTCGTTATCAAATAGTGCCGGGGATGCTCGAGGAATTTCGGGCATGGCTAAATCAAGAAGTTCTTCCGATCAGGGACCAGTTTGGTTTCCATGTTGAATTCATGTACGTAGACAATAAAAACAGTGAGTTTATTTGGGCAGTTTCGGTTCATGGGTCACTTGATGATTTCTTGGAGATTCAAAATCTCTACGACGCTTCCGACGAGAGGCTAGCTGCCGGCATGAAGCGACCAGACTGTCTTGTAAGTGTGGATACTAGATTTGTTGACGAGAACTAAATCTTTCTAACCTGAACTCTTTGAACTCTGTGCCCCTCACCTTTTTGCATTACCAAAGTGGCCCTTGATCTGGTCGGCTCAATATTTTGCTTCAAGTTCGGAAGATTTATGTCTTTCCAGAAGCCGGCCGCTCGAGCTACAGCTTGTTCCTTGGTGAGTTCCGTTGTTAGTTGGTGGAAGTAAGATCTCGGGTTGAGAAAAGCCGTTTCCCAAAGTTGGTCAAATCTTGACAGGTACCACTTTTTGATCGTGCCCGGATCCGCGTCTATGTAGATACTGAAATCAAAATAGTCGCTCAGAGCAACTTCCTGGCCGGTAGACGGAGGCTGTAAGACGTTCAGTCCCTCAACGATCAGAACATCCGGAGCGTTAACTGTCGCAAATTCATCCGGAATGATGTCATAGATCAGGTGGTCATATACTGGCGCAGTCACGCCAGTTTTTCCTGATTTTATGTCTGCGATGAACTGCAGCAATCTCTTGCGGTCATAGCTTTCTGGAAATCCTTTTCTTGCTAGAAGTCCGCGTCGCTCTAATTCTGCATTTGGGTATAGAAACCCGTCAGTGGTGACTAGCTCGACTTTTGGGGTGCCCTCCCACCTTGTCATCAGTTCTCTAAGTAACCTTGCGGCGGTTGATTTCCCAACGGCGACGGACCCGGCTATTCCGATTATGAAGGGTGTTCTTTGAGCTCTCGCTCCATAAAAACCTTCGGTGTTTCGATGCAAGGCCTGAGTTGAGGTGGCGTACAGAGATAGCAGGTGGCTAACGGGAAGATAGACCTCCGTTACTTCCCTCATATCTAGAAAATCGCCCAGACCGCGCAGCTTTGTGACCTCTTGTTCGGTTAGAGGTAGTTGCGTTGCGTTGCCTAGCTCAGCCCAATCTGCTCGCTCTATGGCGAGATATGGGGAAAGGCTATCAGTGCCGTGCGCTGTGCTCACAAGGGCCTATTCTGCCCTAGAATTAGGGCTCATGTGTGGAATAGTTGGGTATGTCGGCCCGGGATCAGCGCTCGAGGTTCTGATCGGAGGCCTAAAGCGATTGGAATATCGTGGCTACGACTCGGCTGGCGTTTCGTTGATTTCGCAGGCCAACGGATTGGAAACACGCAAGCGCGCCGGCAAAGTAGCAGTGCTTGTGCAAGAGCTAGTGGACAATCCAATAGCCGATTCGCACATTGGAATCGGCCACACAAGATGGGCCACACACGGCGCCCCAACTGATGGAAATGCGCACCCTCACATCGGTGGCAGTCATCAGAAGTTGTCACTAATCCACAACGGAATCATTGAAAACTTTTCTTCCCTAAAAAAAGACCTAGTAGGTCGCGGCGTTGCCTTTGCATCGGAGACAGACAGTGAGGTTGTTGCTCACTTAGTTGCTATCGAATATGACAAGTCACAGGACCTGACGGCGGCCTTTAGGGCAGTTGTAAACCTTCTAGAGGGAGCGTTCACGCTACTCTGCGTGCACGAGGATAGACCCGACCTGGTCCTGGCTGCTAGAAGAAACTCACCTCTGGTAATTGGCCTGGGAGACGGCGAGAACTTCTTAGGCTCCGATGTCGCAGCTTTCGTTGAACACACCAAGCACGCGGTTGCGGTGGGCCAAGATCAAATCGTTGAGCTTCGTAAGGATTCAGTCTTGATTACGGATTTTCAGGGCAACCCAGTTGAAATGGAAAGGTTCGAGGTCAATTGGGATGCCACAGCGGCCTCCAAAGGTGGCTGGCCATCTTTTATGGCCAAGGAGATTGCGGATCAGCCTCAGGCCGTTGGCGACACGTTAATGGGTCGAATTGCTTCGGATGGCTCGGTGAACCTCACTGAAATCCAAGGGATTGACCAACTTTTTGAAGTGGAGCGGATAATCTTTGTGGCCTGCGGAACGGCAGCTTATGCTGCGGAGGCCGCCAAGTACGCCATTGAAAAATGGGCGCGTATACCGGTCGGAGTGGAGCTTGCACACGAGTTTAGATATCGTGACCCAGTAATCGACTCGAAGACTCTCGTCATTGCGATGAGCCAGTCCGGAGAGACCATGGACACGCTCATGGCTGTTCGTCACGCTGTTGAGAGCGGCGCGAAAGTGCTTGCGGTTTGCAATACACAGGGCGCAACTTTGGCGAGAGAAGCCCACGCGACGATTTACACCCACGCCGGACCAGAGGTGGCAGTGGCATCAACAAAGGCGTTCACAGCTCAGGTGACAGCGGGTCAACTGGTTGGACTAGTCCTTGCCTGGCAGCGTAAGAGCATGCCCGAGGCGGAACTAAAAAAGATCGGGCTTGAATTACTTACCCTCCCAAGAAAGATCAAGGAAGTACTGGAGTCGATTTCGGAAATCGGTGAGCTCGCTAAGAGTTACTCGAAGGCCAATTCAGTGCTGTTTCTAGGAAGAAATATCGCTTTCCCCATTGCGCTCGAAGGGGCCCTGAAACTCAAAGAGCTGGCATATATCCACGCCGAAGGTTTCGCAGCGGGCGAGCTTAAGCATGGGCCCATTGCTCTTATCGAAGAGGGTCAGCCGGTAATTGTAATAGTCCCATCTCAAAGGGGCGAGGGCTCGCTACACGCCAAGGTGGTTTCTAACATCCAAGAGATCAAGGCTCGCGGAGCTCGAGTAATAGCAATTGCCGAGGTCGGCGATTCCGAGGTTTCTAGCTTTGCCGATGAGGTTTTCTTCATTCCAGAAACCATGCCACTGCTTGCCGGCCAGCTAGCAGTGATACCTCTCCAGGCATTTGCGATGGAGCTGGCAAACGCCAAGGGACTCGACGTTGACCAGCCGAGAAACCTTGCCAAGTCCGTCACAGTGGAATAGTGATTATTGGTATTGGGGTGGACCTGTGCTCAGTCGAAAGACTGAGTAAGAGTATCCAACGAACCCCAGCATTAGCAGCCAGGCTTTTCACTGACAAAGAGCGAAGCCTGAAGGATGAATCCTTGGCTGCTCGATTTGCTGCCAAGGAGGCCTTAGCCAAAGCCATGGGAGATCCCAGTCGTCTGTCTTGGATAGAGGTCGAAGTAGATACTGACGAATTAGGGAAGCCGATGCTGGCGCTTTCAGGTAACAGCGCGGAAGCGTTGGCTTCCATGGGAGTACTGTCCACTCACCTTTCACTGTCTCATGACAACGGGTTTGCAATTGCCATGGTTGTACTGGAGGGTAATTAGATGCGAGAACTAAGAATTGATTTAGGAAGAATCTGCTCCAATTATTTGGCTCTGAAATCCGCTTTTGGTCCGGCAAAAGTAATGGCCGTTGTCAAAGCCAATGCCTATGGGCACGGGATTATCGAGGTGGCAAATGCCCTCGATAAAATAGGAGTTGATGTTCTCGGAGTTGCAGACTTAGACGAAGCAATTTCGCTGCGACTGGCCGGCATCAACGCCCCGGTGATGTGCTGGTTGTTGGATGAGCAGGACGATCTGCAATCCGCTGTGGAGCAAAACATCATTCTCGGCATTTCGACAATCCAGCAGCTTGAATCGGTTCCTGGGGAAGCCGTCATTCACTTGAAAGTGGACACTGGCCTTGGCCGCAACGGTTTTATGCCGGACCAGATTCCGGAAGTGGTGAAGATAATTCAAGACAGGCGCCTAAAAGTTCAGGGCCTTCTAAGCCACATAGCAAATACCTCGGAGGCAGAAGATTTCGCTCAGCAAGTCGTGTTCGATTCGGTCTACTTGATGCTGGAGGAGGCTGGGGTAAAAATAGACATCAAGCACCTCGCAGCCTCGGCAGCGGCAATCAGTTATCCCGGCATGCGCTATGACATGGTGCGCTGCGGGATTGTTCTGTATGGCTTGAACCCATTCGAGGACCGTGCACTAGAGGGGTTAGCAGTGAAGCCTGTCATGAGCGCCGTCGCGAAGGTCGTCAACCTCAAGTCGGTCCCGGCCGGGCAAGGCGTTTCCTACGGATATAGGTACAAAACCGAAAAGCCAACCAGGCTCGCACTTGTGCCCTTCGGCTATGCCGAAGGCATGCCACGGATTTCTCAAGGAGCGAGGGTCAAGATTGGCCAGAAGCTATTTCCGGTCGTTGGAAGAGTTGCAATGGATCAGTTCGTGGTGGATGTTGGCGACTCCGAAATTTCTATGGGTGACGAGGTTGTCATTTTTGGCGACTCCGCGCGCAATGAGCCCACTGCCGAAACTCTTGCGGAAAGTGCTGGAACAGTTAACTACGAAGTGGTTACGAGAGTCGGGGGCCGTGCGAACCGGGTTTTTCTAGAACCATGAGGCTAACTATAGAAACACCGGAGGCCATGGAGGCATTTGGATCGAGGCTCGCCAAAAAATTGCAGCCGGGGGATTTGGTTTTACTCTCGGGGAAGCTGGGAGCAGGAAAAACCACTATGACTCGCGGCATTGGCGCGGGACTTGAAGCCATTGGGACCATTCAGTCACCCACTTTTGTGCTGGCAAGAACACATCGAACAAAGGACGGACCAAAGTTGGTGCACGTTGATGCTTACAGGCTTTCATCGGCTATTGAGCTTGATGACCTGGACATAGATTTCTCAAATTCAATTGTCGTTATCGAGTGGCCCAGAGACTTTATTGATGACAGTTTTGAGAATTGGCTCCTTATCGAAATTGACCGATCCAGCAAAGAAGATGTTCGCGAGTTGGAAATTACCGGTCACGGACCCAGATGGCAGGAGGTGAAGTTTGATTCTGGCAATTGACACATCAGCCGGTACAAGTGCCGCTGTTTTTGATGGGGTTAATAGGCTCTCGTTTATAAACTTCGATGATCGATTCGGTCACGCCGAGAACATTGGGCTTGCAATTCAGGGGGCTCTCAAGGAAGCCAGCATTTTTCCGGCCGACCTAACGCTAGTCGCGGTTGGACGGGGTCCGGCTCCTTACACCGGCTTGCGAGTCGGGGTCGCTGCCGGCATCGCAATGTCAACAGCGTTGGAGATACCAGCTTGTGGTGTTATCACGTTGAATGCAGTCGCAAGAAAGCACGCGATTGGAAAAGTTTTGGTGGTGGCAGACGCAAAGCGCAAAGAGCTGTTCATAGCTGGGTTTGAGGACGGCACTCAGGTAGTGCCGCCGAGCGTTGCAACGCACCAAGAACTCGAGAGCTACTCTGATTTTGTGACAGTTAGCGGGGAGTGTGACGCGGGTTTGATAGGTGAGTACGCGGTTTGGGCACTGAATCAGAAGATGGATCTAACCGACACCAGTGCCTTGTACTTGCGGTCACCGGATGTCACGCCATCTGCCGGAAAGCGGGTCACCGGCTAATGAAATTTAGACAACTGACAGCGGCGGATCTTCCGGAGCTCATGAAGATCGAACACGAGTTATTTCCCGGCGAAGCTTGGGAGGAGAATTCTTTTCGTTCCGAGCTTGAAGGGCCATTCACCGATTATTTTGGAGCGTTTGAAAATGGCCTAGTTGGCTATGCCGGCCTCAGTTCCATTCCGGCAAGTTACACCAGTGACATTCAGACTCTTGCGGTTACATCTTCCAATCAGGGCAAAGGCCTCGGGAGAATTCTTGCCAAGAAGTTAATTTCTAAGGCATTATCCCTCGGCTCGGAGGCGATGTTCCTTGAGGTGCGCGTTGATAATGACGCCGCCATAAGCCTCTACAACTCGCTCGGGTTTGAGCAGATTGACGTCCGAAAAAACTATTACCAGCCTTCCGGGGCCGATGCCTTGGTGATGAGGCTGGCGATTGAGCAACCGATTGTCCTAGGCGTTGAAAGCACCTGCGACGAAACAGGCATCGGAATCGTCAAGGGTAATCGGCTTCTTGCAAACGCTCTTCACAGCTCCATGGAGGAGCACGCGAAGTTTGGCGGGGTGATACCCGAGGTGGCCGCAAGGGCTCACCTTGAGGCACTTCAGCCCACCATTGCTGAAGCTCTCAAAGAGGCGAACCTCACTATGAGTCAGATCGACGCTATTGCGGTGGCCAATGGACCAGGCCTAGCTGGAGCCTTGATGGTCGGAATTGGCGCGGCAAAGGCGCTCGCCATAGCGCATGGTTTGCCGATTTACGCTGTCAACCACCTGGTGGGCCACGTGGGGGCGGACGTGCTGGAAAATGGAACCGTTTCGCTTCCGACAATCGCACTTCTGGTTTCTGGAGGTCACACGTCTCTGCTGTTGGTGCGCGACTTATTGGACGACGTGGAGCTACTGGGCGAAACAATTGACGACGCTGCCGGTGAAGCCTTTGACAAGGTCGCCAGGGTTTTGGGGCTGCCCTACCCGGGTGGGCCGCAAATAGACAAGCTCGCTGAAGGCGGCAATCCAAAGGCCATTCGGTTTCCACGCGGACTGTCGTTGCCAAAGGACATGGACGCTCACAGGTTTGATTTTTCATTCTCGGGTCTCAAAACTGCAGTTGCCAGGCATGTTGAAAAAGCAGGCGACGCCGGACTAGAAATGTCAAAACCGGACGTTGCTGCAAGCTTTAGAGAGGCAGTGGTGGATGTGTTGCTCACCAAGGCAATCAATGCCTGCGAGGCTCACGGGGTGAAGCGATTGCTGCTTGGCGGCGGCGTTGTTGCCAACGCGCGGCTTCGTCAGGTGGCGAAGATACGCTGCGATGAAGCTGATATCGAGCTTCGGATTCCACGGTTCTCGCTATGCACAGACAACGGAGCAATGATTGCTTCTATTGGCGCACAACTAATAATGGCCGGCCGGCCACCAAGTGGTCTTGGCTTCGGAGCGGAGTCCACCCTCGAGGTCACAAAAGTCCAGACGCTCTAAGCGCACGCAGTTAACGCTCAGGAAACGCCCAAACACCTCCCAGTGAAGGGTGCTTTGCTGTCACTAATAAGTAGACAGGAAAATAGATTATGACCGACAAGGTTCCGAAGAAATCGAAAGATTCATCCGCTGCAAAGGATCAAGAGTCCGCTGAGCAGATCCATCCCGAACAAGCACCAGAAGTAGCAGTGGTAAACAGACAGCGGTTTGATTGGCGCTCTCTCAATAGCTTGGCAGTTGTCTCCTTGGCGACTGCGCTTACAAGCATTGGTGCGGTGGCTGCAATTATCACCGGGCACATTGCGTTGGCTCAGATAAAGCGGTCCGACCAAAACGGTCGCAAGCTGGCAATTACCGGTGTCACCATCGGATATGTGACTATCGGATTGTGGGTTGTTTTTGGAATACTCGCAGCTTCCGTTACGGCTTTTGTAGAGCCAGGGTCATTTGGCCACCAGCCTTTTGGGCAGGACATGTTCGAATTGCAGCGGGGATTCGGTGGCATGCGTGGTCATGACGACTAGTCACAGGTTGCTAGTCGTTAGCTGAGGGGCTGACAGACCAGTGCTTTACGAGCGTCGCCCACCCTGGTGAGAATCAGGGTGGCGGCGTTTTTTCCTTTTAGTTTCAACTTTGGGCGGAGCTGCTCAGGAGTTATGTCTACTCCACGTTTTTTGATTTCAAGTGTTCCAATGTCAAGCTCACTCATTCTCTTGGCAATCCTTTTTACATCAAGTGGCAGTGCCTCCAAAACCTCAAACCCCCTTAGCCAAGGCGAAATAAGTTCACTATCTGAACTTAGATATGCGATTGAAGGTGCGATGCCCCAGAGCCCATTTTCAATCGCAAACGCTCCAAGCAGGTGGGACCTAACCAGGGCCGGATTGGGGTCGTAAACGTACTTGCCGACTTCATTTATCGGCGCCTGAATCAAGTCAGCGGAATACTCAATCACCGTGTCGGCCAAAATAAGGGCCGATCTCTTGCCTCTTTGGCCGAGTTCGCCAAACCACAGCACGGTTTCTACAAGTTCATTGTTATGAGAAACCCAATTTGCTTCGCAGTCCTCCGGGATCAATTCGTGAGGCAAGCTCCCGGCGAGCTTTATGCCCGCAGTGTGCTTTGATCCGATTTCAAAGGCGAAGTTTAGATTCGGTGAAAAGTCCTCGGGCTTGAGCATGACTCTTCCCGCCGCTTTAGAGCTAAGTTTTCTCCTTGCCGGGTCAAGCCAGAACGCTGTCGATTCGGCTTCGACATCTAGAGCATCGGCATTAGAGACTTTTGCCAATGAATAGTCATGCAGATTGTGCCTTGCCATTTTCGCAGTAAGTTCGTCCTTTTCGATGGCCGCTACCTCAAGGCCTGCCTTAGCGAAGGCCAGTGCGTCACCGCCGATGCCGCAACCAAGGTCCGTGACCAATTTGATTCCATGAGTCAAAAACCTTTGGGCGTGCCAGGCGGCAACTTGTTGACGAGTTGCCTGCTCGAGGCCTTCTTCGGTGAAGAGCATTGTGCTTGAAAGCTCAGATCCAAATTTTGGCACCGCTCTTGAACGGAGTTTGGCCTGGGAAATGCAAAGAGCTACTAGCTGAGGCTCATATCCTTGCTTTCTTAGATCGGTTGTCAGTTTGAGTAGGTCCGCCTTTGCGTCCAGGAAGCCCAGCTTGCCAAGCAACTGCTTGGCTTCGGGTCCAAAAATGTTCTCGTCTAGATCGGGCACTCATTAAACTTACCGCTGTCGATAGCGGCTGCTGACCTTGACCAAGTGCTTGATAACACCTAAAGTTGGGTTAGCACTCTCGATGGGAGTCTGCTAATCCACAAACTTTAGACAAAGAAGAGGTAACCGTGTCGGTTTCTATTAAGCCACTTGAAGATCGCGTTGTTGTTCGTCCACTTGAGGCCGAGCAGGTAACTGCGTCAGGTCTGGTTATCCCAGACACAGCAAAGGAAAAGCCACAAGAGGCCGAGGTCATTTCAGTGGGACCAGGTCGCTTCAGCGAGGACGGCGAGCGCATACCCGTTGACTTGAAAGTCGGAGATCTTGTTATCTTCTCGAAATATGGTGGAACTGAGCTTCGCTACGACGGCCAGGACTATCTTGTTCTGTCAGCTCGCGACATTCTTGCGGTTATCGAACGCTAAAAATTTACGAAAAAAAGGCCCGGATCCTCGGGTCTTTTTTTGTTTAATGCCTCTAGGCTTACACGGTGAAGAAGCGTTCTATAAACACGATAGGCCTGAGCTTTGGGGCGGGCGCTTACCTTATTTGGGGCTCATTCCCTCTACTTATCCAGCTGTCTAAATTTGCTTCTCCTTTCGAGACTGTCGTTTGGCGAGTGGTGTTTGGTTTCTTGTTTGCCGCGCTGCTTGTAACGATTACGAAGACTTGGGGCCAAGTTATATCTTTGGTAAAAACCCCGAAAAAACTCGGCTGGGTTGCAGTGGCCGCTGTTTTTATATTTATCAATTGGCAGGTCTACGTCGTCGCGGTTGTGACCGGTAATGTCATCGAGACGTCTCTTGGTTATTTCATAAACCCGCTAGTGACAGTCATGTTCGCGGTGGTTTTACTGAAAGAAAAGCTACGACGAATGCAGTGGGTAGCACTAAGTGTCGGATTTGTCGCAGTTGTGGTGCTCACAATTGACTACGGTCGGCCACCCTGGATAGCTATTATTTTGGCACTGAGCTTTGGGACCTACTCGCTGGCTAAAAATAGAGTGGGCCGAAACATCGGAGCCTTGCAGAGTTTCACAATCGAATCTGCGACGGTGCTTCCAATAGCGATAATTCAACTAATTGTCGTGGCATCCCTTGGACCGGTAATGCTTCTAAGTGGTCCTATGGAGGCGGCAGTCCTAGTTGGATTTGGAGTCATGACTGCGGTTCCGTTGATTTTGTTCGGTGCTGCTGCGAGCCGGATTCCACTTTCGATGATCGGGTTCATTCAGTACCTCACTCCAATTCTCCAGTTCTCAGCTGGATACTTCATTTTGGGCGAGGAAATGCCTCCGGTCCGGTGGATTGGTTTTGGATTGGTTTGGGTGTCTCTGGCGATTCTGACCGCAGACGCCTTCCGAAGAAGGCCGATTTTGCCGATTGTTGAAGCCCTTTAAATTCGGAATGGAATTGTTACTCAATTTAGGACCACCGAAAATAGTGTCTGTTTAGCCTACTTTGTTCTCTTTTTTTAGCGGATATCGTTGAAAAATGAGATTCAAGCTGCTAATCCCATCGAAGACACCGACTAGTTTTGAATTTTATTGACTGAGTTAACCTCCGCGAAATGATGCAGTTAGTATGCTTTATCTAGCGCGCGGGCTCCCTGCCTGTGTTCGCATTTAAATTGCTATTTCAAGGAGCAACAATGACCGTAAAGAACAACAGGTCGCGTGCACTCATGGCTTTGTCTGCAGCAGGCGTTTCGGCGCTTGTTCTGGCTGGCTGTGCAGCGACAACAACCGCCGGCGGCTGTGAGCTAGGTCCTGAGCAGGATGGAGACCTAGTACTAAACCTAGGTACCGCACTGCCTTTGACCGGTAACCTCGCATTCCTAGGCCCACCAGAAGAAGCTGGTGCTGCTCTAGCGATTGACGAAATCAACGCTGCTAACAAGGGACTCACAATTGACGCTACTTTTGGCGACTCTGGTGACACCGACAACAAGGCTTACGACACTGAAATCCCACGTCTTCTAGGCGCAGGTGCTCAGGCAATCGTTGGTGCTGCATCTTCAGGTGTATCACTACAGTTCATCGACCGTGTTATTGCTGAGTGTGTAATTCACTTCTCACCAGCTAACACCTCAGCAGCTTTCACTGACTACGAGGACAAGGGCCTGTACTTCCGTACCGCTCCTTCAGACGTACTTCAGGGCGAAGTTCTGGGTAACCTAATCGCAGAAGACGGCCACCAGAGAATCTCAATGATCGTTCTAAACGACTCATACGGTACCGGTCTAGCTGAGTTCACCAAGGCTGCCTTCGAGGCTGCTGGTGGCGAAGTTATTGCGGAGCCTACCTACAACACTGGTGACACTAACTTCACCGCTCAGATTGCTGAGGCACTAGCCGGAGATCCAGACGCAATCGTTCTAATTACATTCGACGAGGCAAAGACCATCGTGCCTGAGCTAACAAGCCAGTTCCCTGGTGAGAAGCTTTACTTCGTTGACGGTAACCTAACCAACTACTCTGAAGACTTCGCTGCTGGCACCCTTGAGGGTGCCAAGGGTACCTACCCAGGCGTGAACGAGGCAAACATTGCTGACTTCGTTGCGAAGCTTGATGCTAACTGGCAGGCACGCGGCAACGCAGCCTTGGAGCTAAACGCCTATGGTCCTGAGACCTATGACGCAGTTATAGTGCTTGCACTTGCTGCTCTAGAGGCGCGTAGCACACAGGGTGCCAACATGTCAGAGAAGCTTCAGGAAGTTTCTGGAGGTACTGGAGACGGTACCAAGTGCGCCAGCTTTGCTGAGTGTGCTGACATCATCAACGGTGGTGGAACCGCAGATTATGACGGTCCATCGGGAAACATTACCTTCAATGACGTTGGAGACCCAACAGACGGTAACATCCTTATCCAGCAGTTCGATGGAAACAACGTTCCAGCTACCATTCGTGGCTAGTAGTTAGTTTCAAACAAGGAACCCCCTTTGGCCTAGGCCCGAGGGGGTTCCTCTTTTAACAGAGTGTTACGGCCTTTATTGAAATCTCGTGACTGGGTGTCAGGCGCTTTGGTCTTGAACGATATCAAGAGCCGCTTGTGGCTGAAAGCGCTTAAAGAAGTAACCCCTCAGCCTGGCCGAGGGGTTACTTTGCTCCAACTGAACGGGGTTGGTAACTCTATTTGGACCTGAGAGAGCTCGTTTCAAACGCTGCTCCGATGGCAACCCCAAGGGCAATGCCTAGACCTACGTTTTTGATCGCTACGCCGAAACCCGCACCAATCGCCACGCCTATTGCGGCGATAAAGCCTGGAGGACGGTTGTTTTTAGGTGCCAAGAGTCCCCAGGTAGAGGCCGACGACCTTGGGGTCGTTCAGAAGCTCTCTACCGGTGCCTGTGACGGCATCGGTGCCTTGATCTAGAACATAAGCCCGGTCTGCGATCTGAAGGCAACGACGAGCGTTTTGCTCAACCATGATGCAGGTCACGCCGGCCTTGTTGATTTCTGAAACACGAAGGAAGGCTTCATCCTGTCTAACAGGGCTAAGTCCAGCGGAAGGCTCGTCGAGTAATAGAACGCTTGGCTCCATCATTAGCGCCCTACCCATAGCAACCATTTGACGTTCACCACCGGATAGTGAGCCTGCGCGCTGCTTTAGGCGCTTACCGAGCTCGTCAAAAATCGAAACTACGAATTCAAGACGCTTGTCGTAGCTTTTTGGATCTTGGAAAACACCCATTTGAAGGTTTTCTTCAATGGTTAGTGACGGGAAAACATTGTTGTTCTGAGGGATATACCCCACGCCCTTGGCCACGAGCTGGTTTGGCTTCTGACCTACGATGTCTTCGCCATTCAGGGTTATTGATCCTTCACGAACCTTTACCAGCCCGAAGACTGACTTCAGAAGGGTTGATTTACCCGCACCGTTGGGTCCGATGATTCCGATCAGTTCACCCTTGTCGGCGTAGAGGTTTGCCTCATTCAGAATGTTCACCCCTGGCAAGTAACCGGCGGTGAGGTTCTTGACATCTACAACTCGGGTCATTTGTCTTTCTCCTGGTCGATGATGCTAATTCTTCCGGTGACAACACCAAGATCAGTGTCCTGATGGGCGCCAAGGTAGGCATCGATTACGGCCTGCTCGTTCATAACCGTCTCGGGTGGGCCCTCGGCTACTACCTTGCCTTCGGCCATTACGACCACCCAGTCGGCAATGTGTCGAACCATGTGCATGTCGTGCTCAACAAACAACACAGTCATACCTTCTTTTTTCAGGTCCAGCACGTGGCCGAGCAAGGACTGAGTCAAAGCAGGGTTCACACCGGCCATTGGCTCATCGAGCATCACTAATACGGGGTCGGTCATCAATGCTCTTGCCATTTCCAGAAGCTTGCGTTGACCACCCGATAAGGACGCCGCGAAATCTGCCTGTTTGGTATCAAGCTTGAACCGCTTTAGAAGTTCGATTGCCTTGATTTCAATCTCAGCATCCTGTTTTCTCCAAGATCTTGGAAACAGAGCGCGGAATATGCTTTCTCCGACCTGGTTCTTGGCGCCGAGCTTCATGTTGTCCAGCACTGTTAGTAGGCTCAGTGCCTTGGTTAGCTGGAAAGTTCGAACTTGACCCATTTGGGCAACCTTGTAGCTCGGGACTCCCGATAGCGAGGTTCCTAGGAACTCCCACTCGCCGGTGTCAGGAGTGTCGAAGCCAGTTAGCAGGTTGAACAGTGTTGTCTTGCCGGCACCATTTGGTCCAATAAGCGCCGTGATGGCGTTCTTCGGAATTTCCAGGTGCTCAACGTCAACTGCTGTTAGACCACCGAAGCTCTTTTTGACATGGTCAATAATGAGCATTGGATCAGTCTTTTTGCAGCCTGGTCCAGCCTCTCCGATGTGTAGACCGGTTGATTTTTGTGGTGAGTCGCTATTTGACAAAGGTCAGCTCCCTCTTGTCTCCGAAAATACCCTGAGGCCTGTAAATCACAAGCAACATCAACCCGATACCTACCAGCACGAATCTTAGTGTTGCCGCTTGAGTGCCGGACACTGGCAAGATTCCAGCTAGCGCTAGCTCCGGCAAGATGTTTGATAAGAAGGCCTGCAGCGTCCAGAAGATAACTGCACCGATAACTGGACCCCAAATAGTTGCGGCGCCTCCGAGTAGCAGTGATGTCCAGATGAAGAAGGTGATTGAGGTCACGTAGACACCCGGAGAAACGTTGGCGAATGCGGCGTAAATAATTCCACCCATTCCACCGAAGATTCCACCGATGATAAGTGCCTGAAGTTTGTAGGCGAAGACGTTTTTACCGAGAGCCCTTATGGCCTCCTCGTCCTCGCGGATGCCCTTGATGACTCTTCCCCAGGGAGATCGCATGAGAGCCCACAGGAACCAAACACAAACAGCTAGGACTCCAAGTCCAAAGGTAAGAACCCAAAGAGTCTCTGAGTTGTAGGTCCAGGGTCCCCAACCGTAGGATCCAGGAGGGAATGGGTTCGCACTGGTGAACCCGCCCGAGTTGTTGTAGCCAAAGAGACCGTCGGCGCTTCCTGTGACATCGGTGAATGCTGTGGTTAGGAACAACAGCCTCACAATTTCAGCGGCCGCAATGGTCACAATTGCTAGGTAGTCTCCACGAAGCCTCAGCGTCGGAACTCCCAGCAGAATCGCAAACAAAATAGATCCGATGATGCCGACGATCATTCCGCCCCACCAAGGGAAACCAAAAGTTAGAACCGAGATCGCATACCCGTAGGCACCGATGGCCATGAATCCTGCGATACCGAAGTTCAGCAGACCGGCAAATCCAAAGTGCATTGCCAAGCCGAGTGCTGCAAGTGCGAACGCAATTGTGGTGGGCGTTAGCAGCCCTGCCAAGGTGTTATTTATAATCGTTCCCCAGTCCATGAGCTACCTCCTATCCGACTCTCTGTCTTCGTCCCATAAGGCCCTGTGGCCTAAAGAGTAGTACTCCAATTAGCACGACCAGCGCGCCTACATATTTCAGATCTGAAGGGATGAACAAGCTAGATGTCTCGACCAGAATTCCCACAACGAGCGCACCAATCAGTGCACCGAATGCGGTCCCGAGACCGCCGAGGGTAACTGCGGCGAAGATAAGGAGGAGGATCTGCGTTCCCATGTCCCATTTGATGCCTGGTCGGAAATATGCCCAGAGCACGCCCGAGAGTCCCGCTAGTGCAGCCGATACGATCCAAACAATTCGCACTACTTTATCCACGTCGATACCAGAGGCCGCGGCCAGGTCCGGGTTGTCCGAGATTGCGCGCGTAGCTTTCCCAGTGTTGGTTCTAAGTAGCCAGAAGGCAAATGCAAGAATCGCAACGATGGAAATGCCCATCGAGTAGAGGTCATTGACGCTCAGTGCAACGGATCCAAAGAGATTAATCTTCGGTGAATCAAAGCCTGGAAGCTGTTCGGTTCCACCACCGATGAAGAACTGAATTATGTACCGAAGAGTCAGCGATAGGCCGATGGAGATGATCATCAACTGAACAATGCCCAGGCCCTTTTTTCGAAGGGGTTTCCACAGCCCGGCATCCATCGACCACCCGAACCCGGCGGAAATGATCACCGCCGCGGGAATAGCGACCCAAATTGGTACTTCTAAAACCACACCGAGAATTAGGGCAGCGACAGCTCCGAAGGTGACCATCTCTCCATGAGCAAAGTTAGAAAGACCTGTTGTTCCGAATACCAAGGACAGACCTACCGAGGCGAGCCCGAGCATGAGGCCGAAGTTGATTCCGTAAATAAGACGTGCGACAAATTGGTCAAAGAATGAAACTTCATTGCGCTCACCCTGACCAATGAAGAAGTTTTTTACGACGCGATCGGAGAGTCCGAGGTCAACTTCCTGAGAGGCTCCACCCTCAAGGACAGCAATGCCTGCAGGCAGTGTTTCTTGATCAAGAGTCACTGTGTATGTGTCCTTAGTCGGGACCCCGATTAGCCAGCTTCCGTCATCGCCGGTGACAACCTCGGCGGTATAGGAAGGCCCTTCGACCACAATGCGGACTCCGCCAACTGGCTCGCCTTTAATTTTGACGTTTCCGAGCACGGCGTGGTCAAACTCTTCTCCGACGCTGTCGGCTTGGGCCGGTGACACAAGAAGGCCAAGGCCAATTATGAGAGCGGTAAACACGACTACTACGAGCTTCAGGAAACGTTTTGGATTGCCCACGAAGAGGAAATTCACCTGTCCTCCATATCTGGGTGAGCTGCGTCGCTCACAATTGACCCTAAAAGGGGTATTGGAAAATAATACCAATTCATAAGAGTACACAATTGTGAACGTACCTATTTGTAATAAAAATTTCACACTTATTTCAAGTGGCTTAGCTCTGTAGACTTTGACCACACCGTCCCGAGCCGTTGCGAGGTTATTTTGGAACATTCAGACCCTTTTTCCCTAATCGGGTTAACTTACGACGACGTCCTATTGATGCCCGGTAAGTCAGATGTGATTCCCTCGGGAGTCGGCACCTCCACAATGGTGTCCCGGAACATCAGCATTAACATTCCGCTAATTTCCTCCCCTATGGATACTGTGACCGAGTCCCGCATGGCAATAGCCATGGCCCGCCAAGGTGGACTCGGCATTTTGCACCGCAACCTTTCGATTGAGCAGCAAGCCGACCAGGTGGACTTGGTAAAGCGCAGCGAAGCCGGGATGGTGTCCCACCCTGTTACGACCACTCCATACTCAACCATCCAAGAAGTCGATGATCTTTGTGGCCGCTACCGAGTCTCCGGTCTTCCAGTAATTGATGAGGACGGCAAGTTAGTTGGCATAGTCACTAACCGCGACATGCGTTTCGTGCTGGAGGTTCAGCGGACGACGACATTGGTCAAGGATGTTATGACCTCGATGCCTTTAATTGTGGGCAAGGCTGGCATCCACCCCGATGAGGCGATGGCGCTGCTTGCTCAGCACAGAATTGAGAAGCTTCCACTAATTGATGACAACGGCAAGCTCAAGGGCCTGATTACCGTGAAGGATTTTGACAAGAGCGAGAAGTACCCAAATGCTTCTAAAGACGGCGCAGGGCGACTCTTGGTTGGCGCAGCTGTCGGCGTCGGGCCCGACGGCTGGGAGCGAGCAATGGCTCTTGTGGAAACCGGCGTAGACATTCTTGTTGTGGACACGGCTCACGGTCACAACTCAGCGGTGCTTGAAATGATCAAGAAGTTAAAAAACGAGCCCTTTGCCAGGCACACCGATGTACTAGGTGGCAACGTGGCAACAACCGAGGGTGCCAGGGCAATCGTTGAAGCCGGCGCTGATGGCGTGAAAGTGGGCGTTGGCCCGGGGTCAATCTGCACAACCAGAGTGGTCGCCGGAGTGGGTGTTCCTCAAATCACCGCAGTTCACATGGCGGCGCTCGCGGCCAGAGAAGCGGGCGTTCCAGTTATCGCCGATGGCGGACTTCAGTACTCAGGAGATATCGCAAAAGCTCTGGTGGCCGGTGCCAACTCAGTGATGCTTGGTTCTCTGTTGGCTGGAACCGATGAAGCACCCGGAGACATTACGTATGTGGGCGGCAAACAATTTAAGACTTACCGCGGCATGGGCTCGCTCGGTGCAATGCAGTCTCGCGGGCAAGCGCAGTCATATTCAAAGGACCGCTACTTCCAGGACGACGTCCTGAAGGAAGAAAAGCTCGTGCCAGAAGGCATCGAAGGACGTGTTCCCTACCGGGGGACAGTTCCAACCGTAGTTCACCAACTAATTGGAGGCCTAAGGGCTTCGATGGGATACGTCGGCGCGGCCACAATCCCTGAATTGCAGCAGAACGGCAAGTTTGTGCGGATTACCCCTGCCGGGCTTCGCGAATCTCACCCGCACGACATCCAGATGACCATTGAGGCGCCAAACTACGGCGCCCGATAGGCAGGCAATAAAAAAATGAATGAAGTAGAGATCGGCAGATCCAAGCGCGCAATCAACGGATATGCATTCGATGACATTGCAATTGTCCCAACTAGAAGGACTCGCGACCCAAGAGATGTTTCAACCAGTTGGAGCATTGACGCTTTCCAGTTCGACATGCCAGTAATCGCTGCGCCGACTGATTCGGCAATGAGCCCTGCCACCGTGATTGCACTCGGGAAGCTCGGCGGGCTCGGTGTTCTGGATTTGGAAGGTCTTTGGACCAGGTACGAGGATCCGACCAAGCAGTTGGCTGAAATCGCTAACGCCAAAGACGAGGATGCAACGGCAGTTTTGCAACGCGTCTACTCCCAACCGATTCAAGCCGAGCTCATTAAGGCTCGTCTTGGAGAAATTCGGGCTGCCGGTGTCCGGGTGGCTGGAGCACTATCTCCACAGCGAACAGCAGAGTTTTCCGAGATCGTTTTGCAATCCGGAGTCGACATGTTCGTCATTCGTGGAAATACGGTCTCTGCGGAACACGTTTCGCAAAGTGCAGAACCACTAAACCTCAAAGAATTTATTTACCAGCTCGATGTTCCCGTGATAGTGGGGGGAGCGGCTACATACACCGCGGCCTTGCACCTCATGCGCACGGGTGCAGCCGGAGTTTTGGTTGGCTTTGGCGGCGGAGCAGCGAGCGCCACTAGAAAAGTTCTCGGCATTCATGCTCCAATGGCAACAGCCGTTGCGGACGTGGCTGCGGCCCGTCGCGACTACATGGATGAGTCCGGCGGTCGTTACGTTCACGTCATTGCTGACGGCGGCCTCGGCACATCCGGCGACATGGTGAAGGCAATTGCCTGTGGAGCGGATGCCGTGATGCTTGGTACGGTGCTTGCAAGAGCCGGCGAAGCGCCAGGTCAAGGGTGGCACTGGGGACCAGAGGCTGTAAACCCATCACTCCCGAGAGGACAGCGAGTTTGGGTCGGGTCACACGCCCCACTCGAGCAAATCTTGATGGGCCCAACTAGCTCTGCAGACGGCACCGCAAATCTAATAGGAGCGTTGCGTCGTTCTATGGCCACCACCGGCTATTCGGACGTCAAAGAATTCCAGCGCGTCGATGTAGTTGCGAATTCATACCTCTAAATGAAACCGAGTTTCTTCTCGATTGCTCGCAAGCCCAAATGGCTTGGAGGGCTAGCGATAGCCGCCTTGGTGGCGATTTCCTTCGCGTTATTGATGCAGTGGCAGCTGGAGCGAACCTTTAGTTATGTCGGCATCAGTGAGCAAGAGCGAGCACCTGTTCCACTAAGTGAACTGGCGGGACTCGAGGGCATTACTCCTGGAGCATACGATCGCCTTGCAACCGTGAACGTCTTTCTAGATCCAGAAAACTCATTTATTGTGCAAGACCGTCTTCAGCTTGTTGGGACTGATTTGGTTCCCGGCTATTGGCTGATTACAAACTCTTTTGTCGAGCTCGGTGAACAATCAGTGAGCCTCACCCTCGCCTTGGGCTACTCGGAGGATGTCTCTGAACTCCTTAGTCTGCAGAGTGAATTGGAAGGTTCGAAGCACAGCATCACTGGCTTCGTTGAGCCAAACGAACCAGTTAGGGAGACTGACTCTAAAGATTTTCTTGGTTCCGTATCTCTGGCTCAGCTTGTCAATCTCTATAGTCCTGAACAGGTAGTTAGCTACCCGATCTATTTGATTCTCAGCGAAGGCATAGATCTTCCAGTCGAGAGGATATCGATAGACATTAAGGCTCAAGAAGTAGAGGTCAATTGGCTGACTGCTTTTTACGCAATCGAGTGGGCCTTTTTCGCCCTTGTGGCCTTTTATCTTTGGTGGCGATTAGTTCAAGATGAGCGAGCTCGACTCAGTACGTGACCGAATTGTTACTTTTTATTGTGGTTTTCTGCCCGTTTCTATCTTTTAAGCTGAGAAAAGACTGCTAATTTAGCCTCTATCAAGTGATGCAGACAATTTCGGAGATAACAAAGATGTTGGCAGAAGAGCGAAGGCTACAGCTGAGCGAGTGGGCTCGAGTAGATGGTCGTGTTGACGCGAACCTAGCCGCCTCGAACTTAGATGTCGCAGTGGAGACCGTTAGAAGAGATTTAGATGTTCTTCAGCGCCGAGGCGTTTTGCGCCGCGTACACGGCGGAGCAATTTCGCTTGAAAGATTTGCTCACGAGTTCACAATCCCGGAGCGCTATGGACAGAATCCGAATCAAAAGCGCCTGGTGGCCGATGTTGCCGCTTCCTTCATCCCCGAGGAGGGTTGCATCTTTGTTGACGGTGGCACGACCACTGAATGCCTCGCTGTTTATCTCAGAGACAAGCCCGGTCTGTTGGTCGTAACTAACAACTTGACCTTGGCCGGCAAGATCGCTGATTCAACTACGCAGACGTACTTGCTTGGCGGCAAAATTAGGCCCGCCACTTTGAGCGCCGTGGGCGCAAAGACTTGTGAGGACCTGAGGGAGCTAAACGCTTCGGTTAGCTTCATTGGCGCCAACGGCTTTTCTCTAGAAGCAGGGGCCACGGCATTCGATACCGATGAGGCCCTAGTGAAAAAGACCATGATGGCCAACTCCCGGGAGCGAATCCTCTTAGTCGACAGCGGCAAGTACGGCTCGACCTACCCGGCTAAGTTTTCTGCTTTTTCAGGCTTTGACCGCATAGTGACTAACGTCGATGTCGACGCTTCGTTTACGGATGCGCTTGCGGGAAGCGGGGTCCAGATTGCTTTGGCCCAACAATAAATTTCACTGGCAGAGAAGCGAGTGGAAATGGACGGAGAAAAGCCGATTGCGTGCCTGCAAGCAAGCAGTTGACCTGACTCTATTTGATAAATACAAACCCTTATTAGGAAGGTAGTACCCATGGCTAATTTCATCCCCGCGGGTGACGGCACTCACACAGGCTGGAAGTCGTTTGTTCAAAAAGTCGGTGGCAACCTCGCCGGCATGGTAATCCCAAACATTGGCGCATTTATCGCCTGGGGCTTGCTGACTGCACTGTTTATCCCAACCGGCTGGCTCCCAAATGAAGAGCTAAGTTCAATGGTTGGCCCAATGATCATCAACCTATTGCCAATCCTCATCGGTTATACCGGTGGACGTTTGGTCCACGGTCAGCGTGGTGCCGTTATCGGTGCTGTTGCAACCGTTGGTGTGATTGTTGGAACTTCGATTCCTATGTTCCTTGGCGCCATGCTTATTGGTCCATTGGCTGCATGGGTATTGAAGAAGATTGATGCTGTGCTAGACCCAGTAACCCCAACCGGATTCGAGATGTTGATTGGTAACTTCTCACTAGGAATCACCGGAATGCTTATGGCAATCCTTGGATTCCTTGGAATCGGACCAACCGTTAACGCGTTCTCCGATGTTCTCGGAAACGGTGTAAAGGTTCTAGTTGATACAGGCTTCTTGCCCTTGGCTTCAATCTTGATTGAGCCAGCAAAGATCTTGTTCTTGAACAACGCCATCAACTTCGGTGTTCTGGCTCCAATTGGAGCGGTCGAAGCTGAAGAAACGGGCAAGTCAATCATGTTCATGCTTGAGTCAAACCCAGGCCCAGGACTTGGCCTACTAGTTGCATTCTGGTTGGCAGGACCGAAGATTCTTCGCGGTTCAGCTCCGGGTGCAATCGTTATCCACTTCCTTGGTGGAATCCACGAAATTTACTTCCCATACGTACTACTTAAGCCAATCGTTGTTCTTGCAGCGATTGCCGGTGGTGCAACTGGTGTTGCTACTTTCGCGGCTACTGGAGTTGGCCTTGTCGCCACCCCATCGCCAGGATCGATTTTCGCCTACATGGCGATGACCCCTCCGGGTAACCACTTCGGCGTGCTTTTGGGCATTGCGTTGTCAGCAGCTGTTTCCTTCGTTGTGGCCTTCTTCATCTTGAAGGCAACCCGCTCCGGAGATGATGCTGCAGATCTAGACGCTTCGAAGGCAAAGAGCCAGGCCATGAAGACCGGAGATGCTGCGTAATTATGGCGACTATATCGGGTGCCTCTGTCAAGAACATAGTTGTTGCTTGCGAGGCTGGGATGGGCTCATCTGTAATGGTTGCGAAGCAGCTTGCTAAGCAACTGAAGGCCCAGGAGGTCTCAGTGACTCATTCCCCTGTGAACCAACTGTCTGAAACTGACCACGATTTAGTTCTTTGCCACCGCGGACTTGGCTCGAGGGCCAAGCAAGCGGTGCCGAACTCGGTCGTGATCGTGTTTGACATGTTCCTAGGCGATCTAAAAATCGCTGAGGTTGTGTCAAGGATAAAGTCGGGCGACGACATCAGCGATGACTGATTTAGTTCAACAGGCCGGAATAAAGCTAGATGCCACAGCCTCCTCCCCGGAGGAGGCTGTGGACATCTGCGGCAAGCTACTTGTCGAGCTAGGCGCGATAACGAGCCCATACGCCGATGCCATGTGGGAGAGAGAACAAATCTTCCCCTCCGCTATCGGCATGGGCTTTGCCATACCGCACGGAACCGACGAATCACGAGCGCACGTTATTTTTGATCAGCTGGTGTTTGTTCGATTGGCCAAGCCAATTGAGTGGGCTGATGATGAAGTTACTTGCGTTCTTGGCATCGCCTCCCAAGGCGATGGACACGTGGAGTTACTTGGCAACTTAGCCGAGATGATTCAGGACGAGGACAAGTTGGCTATTTTGCAAAACTCTCAGAACCCCGAGGAAATTGCGCAGCTGCTTCTTGGCAACGACTAGTCAAAGTACGTAAAAATCAAAGAACCACTGAGTAAGACAAAATCTAGTAGCGCTCAGAACAGGTACAGGAGAAAAACTATGCGGGCAGTGCACTTCGGAGCCGGAAACATCGGGCGAGGCTTTATCGGGGCAGTTCTGCAGGATGCCGGCTACTTTGTGACTTTCGCTGACGTGAATAAAGAGTTGATCGCCGAGTTGCGATCCTCGAACGGATACAACCTCGTAGAACTTGGCGAAGTAGAAAAGCAGACCCATTACGAAAACTTCGAAGTCCTAGACTCAAACGCTGACGAAGCCGCGCTCATAGCTGCCATCGGCCAAGCTACTGTCATTACCGCGTCGGTTGGCACGAATATTTTGCCAGCTATCGCGCCGATAATTTCGCGCGGAATTCAATTACGGTCGAGTGACTCTCCGCTTGTGATCATGGCCTGTGAAAACGCCATCAATGCCACGGATATCTTGAGTTCTAAGATCCTCGAGACACTTGAGAGGCTCCCAAGAAACGTCTTTTTCGCTAATACCGCTGTCGACCGAATCGTTCCAATGCAGCAGGCAGACACTGAGCCAGACGTCGCTGCAGAAAAGTTTTGCGAATGGGTCATTGATAAAAGCGGGCTGGACGGAACTGATCTAAGGATTCCCGCGGCAACCATGGTCGATGACCTGCAACCATTTATTGAGCGAAAGCTTTACACGGTGAACACGGCGCACTTGACAATTGCCTATTTGGGCCAACGTCACGGCCATGACACAATCGCCGAGTCGCTTCGGGATCCGATTGTTCGCGATGCTGTGTCCAGAGTGATGGAGGAGACTTCCATGGTTCTGGTCACCAAGCACGGGTTTGATTCGAGTGACCATGCAAATTATGTCCACCGAACCCTACTGCGCCTCGCAAACCCTTTGCTAGATGACCAGGTCGAGCGAGTTGGTAGACAACCCTTGAGAAAGCTATCTAGGTTTGAGCGCCTTATTGGACCGGCAGCACTTTTGGCTGAGCTGGGCGAGAAGCCCAGCGCGCTGCTAGAGGTGGTTGAGGCATCCTTGGAATTCTTTAGTCAAGACGACCCTGAGGTTCACTTACTCAGCTCTAAACTGGGTGCCTTATCACCCTGGGAATTCACATCACAGGTTTGCGGAATCCCGCATGATCACCCATTGGCCACCTCGCTAGAGCAGGCAATTGCAAAGCACCAGGGGACACTTAGTCACAAATGACCAGTCGGTATTGCGCCGGGAGTTAGTTAGTATTTTTTATTAGAACCTTGAAGGAGAAACCAATGGCCACAATAAAAGGCTCCATTACCGTGCTGGATCCGATCGGCCTGCACGCAAGACCAGCTGGTCAAATCGTGAAGCTGGTCAAGGAGTCAGGGCTTGAAGTACGAATTGGGAAAGCCGGCCAGGAGTTAGCCAAAGCAAACTCTCCGCTTCGCATGATGGCCCTAAAGGCCAAGACGGGCGAAGAGTTGAATATTGAAGTCGACTCTGACGACGAGGTATTAGCCACTGACCTGATCGCCCAGGTCCAAGAGTTTTTGAAGGGTTAGATTTGCTAGACAGCGGCACAATTCTTACAGGCATGGGCGTGGGCCTTGGCTCCGTTGCCGCCGAAGTGTTTCGAGTAAAGCCTGTTACTTCGCTGCCACAGGCAGCCAAGCACTCAGGTGATGAAGATCTGGAACTAGAAAACCTAAAGGCTGCCATTGCGGCAGTGTCACTGGAGATGAACGCCCTGGCCGAGGAAGCCGGCGAAATCTCTGCTGAAATTTTCGAAGCCCTGATCATGCTTCTGGAAGACGAGGAGCTGTTCGAAACCGCGTCGGCTCAAATTTCCCAGGGCTGGAATGCGGGCACCGCTTTTATCAACGCGGTCGAAGAGTACGCCGATGTTTTTGCAGGGGACGCTACTTTCGAGGAGCGACTGAACGATATTCGGGACCTTGCCAGAAGAGTTGCCGCTTCGATTGCTGGCATATCACTTGGACTGGATATTCCGACAAACGGAAGGTTTGTAATCGTAGGTGAGGACTTCTCGCCGGCTGATACAGCGCAATTCACAGAGGCAGTTGTCGGAGTCGTCACTATCCAGGGTGGCCCAACCTCTCACACTGCAATTATCTGCAGATCAAAATCGATTCCGGCGGTAGTTTCATGCCAGCAGGCCAAGGACTTGGTTGACGGCATGCAAGTGCTGGTTGACCCGGTAGGGGATCGAGTTGTGGTGGACGGCCAAGAAAGCGACATCACCGAAGCTCTATCCTTCATCGCAAAAAGCGACAATCCGATCATTCCGGTCCGTGCAAATATTGGTTCGCTTGAAGACGCGATTGCGGCAAGCGCCTCAGCGGCTGAAGGGGTAGGACTATTTAGAACTGAGCTACTGTACTTGTCTGCCAAGACCCAGCCGACTAAGCAGGCCCAGGCTGCCAGCTACACCGAGATTTTGAAGGCGGCTCCAGGCGGGCCAATTGTTGTCCGCACCATCGATGCCGGCAGTGATAAGCCGGTTCCGTTTTTAGACATGGGTGACGAAGAAAATCCAGCACTCGGCGTTCGGGGATATCGCCTGATTGAGAATCACCGAGACTTCATTGTTGACCAACTAGAAAGCCTCGAAATCGCAAGAGAGCAATCGGGACGCGAAGTCTGGGTGATGGCCCCGATGGTTTCGACTTACTCCGAGGCCATTGAGTTCGCATCGCTTGCCAGGAAAGCTGGAAAGTTCAAGGTTGGAATCATGGTGGAAACACCGAGCATCGTTCATCAGATTGCGCAATTGGCGGGTGTCCTGGACTTTATCTCGGTGGGCACCAACGATTTATCACAATATTTATTTGCGGCTGATCGCATGAACCCCGCTCTAGGTGCGCTGCTAAATCCTTGGCAGCCGGCCCTGTTGAGAGCGCTGGAGCAAATTGCAACTGTCAGCCAAAAGGCGGGTGTTTCTTCGGGCGTTTGCGGTGAGAGCGCTTCGGATCCGGCCTTTGCTGTAGTTCTCGCCGGCATGGGGTTCCAGTCAGTGTCTTCGTCTCGTTCTCAGGTGGGAATAGTGAGACAGGCCTTGAGCTCTGTGACAAAGGAACAGGCCAAAGAAGTTTTTGAGGCAGCACTTACGGGTCTGGATGCCGATCAAGCAAAATCTGCGGCTCTCGCGGCCCTTGCGACAATCTCGGCCAAGTAAACTCAATAGCATGTCAAGCCCGAATCCAGCTCAAGTTCCTCAAATAAAAAAAGTTCTCCGTTTTTATAAGGCATCTTCTTATGTAACGGGCGGGTTCCTGATTTTGCTCATGATTACGTGGGGCATTCGACGATTGCCATTTTTAGGTTTTGATCTGTGGCTGCTCGGTCCAAACGGGTTTTTTAGCTTTGAACAATACGGCGTTGATGGCGAAGGCTTGCCCGATGTCGGGTTCAATCTGACGGTTTGGATCTTAATAATCCACGGTTGGCTCTATGTGGTTTATCTATTTGCGGACTTTAGAATCTGGACCCTCATGCGCTGGTCATTCACTAGGTTTTTGCTGATTGCCCTCGGCGGCGTTATTCCGTTCTTGAGCTTTTACACCGAGAACCGCTACGCCAAGATGGCGCATGAACAGCTGTCAAAACTGGAGGCTAAATGAAACCGGTTCTAGTCGTTGACTTTGGCGCTCAGTACGCCCAGCTAATAGCGAGGCGCGTTCGGGAAGCAAACGTTTATTCGGAGATTGTTCACCACAGTGTCACAGCCGCCGAGATAGCAGCTAAAGAACCGGCTGCAATTATTCTTTCCGGGGGTCCTTCCAGCGTCTATGAAGAGGGTTCGCCATCGCTTGATCCAAAGATTTTGGAACTTGGGATTCCAATTCTCGGTATTTGCTACGGCTTTCAAGTTCTTGCCCATCACTTAGGTGGCCGAGTGGACAAGACTGGCAAGAAAGAATACGGCGGCACTGACCTTACGGTGAACCAGTCCGGAACTCTTTTGGGCGACCAGCCGCTATCTCAGGTTTGCTGGATGAGTCATGGTGATCAGGTTGTTCAGGCGCCAGAAGGCTTTGATGTTTTGGCCTCCACTGCCACAACCCCAGTTGCGGCCTTTGAGTCCAAAGAACGCAAGATTTACGGAGTTCAATGGCACCCAGAGGTGGTTCACTCTGACCAGGGTCAACGAGTCCTAGAAAACTTTCTATATGTCGGGGCTGGGATTGAGCCAACTTGGAATTCTGGAAATGTAATCGCCGAGCAGGTTGCCAAAATTCGTGCACAGGTTGGAGATGCCAGGGTCATATGTGGCCTGTCCGGCGGGGTTGACTCCGCGGTCGCCGCCGCCCTTGTTCATAAGGCCATTGGAGACCAGCTAACGGCAGTATTCGTTGATCACGGTTTATTGCGCGAAGGCGAAAAGGAACAGGTTGAGCGCGACTATGTCGCGGCAACGGGCATCAGGTTAGTTACTGAGAGCGCTGAAGATGTCTTTTTATCGGCCCTTGCCGGTGTCAGTGATCCGGAGCAAAAGCGCAAGATCATTGGACGCGAGTTTATCCGGAGCTTTGAAAAAGCCGAGCAGAAGCTCATCGCCGAGGCCAAAGCCGATAATCGACCAATAAAGTTTCTGGTTCAGGGGACGCTTTATCCGGATGTAGTTGAATCGGGAGGCGGAGCCACAGCTGGAATCAAGAGCCACCACAATGTCGGTGGTCTTCCCGAGGACCTGCAATTCGAGCTCATTGAGCCTCTTCGCGAATTATTTAAGGATGAAGTTCGAGCAATCGGTTCCGAGTTAGGGCTTCCGTACGAAATAGTCTCCAGGCAGCCATTCCCAGGCCCCGGTCTCGGAATACGAATTGTCGGCGAGGTCACAAAAGAACGACTTGATCTACTTCGTATGGCCGATGCAATTGTTCGAGAAGAGCTCACCGCAGCCGGAAAAGACGCTGAAATCTGGCAGTGCCCGGTTGTCCTTTTGGCAGATGTGCGATCCGTGGGGGTTCAGGGAGATGGCCGAAGCTACGGCCATCCAATTGTGCTGCGTCCGGTTTCCTCGGAAGACGCAATGACAGCAGACTGGTCTAGGTTGCCCTATGACTTGTTGGCAAGAATCTCGAATCGAATTACCAATGAGGTTCCCGATGTCAATCGAGTCGTGTTGGACATCACTTCGAAGCCTCCGGGCACGATTGAGTGGGAATAGCGTGCTGGTTTTTGGTCACCGCGGGGCGTGCGGATACCTGCCGGAAAATACAATCGAATCGATGGAGCTTGCTTTTGAACAGGGCGCGGATGCCGTGGAATTCGATGTGGTCTTCACCAAAGATGGCCACGCAATTATTCGCCACGACCTAGACCTTGCTAGCACTACCGACATCAGCGACCACAGCTTTCTATCAACCAAGGTTGACCAACTCACAAAAGCAGACATCTCGAGGCTTAGAGCTAAAGAGAGGTATCCAGATGGCAGGGTTGATTCCGCTAATCAAGATGGCAAATACTTTGTGCCAACTCTCCGCCAGCTGCTGGCAAATCAGCAATTCAATGGCAAGCATCTGATCATCGAAATAAAGCACGGTGCGCATTTTGAGGCTATTGGAGTCGACCCAATCCAGGAGGTAAAGGCACTGCTTGAGCAGAGCGATTGGTCCAACCGCGGGATGAAAATTAGTCTCGAGAGCTTTGAGTTTGAATTTCTACTGAGAGCGAAACTTGAGATTGGCCCGGAACTTAATTACGTATTTCTAAGTGCCAGGGACACTCTCCCCGAGGGTATAACCGAACTAACGGACGAATTACTCGCTGAAATTGCCGATAACTTCGATGCTGTTTCTGTTGCGATGTCCATGGTCCTAACTGGTGACCTTGTGGCGAGGGCAAAAAAGATAGGCCTCGAAATCTACGCCTTTACAGCTCGCTTAGAGACAGCCGAAGGAAACGTCGAAAAATGGTTTGAACGTCTCGTTTCGACGGGGGTCGATGGGATCTTTGCCGATCAGCCCGACCTGC
Organism: Aquiluna sp.; assembly: GCA_028822985.1. GTDB lineage: Bacteria > Actinomycetota > Actinomycetes > Actinomycetales > Microbacteriaceae > Aquiluna. The sequence goes on from JAPKCK010000007.1 coordinate 51,858, forward strand.
TACTTAAAACCGTAGCCGACCTGACCTAAACTACCTGCGATGTCGTTAGAGATTTTTGAGCAACCGAACCCGGATGATTTACTAACCGGATTAAACCCGCAGCAGCAGCAGGCAGTGCGCTATCGCGGCCGAGCACTGCTAATTGTGGCTGGAGCGGGCTCTGGTAAGACTAGAGTGCTAACTCACCGCATGGCGCACATGCTCGCCAATAAAGAGATCTGGCCCTCTCAGATTCTGGCCATTACTTTTACGAATAAAGCTGCAGCCGAAATGAGGGAGCGGGTAGAAGGCCTTATCGGGCAAGCTGGGCAGGGGATGTGGCTGAAGACCTTCCATTCTGCTTGTCTACAAATTCTTAGGCGCGAAGCCCAGCGCCTCGGCCACGACTCAAATTTCAGTGTCTATGACACCGGCGACACTCGTGCATTACTCAAGCGACTGCTTCGAGAAGCCGGTGCGGAGGACGCGGACATAAAACCGTCGCAGGCGGCCGCAATTATTTCTAATGCGAAAAACGAATTGAAGGATGCCGACGATTTTGCGCGAAACGCTGATCGTTCGAACCCCAGAGAACGTCTGGTTGCTGAGGTGTTCCAGGCTTACACTTCCGAACTGCGTCGAAATAATGCTTTTGATTTTGATGACCTAATTGGCGAGACGGTCGGCCTATTCCAGGCATTTCCAGAACTTCGCGCTCGGTATCAAAAGCGATTCCGTCACGTGCTTGTCGATGAGTACCAAGACACCAACCATGCCCAATACGCACTAATTCGTGAATTCACCAGGCCATTGCCAGAAGAACATGCAATCTTCGATGAGCAAACCGGCGAAGTACTTGGGCCCGCTGACCTAACCGTGGTGGGAGACTCAGACCAATCAATTTATGCATTCCGTGGAGCTTCGATCAGAAACATTACAGAGTTTGAGCGAGATTTCCCGGGAGCAGAAACTATTTTGCTTGAGCAAAATTACCGCTCCACTCAAAACATACTTTCGGCTGCGAACGCGGTTATTTCACAAAACCCTTATCGGCCGGCTAAAAACCTTTGGACGGATTCGGGTGCTGGGGACAAGATAACCATGTTCACCGCCTATGACGAACGAAATGAAGCGGCTTTTGTCGTCGATCGGGTTAAGAAGCTGCATGACGAGGGCATCAATTATCGAGACATAGCGGTGCTTTACCGAACAAACTCCTTGACTCCATCTTTAGAAGCTGAACTCAAGAGTCAGCAGATTCCGTACGCGGTTATCGGAGGCTTGAAGTTTTTCGAGCGCCGGGAAATAAAGGACGCCTTGGCGTATTTGTCTGCAATTTCAAATGGGCGTAACGATGAGGCTGTAAGAAGAGTTATAAATATCCCAACCCGTGGCATCGGGCAGAAGACTGAGCTAAAGATTGCTCAGTTTGCCAGGACAAACGACATGAGCTTCCGACAAGCACTCTTATTTGCTGCCGACTTGCAACTGGGGCCGAAGCTCCAGGCGTCTGTGATGGCATTTGGGGAATTGCTAAACGAATTAGAAGCGATGACCGTTACTGAGGGCCCAGCTGAGGTTTTGAAGTTAGCGCTTACCAGGAGCGGATATCGCTCTGAGCTCGAGCTGTCAAGGGACCCCCAAGATGAAGCCAGGGTTGAAAACTTAGATGCCTTGCTCGGACAATTATTTGAGTGGCAAGCTCAGTTCCCGGAGGGCACTGTCGCCGATTACCTTGCTGAGGTCACGCTTTCGGCAGCTGCGGACGAGATTGAAGATGAATCCGGCAGCATTTCTCTGATGACTCTTCACACCGCTAAGGGGCTCGAGTATCAGGTTGTGTTCATGATTGGTCTGGAGCAGGGAACATTGCCTCACATCAGGTCTTTTGATGAACCCGGGGGCCTGCAGGAGGAACGCCGGTTGATGTATGTCGGTATGACCAGGGCCCGCGAGCGCCTGTTCATCTCTCATGCCCTGCAACGAACAATTTTTGGAAACACCTCCGGTTTCACGACCTCTATGTTCTTAGCCGACATACCCCAGGAGCTAGTTGAGGCCGAGGGAACCGAACGGTCAACCGACAGGGCTTATGAGCGCTCGGTTGGCTTCACACGAGAGCCTTCCAAGTGGAAAGGCGCGATCAATTCACCGAGTGCGGTCCGTGACAACAAGGACCTTGAACTTGCAGTGGGTGATCGAGTCAATCACGACACTTTCGGTGAGGGCTCTGTAGTCAGTGTCTCGGGTCAAAATCCGAGACAAACCGCCGAAGTGCGTTTTGAATCGGGGGTCACAAAACGTCTTCTCGTCAAGATGGCACCAATAACCAAGCTCTAGTTTGGAAATGCTTTTTTTCAATCACTAGACTTTAGAAGGTTAAACGTCGGCTAAAAAAAACTGAAAGACCAAAGTGGATCTATTTGAATATCAAGCCCGCGACCTTTTTGAAAAACACGGAGTTCCGGTTTTACAGGGTCGAATTGCAGACACACCTGAAGAAGCGGAGGCAGCAGCTACCGCTATTGGCGGCACTGTCGTTGTTAAAGCCCAGGTAAAAACTGGAGGGCGCGGCAAGGCCGGCGGTGTAAAAGTGGCTCACAGCCCAGCCGAGGCCCGGCAAAAAGCCGAAGAAATTCTTGGACTCGATATCAAAGGCCATGTTGTACAGCGCCTAATGATTGCTGAGGGCGCCAAGATCGCTCAGGAGTTTTACTTCTCAGTTCTTCTTGACCGCTCAAACCGAACCTTCTTGTCACTTTGTTCTGTTGAAGGCGGAATGGAGATCGAGCAGCTTGCCGTTGAACGGCCAGACGCATTGGCGAAGATTCCGGTTTCCGCTGTTACCGGCATAGACAAGGCTTTGGCCATGGAAATTGCGAAGGCCGGCAGGTTCCCAGAGGAGCTAATTGACTCAGTCAGTGATGTAATCCTCAAGCTCTATGACGTTTTCGTAAAAGAAGATGCGACTTTGGTCGAGGTAAACCCACTGGTGCTTACTGAAGACGGCCAAATTCTTGCCCTCGACGGCAAAATCACCCTCGATGAAAACGCGGATTTCCGTCACGAGCGCGATGACATGGAGCGCGATGCGCTCGACCCACTTGAAGCCAAAGCTAAGGCGATGGACCTGAACTACGTGAAGCTCGACGGCGAAGTGGGGATCATTGGAAACGGTGCCGGACTTGTCATGTCCACGCTAGACGTGGTGGCCTACGCCGGAGAGGCAAACGGCGGAGTGAAGCCTGCCAACTTCTTGGACATCGGCGGTGGAGCCTCCGCAGAGGTAATGGCCGCTGGTCTGGATGTAATTCTGAATGACCCACAGGTCAAAAGCGTGTTTGTGAACGTCTTTGGCGGCATCACTGCCTGCGACGCTGTTGCTAACGGCATCGTTGGAGCCCTCAACACTCTTGGCGCCAGGGCTTCTAAGCCACTGGTTGTCAGGCTTGACGGAAACAATGTTGAAGAAGGCCGAACAATTTTGAAGGAATTCAACCACCCGCTAGTGGCACTTGCGGACACCATGGATGGTGGGGCTAATACCGCCGCTGAACTTGCGAACGGCTAAGGGGCTAAAAAATGGCAATCTTTCTAAACTCAGATTCTAAAATCATCGTTCAGGGCATGACCGGTGCCGAAGGAATGAAGCACACTCAGCGCATGCTGGCTGGCGGATCAAACATCGTTGGAGGAGTGAATCCTCGCAAGGCCGGTGAAACTGTCGAAGTCGAGGGCAAGTCCCTTCCGGTTTTCGGCAGTGTGGCAGAAGCAATGAGCGCAACGGGGGCAAACGTTTCCGTGATTTTCGTGCCGCCGGCTTTTGCGAAGCAGGCAATCGTCGAAGCAATAGATGCCGAGATTCCACTTGCAGTAGCTATCACGGAGGGAATCCCAGTTCATGACTCAGCCTCGGCTTGGGCATATAACGTCGAAAAGGGACTAAAGACCAGACTCATTGGCCCAAATTGCCCAGGAATCATTAGCCCTGGTGAGTCAAATGCTGGAATCACCCCGTGGAACATCACTGGCAAGGGACCGATTGGCTTGGTTTCTAAGTCCGGAACTCTCACATACCAGATGATGTTTGAGCTAAGAGACATTGGCTTCACCACCGGAATCGGTATTGGTGGAGATCCTGTTATTGGGACCACTCACATCGACGCTCTCGAGGCATTTGAGAATGACCCTGAGACCAAGGCGATCGTTTTGATCGGTGAAATTGGCGGCGACAGCGAAGAGAAGGCAGCGGAGTACATTTCTAAGCACGTTACCAAGCCGGTTGTTGCCTACGTGGCAGGATTTACGGCCCCAGAGGGCAAGACCATGGGACACGCGGGAGCGATTGTCTCTGGGTCTGCTGGAACAGCTCAAGGTAAAAAAGAGGCATTCGAAGCAGTAGGTGTCAAAGTTGGTAAAACGCCATCGGAGACCGCCACCTTGATGCGCGACATTATCGCCAACCTATAGCGCCAGCCGTGAACCGGGGGCTTAGCTTCGCAATAGCCGCACTGCAGGCTTTGATAATCATTGCCACTGTGGTGGGGTTGATCATTGCCCCTCTCACACTTGCTTGGTTTATCGAGGGCAACGGACAAGCCGAATGGATCTTGGCGCTCAGGGTGGCTGTTTACGCTTTCTTGTTGGCATGTGGAGTTCCAATTGGCTTCGCAGACGGTGAGATACTCGGCATCGGCTTTGGGGCTTTCTTCCTCACAGCACTTCCACTGGGGCTAACCGGCCTGATCGTTCTCATGGCAATCAGAATCGGTCATCGGCTATCGGCCGCGGCTTCGCTCTGGCCAGCCTGGCTAGGTGGTTCGCTGGCTTTTGGCGGCATCAGCTACGGCGCCTCATTACTGGTGGCAGATGATTCGGTGATTGCGGGCACTTGGGAGCCTCTCTATTACCCGGCAATATTTTTTGGATCAATACTGATCGCGTCTTCTGTGATCGGTCGAAGGTTTGAACTGTTCGAGGGTGCCAATGGTCCAGAGGCCGGGGAGCGCATCTGGGTCAGAAGATTCTTTGCTAAGGCGTACGCGAAGTTGCACTGGTCAATTCGAACCGCACTAAATCCGGGTGTGAGGGTCGGGTTGTCTGTGGTGGCGGTTTTGATTTTTTCAAGCTCGGCTCTGATTGCTCTTAGTTTAGGTTTCGGTTGGATTCAAGTAATCGGGCTCTACCAAGGGCTGGGTCTCAGTATTTTAGGTGGAGTCATGGTGACTATTGGTCAGTTGGCAATTCTGCCGAACCTAATTGTCTATGGAGCATCTTGGATTTCTGGTGCAGGGTTTGCAATCGGAACTGGCTCCCACGTGTCGCCTTTTGCATCGGAGCTCGGGCCACTTCCGGCGCTCCCGGTGTTTGCGGCGTTACCAACCGGAGGGTTTGAGCGGGGTCTTATTTTCGTTTTGATTCCTGTAGTGGCCGCACTTCTGGCAACGTTCTTCGTTGCCAGGCATGCGGATCAATTGCGCTGGGAATACGGCACAAGACTGAGCGGGGCGCTGTCGATCTCATTGGTTGCTGCCTCGAGCGCAGCTATCACTGTCTTCCTGGTAAGCCATGCGGCATCAGGTAGCTTTGGCCCAGGTCGGTTCGAAACCGTTGGGGCCAATCCACTTATGTTCGCAGTAGTAGTTTTTGTTGAGGTCTTAGTGCCGAGCTTCTTAGCTGCTTTAGTAATTGCTAAGCCATACGGCGACGCTTCCGAGCGAAAGTAGACTGGGGCCATGTTCTCGGTCGTAGTGCTTATTTCAGGTGGTGGCTCAAATCTTCGTGCGCTCTTGACGGCGGCGGCCAGCCCGCTCTATCCGGCAAAGGTGGTCGCGGTTGGGTCAGATAAGGCTGCTTCCGGTCTAGAGCATGCCGAGGAGTTTGGGGTTCCAACTTTCGTTGTTGAACCTTCGAGGTTTGAAAGTCGCGAAGCCTGGGCGGAGGTCTTGCTCTCAAATATAGAATTCCACAAGCCAGATTTAGTGGTTCTAGCCGGATTCATGAAGATGCTGCCGGCAAACATTGTCAACAAGCTCACGCCCAGAATGATTAATCTGCACCCGTCATTGTTGCCCGATTTTCCAGGCGCACACGCCGTTGCCGACGCCCTGGCGGCCGGAGCTTCAGTAACCGGCGCAACAATTCACATCGTCGATGAAGGGGTCGACAGTGGCAGGATTTTGACTCAAGCCAGCATGGCTGTCGCGCCCGGCATCTCAGAAATTGATTTGCATGGGCAGATTAAACTTGTGGAACGAGAACAGCTAGTTCAAGTGGTTCAAGACATTGCAACCGGAGCGTTATTGCTGATCGAAAAGGAGCAAAATGCCTGATGTAGTGGCCATAAAAAGGGCGTTGATTTCTGTATCGGATAAAACCGGCTTGATTGAGCTGGCGACGGCTCTGACCGCGGCCGGTGTCCAACTCGTGTCAACCGGCTCCACTGCTAAACAAATCGCGTCGGCCGGTATGGCCGTAAGAGAAGTCAGTGAAGTCACCGGCTTTCCTGAAAGCCTGGACGGCCGAGTAAAGACGCTACACCCAGCTATCCACGGCGGCATTCTTGCCGACCTAAGGCTTGAAACGCATAATCGAGAGCTTGCAGAGCTAAACATCGAAGCGTTTCAGCTCGTGGTTGTGAACCTTTACCCTTTCGTTGAAACGGTTTCCAGCGGAACTGCCGGCGATGCGGCTATCGAGCAGATCGATATCGGTGGGCCCGCTATGGTTCGGGCTGCCGCCAAAAATCACGCAAATGTGGCCGTAGTTGTCGACCCTAAAAACTACCAGCTGCTAATCGACGCCCTTGATAATGGTGGAACGAGCCTCAGGTTCCGGCAAAAACTAGCTCAACAAGCATTTGCCCACACCGCTGACTACGACTCTGCAGTCGCAAGCTTCCTGGCTCGCGAATTCGGTGAAGAGACGACTTCGGAATCGATCAACATTTCTCTCACCAAAGACCAAGACTTGAGATATGGCGAGAATTCGCATCAGCAGGCAGCTCTTTATTTGTCCGCCGACTCTTCGGGTGTGGCAACGGCCATTCAGCATTCCGGCAAGCAGATGAGCTACAACAACTTTGTCGATGCAGATGCTGCCCTTCGGGCAGCCTTTGATTTTCAGGCCCCCGCGGTTGCGATCATCAAGCACGCTAACCCTTGTGGAATTGCCACCGGTGAAGATGTGGCAACTGTCTACCAGGCGGCTCATAACACCGATCCGGTGTCGGCCTTCGGAGGTGTGATTGCCACCAATAGCGAAGTTACTGAGGCAATGGCTCTGGCGGTTGCGGAAGTCTTCACTGAGGTCATAATCGCGCCTTCATTCAGCCCGACAGCTCTTGAAACATTGAAAAAGAAAAAGAACTTGAGAATTTTGGAGCTTTCACATCCTTATGCCAGAGCTTCGCTAGATATCCGGCAGGTATCGGGTGGCATGCTCGTGCAGGACTCAGACGGCTTTGAAGGCCTGAACACTCAGAACTGGCAATTGGTAGCCGGCAAGGGGGTCGATGCGACTCAGATGCTGGATTTAGAGTTTGCATGGATTGCTTGCCGGTCCGTGAAATCTAACGCAATCCTGCTAGCCAAGAATCAGGCCGCTGTTGGGATTGGTATGGGTCAGGTCAACAGGCTAGATTCTTGCAGGCTCGCGGTCGCAAGGGCTGGTGAAAGAGTGGCGGGTTCTGTCGCGGCTTCGGACGCATTTTTCCCATTCGCTGACGGCCTCCAGGTGCTTATAGATGCCGGAGTGTCAGCAGTTGTCCAGCCGGGTGGAAGCGTTCGAGACGAGGAAGTGATCGCCGCTGCCAGTGAAGCCGGCGTTAGCATGTACTTCACGGGCGAAAGGCATTTTTTCCACTAGAAATAATCCAAGCTCACCAAATGTTTACGAGTAAGGCCGCTTGGCCAAAATACAGCAGAGAGACTTATGCGGCAGGCTGAATTGGGGACCGTAAAAACCCTTTGGAGACTGGTCCCGTTCGCAAGGCGGGCACTATGGCGCATCGGCCTTGGCATACTCGCCGCAATCGGCGCCCACATGATCGCTCTTTCAATCCCGCAGTTTTTGCAGTCACTGGTTAATTCACTGGTGGACGGCGGTGAGGACGCACTTCTACCGGCGGTCGGTTTGATTCTCTTGCTTGGGATCCTGGAGGCTGGCCTCGTGCTTCTCAGGCGTTGGTTGGTTCTTACACCTGGAACATTTGTCGAAGCCGACATGCGCAACACTTTGTTCGCCAAGCTTCAAGATTTGCCGGTCGCATTTCATGATCGCTGGGCATCGGGGCAGTTGCTCTCCAGGGCGGTTGCCGACCTGGGTCTAATCAGGCGCTGGCTTAGCTTCGGAATTGTGCTGCTCATAGCAAACTTCATCACCCTGGTGGTTGGACTGCTGATTTTGTTCACATACAACTTTTGGTTGGGCCTTATCTTTTCAGTGGCGTCTATTCCGATTTGGATCATTGGATTCCGCTTCGAGCGTGGTTTCGGAACTATTGCCAGGCTTGCTCAGGATCAGTCGGGAGACCTTGCAACAAGGGTGGAAGAATCTGTTCACGGCGTGAGGGTCCTAAAGGCTTTTGGCCGCGGCGGCTTTGCAGCTGAACAATTCGCAACCCAGGCTTCGGAGCTCAAGACCACAGAAATTAGCAAGGCAAAAGCCGTCGCAAACATCTGGCTCTACCTAATGATGATTCCTGAATTTGCGCTTGGCTTGGCCTTATTGGCTGGGATTTGGTTTACGGCTAACGGGGAGATGACCGTTGGGACACTCGTGGCTTTTGTTGCAACCGCCATGGTCCTTCGTTGGCCGACGGAGTCCCTTGGATTCCTGCTGGGTATGACACTTGAGGCCAAGACCGCCACCACGAGAATTTTCGAAGTGCTGGATGAGCCGGATTTAATTGCCGATCCGGTTTCTCAAAAGACGATAAAAGATCCCAAGGGTTTGCTTGAGTTTCATGACGTTCACTTTCATTATCCGGATGCGGATCCAAAAAATCGGGATTTGGTCGATGGCGTCAGCCTTCGAATAGAGCCCGGTCAGTCGGTAGCTCTTATCGGGCTCACCGGAAGTGGCAAGACTACTCTGACGGCTCTAACAACAAGGCTGTACGAGGTAACGGGCGGCTCTATAACTATCGATGGGGTTGACATTAGAGACTTGACCCGAGCCGATCTTAGATCCAACATCGCGATGGCCTTTGAGGACGCCACTCTTTTCTCATCGAGTGTTCGCGACAACGTGCTTCTTGGCAACAAAGATCAAAGTGAGGACGATCTAAAGCAGGCGCTTGAGATTGCTCAGGCGCAGTTTGCCTACGATTTGCCCCAGGGCCTTGACACGCCGATCGGCGATGAAGGGCTAAGCCTTTCAGGCGGTCAACGACAGCGATTGGCCTTGGCAAGAGCGGTTGCGGCGAAGCCCCAGATTTTGGTTTTGGATGATCCATTGTCGGCTGTAGATGTTGAGACAGAGGCCATGGTCGAAGACGCGCTTCGAAACGTGCTGAAATCGACTACAGCCCTAATAGTCGCTCACCGACCTTCGACCGTAATGCTGGCCGACAAGGTCGCTTTGATGCAAGATGGCAAAATTATTGCTTTCGGTACTCACCGTGAACTTCTAGACACCAGCCCTGAATATCGCCACGTCATTACCTCTCTGGACACCGACCAGAAAGAGCGTGAGGTGAACGTATGAGTCTTTACGGAACCAATAACGAAGAAAGAACAGACCTAAACAAAACCGAATCTAGGTTCATCAGGAAGCGATCTAGAACACTCTTGGGTTCGTTGTTGCTTCCGCTCCGAGCAAGACTTTGGCTAGCCGTAGTAATGATTTTTATCTCCACGACACTCAGAGTCGCGGGCCCAGCACTAATCGCATTCGCGATTGACTGGGCGCTTCCTCGAGCCATCGAAGGTGACTTTTATCCGCTATGGATGCTAATCCTGCTTTATCTGGGAGCTGCAGCCTTCAGTGCACTGATGGTTTATTACTTCATGATCCTCACGGCAAAAATTGCTCAGTCCATGCTGTTTGCCTTGAGGAACAGAATGTTTATCCACACACAAAAGCTTTCGGTCGAATTTCATGAGCGCTATACCGCCGGGCGAGTAATCGCGAGGCAGACCTCGGACCTTGAGTCAATTTCGGAACTGTTATCGGGCGGCCTTGGAGAATTGGTGGTTGGTATCTTCTTCATGGTCTTCACGGCCGGCGCACTCTTGATCCTTGACCCAATCAGCTTCCTTGTTCTTATGGCCGCAGCTATTCCGCTTGCGATTGTGACCAGGTGGTTTCAGATAAACACGAACCGAGGTTTTAGGGCGCAGCGGGTTGCATCTTCCACATTGATTCAAAACTTTGTAGAGACCATGACAGGTATCCGTGCCGTCAAGGCTTTCCGCAAGGAAAAGCGCAACGAGAAGCACTTTGGTGGCTTGGTGGAAAAGTACCGACTACTGAACGCCAAGCTAATTCAGCTTTTCGGAATTTACGATCCAGCGTTGATATTGATCGGAAACGCGACTGTGGCTGCCATCCTGCTTGTGGGCGGATTTCGGGTCCTCGACGGCACGTTGGGCATTGGAGTTTTGACGGCCGCAATTCTTTACGCCAGAAGGTTTTTTGACCCGATGGAGCAGATAGCAATTTTTTACAACTCTTACCAGTCTGCATCGGCAGCCCTGGAGAAGATTTCTGGTGTTTTGCAAGAAGAGCCTTCGGTTCCAGAACCCGAGAACCCGGTTGAGCTTCAGAACATCAAGGGCGGTTTAGTTTTTGACAAGGTGAAGTTTCAATACAACACCGGTGACATCGTGCTGCACCCGTTCTCGTTGGATATTCCCGGCGGTCAAACAATCGCGATGGTCGGGACTACGGGCGCTGGCAAATCAACTCTTGCCAAGCTCATTTCAAGGTTCTACGACCCTAGCGAAGGTGTTGTCCGTCTTGACGATTACGACCTAAGAGACATTTCGAATGTCAACCTTCGTCAAAAGGTAGTGATGGTGACGCAGGAGGCTTATCTATTTACCGGCTCTGTAGCCCAGAATATTCAGCTAGGCCGCCCGGGCGCCTCGATGGACGACGTAGTCAAGGCAGCCAAGGCAGTGGGCGCGCATGAATTTATTCTGGAATTGCCCTACGGCTACGAGACGGATGTGAACAAGCGCGGCGGCCGAGTTTCGAGCGGCCAGCGCCAGTTGATCTCCTTTGCACGTGCCTTCCTGGCGGACCCTGCGGTTTTGATTCTCGATGAGGCAACTTCCTCCTTAGACATACCCTCGGAGGCGATGGTGCAACTTGGACTAAAGACACTGCTTGCAGGTCGGACAGCCGTAATCATCGCGCATCGACTCTCAACGGTTTCGATAGCAGATCGAGTTTTGGTCATGGAGCATGGAAAAATTATTGAAGATGGTTCACCGGAACAGCTGGTTGCCTCGGGGGGCAAATTCTCGAAGCTCTACAAGTCCTGGAAGGATTCATTGGTTTAGGGTCCAACGACTGAAACCGATAGGCTAAGAACGGTCATTTAGGCCCGAATCACGCGGTAATCAGGAGAATAATGAACAAAATCAGTGTTGTTGGCAAAGTTGTTGAGCTTGACGGCGATGAGATGACTCGCATCATCTGGCAGGACATCAAGGACAAACTGATTCTCCCTTATTTGGAGATCGACCTGGAGTATTACGATCTGTCTGTTGAAAATCGCGATGCGACTGACGATCAAATCACTATTGATGCGGCTAATGCCATCAAGAAATACGGCGTTGGGGTCAAGTGCGCGACAATTACTCCGGACGAAGATCGAGTTGTCGAATTTGGTTTGAAAAAAATGTGGCGTTCTCCGAATGGAACCATTAGAAATATTCTTGATGGTGTTGTATTTCGCGAGCCAATTATCATCTCCAACGTTCCGAGGCTAGTACCAGGCTGGACTAAGCCAATCATCATTGGTCGCCATGCACACGGCGACCAGTACAAGGCCACAGACATCAAAATACCCGGTAAAGGCCGGGTCACCATGACTTGGGCGCCTGCCGACGGCTCAGAGCCTCAGGTAATGACCATCGCCGACTTCCCGGAGAACGGTGGAGTTGCCATGGGCATGTATAACTACATGGACTCCATACGCGACTTTGCAAGAGCCTCCTTTAACTACGGCCTTGCTCGTCACTATCCGGTGTACATGTCAACCAAGAACACAATTTTGAAGGCCTACGACGGAGCATTCAAGGATGCCTTTGAGGAGATCTTCAACGCCGAGTACAAGGACAGGTTTGAGAAGGCCGGCCTAACCTACGAGCACCGCCTAATTGACGACATGGTTGCAGCGGCTTTGAAGTGGGAGGGCGGATATGTTTGGGCTTGCAAAAATTACGACGGTGATGTGCAGTCCGACACCGTGGCTCAGGGCTTCGGCTCTTTGGGTCTAATGACCTCAGTGCTAACAACTCCGGACGGCAAGACGGCACTGGCCGAGGCTGCTCACGGAACCGTGACGCGTCATTACCGACAGTGGCAGCAGGGTAATAAGACCTCGACCAACCCAATTGCCTCTATTTTTGCGTGGACAAGGGGCTTGATGCATCGCGCGAAGTTGGACAACACTCCTGAGGTAGCAAAGTTTGCGCAGACTCTTGAGGATGTAATTGTCGAAACGGTTGAGTCTGGAAAAATGACAAAGGATTTGGCCGCATTGGTTGGAAAAGAACAACCTTGGCAGTCAACTGACGAGTTCATGGCATCGCTTGCAGAGAACCTTCAGTCAAAAATGGCCTAAGCCGCCCGGGCCGCTAGCGGCTTGTGGAAAACTCCCTGCAGGAAACTGTGGGGAGTTTTAGTTTGTGTGTCATGAAACTTCGATCACTCATAGCTTTAGCTTTTTTCTCATCTTTGGCTTTTGGAGCCGTACCGGCTCAAGCCGAAGAGTGCCCAGACGGAATCTGCGAACTCGTCTTTGAATACACCGGCAGCGGGGAGTACTTTACGGTTCCCGATGACGCGAAAAATATATCATTTGAAATCCGGGGCGCGGCAGGAGGCAGAGGTGGCATGGGCGGCCGAGTAACCGGCCAGTTCATCGACGCCCCAGTTGGGTTCTGGGTGTTTGTAGGCGGTCAGGGTGTTACTAATGCCGAAGCCCCAGGCGGATACAACGGCGGCGGTCGGGCTGGAGGATCGAGGGGCAACGAGGGCTCTGGCGGGGGAGCCAGCGACATTCGTTCCGGTGCCAACATAAACGAGCGAATCGTCGTGGCAGGCGGTGGCGGTGGCGCCGGCGGCTATGCCGGTGCAGCTGGGGGCGCCGGCGGAAACCTGGTTGCCGAAAACGGTGGCTCTGGGCAAGGTTCCGGAGGCGGTGGTGGTCGTGAAAACTCTGGCGGGTCCGGTGGCGCATCTAACGGCGGCAGCTCCTCACAGCCGGGTGGTTTTGGAGTTGGTGGAACTGGAGGTAGTAGCTGGAACGCCGGCGGTGGCGGTGGCGGTGGTGGCTGGTTCGGTGGCGGCGGTGGCGGAGCAGACGACGATTCATGCTGCGCCGATGCCGGTGGCGGTGGCGGTGGGTCTTCATATGCAAACACGTCGCTTGTGAAGAATATCAGCCATCAAGCCGGGATCCAAAATACAGCGGGTCAGGTGATTATTCGCTACGAGGCTCCATCGAAAATAACTAGATTTACTGGTACTCAACAAAGTCGTGACGATGTACTGATCAGCATGGAAGTAGAGGGTAGTTTTACCCCAAAGTCGACTGACCTAGAGATTCGTGACACTGCCTGCGTGGTAGACGAACCAGGGGTAAGCGCATCTACATACGTCTTTCGAATTACGGGCTGTGTTGACTCGTCATTTCAGGCAGTACTGGCTTCTGAAGCAGCCGCGTTGCTAGTTAGTGAGGCAACCGCAACGCTTGAGATTCAGCTTGACTTGGATGGCCCAGAATTCACCTTTGTTCGAATTTCTTCCATTGATGAGGATTATCTAATTGACTTTGTTGGCAGCGAAATCCATTCGGGGGTGTCTTCGGGGGACATTCTTGTAACCGGTTGTGCGTCAGTGGTACTAGTGAAGGAAAGGCTAAGCCTCAACGATTGCGAGGAGGGCGACATAACAGTCACTCTTGCATCAAACGTTGTGAGTGACCCAATGGGCAACCTGGGCCCCTCCGAACCCGCCGTTCTTGAACTCACGAGAGACACGATTGCTCCGACATCCCAATGGCTGGCACCTGAAATTACCGAGATAGAGGGCAAATTTGATTTGGTAATTTCGCTCCGACATGACGGTTCCCTGATTGAGGACGCGGCGATCGAGTTTCTAACCAGTGAAATCAGTTGTCTCCCAGTTGCAACATCTGCGAAAGGGGAAATAACCTTCAAATACGAAGGATGCGCCGCAGGGAGAATGAGCTGGACGCTACCTGCTTTTTCCCTGATTGATGCGGCTGGAAACTCTGGCCCAGCTAGCGAATCAGTGCTCGAACTAACGCTTACGGCACCCACCCCACCCCCTCTTGAGCCAGAGCCAGATGTCGTGCCAGAGCTCCCGGTTAACATCGAGTTACCCGTTGAGGACCCAGAGTTGATAGACCCAGAGTTGATAGACCCAGA
>JAPKCK010000008.1 GCA_028822985.1 Aquiluna sp.
CTGTGCTGGAGGCAGTTGAGGCCAGCTATCAGCTCTGGCTGTCTAAAGGTATGACCGAGGAGGTTTCCTCTTCGGGCGATAACTATATTTTGACTTATCAACCGAGTGTCGATGGTGGCGACTTCATAGCGGCGCTCTATAACCTAGGGCTTGATGACATCATCCCTATCGAGCAGCCAGAGCTCTTCACTGTCTATAGCGCTTGGGCCATGCTGCAAGACGACAAGACTGTGATTCTTGAGGGTGAAAACCAGCTAAGCCTTGAAAACGAGGACTACGGAAACTTCACCGTATTTATTGAAAACGGACTTATTGTTTCGGGGAAAGAAGCCAGCGGTAATTGGGAGGGTGTGTTCCGGTATGAGCCAGACCTTGCTCTTCTTGAAAGACTCGAGCGCGAGATGAACGAATAACAGCTGCAATCTCGATAAAATAAGAACAGACCTTTCGCTTGTCTCCACTTTGGGGGTAGTCTGCGGGTAACCGTAGGTAATCGTTCTAAATTTTATGAGAGAAGCATGTTCAAGTGGCTTAGATTCAAACGCTCCCCAGAAGTTTCAAGGATGACCTCAAGTTCTTCCCACGAACTAGATTTCACCAACCCCGATCAAGAAAAGTTTGTTAAAAGCCTTAATTCTTGGCGTAAAAACCTCGAGCAGACTCGCGCTCAGGACACCAAGTTAGACCAAAATGACCTAACATTCATGAGTCCAGAGGCGTTGGATGCCCTTCATCAACGGGATGCCCTAATCAAAAAAGAGGCGATGACTAAAAAGCGAGCCGCCAGCCTCGAAAGGAAAGCCGCAGTAGAAAAAGCATCGTCTAAAACAACAACCAAAACAACGACCAAACCGGCTGCCAAAACTGCGGCAAAGCCCGTTTCTAAAACTGTCATCAAGAAGACAGTTGCCACAGCAGCCAGCAAAGCGGCTACCAAGAAAAACCTCGAGACTGCGTTCAAGCCTCCAATCAAAGCGACTGCTGCTAAACCAAAAACCACACCGGCAAAAAAGGCTCCGGCTAAAACAGCGGCCAAGCCCGCACCAAAGCCAGCCGCCGAAACAAAGCCCAAGAAAGCCACCTCTCCGGCCAAGAAGCCTGCCGCCAAGAAGCCAGTTGCAAAAACTCCTGCTACGGTGACCAAAAACAAATAGGGATCCACCATTGAAGAGGCGTTGATTCGCTGGGAATTCTCCACTAACCTGTAATCCATGAGCGAAGCGACCAAAAAGGTATTTGGCACAGCCATAAGTGGCTACAACCGCGCCGAAGTGGACAGGCATCTTGCCTGGCTGCAAAAGAACCTTGCTAACATCGAGCAGTACAACGCCATGGCAGTTCGAGAACAGAATGCCCTTCGCGAAAAAATCGTTGAACTTGAAGAATCGCAGAAACTAAATCGCTCACCTGGCTACGCCCAGGTTGGAGCTCAATTTGAGCAAACCCTTCGGTTGGCAGAGTCAGAAGCGGCCAAGCTATTGAACGATGCCGCCAAGGATGCCATCAAGCTTCGCGAAACAGCCAAGGCCGAAGTTGAAAGACTTAAGTTCGAGGCTGAAGACGAGCTCGAGAAAACCGAGAGCGCGGGAAAGCGCCAAGCCAAGTCAGTTTTGGCATCCGCCAGCAAGAAAGCCCGCGAAACCCTAGATAGCGCCGAAGACGCAATGCAGCGGGTTGAGTCTGAGCGCGCAAGATTGCAAAAGGAAGCCAACGTTACACGCTCCGACGCCGATAACTACGCTTCCAGGGTCAAGGCCGAGCTTCTGAGTGAAGTCGAGCGAATTCAGAATGAGAACTCAAGGCTTCTAAAAAGAAACGCTGAGATCGAATCCGAAATTTCGGAAAAAATTGACATCGGTGAGAAGCATGCTCTTCAGATTTTCCGCAAGGTTCAATCTGAATCCGAGCAGATGCGTGACGATGCCGAGCGCGAGCTTGCAGCGGCAACCGAAGAAGCTAGCTCATTGATTGAAAACTCAGAGGACACCCTCGAGCGGGCTCGCAACGAAGCAGACCGGACGGCCTCCGAGTCTCAGGGCATGGCATTGGCGCTTATCGCTGATGCGCGCGCTCGAGCAGAGTCCGTCTCACTCAAGTCGCTGGACATAGCAAGAGAAGCGATTGCTGAAGCAGAAGCACGTCTTGCAAGGCTTCCTAGCCAGGCAAACGCCATTGAGGCTTTCCTAGATGAGACCAGCAAGATGATTACACCGGAGCAGGAAGTGTTTCTTGCTCGCAGAAGGTCACTTGACGACTCATTGCGCAAGCCAATTGAGGCTCAAATCGTAATTGACGAAGAGCCTGCAGTTTCCAAAGACGAGAGCTAATTGCAAGCAGTTTGAACACTTTTCCAAAAGCACTCCTTATGGCCGTAGTTGGCAGCTTCGTTTTAGCCGGCTGCCAGGCAACCGCTCAAGAAACCCCAAGCCCGACTGCTGAAGCCACGCAAACCCCATCGGCAGGTTCGGCGACTTCCGAAGCAGCGCCTTCTTTTACTAGCCCGGTATCTGCTCAAGAGTCGCTCACTCTATTTGAGGCAGCCGCGAGGCTAAGTTGCGAAACTGCGCTCGATCAGGGCATCACCGAGAAGGCTGTCGACGGCAGCGTGACGATGGTGATGGTTAGCGAACAGGATGCCATCGAGTCTTATAGCGCGGCATACATGGAAATCGGACCGCCCAAAAACTACGTCTTGGTCTTTGAGGCCGATATGTTTGCGGTTTGTGGGGCTCACTTTAGTTTTGTTCTTGCCAGTGATGCGGGGAGCGATGTAAAGATTGCGGCCGAATTGGAACCGGATGGCAGTTTCTTTGTTATCCAGGACTTTGGAGAATTTGGGATGCAGGCTCAGAGCTACGTTCTTGAAGACGGGCTGTTCAAAAGCATCATCACCACCTACGGTGATCGGATCAGAGCCACTGATTTGGTTTATGGAAAGCCACTCAGTGAAGATCTGCAGATTTTGCAGATAGCTTTCGATCAGTTTTTTGGATAGCTAGCTTTTTTTGAGCAGACCTGCAATTGAGTTCATTGCTCCGCCCAGCACGGCCGGAATTCCGCCACCCGGGTGGACAGAAGCCCCAACTCTATAAAGCCAAGGTCTAAGTGGGTTTTGGTATTGAGGGTTATGAAATGGGCCGGATTGCCAGATTGGCTTGGTGGCTCCGTAGAGCGCTCCACCGGGTGCACCCCAGCTGCCAAAGTAGGCCGGGTCCAAAACAATATGATCTTCGAACAGCTCAGTGATTGGTTTTTTCAGCCCGAGCTTTTTAGAGATTCTCACGATCTCTTGTCTCACCCAAGGGTGATCAATGTCATAGCGCTTGCCATCTGCGGGGGCCGTTAGTAGCACGGCAACGGTCGGCTTAGCGTTCGGGTAGATCTCCTTGGCCTTGTAGTAGTTCACAAATGCCATGGTCTGGTTTGGTAGCTGGTTGCCTTCAAGTTTTTTATAAAGGTCACTTGGGTCATCTGGCATCACAACCGAATGGGTAACTGTGTCTTTGGGCAGTGGCTTTGCTAAAACCCCATAGATTGCGATTCCCGAGCAAGACCGCATCCTTGCGGGGCTTGCGGGCTTCTTGGTCATCAGTGACTTGAATACCTGAGGGTCTAAAGAGGACACTACATAGTCGGCCAAAAAGAAGCCGTTCTCGGTTTCGACTTTTCGTTTGTTGATACTTGTTATTTTTTCGCTGAGCTTGATGGTCACGCCGGCCGCTATCGCAAGCTTGCCAAGTGACTGGGCAATTTCGTTGACGCCGCCGACCGGAACTCGAATGCCGTCGGTTGCCATGACAGCGGTCATTGAGGCGTAAAGCGCGAGGGTTTTGGAAGGCGCGATGCCGGCATTGAGAGTGTGGATAGCGATTATGTCTTTTAGATCCTGTGGCAACCACTTGATGGCATTCAGGTACCAGCTGGTTGTGAGCCTGAAACCATATCGCTTTTGCAGTTTTGCTAACGCGGGCCAGGCTTTCGGGTCAAGCGGCAGTTTGGTTAGCAGCTCGGTGATTGGCCCGGTTAGCGGAGCATGATCTTTTTCAAATCGCTGCCAAGGCTCCGACCACTTGTGGTCGGGCTTTACCGGCAGGTCGGTTATTTCGTCCTTGTAGTAATACCTGCCAAGTTCGTTTAGTTTTACAAATTCTAGATCTGCAATTTGTTGAGCTGTCCTTTCTTGTTTCTCACCCAGCTGGTCATAACTTTCCAGGAGCTTGTCCCAAACACCGGTGAAGGTCACCAGGGCTGGACCGGTGTCCATTATTTGGCCGGCAACGCTAACTCTTCTTGATTTGCCACCTAGCCAGTCGTGACGCTCAATGACTGTCACTTCGTGACCAGCGCGCGCTAGCAGAGCGGCGCTTGCAAGGCCGGAGAGCCCTGCTCCTAGAACGATTACTTTGCTCATATTTTCTGACTCTTAGTTTCCTTGTTCATGGTCTCCTTTTTACGGGTAGACCCCCAACACCAGTCCAGTTACCAATTGGACGCCCGCAACCGCTCCGGCAAGATACGGGAAAGCAATGGAGTACTTATAAAGATCGTGAGCTTTTTCAGGCGTTGGAGTTTTGAAGATGCCGTAAACCAACAGTCCTGCGACTACAGCGTTCACAACTGCAACCGGAATGTTAATAAGCGCAAATAGCACCGTTGAAATTCCCCACCAGAAAGTCGCCCAAATAGCAGTCTTTCTTGGGCCAAGATGGACGGCGGTGGTAATGATACCGGTGTCGCTGTCTTGGGGGATGTCTTGAATCGCGTCATAGGCGTGCTTTGCAATTGACCAGGCCATCAAGCCGGTAACCGCCAACCACACCGGTGTGACTCCAAGGGCCAGCGGAACAAAAGCCAGCGGGAACGCGTAATCGGTATTCGAAAGGGCATCAAGATACTTTCTGGCTTTAAACCGCAAGGGCGGTGCTGAGTAGAAAGTGAAAAACAACGCATAGGCAAGCATCCAGAGGGTTGCTGCCAATGGCAGGGTAAGGGCGAAGTAGAAAAGAAACGGAACGTTGGTGACAATTACCGCTATCCAGATTGGTTTGACTTCATTCGGGAAGATGTGGGCACCTTCATAACCGCCCTTTCGGGCGTTTATGTTGTCGGTTTCTTGGTCAAAGATGTCGTTGATTCCATAGATCAGGATGTTCATCGGGAAGGTGACCCAAATCAAGATTGGGACGATGTCCCACGTCCACAAAAAGCCTGCCAACCACATTCCAGTGACGGAGGTTCCAATGGTATTTACCCATAGAACCGGGCGAGAAATCTCAATTAGCCGCTTCAACATGAGAAAAGCCTAGACGGGAAGCGGCAGTTTAGTTTGAGGTGAAGCACTATCACAAATGTGCGATTAGAAAACCGCCTTTTTGGGGCGTAAATTGCGATACTTGTCACCAATGTTCAATCTTGTTCACAATCGTGAGGCCTAAATGACAAGCATCAACCCACTGCTGGCTCCTGATACTGGATCAATTAGCGACAATGCAGCCAGCGCAAGCGCCGCCCTCGAGTCGCTTTTGTCTATTAGGTATTTCGAAGAAGCCGTGGACGGCCTGTTTGCTCGTGGCCTTATGCATGGAACCATGCACCTCTCGATTGGCCAAGAGGCGGTCGCAACCGGCGTTTGCGCAGCGCTTCGAAGGACTGACTTTATTACCTCCACTCACCGCGGTCACGGTCACTGCATTGCAAAGGGTGCCGATCTGACCAGAATGATGGCGGAGCTATTAGCCAAGCAGACCGGTTACTGTCGCGGTCGCGGCGGCTCAATGCACATTGCCGATGTTGAAACCGGAAACCTCGGCGCCAATGGAATTGTCGCCGGTGGAATCCCAATTGCCGCTGGGGCAGCGCTAGCCCAAAAGATGAAGGGCAAAGATAACGTCGTTGTGAGCTTCTTTGGTGATGGTGCAACCAACGAGGGCGCATTCCACGAGGCGATGAACTTGGCGGCCATCTGGGATTTGCCGGTTGTGTTTATTTGCGAAAACAATAAATACGGCATGAGCGGTTCGACTGAATTCAGCATGAGAATTGACCAGATTGCTGAGCGCGCCGGTAGCTATGGCTTTCCCGGAGTAACGGTTGACGGCAATGACGTAGATGCTGTTTTCGAAGCCACCAAGACCGCGGTTGAAAGAGCGAGAGCAGGCGAGGGTCCAACTTTGATTGAGTGCATGACCTACCGACACAAGGGGCACTCCAAGAGCGATAAGAATCTCTACCGCACTAAAGAAGAGATTGAGGAATGGAAGGCCAAGGATCCGATTGGCCGTTTCGAGCAAAAGGTTATGGAGCAGGGGACTTTGACCAAGGAGCAAATCGATGCAATTACCGAAAAAGCCCGTAATTCGGTCCGCAGCGCAATCACCGAGGCTTCCGAAGCCCCAGATTCTGATCCCGCGGAGTTACTCAGCAGCGTTTACAGGGAAGCAGAATAAATGACCGAACGCATACTTACCTACGCCGAGGCAATTCGCGAGGCGATCGGGCAGGCCATGGAGACTGACGAGAACGTCTTCATGCTCGGCGAGGACATCGGCATCTACGGAGGCGCCTTTGGTGTTTCAGGGGATCTTTACCATCGGTTTGGAAAAGATCGAATCCTAGACACTCCAATTTCAGAGCTCGGAATTGTCGGTGCTGCGGTCGGTGCTGCCCTTGTTGGCATGAAGCCTATTGTTGAGATTCAGTTCTCGGACTTCACCGCTCAGGCAATGGACCAGATTGTTAACCAGGCCGCCAAGATTCACTTCATGCTCGGTGGCGAGCTTTCGGTGCCGTTGGTGCTTCGAGCACCTTCCGGTTCAGGGACCGGTGCTGCTGCGCAGCACTCTCAAAGCCTAGAGGCCTGGTTTGCTCACGTGCCGGGGCTAAAGGTAGTTATGCCATCAAGCCCCTACGAGGCCAAGGGTCTATTGCTTGCAGCCCTAGATGATCCAAACCCAGTTATTTTCCTAGAGCACAAGCTTTTGTATAAAACCTCAGGCCATGTCCCAGAGGAGCAATACCGGATTCCATTAGGGACAAGCAACCTGGTGCGAAGCGGCAATGACCTGACGGTCGTGGCAAGCGGCGTGATGGTTTCTAGGTGCCTTGAAGCAGCTGAATCTCTCAAGGATTCCGGTGTTGAAATAGAGGTAATCGACATTCGATCACTGTCACCTTTTGACATGGGTCCGATAAACGAATCGATTCTAAAAACTGGCAAGGTCATGCTCGTTCAAGAGGCTCCGAAGCACGGAGGGTTTATGGCCGAGGTTGCAGCTCAAATTTCTGAGGGCCCGGCGCTATTCTCATTGACTGAGCCGGTTCGAAGGGTGTGCGGAATGGATGTTCCTATTCCATATGCTCCACAGCTTGAAAAGAGTGTTGTTCCTCAGCTGGATGACATCATTGCCAATGCTTTAGAAGTGCACAGAGGTAGCTAATGGCCAGCACCGCGATAGTGATGCCCAAGATGTCAATGACCATGACCGAGGGTGAGGTAGTTGAGATCCTTATCGCGGTCGGTGATGAAATCACTTCGGGTCACCTCGTGGCAGTGGTTGGAACCGATAAGACCGACATGGAGGTTGAGTCAGACCACGCCGGCAAGGTGCTAGAGGTTTTGGCTAAACCAGGCGACGTTCTTGAGGTTGGAGCTCCAATGTTTATTTTGGAAACCCAAGGCGAAGACTTACTAGCAGGCTTGTTTGGGTCGGCTACAGAAGCGGCAGAACCAGCCCCAGCTGCAACTGAAGCCTTCCCGGTTGCAACTACTAGCCGGGAACCTGCCCAAGAAGCAGTTAGCAGTGAAGTGCCGGCGGCAGTAGAGGCAGCAAAGCCGATTCTGGCTATGCCCGGCGCTCGCAGGCAAGCACGAGATCAAGGTATTGATCTAGCTAACGTGCAGGCTGCAAGCCCCAGCGGAGTAATCAAGCAGTCTGATTTGGCTGTGTCCAGTGGTTCAGCTCAAGCCACAGAACCGAACAGAGAGCTAAAGGCGAGGGCTCTGATTGCCAAGGTTGTCGCGACCTCTCTTGAAATTCCGCAGTTCAGTTTGAGCAAAAAGGTTTCAGTTTCAAAACCACTGCCCAAGGATTTTGTCAAAAGAGCAACTTTGCTGCTTCGAGCTTGGGAAAAAACTATTGCTGCCAGTCCGAAACTAAACACCAGGTTTGTTGACGGGAGCTTCGTTTCTAACTCCGAGGTCAGAGCTGCCTACCTTTTGGAGACAAGCCTCGGCTTTGTGTCACCGGTTATTTCTTTGGCCGGAGACTTTGCAACTAGCGTTCCGAGTATTTTGGCTGCCGCAAGGATAAACAAAATTTCGTTGGAGAATCTATCCGGTGCGACAACCTCAGTTACCGACTTATCCGAGTTCGATGTTTTGCAAGCGAACACATTGTTGTTTGGTTCGCAAACCAGCGGATTGAATTTAGGTAAAGCATTAGAAGAGGGCCAGACCGTCACAATTGATGTCACAATTGTGCTTGATCACAGAATTGCTGATCCGGGCGATGGATCCAGAGCGCTTGGTCTATTCGAAAAGTTTTTGAACGAGGTGTTGGATGGCTAGTGTTAGAGATCGCGCCATGATCGTTAAGGTCGCTCGCATGTATTACGAGCAAGAGATGTCTCAAGACCAGATCGCGAGGGCTCTACTGACTAGCCGGTCGAACATCTCCCGAATTCTTACCGTTGCCAAGAAAAAAGGCATCGTGGAGATTAAAATTGCGGAAACCACAAAGCGTGAAACCGAATTAGAAGATATGTTAATAGCTCGCTTCGGCCTCCGTGCAGCGCTGGTCGCCATAGTGCCTTCTGGCTCAAGTGACTACAAGTCGGTAGGGCAACTGGCCGCTCAGCATTTCTTGGCGCAGCTGAAACCGAGCGTCAAGATTGCGCTTTCTTGGGGCAGGTCACTTCAGGCAATGGTTAACGAACTGGACGAGGATAATCGTCCAGACGTGACCCTGGTTCCAATCATGGGGGGCATGACCGCGACACCCGCCAGCTTGAGCGGCGAGACGCTCATCAGAACCTTGGCAAACAAACTGAATTCGGAGTACCTCACGCTGCACGTGCCAACTATCGTGCAGAGCCCAGACGTGAAGGCGGCTTTATTAAAGGAGCCGAGCGTGAAATCGGTTATTGACGCCGCGAAAATGGCGGACGTAGCCTTTGTTGGCATCGGCTCCAGAGAGTCTTCTAGCTCGAACTACATTCTTGAAACCGCAGGCATTAATAAGATTGAGCACCCTGACTTCTGGTCCAGAGCCGCAGGCGATATCGGCGGCAGGTTCTTTGATTCTCGAGGTAAGGTGATCGACACCAGGCTAGAAAATAGAACTGTGGGTCTAGATCTTGATGAACTAAGAAAAATTCGGAGAGTGGTCGGCGTTGCAGCCGGCGAGGATAAAACAATGGGAATTCTGGCAGCGCTTAGGGGCAAGCTACTATCTGATTTGGTGACAAGTTCTAGCTGCGCAATGAAACTTTTGGGTTTGGCAGATCAAGAGACACAGGAAGAGTTGGCATAACTTATGGAAAATCTATTTTGGATCTTTTTACTCATTGCGGGAATGTGGGCATTTCAGCTCTATCTTGCAGTCAAGCAATCTCAACGGTTCGGTGAGCAAATCAAGGAGATTAGAACCGCTGGCACCACAACATCTGTTGGCATAGGTGGCTACAGATATCGAGGGGGCCGTGCCTTTGTCGCAATTGCGCAGAAGGACGGAGTCGTTACCGGCTCGAGAGTACTGACGGGATTGTCGGTTTTTGCAAATTCCAAGCCTTGGGACAAGGTAATTGGCATGCACATAAGTGATTTAGCTGAAGGCAAAGGTCTTGAGAATGAGAAGAGAAAGCGCAGAGATGGGGCTAAAAGGGCAGCACAGACACTGCTAGATGAAAATGCACAAACGTGATTACAAAGTAGCTCGTGATTCAGAACCACCTCCACTAGATTCTTGACAAGCATGGTCAAAGTGGCCCGTGCTTCGATCCTTAGGAGGGTTGATGAATCTCTTTACAGACGCAGCAACGGTGTCAGCACCGGAAGGCGTATGGGGAGCAATTGCTAGCGGTGCGGAATATTTCATTGGAATATTCCAAGAAGGTGGAGTGGTACTTTTCAGTCTTATCGGAGGAATTCTTCCGACTCTGATTGTTCTACTCACGGCAGTTAATGCTCTAGTCCGTCTAATCGGTCCAGATAAAATCGAAAACTTGGGACGCAAAGCGGCCCAGCCTGGTCTTATCTGGTATCCAGTCCGTTACATGGTGCTGCCGGTCTTGGCAGTATTTTTCCTAACGAACCCAATGGCCTACACCATGGGTCGTTTTCTACCAGAGGCGTACAAGCCAGCTTTTTATGACAGCGCGGTTTCGTTTGTACACCCAATTACCGGTCTTTTCCCGCACGCAAACCCAGGTGAGCTATTTGTTTACCTAGGCATCGCAGCTGGAATTACGACTCTCGGCTTCGGTCTTGGAGACATAGCAATTCGTTTCTTGCTAGTGGGACTTGTTGTCATCTTTATTCGCGGAGTGGTAACTGAATTTATTACCAAGCGAATGATGGCTAGAAGAGATAAGGCGGCTGCCTAATGAATAACCTATTAGTAAAAGTAGGACGCGGAGTTGGTGGCGTCGTTGGAGCTCTTTACCAGGCTGGTAGAGACTCGATTGACACAGTAATCCGGAACATCCTGCCATTCATGGCGTTTATCTCATTCATCATCGGTCTGGTACTTGTTACCGGCATTGGTGACTTTATTGCTCAGGGCATCAAGCCTCTGGCTAGCAGCCTTGTTGGTCTGCTAATCGTGTCAGTGATTTGTGCAATTCCATTGCTATCTCCACTTCTAGGTCCAGGTGCGGTTATCGCACAGGTTGTTGGAACCTTGCTAGGTGTCGAGATTGGTAAGGGAACTATCCCTCCGCAGTACGCACTTCCTGCCCTATTCGCTATCAACCCTCAGGTTGGTTGCGACTTCATACCGGTAGGTCTTGCTCTTGGTGAAGCCGAGCCAGAGACAGTAGAAATCGGTGTTCCTGCCGTGCTGTTCTCTCGTTTGATCACCGGCCCTACCGCCGTTGTTATTGCGTACTTCGCAAGCTTCGGCATGTACAGCTAAAACGTTTTCCCTAACGGTTGACAGAGGGTGGGTGGAATAATCCGCCCGCCCTCTGTTCTTCTTAAAGGCAAGGAAAACACTTTTCTGAAACAACGACGTTGAAGGAGTAACAAATGGCAGATTACAAGGCAGTACTAATTGAAAAAGGCCCTGGCGGTTGGGGTGGCCCTTTGACCATTTTGCCAACCGATGAAAAGCCACTTATCTACTGCGTAACCGGAGGTGGCATTCACCCAATAGCAGCTCGGATTGCGGAGCTCACCGGTGGCCAGGTGTTTGACGGCTTCAAGTCCTCAGCACCTTTTGACAAAATCGCAGTAGCAGTCATCGACTGTGGTGGTACGGCGCGCATCGGTGTTTACCCAATGAAGAAGGTAAAGACCGTGGACATTCACGCAACGAGCCCTGCTGGTCCGTTGGCAATGTTCATAACCGAAGAGCTAATGGTTTCCGGCGTAAAAGCCGACAACATCAAACCGATCGACTAGAAAGAAAAAAATGACGGCGCTTTACAAAAGCACTGTCACCGAGATTGGCGAATTAGTACCTGCGTTCATAGCGGAGGGAATGTTGGTCTTTTTTGGTGAAGGGGCTCCGGAGGAACTCAGGGACTTCTGCATCATGCATGAAGTCAGTCACAAGCAGGACCAGGTTATGGTTGGCGATTTTTTTGCCATCGATGACCATGAGTTTGAAATTTTGGCCGTCGGCGATGTCGCCAACGAAAACCTGATGAATCTTGGGCACCTAAACCTGAAGGCCAACGGCAACAATCAAGCAGACCTCCCCGGGGATGTATGCATCGCAGAAGTGGAGCTTCCCGAAATAAGGGTCGGGGCTCACTTCGGTATTACAAGGAGATAACCAAGTGCAATATCGTTTGAAACTAAAGCAAATGGCAGAGGCCAATGGCCGGCCATTTCGCATTGCTCTGGTTGGCGCCGGGCAGATGGGACGCGGCTTCGCCTCACAGTCACACAGACTGGGCTTGCAGGTTGCGGTAGTCGCGGACATAGCTGAAGAGCGCATCAGTCAGGCATTTACCGACCTGGGGCTAGATGCACCGCTAATTTCAAACGATATTGCTCTTCTCAATGCTGCGATAGCCAGCGGCAAGCCAGCGGGGACAACGGACTCCAACATTGTTCCGCTTTTGGATGTTGACGTTGTCGTCGAGGCCACCGGAGTAGCCGAGATCGGTGCTCAGGTTATCTACAACACTTTGATCAATAAAAAGCACAGCGCCACCTTGAATGTCGAGTGTGACGTGACCATTGGGCCGATGCTGCGCGAGACCGCCAGAGAAAACGGAGTGCTCTACTCGGTTTGCAATGGCGATGAGCCAGCGGAAGCTAAAGAGCTTGTCGATTTTGCGAAGGACCTGTCCTTTGAGATCGTGATGGCAGGAAAGGGTAAAAACAATCCTTTCGAGCCTCACTCCAACCCGGATACTGTCTCCGAGCGCGCAGCCCAAAAACATATGAACCCCAAGATGCTTGCGAGCTTCACTGACGGCTCCAAAACCATGATTGAGATGGCTGCTCTTGCCAATGCCACCGGCCTAGCCGTTACTAAGCGCGGAATGATCGGCCCTGCAGCAAGCGTGAAAACTTTGCAGGACGTTTTCTGCCCAGTTGAAGATGGCGGAGTCTTAGAGCAAACCGGCGTAGTTGACTATTGCACGGGAGATGTTGCACCCGGAGTTTTTGTAATCGTGAAAACCGATAGCCCATATGTTGCCGAAGAGATGAGCTATCTATCAATGGGCAAGGGTCCCTACTTTGCTATCTTTCGGCCCTTCCACCTGGCAAGCGTTGAGGCACCGCTAACGGTTGCCAAAATGCTTTGCGATGGCTATGAGACGCTGGTCAGCGGTAAGCCGACCACTGAGGTCATTGCTTCAACCAAAAAATTACACAAGCAGGGCGAAAAGTTTGACGGCATCGGCGGCTTCTCAGCCCGAGGTGTGACCGACAGGGTCGAGGATGCCAAAAACGAAAACCTCGTTCCGATTGGTTTATTGCAAGGAGCAACTGCGAGGCGGGACATTCCTATCGATACGCTTATCACCTACGACGATGTTGACTTAGATACTTCCCAGACGATTTATCAGCTGCGTCAAAAGCAAGACCAGTTAGGTCTTTCTTAGGGGTAAACAAGTAAGAGGGGTGAGAGTTGTCAGAAGATAGCCTCACCGACCCTTGTGGGTTTTGTAGGGACCAAAGACCCAAGCAGGTCCTCTATCAGGGGAAGGTCGCGTTCGGAACAAAGTGCACAGTCTGTGGCGCCACCGCTCAATACAGCTCTCGCACGCTTAGAAACCACGCTCTGGCTGTGACCCCTCCGGGCTTTGAGCACACACCGCTTGGGATGGTTGCCAAAATGCTGAAGGACCTGGGCTCGTTTTTTGGCGCAAAGAAAAACAAAGGCCCAGGTAACTAAGCAGCTAAGTACCGTGATCGCAGGGCATCGTGACAAATAAGGCCCTGGAGGTGGCCAAGCGTCCTGAATTCCCTTACACGGCTCAAAACTAAGTGCGAGCACCTCTCAGCTGGGAGCCAGTTCTCCACAGGTACGCGCTCTAGCTCAAGTGGACTAATCGGACTAAGGTTAGTTTTATGGTGAAGCAGGTGAACATGCACGAGGCAAAGACAAACTTTTCCAAACTCGCTCAACAGGTTGAGGCTGGTGAAGAGGTTCTGATTGCCAGAGATGGGAAGGTGATCATGAAGCTTTCAAAGTTCGAAGAAGAGCTTTCGGTGCCAAGGGATTTTTCAAGTTTGAAGGGTCTGACTTCTCCAATAAGTGATGAGGAGTGGGATCGGATGGATCAAGAGTTCCTGGATTCAATCGAATATGGGGAGCTGGATGTATAAGGGCTACCTACTTGACACTCAAGTTTTGGTCTGGCTGGAGCACTTTCCAGAGCGCATCGGAAAGAATTCAATCCATCTGATTGAAAGAAGAGAGGTCTATTTCTCATCGATTTCAGTCGCCGAGCTCTCCTTCAAAGGGTCTTTAGGCAAGTATCCATTCAACCCGGACTCGCCAAGGGCCTGGAACGAAGCGGGCATCAAGACATTGAATTTTGACACAGCGGCAGGCTTCGCATTTCCTAGATTTTCTGCCAGTCAGGTACCAGACCCAATAGACCGACAGATCATGGCTACAGCCGCCGCAAATAACTTGATTCTCCTGACTTCAGATCGAAAGATACTCGCTCAAAACTTTGATTGGGTCTTGGATGCCACAACGTAGACTTGGGGCTGTCTAAGGAGTCAGATGTCTAACCGCCAAGTCACACCCAGAACCGAAGGGTGGACCCAGAAAAAAGATGAAACCGGCAAACCGCTATTGCAATTTGCCGAACCCAAGCGTGGCAAGCCGCCGCTTCATTTAGCGGATATTGAACCCGGCGAACGAGCAGCCAGAGTCAAAGAGCTCGGCATTGAATCTTTTAGGGCCAAGCAACTGGCGACCCATTACTTTGATCACTACACCTCAGACCCTGAGAAGATGACCGATCTTCCAAAAACTGGCCGAGAAGAGCTGGTTAGCAAGGTGCTACCCACCATGCTTACCGAAGTCAAGAGACTGCAAACCGATGACGGTAAGACGGTCAAATTCTTGTGGCGCTTATTTGACGGAGCACTGGTTGAATCGGTTCTCATGCGATACACAAACCGAATCACACTGTGTGTTTCTTCACAGGCCGGTTGTGGCATGAACTGTCCGTTCTGCGCGACCGGGCAGGCGGGACTGGTTCGCAATATGTCAGCCGGTGAGATTGTTGATCAGATTGTCCGTGCCAACGAGCTGATTGCAGCGGGCGGCTTGGGCAAGCGCAAGCACGACGACGAGCGGGTAAACAACATTGTTTTTATGGGCATGGGTGAACCGCTTGCAAATTACGCAAGGGTCATGAGCGCTATTAGGACCATGGTTGAACCACAGCCAAATGGTCTCGGCATGAGTGCTAGAAACATAACGGTGTCAACCGTTGGTCTGGTTCCGGGAATCAAGAAACTAGCCGATGAAGATCTTCCCTTGACCTTCGCACTTTCCCTGCACGCCCCAGATGACCAACTGCGTGACGACTTGATTCCGGTGAACTCAAAGTGGAAGGTGGATGAAGCACTGGATGCTGCCAGGAGCTACTTTGAGAAAACCGGAAGAAGAGTTTCGATCGAGTACGCGCTGATAAAAGACATGAACGATCACGGTTGGCGAGCAGAGTTACTTGCTCAAAAGCTGAATGACCGCGGAAAAGGATGGGTACACGTGAACCCAATTCCACTGAACCCAACACCGGGTTCGGTATGGACAGCGTCAACTGCGGAACAAACCGACATTTTTGTTTCTACCCTTGAGAAAAACGGAATTCCAACTACCCTGCGCGATACTCGTGGCAAGGAAATAGACGGAGCCTGCGGGCAGCTCGCTGCCGTCGATTGATCGGGTTCACTGTCGAAGCCTGACCGCTTAGGCTATTTTTATGAAAAACATCACATTTGGCCTAGACACCTTTGGCAATGTCTCTCTAGATGACAATGGAAACAATCTTTCCGCCGCGCAGGTAATTCGCGATGTCTTAGCTCAGGGTCAGCTCGCCGATGAGTTGGGGATTAATAACTTCAACATCGGTGAACACCACCGTGATGATTTTGCAGTTACTGCTCCCGACACAATTTTGGCTGGCCTTGCCACCACCACGAAGAACATCACCCTTGGCACCGGAGTGACTGTTTTATCAAGTGAAGATCCGGTTCGGGTTTACCAGCGCTTTGCCACAATCGATGCACTATCTAACGGTCGGGTTCAGATCACCGCGGGGCGTGGATCATTCATTGAGAGCTTTCCGCTTTTTGGCTACGAGTTGTCCGATTACAACGAACTGTTTGAGCAGAAACTTGAATTATTAGTCGAGCTTTTGAAAGAGGGTCCCGTTACCTGGTCTGGGTCCATGAGAGCTGGTCTTACTAACCAAGAGGTTTATCCAAAGACTGAGCGCGGCCAGATGCCCCTGCGGGTTGGTGTTGGAGGTTCGCCGGAGTCGGTGCTTCGAGCAGCAAGACTAAACATTCCAATGGCGCTTGCCATAATCGGCGGTGACCCTGCCAGGTTTGAGCCTTTCGCCAGACTTTATAAAGAAACTCTTGCAAAGCTTGGCGTGCCCGAGTTGCCAGTTTCGGTTCACTCACCCGGTCATGTTGCAGAAACTGATGACCAGGCCATCGAAGAGGCTTGGCCGGGCTATGAGGCTTCATTTGGGAAGATCGGGCTTGAGCGCGGCTGGGGTCCGACTTCAAAGGAGCATTTTTTGTCCGAGGTATATCACGGTTCGATGTATGTCGGTTCGCCTGAGACCGTGGCGAAAAAGATTGTTCATGCCCTTAGCTCTGTTGGTGCCAGCCGCTTTGACCTGAAGTACGACATGGGTCCGTTGCCGCACTCAAAGCTCACAAAAAGCATCGAACTCTACGCAACGAAGGTTGTGCCTATGGTTCGCGATATGCTCGAAACCGCATAGCCGTAAGGGCTCAGATCATTTTCATTGAGAGCGAAGCCTTCAGGAATGTTCGCGAATGATTGGAAATGTTCGTTTGTGACGACTTTGTTATCAAATCTGTACATTTAAGCCTTATTTCGTGGTTATTCTGTAGCCAGACATTCATACTAGGAGGTTCAATGTTGAACAAAATTACCGGTCACGAAGTTGACCGTCGGTTACTTCTCAAGGGCGCAGCTGCCGGTGGCTTAGGTATCGCGGGTGCAACCATGTTGGCAGGCTGTGCGCCTGCAGCATCGGGCCCAATGTCATTCGGTGCCCGCACCGTTGACGAGTCGCCAACCCAGCAACTAGAAGCACTAGTTGCCGCTTACACCGTGAAGTCAGGCAACGAAGTTGCTTACAACGCGACGGAGTCAAACGCTTTCCAGAACAACTTGTCGCAGTACCTGCAGGGAACACCTGACGACTGCTTCCAGTGGATGGCCGGTTACCGCATGCAGTTCTTCGCGGAGCAGGGTCTTCTAGAGGATGTGTCAGATGTCTGGGATGACATTGGAAGCCAGTACTCCGACAGCTACAAAATTGCCTCAACAGGCCTTGACGGGAAGCAGTACTTCGTCCCTCAGAGCTGGTACCCATGGGGTCTTCACTTCCGTAAGTCGATGATGGAAGAGATCGGCCTAGCCGCAACTGACGTCTACAACTGGGACGACATGCTAGGAGCTCTTGCAGAGCTCAAGGGCCAGGGTCTAATTGGACTTGCAGCTGCCGACAAGGGCGGCTGGGAAGCAATGGGAACCTTTGACATCTTGAACGCACGTATCAACGGTTACCAGTTCCACGTCGACCTACTTGCCGGCCGTGAGAAGTGGACCGACTCCAGAGTCAAGGAAGTCTTCCGTCACTGGGAGATGCTACTTCCTTACCAGAACACCAACGTCCTAGACCTTGAGTGGGACGGCGCAATGCAGCTTCTGTTGCAGAAGCAATCTGGATTCTTCATGATGGGCTCATGGTTTGGCGGAAACTTCAAAGAGCAGAGCCAAGAAGATTATGACGACCTAATGATCATTCCTTTCCCGGAGATCAACGCAGACCACGGACGCGACACTGTCGATGCTCCACTAGATGGTTTCTGTGTTGCAGCGAACGGTGGAAACACCGGCGTTGGTAAGGACTTCATCAAGTTCGCCGGAGACATGGAAGGTGTTCAGGCCATGCTTGACACCGGTGTTCCAATGACCAGCGCTAACAACGGTCAGGACAAGTCATCCTACGATGCATTCCAGGTCGCACAGCAAGCTGTTATGGATGAGGCTAAGTACATCACTCAGTTCCTAGACCGCGACACTCGCCCTGACTTTGCCGGCCCAATCATCGGTCCTGCATTCCAGAGCTGGTTCAAGGACCCATCTAGCACGAATGACATTCTTGAGTCATTGCAGAGCCAGTGGGACGCTCTAGCTCCGCTGTAAAGCGAAGCTAAACTAACTGAATTATGAAAAGCTCGACGACGCTTGACCCTGTGCTTCAAAAGCTACCCAAGGCCAAGCGTCGTCGTTCTTTTTCTAAGCGAGATCGACTCACCCTCGGGATTTTCATTGGAATCCCCACCTTTTTACACGTTGCCTTGGTCTGGTTTCCAGCGGCCGCAACCATCTATTTATCTTTCACGTATTGGACCGGTATCCACATTGGTGATATCCAATGGGCCGGGTTAGCCAACTACGAAAACATTTTCTTTAATACCCCCATTTTCTGGGACGCGCTCCGGGTCAATGTGGTTTGGCTTATCTGGTTTGGCGCGATAGCAACGCCGCTGGGTATTTTGCTTGCCTACCAGATTGACCGCGAAATCAGAGGCAGCAAGTTTTACCAGGCTGCTTATTACCTGCCGGTTGTTTTGTCTTTGGCGGTCATCGGTGTGATCTGGAACTTCCTGTTGCGGCCGGACGGGTTGGTCAATGGCCTTCTTGGCCTAGAGATCAGTGAAGCCGTTTCATTCTTTGGCGACGATCGTTATAACATCTGGGTGATTCTGACGATGGCTTCCTGGCGCCACATTGGTTACATCATGCTTTTGTATTTAGCTGGCCTGAAGGCTGTGGACGCCTCCTTGCGAGAAGCCGCTTCTATCGACGGTGCTACCGAGTGGCAAAGTTTCCGCAAGGTGGTGTTCCCGACAATGAAGCCGGTGAACGTCATCGTGATTGTGATCACAATCATTGAGTCGCTTCGCGCATTCGATTTGATTTACATCATTTATGGCTCGTCCGGCGGCTTGCCGATTCTCGGCGTGCTGGTATTTCAGAACATTGCGGGTGAGGGAGCCTCCATGAAGGGCGCCGCCTACGCAGTAATTCTGTTCTTGCTTTCGATCGTTCCGATCATTGCTTACCTCCGTGCGCAGTTCAAGGAGGACATGAAGTGAGTGTGACTGAAGGAAAGTTCGAGAACAAAGCGGAGAGAAAGTTGTCTAAGGAACAGGAGCGGCTAAAGAAAGTAAAGGACGCCCAAAAAGTTAAGGACCGAATCATTTCGGTCTTCATCGGTTTCTTTGCGATTGCTTGGCTCTTCCCGATCGTATGGACCTTTTATTCATCGCTTCGGCCATATAAAGAAATTCGTGCCGGAGGCGTGCTGTCCTTCCCCAAGGTATTGAACTTTGATAACTACACCTCGGCTATTAGCCGAATGGAACTGCCGACTTACTTTTTCAACACCGCGCTGATTACTTTGCCAGCGGTGTTCTTGATTTTGCTCTTGGGCTCATTGATGGCTTTTGTTGTGACGAGGTATTCATTTAGGGCCAACGTTGCCTTATTGCTTTTGTTCACAGCGGGAAACCTGCTTCCTCCGCAGCTGGTGTTTATACCGGTGTTCAAGATGTATCTGGCACTAGGCGACCTAGTTGGGGACCGAAGATTTTTGTATGATTCGCCCTTAGGTGTGATTTTGATCCACGTTGCCTTCCAGATGGGCTTCGCTACCTTCGTTTTGAGTTCTTATATGAAGACGATTCCCAAGGAAATTTCAGAGTCGGCGCTTGTTGATGGCGCTTCGGTGTTCACCCACTTCTTCAGGGTCATGCTTCCGCTTCTAAGGCCACCACTTGCATCTCTTGGTGTCTTGATGACCACCTGGATCTACAACGACTTCTTCTGGGCACTGGTTTTGATGTCGACTGACTCCAAGCGTCCGATTACATCGGCACTTGGAAGACTGACTGGCGAATTCGTGACTGACTACAACCTGCTGGCTGCCGGCGCGATGATTGCGGCTCTGCCGACCATGGTCGTGTTCTTTGTGCTTCGTAAACAGTTTGTATCAGGTCTGACTCTGGGAGCCACCAAGGGCTAGCAGGAGCCTCATTTAGGCCTGCTTCTAGGTCTTGTTGGTAACAAGCACCTGTTCATAGCCCCTGAGTACGAAACTCTGTCTTCTAACTGGGGTCTCCGCAAGTTTGAGCGAGCCAAATCGCTCGATAAGCCTTGGTAGTGAAATCGCCATTTCTAGTCTTGCCAGTGGCGCACCGATGCAAAAGTGAATTCCCGCACCAAAGCCAATGTGGGGATTCGGGTTTCTGGCCAGGTCCAATTTGTCCGGGTCCTTGAAAACCCGCTCATCCCGATTGGCGCTTCCAAGTAGCGCTGCAATTTTCTGGCCTTCTAGAATCTCAACCCCACCAATGTCGGTGTCCTTGGTTGCGGTTCTTTCAAATAAGTGAAGCGGCGCATCGAATCTGAGAAACTCGTCAACTGCCGTTTCGGCGAGGCCGAAAGGATCGGCGTTTAGAAGTGCTAGCTGCTCAGAATCTTGCAGGGTCGCGACCATCCCATTTCCGAAGCCATTAACCGAAGCCTCGTGTCCGGCGTTTAGAAGAAGGACACAGGTAGCAATGAGCTCGTGCGCGTTCAGCTTCTCGCCTTCTTCTTCGACTTGAGCCAGCTCGCTAATCAAATCCGTGCCCGGGTTTTTCTTGCGCTCAAGCATCAGTTCGTGAACGTAGGAGGCAAAATGGATAGAGGCTAGCTTCGCTTCGTCTCTATCACTGTCGCTCGGGCTCACCTCATACATCTTGACAATCGACTGGGACCAGGGTCTGAGCAGGTGCTCATCGGCGACCGGGAAGCCCAGCAAGAAGGCAATTACCTTCACTGGCAGCGGTTCGGCATAGTCGCCAATCAGGTCAAACTGGCCGGTTTCGTTATGTTTTTTTGTCGCTTCATCTAGTAACTCTTTGGTGATGCGCTCAACATCGGGTCTGAGGCTCTCAATCTTTTTTGGGTTGAACGCTTTCATCACTAGGGAGCGCAACCTGGAGTGCTTGGGCGGCTCGGAGTCGAGTATTGAATCGGAGTGAAGCCAGTTGAAGGTTTCCCATTCACTAGACGGTGCGTTTTCCTCGAAGATCCGGCCGAGGTCACGGTTTCTTAGAACCTGACTCGCGTCCTTGAAGCCGGCTGCAAGAAAGGTGCCGGTTTGTTCGTGCCACTGTGGTCCGCCCTTCTCGCGCAGAAGCTTGAGGGCCGGGTATGGGTTGTCTATGAAGTCTGGAGCTGTTAGATCAATCATTGGGATCAAGCTTTATTTGGTCGATGCCCAGGCGTTCAGCTTCGAATTTATTGATCTTGTCATCGCTTGGGTAACCGAGGGCGATGCCACACAGTAACTTGTAGTGTTTTGGAACCTTGAATTCTTTCCTCACCGGCTCCGCCCAGAGAGCGCTTGCTCCTTGGGCACAAGTGCCAAGGCCGTGGGCATGAGCCGAAAGCATTAGGTTCTGCATGAATAGTCCGGCATCAGACACCGAGTACTCGCCAAGGCCTGAGTGAGTAAAAATAAACAGTGAGACCGGAGCCCCAAAGAATTCATAGTTTCGGCCCCATTGTTCTTGACGCTTCTGGCTGTCCTCGCGCTTGATGCCCATAAACCCGTACAGGTCAGCGCCAACCTTTTGTTGCCTGGGCTTTAGGTCTTTGGGGTAGGGGCGAAAAACCCTGTAGTCGGATTTGGGCAGTCCATAACGAGTAATAAATAGCTTGAGCTTTCCGGCGATGCCTGGCTTTAGAGCGGCGGACGCCGCCTGCCAACGGTTTAGAAATTCTTTTGAAATGCGGTCTCGGCGGTCACCGGATGCAATACCGACCATAAAAGGCCTGGTGTTTGACCAGGAGGGCGCTGTCATGGCGTCAGTCAGCAAGAGGTCTATGAGTTCTTGGGGGACGGCCTTTCCCAGAAAATCTCGAGTGGTTCTTCTACCCGCAACAAATTGTTGCCAGTCGGCTGAATCGATGTTTTTTCGCACTCACTTACATTAGCTGTAGTCGGTGAAGAAGCTAGGCGCTAAGGCGCCGATTAGTATCATTACCGGCATCAGTGTCACCAGGACAATGATCTGAATGAGGTCCCAATCTATTTTTTTCTTAGTCATTCATTTCTCCCTTGAAATGTGTTTTTAAAATTCTTGAAGAAAAGAAACGGCGCCAGGAATGTTCCCGGCGCCGTTTCTTCATTTGGTGCTAACTACTTTGAAACTTCTTCTTTGTACTCGGTCTTCGCAAACTCAGCATCGTCAGCAGCGCTCTTGATGCGAGCGATGGTGAAGATCATTAGGCCGAATAGGCACTTAGCAAGGATGTCCGCGATGGTGTAACCGGCTTCACGAAGAACGAATGACGTCTCGTCGAATCCGGTTGCGTTCATGCTAGCGATGAACGCGATTGGGTAAACACCCCAGGTTGCAAGAAGAAGGAGACGTAGTTCCTTGATCTTCTTTACAACCCCGGCTGGCTGACGGTCAAGGCTCTTGCCTAGCTCGACGAACAGTACGTAGAGGATGTATAGGAATGGGATGGTTGAAAGCAAGCCCCATAGTGATGCATCGCCTTCATAGAAAAGGTTTAGCTGGGCATCTCCTGGGTAGCCAAGACCAATCATTAGTGCGGCTGCAGGAACAAGCCTTACCAACATCTTGGTCTGAACTGCGCGAGCCAAAGCCAAAACAGCAATGGTCTCAACCAGTAGTAGAGGAACTGTTAGGAACCAGTCGATGTAGCGGTAGCCGACGTTGTAGACGACTCCCTCAACTGCTTCGGGTCCGAATGTCTCATTGAAGCTGTCAAACATTCTGAAGTAGTGGTAAGCGGCAATTGCAGTAACTGTTCCCGAGACCATTACGGCCATGCGGTAACGAGGCAATACGCGCTCACGGGCTACGAACAAAAAGATGGTGGTGAACAACATGCTCGCGATTCCCAGCGAAAACAGGTTGTAAAGGAGGTTATATCCTTCATAGCTCATTAGTTTTTCCCTTTCGATTTTCTTTTATTTAAAAGCTCACAACGTAGAAAATTTCGACAGGATTGAATTATCAACTCCGCCGAAATAGCCCATCCATGCGCACTTCACATCATCATTACAACAGATAGTTGTCTGTGAAACTCCTGAAAAGTATAACGTTTTGATAACGGAGATTTTGCTGGAATTTTGACTAATACCCCAGCTCCAAGGTGCCGCTCTGAAGCTCCTTGGGAAAGCCCGTGAAGAAGAACTCAACAAGCACCGGACCCTTGGGTGAAAAGGTTACTTCTTGACGCATGCCCTCGATGATTTTCCCATTGTCGGACCTGAGCAGAAGCCTTAGTTCGCGCGCTCCCTCAAGCCGGCCGTGGTTCACAAACCTCAATTGGATACTGGTTCCCCACTCGCTAACCACTACAAGGTAGGGCTCCGGGGCGGTTACTAACTCCAAGCCTGCTAGCTTGTCTATGGGAGCACAATCACTCAGCTGGCAATACTCAATCCGATTCGGATCCAGCTGTGCGATTTGGATTCTGGGGGCGGCCTGCAGAATCCAGTAGCTGAATAGAGAGACGACCATAACGGTGGAGATTACAACACTGGCACCAATTGACCACCGCTGGCCGGTGGTGGTGGTCAGCCACGGTCTCTTCATTATTTCGCGCTTTCTAAAAAAAATAATCTACTGCCTTCAGGCCCTCAGCTAACCTTGAGCACTGGAGATGATATGAAAATTAGCAAAAAGGTTCAAGAAGCACTGAATACCAACGGGCCCGTGGTCGCACTCGAGTCTACGATTATTTCCCACGGTCTTCCTTATCCTAGAAATATCGCTGCTGCTAAAGAGTTCGAGCAGCAACTGATTGATGCCGGAGTCGTTCCGGCAACGATCGGCATCATCAACGGTGTTCCGACAATCGGTCTTGGTCAAGACGAGTTGGAGCAAATTGCTAGCGAGGGGACAGCTAAGTCTTCGGTCCGGGATCTTCCCATTATTGCGGCCAAGGGCATCAATGGAGCAACCACTGTTGCAGCTACCGCTTTTCTGGCGGCTAAGGCAGGCATAAGAGTCTTTGCAACCGGAGGCCTCGGTGGTGTCCACCAGGGGGCAAGTGAAACGTTTGACGAATCAGCCGACCTGACTACCCTCGCGACTTGCCCGGTGGTAGTCGTAAGTGCTGGAGTAAAATCCGTCCTGGACATTTCAGCGACCCTCGAAAGACTAGAAACTTTGAGCATCCCGGTGGTTGGTTACAAAACAAATAATTTCCCAAGCTTCTGGCTTCCGACGAGTGATTACACCCTGGACTGGAGTGTGGACTCAGCCGATGAAGTGGCAGCGATAGTTTTTCAGCAGCAGAAGCTTGGCTCTTTGGCGGCGCTGCTGATTGCAAACCCAGTGCCAGATGATCAGGCCTGGAACAAAGCCGACCATGACATTGTCTTGGAAAAAGCATTCGCTGCTGCAAATAAGGCAGGCGTGCGAGGAAAACATGTCACTCCTTTTCTGCTTGATTTCATAGTGGGGGCTTCCAATCAGGCCTCACTTGAAGTTAACTTGTCACTGGTTAGGAATAACATCTTGGTAGCCGCGGAGATCTCCAAGGCCATAGCGCGTGGAGGGGTTAATTAAAGCTCTAGTTGTTGGAGACATAATCGAAGATATCGTTGTGATGCCGATTGGCCAAGTTCAATCGAACACTGATAACGAATCAAAACTCGTCGCGACCTCGGGGGGTTCAGCGGCGAACTTTGCGGTCTGGCTAGCCACCTTGCAGATTGAGACGCATTTGTTTGCCCGGGTCGGTAAGGGTGACGGCATAAAGTTTGCCGCCGAGTTCAAGACAAAGAATGTGATTGCACATTTGCAGGAAGACAAGGTTCTTTCCACCGGCCGAATAGTAGTTCTGATCGATGGCGATGACCGCACGTTTTTTACCGACAGAGGAGCAAACCAGAACCTTGAAGTTGGCGTCATGCCTCTTGAGGCATTTGGAGACTTTTTGTACATTTCGGGTTACACGGTGTTATCCATTGGAACTGAGGGAACTCAGAAACTAATGGCAATGGCAAAAGCCCACGGCATGGTGACTGTATGCGATCCCGGAAGTGCCAGCTTCATCCGAGACTACGGAGCAAAATACTTTCTAGAAGCCATCGAGGGCGCGGATGTAATTTTTCCAAATCTTGAGGAAGCGCAGGCACTGACCGGCGAGGATTCACCTGCCCGCGTTGCGGACGTCCTTCACGAAAAATTTCCACTTGTAGTTGTGACACTGGGTAAAGATGGGGCTTACGTAAGAAACCCCACAACCGCGGAACTGGTTCCCGGAGTCAAAGCGAAGGTGGTTGATCCAACCGGAGCCGGAGACGCATTCGCCGCAATGTTCATGCGCACCATTTTGGACGAAGACGTGAAGGTGACAGAGGCTGCGAAAGTGGCCTGCGAGTTCGCAGCTGAGGCAATGGAAGTAATCGGCGGTCAGCCACACTCAGCCGAATCCAACTAAAGACGTTTTTTGCTAGTGCCCCTTGGGGTGCCAGACGGTCTTAGTTTCCATCAGATCAAGAATGTGCTGAAGTGAGCCCTGCGCCCCGTTTCTTGAGTAGCTGCCTTTGCGAATTACCCGCTTAAGATTTTCGGCAGCCAGCATTTCAAGCTCCGCAGCGTTCGAGGTGCCTTCCAGGTCAATAGCGTTCACATCCAAGTGAGAGGCGAGCCAGCTTCCGAGTTCACTGGCATTGCCGGTGAGAATGTTGACTACTCCGCCGGGTAGGTCAGAGGTTTCCAGCACTTCAGCAAGTGTCACGGCGCAAATCGGCAACGTTTCCGATGAGATCGCAATAACCGAGTTACCAGAAACTATCGCCGGGGCGATTGTGTTCACCAGGCCCACCAAAGAAGTGTCTTGAGGCGCAAATGCCGCGACGACTCCAGTTGGTTGATTGGTTGAAATGTTAAAGAACGGCCCGGCAACCGGATTCATGTTGCCTGCCACCGCATCAATTTTGTCGGTCCAGCCGGCGTGCCAAACCCAGGAATCAATGGCACTGTCTACTTCTTGGTTAGCTTGCTTTTCGCTCTTGCCGGTTAGTTCGCGAATTTCGGCAACGAACTGCTCACGCCTGCCTTCCAGCATTTCGGCGATTCTGTAGAGAATTTGTCCGCGGTTATAAGGTGTTGCGCCAGCCCAGCTGGACTGAGCGGAGCGAGCGACAACCACTGAGTCACGCACGTCTTTTCTAGATGCTTTGGCAACGTTTGCCAGGAACACGCCCTTGTGGTTGTTCACTATGTAGACTCGGCCCGATTCAGATCGAGGAAACTTGCCACCGATGA
This sequence comes from Aquiluna sp., assembly GCA_028822985.1. Lineage (GTDB taxonomy): Bacteria > Actinomycetota > Actinomycetes > Actinomycetales > Microbacteriaceae > Aquiluna. Next base: position 26,288 of record JAPKCK010000008.1, read on the forward strand.
AGAGTTTGTAGGTTTTCTTTACTTCCAAGCGCATTAGTTTGATCCCTTCAAGTAGCTAAGCAATCCGTGACGGCCACCCTCGCGGCCGTAGCCGGATTCTTTGAAGCCGCCAAATGGGCTGGCAGGGTCGAACTGATTGAAAGTGTTTGCCCACACCACACCGGCGTTTAGTTGATCGGCCATCTTTAGAATCCTTGAGCCCTTTTCACTCCAGACACCGGCGCTTAGGCCGTACTGAGAGTTATTGGCCTTAGCTACGGCTTCGGCGGGAGTTCTAAAGGTCATGACAGATAGCACCGGCCCGAAGATTTCTTCTCTGACAACGGTGTTGGCAGGCGAGACACCCGTGATGATTGTTGGCGCATACCAGAAGCCATTTTTTGGAATTACGCAGGAGGGGGCCCAGGCTTCGCCACCCTCTTTTACTCCCTGTTTCACTAAGCGGTCAATCTTCGTGAGCTGTTCCTTGGAGTTGATTGCACCGATGTCGGTGTTCTTGTCCATTGGGTCACCCAGACGAATGTTCTCCATGCGCGCTTTTAGCTTTTTGATAACTACGTCTTGAACTGACTCTTGGACCAGCAATCTGGAACCGGCGCAGCAGACATGGCCTTGGTTAAAAAAGATGCCATTTACGATGCCCTCGACTGCTTGGTCGAGAGCGGCATCCTCAAAGACGATGTTGGCGGCCTTGCCGCCAAGCTCCAGAGTTGCCTTTTTATCGGTGCCGGCAATTTGCTTAGCAATTTTTCTTCCGACGTCAGTGGAGCCGGTAAAGGCAATCTTGTTTACGTCCGGGTGACCGACCATCATGGCTCCGGTGTCGCCAAAGCCAGTAACTATGTTCACGACACCGTCTGGTAGTTCTGCCTGTTGGCAGATTTCTGCAAACAACAACGCTGTCAAAGGGGTTGTTTCGGCAGGCTTTAGAACAACGGTGTTGCCCGCGGCAAGTGCCGGAGCAATCTTCCAGGCCAACATCATCAGCGGGAAGTTCCAAGGAACTATCTGCGAGACAACTCCGTGGGCTCTCGGGTTTGAACCTAGGCCCGCGTAATCGAGCTTGTCGGCCCAGCCTGCGTAGTAGAAAAACCAGGATGCGACCAACGGGATATCAGCGTCGCGGGTTTCCCTGATCGGCTTGCCGTTATTGAGAGTCTCGGCAACCGCGAGTTCGCGGGAGCGTTCTTGGATAATTCTTGCGATTCGGTAAAGGTATTTGCCTCTGGTCGCCCCATCCAGTTTGCTCCAGGTTTTCTCATACGCAGTACGTGCTGCTTTCACTGCCGAATCGACATCCTTTGCTGTGCCGTGAGATATCTCGGCCAGAACCTGCTCGGTCGCAGGGTTGATGGTGCTGAAGGTGTTGGCAGGCTTGGTGAACTTGCCACCAATGAAGTGTCCGTAGGAGGCTTGAAACTTCACTAGGTCTTTGGATTCTGGTGCTGGCGAGTAATCAAACATATTGGCTCCTAGTCCACGCTCACGTAGTCACGACCGGAGTAGTGACCGGTTGTTAGTTTTTGTCGCTGCATCAAAACGTCGTTTAGCAAGCTTGATGCACCGAATCGGAAGTATTTTGGGGTTAGCCATTTTTCGCCAGCGGTTTCTTTGACCACCACCAGGTACTTGATGGCATCTTTGGCAGTCCTGATTCCACCGGCAGGCTTGACACCGATTTGAATTTTGGTCTGGTCGAACCAGTCTTTTACAGCCTGCAGCATCAGGAGCGTAATTGGCAGCGTCGCGTTGACACTCACTTTTCCTGTCGAAGTCTTAATAAAGTCTGGTCCAGCAAGCATTGCAAGATAGCTGGCGCGTCTTATGTTGTCGTAGGTTTCTAGTTCGCCGGTTTCGAGAATCACCTTTAGGTGGGCGCGGGTTCCATCTTTTCTCAAGCAGGCTGCCTTCACGGCGAGAATCTGCTTATACACCTCAAGGTAGTTGCCTGACAAAAAAGCTCCGCGGTCAATCACCATGTCGATTTCATCGGCCCCGGCATTAACCGCATCTTTGGTGTCAGCGATTTTGACCGGCAGGCTCGCGCGTCCGGAGGGGAATGCGGTCGCTACTGCAGCCACGTGAATCTTGTTTTTGCCAAGTGCCTCTTTGGCATGCTTGACCATGTCTCCATAGACACAAATGGCCGCTGGCTGCGGGGTGGTTAGATCAGTTGGGTCTGGAGTAATCGCCTTCAGGCACAGGCTTCGGACTCGCTCTTTAGTGTCGGCGCCCTCGAGAGTTGTCAGGTCCATCATCTGGATTGCCATGTCTAGCGCCCAAGCTTTAGAGGCGGTTTTGATTGACCTGGTTCCAAGGGATGCGGTTCGAGCTTCTAGTCCAACCTTGTCCACGCCAGGCAACGAGTGCAGCCAGCGGCTAAGGCTCTGGTTGGTAATCCTTGAGCCGACAACGGCTTCGGGGTCAATAGTTGGCAATATCACTCCTTGATAACCAAATGAGCCTATCGCTTATACCTCGAAAGTGGCTCCAGTTAGTTCCTCGCTGAGTTCCCAGAGCCGCTTCATCAATCCAAGATCTCGAGACTGCTTGGTGCCCTTTATTGGTTTCGGCACACCCCAGAGCTCTTGGGCTGGGCCGATAAATTCTCCACCTACTAGATCGGCTTCGACGGTCGCCATTATTTGTGAGCGGGCTCCCTGCTTGGCATTCTGAGCAAAACGATCGAAGCGATTCGGAAAATTATCCTGGAGTCCAGTCATTGCCCAGCCTGGATGCGCGGCGATTGAAACGACCTGGCTTCCCGATTGCTTGGTTCGTATATCAAGCTCCCTCGCGAACAACAGACACGCCAACTTGGTATCGGCATATCGCTGCCAACGGTCGTAGCTTTTCTGGTCCGAACCTTTTAGTTGCTCGAGGCTCATCGATTGAAGCTTGCCTCTTCTGTGGACGGTGCTGGAAAGCGAGATCACTCTTGGCTCACTCGCTTTTTCTAGTTGCTTCCAAAGGGCCTTGGTCAAGACGAAGTGCCCCAAGTGGTTGATTGCCATTTGAGACTCAATTCCATCCACGGACAAACTAAAGTCCGGGCCCATCACTCCAGCGTTATTCATAAGGACATCAATTGGGCTGGAGAATTTATTGGCGAACGAGCGAACCTCGTCAAAATTTGCAACGTCTAAAACTTGGCTAGTTATCTTCGACTGGGGGTTTTGCTTGGCGATCTCCTCGCTTGCTTTTTCGAGTCGGTCTTTGCCGCGGGCGGTCATTATGACATCGAACCCAAGGGCGGCAAGCTCCTTGGAAGCTTCCAGCCCTAGTCCACTGCTTGCGCCTGTTATCAGTGCTGTTTTATTTTTGGTTGGCATTTGGATTCAGGCTGCCTCTCGGTTAGTTTTGCTCGTCACTCCGAGCTTTCATTATTATGCCTTGAAACTTCACCGCAGCAATAGGCTTGAGGTTCTGTCCAATTTGAGGTGTTAGTTGACCAAGGGTTCATCGATTACCGTTCGTCTCGGTGTGGGGCAGATTATTACCTGGGGATCTTCTTTCTACTTACCGGCGATATTGGCCGTTCCAATTTCGGCCTCACTTGGCATTTCTACCCAGGATTTCTTTTGGGCTTTCACTCTGTCACTGTTGGTATCTGGCTTTCTAGGACCCCAGGTTGGGCGAGCGATTGATCGGCTTGGGGGCAGGGCCGTTCTGCCTTTCGGAAGCGTTGCCTTTTTTGCAGGACTGAGCCTGCTATCGGTGAGCACGAATCAAGTCATGCTTATTTCGGCTTGGTTGCTAATTGGTATTGGCGGGTCAATGGGAAATTACGACTCGGCCTTCGCGACTGCAGTTTCCTTCTTTGGCAATAAATCAAATCGAGTAATAGCGGGCATCACGGTGTTTGCCGGCTTTTCTTCCACAATTTCTTGGCCACTTACTAGCTATCTTGAGCAAACAATTGGCTGGCAGCAGGCAGTATTTTTTTGGGCCCTCATGCACCTAGTCGTCGCTCTGCCGCTCAACCTCAGCATCCCAAGGACTGAACCTAAAGAGGTTCCAACAACCACCGGTCCGATTCGGAAGATAATAAAAAACCGATTCCGGTTTGATGTGCTGCTCGTGCTTTTTGCCTTGATGTTCGCCCTCGAGGGCTTCATTGTTTCTTCCGTGAACACCACCCTTCCGTTTTTGCTCGGGGAATTGGGCGCCAGCTCCGAAGTTGCTCTGCTTGCGGCGACAATCCTTGGGCCGTCCCAAGTTCTGGCAAGGGTGCTGATTTTGGTTCCCGGAAAAATCATGACGCCAATGCGCGTGGCCGCGCTGTCGATTGCTGCTCACCCAATTGGGGTTGTCTTGATCTGGATCTTCGGAGTGAATGCCCTAATTCCGTTCGTGATTCTGCATGGCATCGGTGTCGGATTGAACCCGTTCATTAGAGGTTCGCTGCCCCTGTTGTTTTTTGGGACCGAGGGCTTCGGTCAACGCCAGGGCTACATCATGATGCTGAGCAAAATGGTGTCGGCACTTTCGCCCTCGCTGCTGACGCTCTTGGTGTTGGCAAACGTTCAATCGGCAATCGGTCTTACCTTCGCCATGGGCGTCTTGGCGATGGGATTGCTTGTCTGGCTAGGTGCTATTCACCGGGTCAGAAATAAGGCAGCGCTAGATGCTAGCGCTGCATCAAGTCTTGAGGGTTAGCAGTTTCTACCCACTTGGCCAGACCGGCCCAGTGGCCCCAGCCCTGATCAAATGAAAAGTGTCCTGCCCCTGGAAAAATTAGCGGCTCTAGATTGAGTGCGGGAGCGTAGATACCGACTCCTCGAGGAAGCCACTGGTCATCATCACTTGCTATCACAGTCAAGCTTTTTGCCCACTTATGAGCGCTTACAGATAGTCCTGGGTCATCCAAATCAAGCGGTGATCCCTCTATGCCCTCGGTCTCAGTAAGTTGGTTTGGGTCTGGCGGTGCTATCAGTAGCACTCGATCAAATGGTTCTGTGAAAAGGTCATTCATCGCAGCGATTAGCCAGTTGGTAGTCCCGAGTGAATGACAAATAGCTACCTTTTCGCCGCCTTGAATCTCGTCCATCATGTTGGCTTCTTGGCGTAATAGTTCTTGCCACTTTTCAGCACTGGGGGTGTCAGGGTCTGGGAACTGCGGGTACCAAACTTGGTTTCCATTGTTTCTTAGCTCCGCTGCAGCAAGCCTTGCCCAGTGACCTGGGGGCCGTATGTTGGTCCAGCCGTGGTGGATTAGAACTTTCTTCACAAATTTATCTTTCCACAAAATCGAAAAGAGAACCTGATCTAATCGCCTAGTTTCCAGCCTTGAGCCGCAACGAATTGGCAACCACCGAAACGGATGAGAATGCCATTGCTACGCCAGCGAGCATTGGATTCAGGAGCCCTAGAGCCGCAACCGGAATCAGAACTATGTTGTAGCCAAAAGCCCAACCTAAATTCTGCAAAATGTTTCGGTAAGTGCGCTTTCCAAGCTTGAGAGCAAAAGCAATGGCACGTGGATCATCATCCAAAATGGTGATGGCGCTTGCGGCCTGAGCCGCGTGGGCTCCAGAGCCCATGGCGATGCCAACGTCAGCCTTGGCAAGTGCTGCCACGTCGTTAATCCCGTCACCAACCATTGCAACTGGTTCGTTGTAGGCCGACAGCAATTCCAGTTTGCCCTCGGGGGAGACGTGTCCTTTGAAGTCAGTTATGCCTAGTTGTTCTGCAACTTCACGAACTCGCGCCGGGTTGTCCCCGGAGACCAGGTAGGGGCTAAAGCCAGCGGCTTTTAGCTCATCCATTGCTTGCTTGGAGGTTGGCCTTGGCTTATCGGAAAGTTCGATGAGCCCACGGGCAACATTGTCCCAGGCCACAACAACAAGAGTGTTTGGGCCGGCATGTTCAAGAGCCTTATCTAACTCCGCTTGGTTTTGATAGCTTCCAGGCTTTTCAATCGAGACCATCACGGAATCAACTTGTCCCGTGAGTCCGTTTCCGGCGACTTCGATTACGTCGGTGGCGACAAGATCGTGGGGGTTTTCGGCTATCGCTTTAGAAACCGGGTGCTTGCTGGTCACTGCGACCGCCGAAGCTTTTTCTAACATTGCCTCGGCGCTGACACCTGACAACCCGGTGGCTTTGATGATGGCAAGTTTGCCGTCGGTAAGTGTGCCGGTCTTGTCCAAGAAAACATGCTTGGTCTTTGCAAGCAAGCGAAGCGAGTCGGGGGTTCTTACAACCACGGCCTTTTTGGTGCCGATGCCGGTGGCAACCACCAGGCTCATCGGCACGGCAATCCCGAGAGCACATGGGCAGGCAATCACTATTACAGAGATTGCCGCCTTTATGGCGATGTCTTGTTCTCCGAGGAAGAACCATATCAAGTAGGTGGCAATGGCGATGAGAATCACCAGCGGCACAAAGATCTTTGAAATCGAATCGGTTAGCGATGCAAGTTTGGACTTCTGAGCAGTTGCTTCTCGAACTAGGTCCGCGATCTTCGCAAGTCTTGAAGAGGAGGAAATGGCAGTTACTTCCACTCTTATTTCGCCCTGCAAGTTTGTGGTTCCAGCCGTTACTAGTTCGCCGGCTTGCAAGTCCTTTGGCAGTGATTCTCCGGTGAGGGTGGAAGTGTCGATTGATGCGAATGCAGAGAGTAGTTTGCCGTCGGCCGGAATGGCCTCACCGGCTGCAACCAAAACAATCATTTGCTTGCGCAAAGAGCTAGTCGCGACATCTTCGCGCTTACCGTCAATTTCGACGGTTGCTGTTTGAGGAATGGCGCTCAGCAGCGCTCGAACTGAGTCGGTGGCGCTTTTTCTTGCCCTTACCTCTATGTATCGGCCGAGTAATACAACCGATGGCACAACCGCAGCAGTTTCAAAGTAGGTGTGAATGTGACCGGCAAGAATCAGATAAACGCTGTAGCCATAGGCGACGCTGGAGCCAAGCGAAACAAGCGTGTCCATGGTGGCATCAAAGTGACGAAGGTTCTTTATGGCCGCTGTGTGGAAAGGCCAAGCCACATAAAAGATCACAACGGTGGCAGCAGCCCACACTATGTAATTGCTGTATTGAAACTGGAAACCAGGAACCATGGCCAGGAGTACCGCTACTAGCGATGCTGCTCCACCGGCAATAAGACGAGGCTTCAGGGTTTTTAGTTCAGACTTTCCAGTGCCAACCCGGTAGCCGGCGCTTTCCACTGCGTCGGCAATCACCGAAGAATCCAGCGGGTTGATTAGCTGGAGGTGAGCTTTTTCGGTGGCGAAGTCTACGTAAGCACTTACTCCATCCAGCTTATTTAGATTCTTCTCAACCCTCCTGGCGCAGGCGGTGCAGGTCATTCCCTCGATTTCGATATCGAGTAATTCAACACCGACCAAGTTGGTATTAGGCATCTATTTTTGCAAATCCCACTGCCTGGTAACCGGCTTCTTCAACGGCTTCTGTGAACTGCTCATCAGTAATATCGCTCGAGGTAACCACTGCGGTGCCGCTCGAGTGATCAACCTTTACGCTCTCAACCCCTTCGAGGGTTGCGATTGCATTGGTGACACTCATCTCGCAGTGTCCGCAGGTCATTCCGGTAATTGTTATTTCAGTTTTTGACATTGCTCTCCTTATTGTTAGTTGCTGATATGGATGCTCATGCGAACAGCTGTGCTATCTGGCTCCAGCGTGCCTTATTCAACGAATACCAAATCCAAGTGCCTCGACGCTGTTTTTTAACTAACTCAACTTCTGCAAGTTTCTTGAGGTGGTGACTAATTGTTGGCTGGCTAAGTCCCAGCGGACCCGTTAGGTCGCAAGCGCAGCTTTCCTGGAGATCCGCCTTGGCGATCAGGGCCAAGATCTGAAGTCTGGTTGGGTCGGCAACCGCCTTCAGCAGCGCAGAAATATCCTCAGCCTTGGCTCTTGCCATCGGCTCCGCGGTGCTGGCTGGCGCGCAATCTGCGAGCGTAAGTAAATTTTTATTCATCTTCTATTCACCCTATACATCGATACACGTCTATAAATTCCCGAATGTCTGCTATAAATAGACAACCATCTATAAACCAATCCCAACTCTAGTTCAGAAAGTAAGCCAACACCATCACTAAGAGCCAACGCACAACCGTGAGTAAGTACCTAGCCGAGTTGCTAGGAACGTTTCTTATTGTCTTGACGGTCGCAGGTGCTGGCCACATGGTCTTTTTACTGGGAGCCGACGAAACGGTTGGACTCGCGGCAATTGCCGGAGCAGTGGGACTTGTTTTGTTTGTTGCAATCAGCATGTTCCAATCCATCAGCGGAGCTCACTTCAACCCGGTTGTAACCATTGCCTTCGGAATCAGGAAGCAAATTGACCTCAAGACCGGGTTTGTCTATGTTGCTATGCAGCTATTAGGAGCGTTCCTGGGAGCAGTGGTCGCAAACCTAATGTTTGGTGTCTACGCAGTAGCGGCAGGAACCGTCCAACGACTAACTACTCAGACTTTTGTTGGCGAGATTGTTGCCACAGCTGGGCTACTGCTAATTGTGTTGTTATTAGTTGATCAAGAAAAGCTGTCCTTGATAGCTCCCAGCGTCGCAGCCTGGGTTGCCGCCGGCCACTTATTCACCTCATCCACCTCTTTTGCGAACCCGGCCGTTACATTTGGTCGAGCCTTCACGGATGCTGTTACCGGAATCAACTTCGCATCGGTGCCCGGTTTTGTAATTGGGCAACTAATTGGTGCGGGAGTCGCGCTGACTTTGTTTTATTTTTTATCCACCAAGAAGGAGCAAAATGTCTAAGCCAATTTCATCGGTGATGTTTGTTTGTGTTCACAACGCCGGTCGTAGTCAGATGGCAGCTGGCTACCTTTCCCATTTGGCGGGTGACCGAGTTGAAGTCAGGTCGTCAGGAACAATGCCGGCTGACAGGGTCAATCCAGCGGTTGTCGAGGCGATGCTCGAGGAGGGCATTGACATCTCCAGCAACACCCCAAAGGTTTTGACCGATGAAGATGTCAAGGCGAGCGACTATGTGATAACTATGGGTTGCGGCGACGCTTGTCCGTTTTACCCAGGGAAAATCTACTTGGATTGGGTGCTAACAGACCCAGCCGGTCAGGGAGTCGACACCGTGCGCCCCATACGCGACGAAATCCGCGGGCTAGTCGAGAGCCTGATTGTTGAAATAGACCGAAAAGCTGGCTCCCTGACGTAACCGTGGGTGGTTTCACCAGCGCCTTACCGAGTGCACGCCGCTCTCCGTCTAGGTATCTAACTGACAAGGGCAATAAGCACAGGGACGAGAAAACGGCGTTGAAATTCAACAGTATGGCGAACTCTGCTTGGAGTCGATAAGACCATCGTCGAAGCGATCGATCTCGACTTTGAAACAGGCGCTCTTGTCGCGTCGCTGCGTGATTTAGCGCCCGGCTCCCTGAGCTAGGGGGCAATCAAAAGGATCGCGGGCTTGGAGGCCCACGCGGTTGAGGTAGCTCACGACGATGCCATAGGAGCGAACTAAGGATGTCTCCGTATAGGAAATAGAGCGCTCCTGGCAGTAGGCCTTGACCATTTTTGCGGCCTTGGCTAAGGCGGGGCGAGGCATATTGGGGAACAAGTGGTGCTCAATCTGGTAGTTGAGTCCGCCCATGGCAAAATCCATGGCAGTACCCCCGGTGATGTTCCGACTGGTCAGCACTTGACGGCGCAGGAAGTCCACTTTGATGTCTCGTCCAATAATGGGCATGCCTTTGTGATTGGGGGCAAAAGAGGCGCCCATGTAGACACCAAAGACGGCCAATTGGGTGACCAAGAAAACGCTTGCGACACCCCAGGGCATAAACCAATAGACAAGCGCAAAGAGGATGATATGGCGGGCGAGCAACATCGTGATCTCAGAACCGCGAGCCTCTACCTTTTCTCTGGAGAAGGCGCGCTTTAGGCCCTGGAAGTGGAGGTTTAGCCCCTCCAAGGTCAACAGAGGAAAAAAGAGCCACCCTTGACGTTTGACAATCGCGCGCTGCAAACCCGTGGTGGTAGGGGCAATGTCTTGCCTAAACACGACGACATCAGATTCAATGTCAGGGTCTTTGCCCACCGTGTTCGGATTGGCGTGGTGTCTAGAGTGTTTATTCATCCACCAGGAGTAACTAATACCCACCACCAGGTTTGCTATGATCCGTCCCCAGATGTCATTCGAGTTGCCGCTAGCAAACACTGCCCTGTGGGCCAATTCGTGAGCAAGAAAAGCAAATTGAGTGAGCACTATGGCCAGTAGTGGCGCAAGAGCAATGCTCCACCAAGAGGTTCCCAAGAAAATCATGCCGGTGACGGTGATACCGAGAACGACAGTGAGTATCAATGCAAGCACGCCGTAGTAGCCATGGCGCCTACGCAATAAACCGGCGGACTTAACGCTCTTCATCAACCCAGCAAAGTCTGACGTGTACGGGTGCGCGGCGGGATCAATCCGAGAATGACTGCCGTTGACTCGGTCAAGTATTGGTGAGATGGGGACTCGTCTCATGCATCGGGGCTTCTCAGCGTAAAAGACGTTCACACCGCCTCGATGTTTCAAAGCTAGCGTCTTTTCCTGTGTTTTAGCTGGAGGAAGCAAGGGTTTCACACAGAATCCGCGAACGCAGTAAGTTCTTCGGCTGCCACAAAGCGGCACTCCCCAGCCGGATTTAACCCACGATTATGTCAGAAGAGCCAAAAAAACTTCTTATTGACAAGGCAGTAAGGGTTACCTAACCTATTCAAGGGCGGAAAGACCGCGCACAGATAGTTAGGAAACACATGATCAGGAAAACACTCGCTCTCGCTGCTTTAGCTTCCGTATCTCTGGCGGGTTGCTCTACGACTCCTGCGGTGGTAGAGAGCTCTCCAGCGGCTGCAGAAACTGCCACAGAGCAGCTAGCGGAAAAAACTTCAATAACGGTTTACTCGGGTCGTAAAGAGTCGCTGGTACAGGCGGTAATCGATCAGTTCACCACGGACACTGGAATTACAGTCGAGGTTCGCTATGGCAAGAGCGCCGAGATGGCTGCTCAGCTACTGGAGGAAGGCGACAACTCGCCAGCTGACGTATTTTTCTCTCAAGATGCTGGAGCACTTGGGGCTGTGAGCAAGGCCGGGATGCTTGTCGACATGCCAAGCGAAATTCTCGGGCTTGTTCCATCTGAGTACTCAGCGGCTGACGGAAAGTGGGTCGGCGTATCAGGCCGAGCAAGGGTAATGGTCTACAACCCTGACAAGGTTTCCGAGGTTCCGGCGTCGGTTTTCGACCTAGCGGGCCCTGAATGGCAGGGAAGAATAGGAATTGCTCCGACTAACGCTTCTTTCCAGGCATTTGTTACTGCCATGCGAGTTCTTCACGGTGACGATAAGACTCTTGAATGGCTAAAAGCCATGAAAGTCAATGCAGTCATGTACCCAAAAAACTCGGCTATTTTGCAAGCTGTTGAGGATAAGGCTGTCGACGCAGGTCTAATAAACCACTACTACTGGTTTGCCATGAGCAAAGACATTGGAGTCGAAAATATGACATCAAAGCTCGGCCAGTTTAAATCCAAGGACGTGGGAAATCTAATCAATGCTGCGGGAGTTGGAATCATTTCCGACTCGAACGCTGCTAGAAGCTTCGTTGAGTACCTGTTGAGCAAGACGGGGCAGCAGTACTTCGTCAGCGAGACCAGCGAGTACCCGCTAATCCCTGGCGTTCTGGCCGGTGTCGAGTTGACGCCGATGGATCAGATTCCAGCTCCAGAGGTTGACCTCAGCGGTCTAGATGATCTAGACACAACCCTAGCTATGATTCGCGAGGCTGGTCTGATATAGTCCAAGACTATGCGCAAGCCTCCGAAAATCATAGTCGTCATCGGCGTCAGTGCTACCTTGCTGGCCGTTCTTCCGGTTGTCTACTTGGGACTTCGTCTCTTCGAAGGCTTCGATAGGGCGCTAGCCGAATTGCTTAGATTTAGAACCCTCGAGTTACTGGGTAACACTGGGTTACTGGTTCTGGCAGTCTCGGTTAGCGCCCTTTTAGTTGGGTTTTCCCAAGCTTGGCTCACAACGCGATCTACTGTGAAATTTGCGTCATCTTTCGCAGTATTGGCTGCCCTGCCGCTTGCCATTCCTTCCTACGTAATGGCGCTGGGCTACATGTCACTATTTCCAAAGTTCTCGGGTTTTTTTGCATCTTGGCTGGTTCTTACTCTGGCCACCAGTCCTTATGTCTTCTTGGGAGTTACGGCAGCCTTGGTCCGTATCGACACAGCAACCGATGAGGTTGCCAGGACCCTTGGTCTTGGCAGGTTTAAAGTTCTAACGCGAGTCACATGGCCGCAGGTTAGGCCTGCGGCAACTGCGTCGGTTTTGTTAGTTGCGCTCTACGTGTTGGGTGAATTTGGAGCCATAGCTCTGCTCCGATATGACACATTTACTAGGGCGATCTATAACGCGTACCAAGGTTCTTTCGATAGAACCTCGGCCGCTGCGCTGGCACTTGTTTTGTTGCTGATTACGCTCCTAATTATCTGGCTCGAAAGACGGTATCGCGGTCTTTATCTCGCTAATACGAAGGCGCTCGGCAAGAGACTTCGAGTGGATTTGGGCTCTTGGTCTTGGGTCGCTATGGCGGGACTCACTTCGATTGCAGTCTTCGGTGTTGGCGTTCCAATCGTTAGTCTTTTCGTTTGGAGCGTCCAAGGAAGCGCGAGTCTGGACTTACCAATGCTGCTCGATGCACTTTGGGGCTCGGTTCGGCTAGCGGGTTTATCTGGTCTCTTCATAGGTTTCTTCGCCATAGCAATCGCACTTTGGGCCGTTAGATATCGAACCAGGCTAGGTGCGTGGATCGAAACTTTAAGTTGGGCTACCCACGCGCTCCCGGCCGTTGTAGTGGGTTTGGCGCTCGTGTTTTTTGGTGCGAACATCACCCCATGGATTTACCAGACGACTTGGATGCTGGTCATTGCCTACCTCATCTTGTTTCTGCCGAATGCCTTGGCTGCTATCAGCACTCCAATTGCTCAAGTTCCCAAAGATCTGGAGGATGTCTCCCAGTCACTTGGGGTTCCAGCGAACCGAACCTTAGTCAAGGTGGTTTTACCAATCGCCATTCCGGGGATTGTTGCAGGGGTTGGCTTGGTTGCGCTAACCGTGCTAAAAGAATTACCCGCAACCTTGTTACTGCGACCAACTGAGGCCAACACTTTGGCAACCAGGCTTTGGGATGCAACGGAGGATCTGGCGTACTCGCAAGCGGCACCGTATGCGCTCCTGCTAGTCATTGTTGCCGGGTTGCCCGCACTCGTGTTGAATTCTCAGGCCAGGAAAGCACTATCGGAGGTTCGGGGCTAATGGCGACTCTGAACCTACGCGGCGTAAAAAAATCATTTGGTGATTTTGAAGTCTTGAGTGGCGTTGATTTGTTGGTAGAGGATCAAGAGCTGGTTGCGGTTCTTGGTGCTTCTGGGTCTGGCAAGTCGACTCTGCTTCGACTGATCGCCGGTTTTGAAAAACCAACTGCCGGAACAATTGAGCTGGCGGGAAAAGAAATTTCTAGTGTCACTAAAGTTTTGGTTCCGGAAAAACGAAACATCGGAATCGTTCCGCAGGATGCCGCTCTATTCCCTCATCTCAGCGTAAGTCAAAACATCGGTTTTGGCTTAGCTGGCTGGTCTTCAAAAGACAAAGCGGCGCGAGTGGCGGAGCTGCTAGAAATCGTTGAACTAACAGAGTTTGCAGACGCCAGACCTGAGAAGCTCTCCGGCGGACAGGCACAACGGGTGGCTCTGGCTCGCGCTCTGGCGCCGAGGCCAGCGATTGTGCTGATGGACGAACCTTTTAGTGCCCTGGATGCCGAGCTTAGAACCAGACTCCGCCTTGATGTAAAGGCCATCTTGAAAAAAGAGGGAGCGACTGCGATCTTGGTCACCCACGATCAAGAAGAGGCGTTGTCACTGGCTGATCGCGTCGCGGTATTGAGGAACGGCCAGATAGTTCAGGTTGGTTCTCCGACTGAGATTTACAACTCACCGGTAGATATAGGTATCGCAACTTTCCTCGGCGATTCCGTGCTGATCGACGGCGAAGTTAAAAACGGAAAGGTGCTAACTCGACTCGGCGCCTTGAACCCACTGAACAAGGTCACTGAAGGTCAAGTGGGTCGAGTAGCAATCAGGGGAGAGAATTTTTATTTACTGCCAAACCCAAAGGGCGAGGGCGAAGTTGTCGGGCAAGTATTCTTTGGGCACGATGCCGTGGTTGAGGTCGTCACCAGGGGCGTAAAAATTAGAGCAAGATCCAATGGGCCCTTTGCCCCGGAGGTTGGAATGAAGGTTTCAGTTTGGGTTCGCGGCTCAGTGAATTTTTACCCCGTTTAAACCGACAGTTTTCTATAAGTTTCGACAAACTCACAGGTACCGGACAAGCTCTGCCACTAGGCTCAGACTTGTTTTCAGGGCAGCTTCTTTTGCTGTGAGTCTTAGGAGCGATGGAACTTGAATTGGTTTGATGCGCAAGAGATAATCTCTGCGTTTGGCGACTGGGCCGCAGTTGCTGTTGCGTTTGTAATTTTCATTGAAACCGCCTTTATTTTCACATCCATTTTGCCCGGGGACTCCCTGCTGTTTTTGACCGGATTGACTCTTGCGAACTCGGAATCGTGGCTTCCAGATTGGGCGGGTTTTCTGCTTATTTGGACCACGGCTTTTTCCGGGACCCAGGTTGGCTATTGGATTGGCGCGAAAATCGGTCCGCCTCTGATAGCTAAGGAGCGCAAGTTCATTTTGAACAAGGCGACACTCGATAGAACCCATGAATTTTTCGAAAACTACGGAGCCAGGGCAGTAGTTTTGGCTAGATTTGTGCCGATTCTGAGGGCTCTGATTCCAATGCTTGCCGGTATTTCCAAGATGGATTATCGAAGATTCACCAAACTAAACCTTATTGGCGCAACGGCCTGGGTCGTGGTTTTCATGGTTCCAGGCTATTGGTTGGGTGGTTTCGATATGGTTAAGGAAAACCTAGAAATTACCGTCCTACTTATTGTCGTCGGCACCACGATGTTGCTGCCACTGGAAATCCTACGAGACCGACTGGTGAAGCGACACAAAGTTAGAAAAAGCCAGTCGGGCAAATAGCAGCCCCGCCATCAACCAGTTCTTATCTAAAACTTCTAGAATTAGCCAAATGCGCTCACTCAGACTCTTTGTTGTCACACTCGTCGGCCTTCTGGCCCTGACCTCCTGCCAAGCAGCTGAACCAGTGCCGGCAATAACCTCCGCAGCTCCGCAAGTAACAGTTGAGCCGGAACCGGAGCCTCTGCCCGTATACCAAGCCGCTCCGCTAACTGGAGTTTTGTATCTTGAGGGAGAGAATCCCTACCTAGCGATGCCTGCGGTGTCGGCAAAGATTGACAACACCTACGCCGGCAGGCCGCAACTTGCGCTAAATGACGCCGACATCGTGTACGTGACTCGGGTTGAAGTGGGCCTCACTAGGCTCCTACCGGTTTGGCATTCGAGGATGCCAGAGGCAATTGGACCGGTTCGATCGGTTAGACCGGTCGATGCATCCATAGTCGATCCATTCCATGGGATCTTCGCTTTCTCGGGAGGACAGGCTCCGTTCAAGTCTGCGGCGAAAAGTACGGGCCTGGTTATCAGCGACGAAGACACTGAAATGAAGAATGAGACCTACTATCGCGAGTCGACAAGAAAAGCGCCTTGGAATCTTTATTTCAGTTCGCAAAAACTGCAGGAGCTCTACGCAAATGAACAGCCAGTCCCACAGGCAGGTTTTGAATTTGATGCAATCCCATCTGCTGTCTCTCAAGGGGTGGCGGCAAAGGGACTAAGCGTTAAGTATCCGCAGTTGAAATCAGTTTGGGATCTTGGCACCGCCAAGTTTGACTGGGCTGAGCCACTGCAAATTGCTTGGCTTCGAACTCAAGATGGAACCCCCCACACGCAATTGGGCGGCGATCAGGTGGCGGCTAAAAATGTGGTGGTCCTAGAAGTCGTCCACGATCTAAGTTTTGTGGATCCAAAATACGGTGCGATTCCACAAGCCAGGCTTGTAAATAATGAGGGCATAGCCCACGTTTTCTCAGACGGCCATTACCTTAGGGGTTCTTGGTCCAAGGGCGAGAGTGAAGACCCAATAATCCTGACCACCGCATCCGGAGAGGTTTTGAAGCTTGCAATAGGAAACACCTGGGTCGAGATGATGGATGTTCCGAAATCGGTATTGAAAATCTCTTTGACCGAGCCTCCCACCGAGTAATGCTGTGCGCGGAGTAAAGAAGAAAGACCTACCTGAGAAGATCTGCTTACGTTGCGGTCGACCGATGGTGTGGCGCAAGTCTTGGGAGAAAAATTGGGACGAAGTTCGCTACTGCTCGGAGAAATGCAAGCGCACAAAATAGCTAGCTATAAGGACTTGGTGTATTCCTTGAGCCATTCCTTGAGATCTGGTCCAATATCTTCGCGGTCACTCGCGATCTTGATGGTGGCCTTTATGAAATCGAGCTTGTCCCCAGTGTCATAGCGACGACCAGTGAAAATAACGCCCCTCACACCACCGGCGATTTCCGGGTGCTGGGCGGCATACTGGAGGGCGTCGGTCAACTGAATTTCTCCACCTCGACCAGGTGCAGTCTGCTCAAGAATTTGGAACATTTCTTGCCGAAGCACATACCTTCCAATGACTGCGTAGTTGGATGGGGCGGTTCCCGGTGCCGGCTTTTCCACAAGATCGGTAACTATGACGCTGTCTGAATCTGTTGCAGTAACCGAAGCGCAACCGTAGAGCGAAATTTGCTCGGCTGGAACCTCCATTAAGGCAATGACGTTATCCCCGGTTTGCTGATGAATTTCAAGCATGCGGTTCAGCAGGGGATCCCTAGCGTCGATAATGTCATCGCCAAGTAGCACCGCAAAGCTGTGCTCGCCAACGTGGCTCTTGGCTCTCAAGATTGCGTGACCAAGGCCCAGAGGGTCACCCTGTCGTGTGTAGTGAATGTCCGCTAGCTGAGAGGACTCCCGGACGCTAAATAATCTTTGCTCGTCACCCTTGTTGGCAAGCACTTGCTCTAGCTCGGCCACTCGATCAAAATGATTTTCCAGAGTGTTTTTGTTTCTCCCGGTAATCATCAATAAATCGCTGAGCCCAGCAGATACTGCTTCTTCGACAACATACTGAATAACGGGCTTATCTACGATTGGAAGCATTTCTTTGGGCATGGCTTTAGTCGCAGGCAGGAATCTGGTTCCTAAACCGGCTACCGGGATCACTGCCTTGGTAACTTGGTAGTCGGTGTTTTTCGCAGGGGTTTTCATAGCTAAAGCCTAGACTTTGTTCAGGCTTGTCTAAACATTCGGGCCTAGTATCTTTTTTGACTTACAGCTTTAAGGGGATCGTTTTGAAAACAAAGTTACTGGCTCTTGTTGCCGCGCTAGCGGTACTGCTTTCCACGGGCCTTTCCGCGAACGCCGCACCGAGTGAGCCGGCTTATCAGGCCATCAACGCGCAGAGCGTTTGGGATCAAGGTTTTACTGGCGAGGGAACAACGGTAGCGATCATTGATCAGGGCGTGAATCTGAATCATCCCTATTTCGTTGGCCAGATAATCGATGGGTACTGCTTTGTCGAAGCAACCTCCAGCTTTCGATGCCCAAATGGCTCATTGGAGCAGTCAGGCGTGGAGGCTGCCTCGCAGCGAAAAATTGGAAGCCAATTCTCAACTGAGGACCATGGCAACATGGTGGCAGGGATTGTGGCTGGAAACCCAACTAACGAGGCACCTGGTGGCATTGCTCCGGGATCAGACATCTTGATGGCGAATGTTGACCTTACGCTGAGCGGAATTTTGGCTGGATTGAGATACGTGGACCAACGAAAGGAGGAGCTGAACATTGTGGCGTTGTCCATGAGTTGGGGCGGTTACTTCACGGAGATTCCCCGTGAATGGCTACGTTGTGACACAAACCCCGAATTGCAGCAGATGGCAGCAGTTCTCAGCTCTCTTCGCAAAGGTGGAGTTATCCCGTTTGCTTCGGCCGGCAACACTCCGACACTTGACATCGCCACCTCACTTTTCCCAAGCTGCCTGAAGGATGCTGTGGCAGTTGGGTCAGTGAACCAGGCTAATGATGTGTCCTGGTATGTGACCATGTCTGACAAGGTTGAGATAGTGGCGCCTGATTACACAATCAGTGCAAATACATTTAATTACGCCCGCTCTTCTGGCACCAGTGCGGCAGCTCCCCTAGTTGCCGGTAGCTACGCTTTATTGCGTCAGGCCTTTCCTAACCACGGCGCAGAACAAGTGCTGTCGGCAATCAAGGCATCTGGAAAGCCCATCAATGACGTGATCCGGAAAAACATACCGATGGTTGATCTACGAGCCGCGTACTTGTTGCTCTCAAACACAGCTGCCGGGGCGGTAATAGCCCCACAGGCCTCAGCAGGACAGGTTCTGAATGTTGGAACCTTCAACGGCAAAATTGTGGTCTATGCCAAGGGATACAAGGGCCAAACGCTGTCATGGAGAATTGCCGGCAAGTGGCAGAAGGTGACCGTGACCAAGGACTATCAAGCCTTCGATCGCCTCACTTCGGCGACCGGACTGACGGTGACGATAGACCTATATCTCGACGGGGTAACCCCGGCCGCTTTTTCTAAAACGGTAATTACCAAATAGAGACTGTTTCCGATTAGCGGGAGATTACGAACTTAGCGGCATTCAAAAAGCCACCTAGCTCGGTTACGCGTCGGGAGGCAAAGGCCAACCTCACCGGTAATGCCATGACTCCAAAGACCCTTTTGAAAACCCTTGCTCTTGCGATTCGGTCCCGTTTGGCTCCCCATCTAGCGCCCGAACTGTCGGCTGGATGCATCGCAATGGGGATAGGCGCAAACATGCACTTTGCACCTTTAGCGATCAAGTCAGCGATAAAAATATATTCATCACCTAGGTGATTTTTGGCTCCGGCCCCGAAATCTTCATCGAAGAGCACACCGTAATTTTTGACATCCTGCACTCGCACAATCATTTCGTAGGTGGCGGCTCTGGCGCAGTTGAATCTAGTGAGATCTGTGAGCTTCGTTGGATAGTTTTTGCGCAACTTGCCGGTTTCATCCACGGCGCTAGTAAGTAGCAGTGAGACCTGCGGGTGGTGCTCCAAATAGCGCAGTGCCTCCGTGAGGGCTTGTTCGTGGAACACCACGTCGTCGTCACCGAACAACAGGTAAGTTCCGTTGGCGTGCTCTATGGCCGAGTTTCGACTTTTGGCAACTCCCAACGAATCTAGATACGTCACACCGGGTTTGACTGGTTTAGCCAAAGCCTTCTGGATGTGAACTTGGTATTCCCAGTCGGCACCGTTTGGATACCTGATGTTTTTGGCTCGATCTGCAAGAGTTGAGTAACCAATGGTCAAAAGCGGCATTAGAAGCTGTTTGCCTTTGCCCGGGCGAAACGCATCAGGCTTGAGGACACCGAAGAGAATGTGGTGTTTAGCAGCCTGAGTCCAAGAAAAAACACAATCGTGTTTGAAAGTGAAATCACTCCTGCGATGCTCAGCCAAATCAATACGCCCATGAGAGCGACCACCAGAAAGCTTGCTAAAAGCGTCCCAAATTCCGCAGTTTGAATTCGGGAACCAAGGCGCTCTGCCGGGGCTACGGCTTCCTTGTTTCTCTTCGCTTCAACATAGCCGCGCTGAATAATCTGCTGCTTTCTAAAAAGCCTTCCGAATACTTCAAGGACGATGATTACCAGCAGCAGGTTGATACCGGCAAAGGCTGGGGAGAGAGCAAAGAAAAAGCCAGAAATCACTATCAGTTGAGTTATGAAGCTGAATACATTTACTAGCTCCAGGGCCATCGCCCATTCCCAACTTTCTTTCTGGCTGGAGCGTTCTCTAGTGTCGGCACCAAAGGCCCTGTCAAAAAACTTCACGCGATAGGTTTTTTGAATGTAGTTGGCGATTCTCGTCGCAATAAACAGCGCCGCAAAAATTGAAACCGAAAACCCCAGCTCAAGCAATGAACGGTTTGCTCCGTCGATTACCAAGTCGGTAAATAACTTTGCTACCAAAAGTTCAGTGACCGGTATCGCGGCAGCAATCAGAACAAGCAGCAGTAGCTGCCATCGGAAACGTCTTGTGGGCAACAAAAGTCTCGCGGAGGAGAACAGCTCGATTGCCATGCGTTTCATTAGTTATCAAACCTAGCAATCGCGCTCTTTATTGCATCCAACACTTCGAGTTTTTTCTCTTTTGAGACGCTGATATCTCGAACCAGATGGTCTGAGTCGAGCTTTGTTAGATCAAGAGCAATGATCTCGGGGTTCATAACCTCAACGCCGGCACCTAAGGCGTAGTCCTGGTATTTGATTCCTGTGCCGTGAACATTTTCCTGGAAGCCTTCGAAGGTGACAAGGCCGCATGGAATGCCATAGGACTGGCAGGCAATCATGACGTGCATCGCGGAGGTGATGACGCTCTCGTAGCCAATTAGGTTCTGAAGAAAACTCTTGATCTGATCCGGGTGGGAAAGCAATACAGAAATCTCGTCGTAGTGTTCCGGCAATCGAACCGGAATAGCTAGGTGAGAAAAGTGACGTATAAAAGCAACTCTGCCGTTTGTTTTGCCTCGCTTTAGGGGCATTACCTCGCTGATTGCTAGGCCGGGGTCACCAAAGCTATCTACTTGAGGGCCACCGGAGCGGCTAAGCACTGCGGCTGTTAGTGGTCCGCGCACCGAGTGGTAGTCGGCTTTTTTTGAAAGCTCAATCTCTTCGCTTGAAATTCCGGTCCCGACAACAACCGAATGTGGCTTTATAAAGCGACCAATTGAACCAATCGCTACCAGGTTCTTTTTGGTAGTCGGCTTAGTCGGGGACTGGAGAATGATTTTGCTGCTGGTGAAGTGGGAGATCATTAGTGGAGACAGCCAGTCCCCAAAGTTGCCTGGGAACGGCTTTGACCACCAGGTAACTGGGATTATGTTTTCCGAAGGCCTGTCCGAGTAGTAGAGGAACGAACTAGCCACATCAATAGTTGCTTGATCTTGGTTACTGGCCAGAAACTTCTTTTCAAAATCCCATTTGGCGTTGGCGAGATTCTCTTTTTGACCGTTCATCCCCGCGCTCAGCATCTGGCCAAGTGCAGTGCGTCTAGCTGGGTCAATGTGGGTCGGTCTTCCTTGGGTCAAAAGCCCAGTGATACCGACGCCATCGACCAGTCTTCGAAGCGGATATTTTATGGCTGTCGGCAGGAGACGCTCAACGCGCTTTACCCGACGCAATATCTTCCGACGGGTTCCAATTGCCTTGGCTGGCCCATGTTGAACCACTTTGTCTTTGAAGTCGGCAACATTGCCGCTTGAGCCAAAGGAGAAAAATGCTGGGTGCTGACCGGGTTCAGTCATTGCACGCTCACGCATGATTCCGGTGGTTGGGATCATCTGGAAGCTCATCAATCTTGAGTTCGCCCTCCAGGCCTCCTCAAGGAAGTAATCATCGGTCGCTTTTATTTCAGCCCGCTGCTCAAGAGCGTAGGCATCATCGATTAGTTTGCGTCCCTGCTTGGTGGCATTTACGCCCCAGAAGCTTGGCTCCCAGAACCTGGTGCGGTTGTGGTATCCAATCTGCATCGGAGCACCAAAGCTTCTCTGGAAGCCAATCAAGTCGGCGCTGGAGTTAGCTATGTAATCCGGTAGGTGCGAGATGCGGCAATCCACATCGATCCAAAACACCATCTTGTCCGGGTTGCGGTCGCAGACTTTTTTAATAAAGCCAATCTTTTTTCTTGTGACATCGGCCCAGTCTTCGCCTTCGTTTTTTTGAACCTCTAGGAGCTCATGTTCGAGCCCCAGTTCATCTAGCTGTTCGCGCAACTGCTTAGCGTGGTTGCCGTAGTACTCGTCGGGGGTATAGAACGAGCAAATTACTATTTGGGGTTTAGTCACGGGCAAAATCTATCACCGAGCCTTGGTTTGATTGGAGAGCAACCCGACCCAAAACCCAATGCCCCAACAAAAGTGCATGGTCGGTAAAACCGCGAGTAGCCAGAATTTGGAGCTGAGGTCTAACTTGCTAACACCGAAGCTGACGAGTGCCACGGCAAAAAAGTAGACCCAAAGCGGAACTTGTAGCAAGCTCGCAGCAACTAGTAGGGGAGGTATCCAGTAGCGGAAGGAAGACTCCATTGGATTCTGTTTAGTTAGGGCACCGCGCCAGACGCCAGTGGAATAAAACTGCTTGCCCAGAGCTTTGATGCTCTCGCGCGGGTAGTAGCCGACCTTGAGCTCTGGGTCAAACCACACGGTATGGCCGGCCTGTCGAATTCTCAGGTTTAGCTCCCAGTCTTGACCGCGCACCCATTTGGCTTCGTATAAACCAAGCTCGGTGATTATCGATTTCCGAAAACAACCCAAATACACGGTGTCAGCGGGCCCTGAGTGTCCACCGACGTGGAATGACCCACCGCCAAGACCAAACCTCGAGTTATATCCAAAAGCAACTGCCCTTTGGAAGGCCGTTCTTCCTTTGGCAATCATCATGCCGCCAACATTTGCAGCGCCGGTAGCGTTCAGTATTTTGACGGCGCTCGCGGCATAGTTGTCGGAAAGTTCCGAGTGAGCATCGACTCGAATTACTGTTTCGTAACTTGATTTCTCAATCGCTAAGTTCAGACCGGTCGCAGTAAGCCCCGTTGGGTTCTCGATCAAAATCAGAGTTCGATACTTCTTGGCCAATGATTCGGCAATTTGGTTTGTTTTGTCAGTGGAGGGCCCAAGAGCCAGCACGAGCTGTTTTTTCCCTGGAGTCTTTTGGCTTAGAACTGACTCAACGGCGATCGCCAGGTAGTCCTGCTCGTTCAGAACCGGCATTATAAAAGAGACATCCTTGAGGTCAGCCATTGACGATGTTTCTGCCAGGTGCAATTATTCGCCAACCGGCTTTTTGCCAGGAATCGACATTTAGAACATTTCGGCCATCAATAACTGTTTGGACCCGGGGCAAGCTTTTTATAGCCTCAGGATCCAGCTTTTTATACTCCACCCACTCGGTTCCAAGGATGATCAAATCGGCGTCCTTCACTGCGGTCGGTAGATCTGCTTCTGCAATAAGCCCGGAGGACTTTTTGTCCAGAGCCTCCAGAGAAACCGGATCATGGACGGTGACAATGCCTCCGAGGGCTTGAAGTCTCAGAGCGATCTCAAGAGCGGGTGAGTCTCGAAGGTCGTCGCTGTCCGGCTTGAAGCTGATTCCGAGCATTGTGATGTTCTTGTTCTTTATGTCGCCAAGCTCTTCGGTGGCAAGTGACACGATTCGCTGACGTCTTCGGAGGTTTATTTGATCAACCTCTCTCAGAAACGCGAGGGATTCTCCAACACCGAGCTCATCCGCTCTGGCGATAAATCCACGAATATCTTTGGGCAGGCATCCGCCGCCGAAGCCAATTCCGGTTCGAAGAAAGCTTTTGCCAATTCGGTTGTCCAGTCCGATTGCTTCGGCAAGCCGAACGGCATCGGCTCCAGAGGCCTCGGCTATTTCCGCCATCGCGTTTATAAAGCTGATTTTGGTTGCGAGGAAAGCGTTTGCTGAAACCTTCACGAGTTCAGCTGTTTCCAGGTCTAGCTCCAATACGGGAATACCCTGATCAATCATGGTTTGGTAGCAGTCCCTCAGGGCTTGGTTGTATTCGGGGTCATCGCTACCCATAACTATTCGGTCCGGCAACATTGAGTCTGCAAGGGCGGTTCCCTCTCGAAGGAACTCCGGGTTCCAGCAAAGCCTTGGAACGAATCCTGAAACTTCTTGCATTTTTGCGATGAGGTTTCTGGCGGTGCCAACCGGCACAGTGGACTTACCAACCACCAGACTCGTCGGCATCAATACAGCTGCAAGCTGCGTGGCGGCGGCAAAGACATAAGAAGTGTCGGCAGACTGCTGTCCAGAAATTTGAGGTGTTCCAACGCAAATGAAGTGGATGTCACTTGCCGCACTGAGGTCATCGTGATGTGATTGGAAGCTGATGTTTCCTGAAGAAATAGCCTGCTTCAGGGCATCTTCTAACCCGGGCTCGAAAAAAGGCAGGTTTCCAGCCGACAGCGCTTGCACCCTGGAGCGATCAGGCTCGATTCCTATGACGTTATGGCCAAGCTGTGCCATGGCAACCGCGTGGGTTGTTCCAAGATAGCCAAGCCCGATGACTGAAATCTTCATTGTGACAAGGAGTTTAGTGTTCGCGAGATGAAAAATATGCGTAACAACTCTTGACATAGTGCGTATATTGGAACAGATGGCCAATTCCAAGGATTACCCAGAAGATCCACTCGAACGACTGCTTGATAAAGAGTCGGACGAAGAATTTGGTGCACCCGAATATAGAGAGCATCTAGCCGATTCTTTGACCCCAGCGGTTTTGAAGGATTGGTCGGCATCAGACTTTGCCAGCATCTACGTTCGGTTCCGTCCCCACCTTGAACGGCATGCTCGTCGCTACCTTGTAAACCCATCCCAGGTTGAAGAGGTAGTTCAGGACGCATTTTTGTATTTGATGACAACACTTCCGGAACTAGATTCCGAAGTTGGGGTCCTAAAGTTTTTGAAGTGGAAGACCAGGCTTTTGTGTTTGGATGTCATCCGCATCAACTCGCGCGTGAGCATTGCGCCACTGGATGATCAGCCGGAAATAGCTGCAAACAGTCCGGAGATGTCTCTGGAAATGGAGCGAGCAGATGACGCAGCCATTGTTTCGATGGCTCTTGCAAAGCTTCAGCCGCGACACCGCGAAGTATTGATCGCCTCGATTTACGAAGAAAAATCAACGGACGCCGTTGCGGAACAACTTGGTTTGAGCGAGAACGCCACCAGGCAGCTGCTGTTCCGAGCACGATCTGCATTCAAGAAGGCTCTCATTGGCGAGGTAGAGACCGCCGGTATGTCAGCTGGGCAAATTTTGTCGGTTGCTGCTAGAAAAGCGGCAGCCGAGTCTGGCAAGTACGTTGCTGCTGCAGGAGCGTTTCTGTTGGTAATGGCAGTTTCGCTTGGAGTGTTACCGAACATAAACCAGACCACCACCAATCAGATTGCGAGCGCACCTTCTGAAAGCGCCGAGGCTTTATCTCCAAGTACAACGGGTGAGGCAAGTGAAACAGAATCAGTCGAGCCCCCAGCCATAGCCGCAGGCGCTGCGCCTGCCGAGCTTCCGGTTGAATCAACAGATGCAATCGACGTTGCCTCCACTCAGACGGTGAGCGAAACAACGACTCAAGGTCCAGCCCGCGTCCCAAATGCTGCCGAGGCGAACACGGTTGTAGCAAGTGAACCGGAACCAATTTTTGACGAGGCGTCTGTGGCAACAATTTTGGCTACCAATGTTTCTCAGGCCGGTTACTACACAAACTCTTACGCTTCCTCTGACTTCCTTTCCGCAGGCTTCCGCGGTAGTTCAGTTGAGATTTTCGGTGGCACCGGCATCTCTGCGTTTTTGGATATTGATTTTGCAAACAGGACAGTTTTCAATTCTGTTTATCAAATGTGGGTTGATGGAAAGCGATACTACGCAGTCTCTGAAATCTCCTCGGTTACGACCAGCCCAATTGGCGACGGTTACGAAATTGTCTTGAGGGCAAGCGATTTCTGGGTGGTCGATGACAAGGGAAACGTGTTCGACCAGTCCCCGCTGAGCAATGCTATTTCAACCGTGAAGCTGAGCTTGGATTCCAAAGGAAACCCGGTCAAAGCCTCAATGACGGTTTCTCGATAAAGCTACTGAGCTATTCCGTATAGCCGGTCTCCGGCGTCTCCTAGGCCCGGCACGATGTAGCCGCGCTCATCCAGTTTCTCATCGAGTGCTCCGAGGACTACTTCAACTTCACGATCAGGCCACTTAGCTAGTAGGTGTGCTCTCACGTTTTCGACACCCTCGGGTGCACCGAGGAGACAGACGCAGGTCGCAGAGACTGCTCCGCGCTCGAAGATATAATCAATGGAGTCATTTAGCGTGCCCCCGGTGGCAAGCATCGGGTCGATTATGAAAACCTGGCGGTTTTCTAGGTCATCTGGCAGACGATTGGCGTAAGTGTAGGGCTCAAGAGTTTCCTCGTTGCGCTTGATCCCGAGAAAGCCAACCTCAGCACTCGGCAGCAACTTAACCATTCCTTCGAGCATGCCTAGGCCCGCTCGAAGAACAGGCACGATGAGTGGCTTGGGGTTGGAGATTTTCACTCCGGTGGTTTTTTGCACTGGAGTCTCAATCTCAACCTCTTGAACTCGGATGTCTCTCGTGGCCTCGTAGGCAAGGAGAGTCACGAGTTCTTCGACCAACTGTCGGAACTGAGGGCTCGGCGTGCGCTTATCTCTCAGCACGGTGAGCTTGTGAGTAATCAATGGGTGATTCGCTACATGAAGTCGCATAGGCTCAAGACTATGGAGTTTGAAGCTTTGATGCACCTTGCACTTGAACAAGCCAAGCTTTCCGGAGACGAAGTCCCGGTCGGTGCTGTGCTAGTGGATGGCAATCGCAACGTTGTCGCGGTCGCTCATAATCTGAGGGAGCAGCTGAAGGACCCAACCTCGCACGCCGAAATTGAGGTTATTCGAACTGCCGCAAAGAAGTTGAACTCTTGGCGGCTAGATGACTGCACGCTCATCGTCACGCTTGAGCCGTGCGTGATGTGTGCCGGTGCAATCGTGGCGGCCAGAATTCCAAGGGTTGTCTTCGGGGCATGGGATGAGCGCGTTGGGGCGGCGGGCTCTATCTACGATGTCCTTCGCGACAGCAGGCTTGGCAATCCGGTTGAGGTGATTCCTGAAGTGTTGGCCGATGAGTGCTCCAAAGTCCTAAAAGAATTTTTCGAAGCTAGGCGCTAGGCGAAAACTTTTTTTGTTTTGCTCTCACGTTATTTTTCAAGCTTCGATCCATGGCGCGAGTGTTGCTAAGCTTTCCCACGGTGACGTGTCCGAGCGGCCGAAGGTGCAACTCTCGAAAAGTTGTGTGGGTGAAAGTCCACCGTGGGTTCAAATCCCACCGTCACCGCCATGTTTGCTAGAAGAATAATTAGCGACAACCCCAAGCGCCTGCGGCATTTGCTGCCAATGCCTATCTAGGCTCTTGTTGAAATGATAAGACTTGAAGAAATCACCAAGACCTACCGAGGTGCCGGTGAGCCAGCACTTCGCGAGGTATCTCTAGACATACAGCGTGGCGAGTTCGTGTTTTTGGTCGGGGCTTCCGGGTCTGGCAAGTCATCGCTATTGCGCATGATGCTTCGCGAAGAAAAACCTGACAGCGGCAACGTCCTGGTTTTGGGGGAGAACCTGTTTAGAATTCCGGCGAGACGAGTGCCGCAATTTAGGCGCCAGCTCGGGGTTGTCTTCCAGGACTTCAGGCTGCTCACAAATAAAACTGTTTATCAAAACATCGCCTTTGCGCTGCAAGTGATCGGAAAGCCAAAGGCGTTTATCGAAACTGCAGTTCCGGATGTTCTTCGTCTAGTCGGCCTTGATCATAAATCTAACTCCTTGCCTTCGGCGCTATCCGGAGGCGAGCAACAGCGAGTTGCAATTGCCAGAGCGGTCGTGAATCGCCCCGAGGTGTTACTGGCAGATGAGCCAACTGGAAACCTAGACCCGGTATCAAGTACTGAGATCATGAACTTACTCGAACGTATTAATCTCTCCGGCACCACAATCGTCATGGCTACCCATGACAGGAATATCGTTGACCGGATGCAAAAGCGAGTGGTGGAGATAAGCGCCGGTGTAATAATCCGAGACGCTCAGACTGCAAGCTATAAGGAAATTCCGTCTGAGCCGATGCCGATAATCCCGGAGCCCAAGGACTTCGAGGAAAAGCTATGAAGTTAGGACTAATTCTTTCGGAAATGTGGTCGGGGATTCGCGGCAATTTCTCGATGATCGTGTCAATAATCTTGGTCACTTTTGTATCTCTGAGCTTTGTCTCGGTTGCAGCATTGCTACAGCTGCAGGTTGGCAACATGAAATATTATTGGTATGACCGGGCTCAAATTGCGATTTATCTATGCTCGGACTTTTCGCCGGAAGAACAGTGCCCAGCGGGAGTGGCAACGGCAGGTCAAGTTGCTGCCGTGGAGGCATCTCTAAACAGTCAGGCATTGACGCCTCACATTGAAGCGTTTTACTTCGAATCTCAGCAGGATGCTTTTGACAGGTTCTTGGCCGAATCAGAAGACTTATCCGCAGCTCAGTATCTTTTACCGGAACAGTTGAACGAAGCCTTTTGGGTAAACCTAATAAACCCAGATAGGACTGAGTTGATTGTTGAAGCCTTTAATAATCAGCCAGGGGTTGCCGAGGTCAGAGATCAGCGCGGCTATTTGGACCAAATTATTACCTTTCTAAACATTTCCTCTTTGGCCGTTGGCGGGGTGGCGGCAATAATGCTCTTTAGCGCGGCCCTGTTGACCACAACCACAATTCGGCTCAGTGCCTTCTCCAGAAAGCGAGAAATCGCAATTATGCGTCTGGTCGGTGCTTCCAGCTTGTCAATTCAGCTGCCGTTTATTCTCGAAGGCCTGTTGGCGGCCCTAGTGGGTGGCGGTCTAGCTATCGCGACGGTGGCCTTTGGGACTCAATACTTCGTGACAGATCTTCTTTCCACGCAGCTGGCGTTTACTAGCTTCGTTGGCATCGACGATGTCTTTACGATTGCGCCTTTCGTGCTGGGAGTCGGTGCGCTGATTGCAACCGTGGCTGCTGCGGTGTCGACTTATCGGCACGTCAGAGTCTAAAAAGTGACGTTTTTGTGGTTTTTAGCTAAAACTCAAAAACATCACACATTTATAACTATGCTGCGTACATTTAAGTTGCGTGCCAGACTATGCACCCCTTAGACTTCAGTCTTACTTCCCTAACCCATGCCTTGAAGATAAATAGCGGTTTTTTTGGCGTGATGCATATGTTGGCGTCATTGGTGTAGGAATGTAAATTTCCGCCTAAATTACGAGAACCCTAGGGGTATTAACTTTGGCTGCTGCGAAAAACGCTAGTTCCATCAAGTCCGCAAAAAACTCTCGCGAAGCAATGCGACCAACATTCGCAAAGCACCCAGACCCGATAGAGATACCAGATCTACTCTCCCTTCAGACGGAGAGCTTTGATCAGTTGGTGGGCAACCCTGCATGGCGTGAAATCGCCGGCAAGGATGCTAGGACCGGTCTGGATGAGGTCTTTGAAGAAATCAGCCCAATCGAGGACAGCTCAAACGCTGCTCAAGATGCAAAAATGGGGCTTTCTTTCTCAGAGCCAATGCTGTTCGACCCGACCTACACTCCTGATCAGTGCAAGGAAAAGGGCAAGAGCTACACCAAGCCGCTTTACATCAAAGCTGAGTTCACCAACTATCTGACCGGTGAAATCAAGAGCCAGACCGTGTTTATGGGTGACTTCCCAGTTATGACCGGCAAGGGCACATTCATTATTAACGGAACCGAGCGAGTCGTTGTTTCTCAGCTAGTTCGTTCCCCGGGTGTTTATTTCTCGGTGTCGACTAACACCACTGGAAACCTTGACGTTCGAAACAACAAGGCCCAGATCATTCCGAGCCGTGGTTCCTACCTAGAGTTTTTGACCGAGTGGGTCAAGGATGAGCGTAAGCCCGCTGCCAGGTTCGGAAAGCCGATCTTGCAGGTGCAGGTTGACCGCAAGACCAAGGTTTCAGCAACTATCTTTTTGAAGGCTCTTGGTTTTTCCAAGGAAGAAATTCGCGCTGAGTTCGCAGACATCAAGGCTGCAGCGCTTGCAAGCCCGCTGGGTATCAGCTACGACGATGACATCATCGAGCGCACCCTTGAATATGACGAGTCAAAGGTTTTCCCAAACGGGATCCTTACCAAGGAAGACGCTCTTCGCGAGGTCTACCGCAAAGTACGTGGCGAAGCTGCCGGTGCTGAAGTTGCCGAGGCTTGGTTGCGTTCAACATACTTCGAGGGCAAGCGTTACAACTTGGCTCGCGTGGGTCGTCACAAGCTAAACCGCAAGCTCAACATTAATCAGGCCGCAGACACTACGACCTTGACCAGAGACGACATCGTTGCAACGTTGAAGTATTTGTTGTTGTTCGACCTAACTCTGGCCAATAACGTTTCTTCAAACACTCAGCGCGCTGAGTTCAATGTGAAGATGGCGGGCAAGAAGGTCAACCTAGTTGTTAGCTCGGACGACATCGACGATTTCTCTAACCGTCGTATTCGTTCGGTTGGTGAGTTGATTCAGAACCAGGTTCGAATCGGTCTGAGCCGCATGGAGCGTGTTGTTCGCGAACGTATGTCCACGCAGGACATTGAAGCGATCACCCCGCAGACACTTATTAACCTGAGACCAGTTGTTTCGGCAATCAAGGAATTCTTTGGTGCCAGCCAGCTTTCGCAGTTTATGGATCAGAACAATCCATTGGCCGGTCTTGCTCACAAGCGTCGTTTGTCAGCACTTGGACCGGGAGGTATCGCTCGTGAGCGTGCCCAAATGGAGGTCCGCGACGTGCACCCTTCTCACTACGGACGTATGTGTCCTGTTGAGACTCCAGAAGGCCCGAACATTGGTCTTATCGGATCACTAACCGCTTTCAGCAAGATCAACGCTTTCGGCTTCATTGAGACTCCTTACCGTTTGGTGAAGGACAACAAGGTCGGCAAGAAGGTCGAGTACCTTGATGCCTCTGCCGAAGAGGGCAAGGTTATTGCCGGAGCTGATACTCCTTTGAATGCCGATGGCACTTTGGTCGGCCCACGTGCATTTGCCCGTTTCCGTGGAGACATGGTTGAGGTTGCAGCCGAGGACGTCGATTACATCGACATTTCCCCTCGACAGTTGGCCAGCGTTTCAACTTCGTTGATTCCATTCCTTGAGCACGATGATTCGTCACGTGCTTTGATGGGTGCGAACATGCAACGTCAAGCTGTTCCTCTTCTAGAGGCAGAAAGCCCATTTGTTGGAACCGGCATGGAGCGCCTAGCGGCGATTGACTCCGGTGCGGTTCTGACCAATGAGCTAGCCGGTGTTGTAGAAGAGATCGATGCTGACCAGATAGTTGTGATGAACGATGATGGATCACGCTCGAACTACACTCTTCGCAAGTTTGACCGTTCAAACCAGGGCACCGCAATCAACCAGAAGGCGATTATCGAAATCGGCCAGCGAGTTGAAAAGGGCGATGTTTTGGCTGACGGCCCATCCACTGAGAATGGTGAGCTAGCGCTTGGAAAGAACCTGCTCGTGGCATTCATGCCGTGGGAAGGTTACAACTTCGAGGACGCTATCATCCTGAGCCAGGAGCTAGTAAAGAACGACACCCTCTCTTCAATCCACATCGAAGAGTACGAAGTCGATGCCAGAGACACCAAGCTTGGTGCCGAGGAAATTACTTCTGACCTTCCAAACATCTCAGTTGAAGCTCTTGCTCAGCTTGATGCGAGTGGAATTATCCGAATCGGAGCCGAAGTTCGTCCGGGAGACATCCTGGTTGGAAAAGTCACGCCTAAGGGTGAGACTGAGCTTTCGGCCGAGGAGCGACTATTGCGTGCGATCTTCAACGAGAAATCGCGTGAAGTTCGCGACACATCTTTGAAGGTGCCTCACGGTGAGCAGGGAACCATCATTGGCGTCAAGGTATTTGACGCTGAAGAGGGCGACGAGCTCGGTGCTGGCGTGAACAAGCGTGTAGTTGTTTACATCGCCCAGAAGCGAAAGATCACCGAGGGTGACAAGCTTGCCGGTCGACACGGCAACAAGGGTGTTATCGCTAAAATCTTGCCCGTCGAGGATATGCCGTTCATGGAAGATGGAACTCCGGTTGACATCGTATTGAACCCACTGGGTATTCCTGGTCGAATGAACTTCGGTCAGGTTCTGGAATCACACCTTGGTTGGGTTTGCCGCCAGGGCTGGGACGTTTCCGGAGTCGCTAAGTGGGCAGATGAGATGTCGAAGGACCTCTTCAGCGCTCCAGCTGGAACTAAGGTTGCCACGCCGGTATTCGATGGCGCAACCAAGAACCAGGTTGCGGGTCTTCTAGATCACACCTTGCCAAACCGAGACGGCAACCGCCTAATCGATGGCAGTGGTAAAGCCAACCTATTCGATGGCCGCTCTGGCGAGCCTTACCCAATGCCAATTGCTGTTGGCGTGAAGTACATGTTGAAGCTGCACCACTTGGTTGATGACAAGATTCACGCTCGTTCCACCGGTCCTTACTCCATGATTACTCAGCAGCCACTCGGTGGTAAGGCTCAGTTCGGTGGACAGCGATTCGGTGAGATGGAAGTTTGGGCACTGCAGGCTTACGGCGCAGCGCACACTCTCCAGGAGCTACTGACTATCAAGTCAGACGACATCGCCGGCCGTGTTCGAACCTACGAGGCAATCGTCAAGGGCGAGAACATTCAGGCACCTGGTATCCCCGAGTCCTTCCGAGTACTCGCAAAGGAAATGCAGTCACTGGGCCTAAACGTCGAGGTAATCGACAACAAGGGTCAAGTAGTTGTTTTGAAGGACGAGGCGTTTGAAAACGACCGCGCCGCTGAGGAACTAGGCATCAACCTGAGCCGCAACGAGCAGTTGTCATCTGACTCCGACTTCAACACCTACCAGTAATTCCGAATCTCGAATTTTCAGAAGGAAATAAACATATGTCTGTGAAAGTAGAAAACTTCAGTGCTCTTCGGGTAGGTCTTGCCACCTCGGAGGAAATCCGCTCTTGGTCATCAGGTGAAGTCAAGAAGCCTGAGACCATCAACTACCGAACTCTAAAGCCGGAAAAAGACGGCCTATTCTGCGAGAAGATCTTTGGTCCAACCAAGGACTGGGAGTGCTCTTGCGGTAAGTACAAGCGAGTTCGCTTCAAGGGAATTGTCTGCGAGCGTTGTGGCGTAGAGGTAACAAAGTCCTCGGTTCGTCGTGAGCGCATGGGTCACATCGAGCTAGCCGCTCCTGTAACTCACATCTGGTATTTCAAGGGTGTTCCATCTCGTCTGGGTTACCTACTGAACATGGCACCAAAAGACCTAGAGAAGATCATTTACTTTGCCGCTTACCGAGTCATGGATATTGACCACGAGATGCGAACCGCAGAGTATGACCTAGTCCGCGATGAGTACGTAACCCGTATTCGCGCGCTGATCGACGCTCGTGAAGAAGAGTTTGAGGCCGCAGCCGGCGAAGAGATCGCTGCAATGCGCGAACTTGGCTTGGTAATGCAGATCTCCAACAAGTTCTGGGAGGCACCTCGTTGGATCGAGAAGCAGTTCTCCAAGAGCCTTGAGCAGCTAATCGACTCAGAGGAAAAGGATGCGGATGCATTCTGGTCCGTCCGAACCTTGGCTCAAATGTCTGACGAAGAGCAGGACGACACCGTTGTTCGCACCACCGATGAGGCCAAGAAAATCAAGAAATTGATTGCCGACATCAAGAAGAAGGTGGACAAGATTGTCCGCGAGTACGCCCGTCTAGAGCGTCCTGCAAACCTTCACAAGGAGCAGTTGGCATGGCGTATGTTCCTAACGGCGGAAGTCGGCCAGCTAATGCCAAACGACGTGGTCTTTGACTACTTCGACTACTACTTCTCCGACTACGTAATAACTTCAATTGGTGCCGAGGCAGTCTTGCAGGTATTGGCTGCATTCGATCTTGAGGGCGCAGCTGCAGAATTGCGCGCCGAGATTGCAACCACCAAGGGCTCTAAGCAGACTCAGGCCATCAAGCGCCTGAAGGTTGTAAACAGCTTCGCTCAGTCCGGTACTCCTCCAACCTCCATGGTGCTATCGGTTCTTCCGGTACTACCTCCGGAGATTCGCCCAATGGTTCAGCTAGACGGTGGCCGCTTCGCGACCAGCGATCTAAACGACCTTTACCGCAGGGTGATCAACCGTAACAACCGTCTAAAGCGATTCGTTGATCTAGGCGCGGTTCCAAAGACCATCTTGAACAACGAGAAGCGCATGCTTCAGGAAGCCGTTGACGCACTGTTTGACAACGGTCGCCGCGGTCGCGCCGTTACCGGAACCGGTAACCGTGCACTGAAGTCACTTTCTGACCTTCTAAAGGGTAAGCAGGGTCGTTTCCGTCAGAACCTTCTGGGTAAGCGAGTTGACTACTCCGGTCGTTCCGTAATTGTGGTTGGACCGCAGTTGAAGCTTCACCAGTGTGGACTTCCAAAGCTGATGGCCCTTGAGCTTTTCAAGCCATATGTAATGAAGCGTCTTGTTGACATGGGCCTTGCCCAGAACATCAAGAGCGCTAAGCGCATGGTTGAAAGAAGCCGACCACAGGTCTGGGGAGTTCTCGAGGAAGTTATTCGTGAGCGTCCAGTGCTTCTAAACCGTGCACCTACCTTGCACCGTTTGGGAATTCAGGCATTCGAGCCACAACTGGTTGAGGGTAAGGCTATTCAGCTTCACCCGCTTGTTTGTGCGGCCTTCAACGCTGACTTCGATGGTGACCAGATGGCTGTTCACCTTCCTCTGTCAGTTGAGGCGCAGGCTGAGGCCCGCATCTTGATGCTTGCTTCGAACAACATTTTGAAGCCATCGGACGGACGTCCGGTTGCTACACCTACCCAGGACATGATCATTGGGCTCTTCCACCTAACCGCTGAAGTTCCTGGCGGCACCGGTGAGGGCCTAGCCTTCACCTCAATGGGAGAGGCCCAGATGGCCTTCGACATTGGCGGGCTTGATCTAGGCGCCAAGGTTCGAATTCGTATCGAGGGTGAATTGCGCGAGACCACATTTGGTCGTGCGCTATTCAACGAGACGCTTCCTCTTTCATACCCATTCGTGGAGATGCAAGTCGGCAAAAAAGAACTAGGCCAGATCGTATCTGATTTGGTCGAGCTTTTCAGTCGCACCGAGGTTGCACTTTCCCTTGACGCTTTGAAGGATGCTGGATTCCACTGGGCAACCCGTGCCGGTGTTTCGATGGCTATCTCTGATGCCAACTTCGACCCGAAGGGCACCTTCGATAAGGAGCGTGCTTCCAGGATCGTCAAGGCCGAGAAAGCTCACACCAAGATTCAGGAAGCGTTCGACAATGGTCTGAAGTCAGACCTTGAGCGTCGTGATGAGCTTGGAGCGCTTTGGTTCAAGGAGACCGCCGAAATCGAGCAGCTACTGCGCGAATCGATCCCGACTGACAACGCAATCTACAAGATGGTCACATCTGGTGCCAGGGGTAACTGGCTTCAGATTCGTTCCATCATGGGTATGCGTGGACCGGTTGCAACTTCATCAGGTGATTTTGCTCCGATGCCAGTGAAGGGTAACTACCTATTGGGTCTAACCCCTCACGAGTACTTCATTAACGCAACTGGAGCTCGTAAGGGTAACGCTGACACCGCCATGAAGACGGCTGCAGCGGGTTACCTAACTCGTCGTCTGGTCGACGTTGCACAGGATGTCATCATTCAGATCGAGGACTGTGGAACCACTAAGGGTCTGGACAAGGACCTTCTGGATCAAGAGCAGGTTGAGCTTTCAATCGTCGGTCGTACGAATCTTGTTGACATCAAGCAGGGAAAGACAGTTCTTCTTCCTGCCGGTGTGAACATTGATCACTCTGCGGCAAGACGCATCAAGGAAGCCGGAGTAGAAACAATCACTGTTCGCTCCGTTCTAACTTGTGAGGCTGAAAGCGGTATCTGCGCGGCTTGCTACGGTGTTTCATTGGCCACAAACCAAAAGGTAACTATTGGTGAGGCAATTGGAATCATCGCCGCTCAGTCAATCGGTGAGCCTGGTACTCAGCTAACAATGCGTACCTTCCACACCGGTGGAGCGGCATCGAGCGCCAAGAAGCAGACCATTCTGAAGTCAATTGGTGGCCAGAAGGTTCGTGTTGAGCGTCTGATTTCCTATGACATCACGCAGGGTCTGAACGGTGTTACTGACCTTCTAGAAGCGCGTGTTGGATGGCGTCAAGCGGGCAAGGTTGCTGTTATGGCATTCTGGGCCGGTCAGGTGGACATCGTTGAAAAGGTTTCCCTAACCGGAACCAAGAGCTTCGAGGTCTACGTTCGCCCACAAGGTGAAAAGGCCGAGAAGGAAGCCGAAGCGCTTGCGACTCAGTACAGCTTCAGCCGTACTGCATCGAAGACCTTCAAGAAGCTAAGTCCTTACCTTCCGATCACAATTGTTGCCTCAGTTGGCGACCTAGTGGTTCAAAAGGGTGACATGGTTGACGCTGGAGATTACCTGGTTGATGGAACTCCAATTCCACACGAGGTTTTGATGATTCGTGGTTCGCGTGAAGCGGCTGCGGAAATCATCCGAGGTGTTCAGGCCATTTACGGCTCACAGGGCGTTCCGCTGCACGACAAGCACCTTGAGGTAATTGTCCGTCAGATGCTGAACAAGGTAACCGTAATTGACTCTGGAGACACCAACATGCTTCCGGGTGAGATTATTGATCGCCAGAGCTTTGCAGGCAAGAACCGTCAAGCAGTTGCGCAGGGCAATCGTCCCGCCAGTGCTCGTCAAGAGGTAATGGGTATGACCCGTGCTTCACTTGCTGCTCAGTCTTGGCTATCGGCGGCATCCTTCCAGGAGACCACTCGAGTCCTAACCCAAGCGGCGCTAGATCGCCGTGAGGACAGGCTTGTGGGTCTAAAGGAAAACGTGATCATCGGAAAGCTAATTCCAGCTGGAACTGGACTATTGACTTACCGCAACTTCGAAGTAGATGGAACAGAAGAGGCGAAAGCCGAGCGCTATCCAAACCGAATCTGGTCGGACCAGGGTTACGACCCAACCGATCTAGACTCGCAGGAGCTCAGCCTGAGTGTTTCTGATCCATTTGCAATCGATGAGAAGTAACCAAGACAACTAAAAAACCATTTGACCGTTCTCACGGGCTACGGGTATGCTTAGGGCTGGTCATGCAACTGCATGTATCAGGCCAGCTCTCGTGAATGTTCGAGATCACGGCCAAAACCTTTGGTTATAAAGCGCCGTTCTGGCGCGCCAAAGATTAATGAACGAGGAGAACAAGTGCCAACAATTCAGCAGTTGGTTCGCAAGGGACGCAGCCCAAAGGTCACCAAGACCAAGGCTCCAGCCCTAAAGGCTAACCCGCAGCAGCGCGGTGTATGCACCCGTGTGTACACCACCACCCCAAAGAAGCCGAACTCTGCGCTTCGTAAGGTGGCACGTGTCAAGCTGTCAAACGGTACCGAGGTAACCGCGTACATTCCGGGCGAAGGTCACAACCTTCAGGAGCACTCGATGGTGCTTATCCGTGGTGGTCGCGTGAAGGACCTGCCAGGTGTTCGTTACAAGATCATTCGTGGTGCCCTGGACACTCAGGCAGTAAAAGACCGTAAGCAGGCTCGTAGCCTCTACGGCGCAAAGAAGGGTAAGTAATGCCTCGTAAAGGCCCAGTAGCTAAGCGCCCAGTCGCTATGGATCCGGTTTATGGTTCCCCAGTGGTGTCGCAACTAGTCAACAAGATTCTGCTCGACGGTAAGAAGTCAATCGCAGAGAAAATCGTTTACGGTGCTCTAGAGGGCACCAACGTCAAGACCGGCGACGACCCAGTAGTTCTTCTAAAGAAGGCTTTGGACAACGTCCGCCCAACAGTCGAGGTTCGTTCTCGCCGTGTTGGTGGCTCGACTTACCAGGTGCCAATCGAGGTTAAAAGCCACCGTGCTAACACCTTGGCTATGCGTTGGTTGGTTCAGTTTGCTAAGCAGCGTCGCGAAAAGACCATGACCGAGCGTCTGATGAATGAAATTCTTGATGCTTCTAACGGCCTTGGTGCCGCAGTGAAGCGTCGCGAGGACACTCACAAGATGGCCGAGGCTAACAAGGCCTTCGCTCACTACCGCTGGTAAAAACCAAAAACTGGCATTGAGGATCTTGATCCTTGGTGGCACAAGCACCAAACCCCTAGTCAATAAATTTCTTCGGAGGCAACCGTGGCACAAGACGTGCTCACTGACCTGAACAAGGTTCGTAACATCGGCATCATGGCGCACATTGACGCCGGTAAGACAACCGCGACTGAGCGAATCCTGTTCTACACAGGCATCACTCACAAGATCGGTGAAACTCACGATGGTGCATCTCAGATGGACTGGATGGAGCAAGAGCAAGAGCGTGGCATCACTATCACCTCTGCTGCGA
>JAPKCK010000025.1 GCA_028822985.1 Aquiluna sp.
GTTCGAATCCCCTATTCTCCGCCAGTAACTCCCCTGATTTAGAGCCTAAGTAAGGTGTTCTACCAGCCCCAGGTGCCGGGAGCACCCTTGAAGGGGCCGACAATCTTGCTGGTTATCCAGCCACCATAAAAGTCACCCTCTTGGGCCTGAACCACTTCCTCACCAACTGTGCACCGATCAACTTTGCTCGCGTAGAGCGCGACCTTGTCGGTGAGGGCTTCAAAGCCCTTGGTTGGATTTTCGAAGGTCCACGCGGCTCTTGACATGCGTGTGTTGCCAACAACAACGTCAAAGTAACTGGCGGCACCCTTGAACTCGCAATAAGTTTGCCCATCCACAGGCACTAATACCCCCTCAGCAAAGTCGGAAATGGGGATGTAGTAGGTGGGAGGGTGGGAGGTCTCCAACACTCTTACTGACTGGTTTGATGAAACTAGTTCCTTGCCCAGGTGAGTGACCGTGATGTGCTCTGATACAGGATCGACTCTTGGAGGTCTGGGGTAGTCCCAGACTGACTCTTGCTCACTCTTTACGCTCATTACTAAATGACAACCGTGATCGCTGACTCGAAATTTCCAGAGCAAAAAAAGCCAAAAACTTTGCTAGACGCCTAATCTCTCGCCATTCATGCAACTGAGGCTAGGGACTTGGAATAGAAACCAGAGGCGTTCAGTATTTTGTAAAGATAAGAACATTGAGTTTGAAGAATTAAGGATTAGTAAATCTGAAACTGGTTAGCGAATTACCGATTGAATTCCGGCCATCACAAATTTCTCAACCGCCCTGGCTTCGGCGGCAAAATTTCCGTCGTCATCGATTCGCTTTGCGGCGGAGGCAATCGAACCAAAAATCATGCCTGACAACGAACTTGGCTCTTCAATCCCTAGGTCTCTCAGGGATGTGATCAGACTTATCATGAAGTAACCGTGCATTGCCTTGAGCATCCCCCGTTGGTCAGTAGGAAGGTTCTCGATAGAGATCTGCCTTACCACTCGGTGCTCCGCGCTGGCCAGGTGAGCCAGAGAGTAGTGAATCCAAACCCGGACCCGCTCGAGAGGATCCTCGATTTCTGAAATCAAACGATCTATTTCGTTGCTCAGGTCAGCCATTTCATTGATCAACAGCTCACCCAAGACGTGATCTCTGGAGGCAAAGTACTGGTAGATGGCGGGTCGAGAGAGACCGGTTCTTTTTCCTAGCGTTGCCATCGTTACGGCTTCCACGCCCTCGACTGCAATGAGTTCAGCGGCTGCGCCAAGTATCGCCTCTTGGCGCGCATCAAGGGTTTGAGATCTCATTTCCATTAATTCTACGTAGTTTTTTTGTCAACTCCTGAGAGTTCTCAGGTAATTCTTGCCGCGTATTCGGCTGCGGAGAGAACCTGGTCGACGTCCGCATCAGTGATGGCAGCCGAAACAAACCAGGCCTCGAAGGCAGAAGGTGGAACCGATACGCCCTTTTCTAGAAGACCATGGAAGAACTTTGCAAAGCGGGTGGTGTCTTGAAGCTTCGCCTCGGCGTAATTCGTAACCCTACCCGGTGCAAAAAAGAAGGAAAATAGACTTCCCGCTGTTTGATAACTGTGCTCTACCCCGGCACCAGTGAGGGCGTGACTTATGCCTTCCCCAATTTGTGTCGCCCTTAGATTTAGGGTTTCGTAAACCGCTGGTGTGCAGTTTTCCAAGGTCGCAAGACCGGATGCAGTCGCAACCGGATTTCCACTCAAGGTTCCAGCCTGATAAACGCTTCCAACCGGTGCAAGAAGCTGCATCACCTCTTTTTTACCCGCAATTGCGGCGAGAGGAAAGCCCCCGCCGATGACCTTTCCGAAAGTAAAAAGGTCTGGCTCCCAGCCTTCCGGTTTTCCGAACGCCTGCCACCAACCACCGGCAGAAATTCTAAAACCGGTCATTACCTCGTCAAGAATTAGAAGTGCGCCGTGACTCTTGGTCAAATCAGCCAGCAGTCTGTTGAAGCCTGGCTCTGGTGGAACTGCGCCCATGTTGGCGGCAGCAGCTTCAGTGATGATGGCGGCGACCTCATGGCCCCGGGTTGCAAATAGCTCTCGGAGCGCTGCTTCGTCGTTGTAGGGCAAAACCAGGGTGTCCTTTGTCGCACCAACAGTCACGCCTGGGGAGTTTGGAAGTCCAAGAGTGGCAATTGCAGATCCGGCCTCCACCAAAAGGGCATCGCTGTGACCGTGATAGCAACCGGCAAATTTCACAATCAAATCGCGCCCAGTAGCCGCTCTTGCCAGTCGGACAGCAGTCATTACGGCCTCGGTGCCAGAGGACACGAACCTAACCTGCTCGGCAGGCTCAACGCGGGCGATGATTTCCTCCGCCAGCAAAACTTCGTTAGGCCCAGGGGCACCAAACGAGAAGGAATCTCTTGATGTCTTTACCACGGCCTCGACCACTGCCGGGTGCGCATGACCCAAAATCATGGGACCCCAGGAGCCAATCAGGTCGACGTACTGGTTTCCGTCGATGTCAAAGACTTTTGATTCCTTGCCGCGTACAAAATACCTCGGATGTGAACCAACGGACTGAAAAGCCCGAACCGGACTGCTCACGCCGCCTGGAATTGAGAGCTTTGCTCTCTCGTGCCAACTATTTGAACCTGTGGTGATCATTTCTTCTCTCCTAGCCAAGTGGCGGCCTCAATTGCAAAATAGCTACAGATAATGGTCGCGCCCGCTCGCCTGATGGAGTGAAGGGTTTCCAAAATCGCGTGTTTTCTATCTAGATGCCCAAGGCTCGCGGCAGCCTCGATCATGGCGTACTCTCCTGACACCTGATAAGCAGCCACCGGAACATCGCTAATCTCAGCGGCGGCTCGCACTACATCCAGATAGCTCATGGCCGGTTTGACCATGACAATGTCCGCACCTTGTTCAATATCCAACTGAATCTCACGCAGCGCCTCGACGACGTTTCGCCAATCCTGCTGATAGGTCTTTCTATCAGTTTGAAGTTTTGACTCAACTGCATTCCTAAACGGACCATAGAAACTAGAGGCGTACTTAGCCGCATAGGCAAGAATGCCGACGTTTATAAAACCTGCCGCATCCAGCGCTTCCCTTATTGCCTGAACCTGACCATCCATCATGCCACTGGTGCCCAAAAGGTCAGCTCCGGCATCAGCAAGAACTAAGGCCATCTCCTGATAATGCTTCAGGGTCTCGTCGTTATCAACCTCGCCCCTTTTATCCAAAACTCCACAGTGGCCATGGTCAGTGAATTCATCTAGGCAGAGGTCTGCAACCAGCACCAGTTTGTCTCCGACGTGCGCTCGCGCACTTCGGATGGCTCTTGACAGCACACCTTCGCTGTTGCAAGCTTCGGATCCTGTCTCATCCCTTTTTTCAGGAACGGCAAAAACCATGACTGACTTGATCCCGACAGCAAGTGCTCGATCGAGCTCCTGGAGAAAAGTCTTTTGGGAATGCTGTAAAACCGAATACATACCTTCGATTGGCTTTGGCTGAACTAGCCCTTCACGCAAAAAAAGTGGAAGCATAAGATTCTCCGGACTAAGCCGCACTTCAGCGACCAGCTCTCGCATTGCAGCGCTGGAACGCAACCTTCTGGGACGCTTTAGCACTAGTTTCTCCTATCCAAAAAATACTCTGACACTGCCTTAGCAATCGCCTCAGGGCTAGGGTCAGCCGCAATCAGATCAGGCTTCACGCCTAGCGCCTGAACGGCCTTGGCTGTGGTGTTACCGCCGCAGATAATGCTTAATCGAGGGCTTGGGTTCTTGGACAAAAACGTTCTTGCGGCACTTGGCGACCTCAACAAAACCGCATCAAAAACGCCAGCGGCAATTTGGCGAACAGAATTGGGAGCCGTGACGACCGGGTTGGTTTGATAAACAACTTCCGAGATGACATCAAATCCAAGTGCCGACAACGAATTATCTAGGGTCTGCATCGCGATTGAGCCGGCCGGAATCACGACGGGTATTGGCTTGCCTCCAGAAAGCGTCTTAGCCAAAGAGGCAGAATCAAACCGGTCTGCAACCACAACTTCATTGGCACCCAGTGCGAAAAGCTGCGTCTTGCTTTGCTGTCCAATGGCGGCAAATTGAATTGACTCAGATTCAAAAACCACTTTCTCAAGCTCCCCCGAACCCAGGAGATTTTGCCAATACTGCAGGCTGTTAGAGGAGGTTAAAATGAGCCACTTTTCGGTCTTAGACCTCAACGCATCTAGCATTTTTTGGGCACCCAGAACATTGTTCACCTGAGAAATCTCAAGATACGGATCAATCTCGGTTTCTATGTCGAATTCTGCGAGCGCCGCCGCGTCGGCCTCGTTGCGATTTGGCCTAATCAGCAAAACCTTCACTTGAGTGCCGCCCGATCTGCAATGTCGCTCTTCAGCATTTCTGCTGCGACACTTAGGCCCAGCTCCTCAGCCTGCTCAAGGTTGTGAACGTCGGATTCAACTGACCTTGACACCCTTATGGCTTGGCCAGTTGATTCGATTGCCAGTTCGGCAATCAGTAACAGCTCACCCTTTTCAAAACGAGCACTGGCGCCAATGGGCGTTGCGCAAGAGGCGCCAAGACCTCGCAGGACGGCCCGCTCAGCTGTGGTGATAAGTAGATCCGATGCGTTATTTATTGCACCTAATACCGCAGTTAATTCTTTGTCCTGAGTCCTAAGTTCCAGTGCCAGTGCACCTTGACCAGGAGCGGGAATCATTACCTCTGGTGAAAAAATCTCACTGAGCTCCGATGATCTTCCGATGCGATTGAGTCCGGCCAAGGCCAAAACGGTGGCGTCAAAATCACCGTCTCGCACCTTGGCTATTCTGGTGTCTACATTGCCTCGGATTGATACCAATTTAAGATCTGGTCGCAGTTGCCTAAGAGTTGCAGCCCGCCTAGGGGAAGAAGTTCCAACCTTGGCGCCGCTTCTTAGCTCGGAGAGTTTTAGGTTTCCCTTTGATACCAAGACATCTCTGACATCCTCGCGCTTCGGGACAGCAGCCACACTGATTCCTGGTTCCAGTTTTGCCGGTAAATCCTTCATTGAGTGCACAACAAAGTCCACTTCACGATCGTGAAGTGCATTACGCAGTGCGGAGACAAAGACCCCGGGTGTCTTAGATTCCGAAAGCGGCGTGGTGGTGAGATCACCCTCGGTGGTGATCAGCACTTCTTCAATAGAAAGCCCTGGAAAGTGGAGCTGCAGCTGAGACACAACCCACCTGGTTTGGGTGAGGGCAAGCAAACTTGACCTGGTGCCAATGCGAAAATTAGCCATTTTTACCGATCTCTATGTCAAAAAGTACTCTTATGGCGTTTACATAATCAGCTTGATTTCCCGCCCCAGCCAGATTCCTTGCGTTCAGACTCGGAGTATGCAAAATCGCATCCTTTACTCTGGACAGTGATTTTTGAATCTCAGTCACCGTAGCCGGATCAAGCTTGTGTTTTACCGAATCGATCTCTTGATCAACTCGCAGTTCAATGTGAGATCGGAGCGCAGTGATTATTGGACCCATGGTCTTGGCTCGCTGCTCTACCTCAAAGTCCTCCGCCGCGACCTTCACCATGTCACGAGCACTGTCAATCGCGATTGAATGCTCTTGCGGGGTGAGTTTTTTCAACTGCTCCAGATCCAACACGAAGCAACCAG
>JAPKCK010000009.1 GCA_028822985.1 Aquiluna sp.
TGGCGCATTCGCAAACGTATATGGCACCCGCGACGTTGGCGTCGTGGCAGCGCAGTACGACGAGTTCTTCTTCCGCAGCTACAGCGCAGAGGGTGCAGCCCTGACCCCGCCGCGCGAGTACATCGGCACGCCCAACGCA
Source organism: Aquiluna sp. (assembly GCA_028822985.1). Taxonomy (GTDB): domain Bacteria; phylum Actinomycetota; class Actinomycetes; order Actinomycetales; family Microbacteriaceae; genus Aquiluna. The sequence goes on from JAPKCK010000009.1 coordinate 140, forward strand.
CAGTCGTTCCTAAACTTTGGTACCGACCCAGCGATGGCTGAAGAGCGCAGCGCAGGTGAGTTTTACACCGAAGGCGGCGCAACGCGCATCGTCTACACTCCTGCCGAAACGCATCCGTGGGGCACTATCTCGATGACGACCATCGGTAGCCAGATCGAGTTCTGGGAAGAGGTCTTCTCGGCCCCTGCCCCGATAGCCGCTGGCTCTCAGGTATGGCAAGTCAAGGAAGTCTTCACCGCTCTCGGTTTGATCGCTTACGGTATCTTCCTGCTCACTTTCGCTCGTGCGCTTCTCGGTACTCGCGCGTTTGCTGGGCTCAAGAAGGAAGCCCCCGCTGCGATTGCTATGGCAGGCAGCAAGGGGCTCGCATGGCTCTGGGGCGGCCTTACTGTCTCAGCACTATTCTCCGGATATAGCTACGTATGGCTCAGCCAGCAGCCTATGATCCAGGGAATTGCATTCAACTACCTTCCTACGGTCTTTACTCAGGGCGCGGTTTTCTTCATCGCATCGTGGGCAGCAATGAACGGCCTCTTCGCCATCCTCGTAATGACCGTGTCGTACTTCGCCTTCGGCAAGAAGAACGGCATGAACCTTCGCGAGTCTGGCGTACTACCGGGCTGGAAGAAGTTCTTCCATGGAATCGGCCTGGGCGCCGTTGTAGTTATAGCGGCATTCAGCATCGTCTTCGTGCTCGACTACTTCTTCAAGACCGACTTCCGATTCTGGACGATGGCGGTCAAGGCCTTTGAAGCAGACAAGCTCTGGATTGCACTGCTTTACGTGCCGTTCTTCTTGGTGTACTTCATCGCTAACTCCGTCGCGATCAACGCATTCAACAGGTTCACTTTGGTTGGAAAAGAATGGGCAAACACGCTCGTTCTTACCATCGGAAACTCGTTGGCAGTTCTCGTGCTCGTTGTTGCGCAGTACACCAACTTCGCATCCACGGGCTACACGATTGATGGCTTCAGTGGCATCTTCAGCATCTGGCTTTTCCGGTCATCGTGATTCTTGCGGTGGCGGCTGTTGTTTCGCGCAAGCTTTACCGCGCGACCAGCAACCCTTACATCGCTGGCTTCATAGTGGCTACCTTGGTGACAATCATGTCAGTGTCCAACACTCTGACCGTCACTTACTAAACCCCCCAGTCGGCAGAAATAGCCGATCGGCGAAAACTCACGGCCCCAGCGTTTGCGTTGGGGCCGTGAGTTTTTTTATCTGCCTTGCAGTGCTCGTTTATCGCGCCAAGGAAAACAAGATCCCATGGAGCCCGTTTGTCGTCCCAGGTTACGTTTCGCGGGCAACTTCACTTTGGGGTTGGTGTGATTACAAAGTCCAATGTCGCCCAGAGGATCGTTGCTAAAGGCTTAGACCCAATTCAAGGTTCTGGAAACCGCCTTCTTCCAGAGTGACAGGTGTCGTTCACGTTCTGGAGCGGCCATCTTTGGTTCCCACCTGGCGCCCTCTTGCCAGCGATCTCTTAGTTGATCTAAGTCCTTCCAAAAACCAACAGCGAGACCCGCCGCATAGGCGGCACCGAGGGCTGTGGTTTCAGCGACTACTGGACGTATCACCGGCACCCCGAGGATGTCGGCCTGGAACTGCATGAGAGTGTTGTTATTGATCATGCCACCGTCGACCTTTAGCTCGGTCAGGTCGTGACCAAAGTCGGCATTCAGGGCATCTAGAACTTCGCGAGTCTGAAAGGCAGTTGCCTCGAGCGCGGCTCTGGCGATGTGTCCCTTGTTTATAAAGCGAGTCAGCCCAACCAAGACACCGCGTGCATCTGGTCTCCAGTGCGGTGCGAATAGGCCGCTAAAGGCTGGGACGAAGTAGGCGCCACCGTTGTCTTCAACGGTGTTAGCCAATGCCTCTACATCTGGAGCCGAATCTATAATTCCTAGGTTGTCCCTCAGCCACTGGATCAGAGATCCGGTTACTGCGATTGAGCCCTCAAGGGCGTATACCGGAGCCGCGTCGCCGAGCTTATAGGCCACGGTGGTTAGTAGACCGTTCTTGGAAAGCACTATATCCTCACCGGTATTAAAGATTAGAAAGTTGCCGGTTCCATAGGTATTTTTAGATTGGCCCTTGGAGAAAGCGGCTTGACCGAAGGTTGCTGCCTGCTGGTCTCCGAGGATTCCGGCAATCGGGACATCTCTGAGCAGGCTTTGGCCGCTTACTGTTCCAAACACTTCCGAGGAGGAGCGGATTTCTGGAAGCATGGACAGCGGAATATCGAACTCCTGGGCAATGGCTTCGTCCCACTCAAGAGTCTTGAGGTTCATCAACAAGGTCCTGCTGGCATTTGAGACATCAGTTTTGTGAACGCCGCCTTCGACGCCACCGGTGAGATTCCAGAGCAGCCAGGTGTCTGGAGTTCCGAAAAGAAGTTCGCCCTTGTTTGCAAGCTCCCGCGCGCCAGATACGTTCTCTAGAATCCAGCTAATTTTCGTGCCAGAAAAGAAGGTGGCAAGCGGAAGGCCCGTAGTTTCTCGCAGTCGATCGACGCCTTCTGGACCAGCGAGACGGTCGACTATGTCTTGGGTCCTGGTGTCTTGCCAGACAATGGCGTTATGGACGGGCTCGCCGGTTGTCTTATTCCAGACAATCGTGGTTTCCCGCTGATTGGTGATGCCAACGGCGGCAATGTCGTGCCTAGTAATGTTTGCCCTGGAAAGCGCAGTTCCAACCACTTCGCGGGCATTGCCCCAAATTTCCATCGGGTCGTGTTCGACCCAGCCTGGTTTGGTCATTATTTGCTTATGTTCTAGTTGTCCGGTGGATATAACCGAGCCCGACTCGTCGAAGACAATCGCTCGAGTGCTGGTCGTGCCCTGATCGATTGAAAGGACGTATTTTTCCATGAGAATAATCCCTAGCTCCGTTGATAGTTTTCCCTTACTACCCCCTAGGGTACCGCTGGGAGCATGTCCAGAGGCTGGAGCGAGGCAACAATTCAGCTGCACGAATGTTCATATTTTAGAGCCGATCTAGCTCAGTTTTTGGAGTCGAATTCCTGGCCGCAGGGGCTTATTCACATAGTCTCGGGCTTTGGAGTGCGCCGGAACCGCTCTAAAAGGTAAAAGAACCCCATCTTGAAGGATGGGGTTCTAGTAGGCCCCGTCGGGATCGAACCGACGACCCACGGATTAAAAGTCCGTTGCTCTAACCAACTGAGCTAGAGGCCCCTAACCGCCTTTAATTCTAACAGCGAGCTAGCTCCGAACAACATCGTTTTCGCATGCGACAAAGGCAATAGCACCGAAGATCGCGACTTAGCCAAGCTGCAGCACCTGCCGTCTTTATATTCACATTCTTCGTCACCATCATTCAGCGCGTCGAGGGTTTCGGCGCATTTGGGATAGACAGGGACCAGGAGCGACTAGCGTAGCTGTTTGGCCAGTGCCGGCAATCTGGTCTGTGTGGCCCTCCTCTGTAACTCGCCATCTAGAGGGTGTGTAGAAGCTTGGGGAATTTCGGTCTGAGCCCCAAAGTTATTCTTCAAATGAAATGCGCTCGGCAGCTGTTATACGCGATTCCCGTCCTTCTCCTGCTCGTCGGGTGCGCACAACCCCAACCTAATATCGTGTCAGAGTCTCAAACACCCACGGAGGAAGCCCAACCCGAACCAACTCAGAGTGAAGCCCCTATGACGGAGGGTGGCCCCATTGCTTGCGATGCCAATGTCCAGGGCGGCATCGAGTCAACGGTAAACGCTCAGACCTCGGCCTTTGCACGAGATGACTTTGAGCTCGCGTACTCGTTCGCGTCACCATCATTTCGGTCCAACGTGACACTAGAGGGCTTCGTGGGAATTATCGCCGGGAGTTATGGCCCGCTAATCGAGTCTTCCAAGCTGATTTTCAATGACTGTTTGGTTGATTCTGAATCCGGACTAGCGCTGATTGATGTTCGGTTTCTACAAGCCGGAAATGACGTTTATGCCCTCAGATATTTGATGATTGAAGCCATGGATGGTTGGCGAGTCCAGGGCGCAAGTAACCTTCAAGTGGTTGGAGAGGGCGCCTAGGAAGGTCAGCTCATGGCTGCACCGGCAGCTACTTCGCGCAGCCGCCTGCACAAGTCCTCAAGGACTTAATGCGAATCAGCTGACTGAGAGGCTAATTCGAGTTTTCAAAGCTAAGTTTGTTCAGGAAGGTGGTCATCGATAGGACGATAACCCCCGTGAATAAAAGATCAATTATTAAAGGAGAATGACAATGGCACAAAAAGAGCAAAAGCCTCAAAAAAACACCAAAAAGGCCCCTGCAAAAAACTTGAAGGAAAAAAGACTGGCAAAGCAGTCCAAATCAGAAGGCAAAAAGCGCTCCGAATAGATCCGCTCTTAGCCTCTTAGTGCCCATGTCGGGCATAAGGAGCTGAGAAGTTACCAATTCCGGTAGGCCCCGTCGGATTCGAACCGACGACCCACGGATTAAAAGTCCGTTGCTCTAACCAACTGAGCTAGAGGCCCCTGCAGCTTGAAAGTGTATCAGCCGATTAGCTCAAGATGTCTTTAGTGGTGAACCTTGAATAGGCCAAAGCTCCAAAGACAGCAATGTATCCCAGTTGCAGCAGAGAATTGCTGGCAAATGAACCAAGCTCAATCGGTTGTCTCAGTAGATCCGCGAAGCTCAGCCAGTAGTGGGTAAAGAGCCATTCGTGGAGCCAAGAAAGCTGTGGCAAGTTATCAAGAATCTGACTTACGCCAGCTAGGACAACTGTCGCAGCCATTGCGCCAACGGGGACCGTGGTCAGAGTCGAAACAAATAATCCAATTGCCAATAACCCACTCATTGAGATCGCTGTGTATACGGCGACGAGTGCCATTCGACCTATTGATTCTGCCAGGGAAATTTGATCGCCTGACAATAAAGTGACTGGGCCAATTGGGAACAGAATCGCTCCAATAATCCCGCCGGCTAGCATCAGCGTGAAGGTTCCAGCAAGTGCGAAGACTATTGTCCCTAGGTACTTGACTACAAGGAGTCTCAAACGACCCACCGGAGCAATCAGCAGGTATCTGAGTGTCCCCAGGCTGGCTTCTCCGGCAATGGTGTCTCCGGCAACAACGGCCATGGTGAGTGGCAAAAATAGCGGAAGGGCCAAAAGGGTCGCGGTGAAGCCAGTGAATAGACCGTTTTGGGTTACTCGATCAAGAAAAGGCGGGCCTTCACCAGGAGCGAGCTGATCACTGGTTAGTGCAACCGCTACGGCCAACAGGATCGGTATCAGTGCAATTGCGGCAAGCATCGCCCAAGTGCGACGTCGGGTGAACATGACTCTTAGCTCTGAGAGCATTAGAGAAAGACTCAGGGATTTAGCGAACAACTTCAAACCCCTCTCCAGTCAGGTTGACAAAGTATTCTTCCAAACTTGGTTGCTCGAGACGGATTTCACTCACCATAAATTTCTTCTTGACTAGTAACTGGTTCAGACTTGCCACGTCGAAGTCACTTGGCACTGGAACCACCACTCGGTCTGGTTTTAGGGAGAGCTTTGTTAGCCCTTGAGTTTTTAGAAGGTCAACCAGCTCATCAATACGGTCGGCTTTTAGGACCAGTCTGGTTTGGGACTCATTTCTGAGTTCCGCCAAGCTGCCCTGCGCAACAATCTTGCCAGCGGTCATAACGGCTAAATGACTACAAAGTTGTTCGATTTCACTCAACAAATGGCTCGAGACAAATATGGTGATGCCCTCAGCGGCGAGCGAGCGAATAAGGTTTCTGACCTCTCTGGTTCCTTGAGGGTCTAGGCCATTTGTCGGCTCATCAAGAATCAAAATCTCTCGTGGCTTCAAAAGTGCATTGGCCAAGCCTAGGCGCTGCTTCATGCCTAGGGAATAAGCATGGACCTTTTTCTTAGCGGCGTTGGTGAGACCAACACGCTCTAAAGCACCATCGACACGCTGGTTACGCGTGGAAGCAGTTGAATTACGGTCGGCCGAATCAATTCTTATCAGGTTGTTTCGACCGGACATGTAGGGGTAGAAGGCCGGGCCTTCGACTAGGGCGCCAACCTTGGGCAGGGCGTGCTCTAGTTCTTTTGGAATCGGGTGACCCAAGAGTTCTATCTCGCCTTTGGACGCTGCGGCTAGACCCAGAATCATGCGGATCGTTGTTGTCTTTCCGGAGCCGTTGGGACCCAAGAAGCCGAACACCGATCCCTTTGGGACACTTAGGTCGATGCTTGATACTGCTTTTTGGGAGCCAAACTGCTTAGTGAGAGAGCTGGTTTTTATTGCCAGCTCAAGACTCTGGGGCATGTCCTCTATTTCGAGACGCTGAGCAAGAACTCAATTGTGACCGCACCCATGTAGACCTCGCCGGAATCAGTCAGAAATACATTCACAAGTGCGCCTGAGAATACTTTGCCTCCTGGAACCTCGGTCAGCATGTCTGCGAAGAGTTCAGTTGCCATTAGCTCTGCTGGAATGACTGCCGGAAGAGCTGGCAAATAAACAACGCTCTGCCAGTCCTTGCCAATAACCTCGGGCTTCGCTGAGTCGCCGAATGCTGCCTCAAGCTCGGCTTCTAGTTCGCCACTGTCCTTGTCTGCGTAGCCTTCTAGGTCACTGGAATCTAAGGTTGTTACCACTGTGCCAGCTGGTGGAGTGAACTCGAATAGTGCCGTGTCAATCGGCCCGAAGCTGATTGATTCAAAACCTACAGAAAATGCAGCTGAGGTCTGCTGGGTGGAGAAAATCTCAACCTTCAGCGGAAGTCCGGTTTCAGAATCAACCGAAATCTCAGCTCGCTCAATTAGGGAAGCATCTGCGTCCGGGCTGATGAGTAGCTGGTAGGCCGAGCGGCCCGCAACACTGTGATCCTTGCCGACCTCAACTGTGCTGGTCTCGTCGATCATGCCGACTAGATAGTCTGCAATGGCCTCTGGACTGCTTAGGTCCAGAGCGATTGATTCTGCGTAGTCAAGAACTTCCTGCTCGGCAGTTGCCTGCTTTGCAGGGTCGCTCTCCATGTTTATGGTGCCAGTTGTAGCGGTGGCGGTCTTGGCGTCATAGACCCAAAACTCATCTCCGTTAACAATCAAGTCTCGCTGGGACATTGGATCTAAGATCTGCGCTCGCATCTTGTCTTGACCGGACACATAAACTCTCACATTGTGAGTGCCGGAGACTATTTCCATGGCCTGGGTCAAGGCGCTTGATTCAATAACCGCTGGCACAAAATCAGCGAATTCGGCCGGCATCTTCTCTGCCATCTCGTCTGCCATGTCTTCACTCACCATGGAGCTGAACTCCAAGGAGGGAATACCCATGTCGCTGACCTTCACGATTGTTCCGGAAAACTCCAGAACCTCGCTCTTTTGCATCAGCACCATAACTTCGGATGCGCTTAGGTCCGGAAGGTCGACGGCGTTAGCCTGCAGTGGAACCGCGACAGCACCCAGTGCAATTACAGCCGGAACCGCTACGGATGGAATCCATCGCTTTGAAATGCGCATCTTTAATCTCCCTGAAGGTTGGTAGTTATAACTCTAAAATTTATAACTTCAAGTTAGCTGAGAGTGTTCCCAAATAAGGCAGTTACTTGCAGAGTGGATTAAATGTCGTAACTCCAGAAACGGATTAATCTATTGCCAGTTGGCGTCAATTACACTCGGGTTTTCTGGGTTACGGTCTTGCGAACCCCATGGCTGCTTGTATTCAGTGGACATGAGGTCCAAGAACAGCTTGGCGTCGAATTCTTCAGGACCACGAACTCCAGTGGCCTTCCAGTCACCGCGCGATAGTAGCTCTAGTGCCACTACCGGAACTAAGGCGGTTTGCCAGACCACGGCTTGAGCGTTGTAGTTTTCGCCAGTCCAGCTAGTGTCTGCCACGTGGTAGAGATAGGTAGCTCTTGGCTTGCCATCGAGGCCCTTGCCTGTAACCAAGGTTCCTGCACAGGTCATACCGGTCATCGAATCAACCAGGGAAGCTGGGTCTGGGAGAACTGCAGCGACTAGATCTCTTGGGGCAACTTCGACTCGACCGGATTTGGATCTGACCGAAACCGGCTCAGTCTTGTCGAGACCTAAAGCATGCAGGGTCTGCAAGACGCCGATGAACTCAGTGCCAAGGCCGTACTTAAAGCGAACCTTTTGTGCATCCATGGTGCGGGGCAACATGTTCACTTCTTCGTGCTCGACGTTCACGCACTCGATTGGTCCGATTCCTCCTGGGAACTCGAACATTGCTGGCTCGCTAAATGGTTCGGTTGTGTACCAGCCGCGATCTTTTTCCCAGATCAGGGGCGGGTTCAAGCACTCTTCGATGACGGTCCAGATTGAGAACGAAGGAGCGAAGATTTCCTCACCTTGTTCATTTCTGACAACTAAGTTCCCACCATCAAGGATGCAGATTTCATCAACTTCACTGAAAAGGTGATCGGCTGCGTAGCGAGCAAATATGTTAGAAATACCGGGCTCAGCTCCGGTTCCAATGAGAGCCAGTAGGCCAGCTTTTTCAAACTCAGCGTGCTTGTCGTATTGCCAATCGCCTAGTTTTTCGGCTGGGGTGTTGAACGGGTCTGTCTTGTGGACGTGGCTCAAACTCATCGCCATGTCCATGTAATTCACGCCTGCCTTCAGTGCACCATCAAAGATGCTCTGGACAAACTTGGGCTCGACCGCGTTCATGATGTGAGTGGCCCCGACCTCCTTGGCCAAGGCGGCCACCTGGTCTGAGTCACTGGCATCAATCTGTGCAGTTTGGAACTTGTCTGCGGCTTTCGGGGAGTGCTCTTTTACCCAATCAACGCTTTTTTCAGCACGTTGAATGTCGTAGTCAGAGACGATTAATTTTTCGAAGAAATTACGATCGGCAGAGATCTTAACGATTGCATCGCCAACACCACCTGCCCCTATGAGCAAGATACGCACGGATTTTCACAACCAAACATGACCGATTCGAAGATTCGGGCCCAGTCCTTGCCCTCATTCACTGGTAGGCGCAAGCCTCTGTGGCGTCACTGCTAGTAACTGCGCCTTCACCTAATGAACTACATCCCTAATTATGGTGCTTGCTAGAGAAATAAGCGACCTTGTCTTGAAGTTTCTAAGCAAGCTGGCGAATTGGGATGACCAGTGGGGTCTTACCAACCGGATCATCGATCACGCGAGCCAAAATCCTAAAGGCGTCAGCCAGGTTGTTTGGGGTTATGACTTCGTGTGGGGTGCCCTGTGCCACTATTGAGCCGTCTTTGAGGATAACGATGTGATCTGCAAATCGGGCCGCAAGATTTAGGTCGTGAATCACCGCGACGATTGTCATCCCGCGTTCGCGCTTCAGGGAAGACAAGAGGTTCATAACTTGCAGCTGGTGACTGTAGTCAAGAGAGTTAGTGGGTTCATCTAGCAACAGCACCGCAGGGTTTTTCACCAGCGCCGCAGCTATCACGGCGCATTGACGGTAACCCGAGGAAAGCTCGCCCACTTTTTTATCTCCGACTCCAGAAAGCGACGTACGCTCCAGTAGGGTTTCGATTTCTTCCTTGAGCCTGGGGGATACTCTGGAAATTTGGCGGGCTGCCATTGCCGATCTGGCCACCAGATCAAAAACGGATTCCTGGTTTCTGGCTGCTGGGATTGCGGCAAGAAACCCAATGCTTTGGTTTATCTCGGCTTTGGTGAGTGAAGTGATTGAGATGCCGTCCAATAGCACGGCTCCGCTCGCCGCCGGGATTTTTCGCGCTAAAGCCTTCAGCAGCGAGGTCTTACCGGCACCATTTGGCCCAATAATCGCCGTGACAGAACCCTGACTGATTTCTAGGTCGAGGTTTCGAATTACCTGGTCGGCGGAGTATCCAGCGCTAAGTGCCTGCGCGGCCAACTTGGACTCTGGTTGATACATCTCTAAAGCTTAGTTTTTGTGGAACCATTCGGTCGCACCTGGTGGCTTCACCGCGTCACAATTTTCCTATGAAGTTCAACTTCAGCTGCAATAAAAGAGTGCCTCCCGCAAATAAGAAGCTAGAAAATCTACTCGTGGAGCTTGGGCTCTAAGGGTATGACCGGTTCAGTCTTTGTTGGCCACTCAACAATAAGCATTGCGGCTAGCATCACCGATCCACCGAGGACCATCGCAGCCGTCAGTGGTTCTTGACCAAGCCCAACCGCCAATATGGCCGTGAAAATAACTTCGCTGGTAATCAGCAATGCCACTCGAGCGGGGTCGATCAGGGTCTGGGCCCAGGTCTGAACCCAAAACGCGATCACAGTGGACAGGAGAGCTGTGAAAAGGACCGCGAACCAAACTTCCCAATTGGGTGGAGGCTGGTAGCCGTCGACAAGCGCAAAGCCCCAACAGACAATTGCTGCGAAGCTGATTTGAATCATGGCGATTCGGTATGAGTTTCTTCCATGCCCGAATTTGCCAAGCAGCAAAATGTGAATAGCGAAAAAGACTGCGCAAATCACCAGCCAGATTTGCCCAAGCTGAAATTCGATGTTGGTGGCCGCACCTGAGAAGACAGCGAGTCCCACTACTGCCAGCAGGATTCCGACAATCACTCGGATCGGGAAGCGCTTGCGCGTGAAAACCCAGGCAATGATCGGCGTGAATACGACATACAGCCCGGTGAGAAAACCGCTTGTGGCGGCAGTTGTGAGGCTTAGGCCAATGGTCTGAGTTATAAAACCAAGGGCTAGGACGATCCCAATAAGCGAGCCAAACTTCAGGTCACCAGGCTTCATGCTGAGTGAAAGTCTTGGTCTTAGGACAATCATTGCAAGAGCGGCAATCGAAAATCTTGTTGCCAGAAAATCCATGTATGGCTGTTGCTCGATGGCGTCCTTCATTAGAACAAAGGCCGCGCCCCAGACAAAACCAACGCCCAGCAGGGCTATAACGGCGAGGCGAGTTTTAGGCACCCGTGAATCCTAGCTGCTGACGGGCTTTCTGCTCCTGCCACCACTTAGCTTCTTCGCCATGGAGGGGAACACAATTCCGTGCATAAACGAAACTAGCCACCAGTAGGCGTGTCCGGCAAGACCGTGCGGGTGATAGTAGGCCTTTTGAACGAGCAGGGTTGTGCCGTCTTCGAGAGCGGAGACTTCAAATTCCAACCATGCAAGTCCCGGCATCTTCATTTCCGCTCGAAGCCGAAGCAGGTGTTGTCTATCGATTCTTTCAACTCTCCAGAAATCAAGAGCTTCGCCCTCCATAAGAGTTTTTGGGTCGCGACGGCCCCGACGAAGACCAACTCCGCCAACCACCAGATCCATTAGCCCACGTAGCTCCCAGGCCCAGGTGGCAGTTGAATATCCGTTCTTCCCGCCGATTGATTCGACACGACTCCAAACTTTGCTTACCGAATCAGTGGATACAAATTCGCGATGATCGACGTACAGTGACCCGCCCGCCCAGCTTGGGTCGGTCGAAAGCGGTTCTGAGGGGGTGCCCGGAAAAGACGCATTGCTCCATCTGGTTTCCACCTCAAGATCTTTTACTCGAGTTAGCGCTAGGCCAACAGCGCTTTTGAAGTCAGTCATGCCTCCCACGGCCTCGGGGATCAATTCCCTGATGCTGTTGTCTCTGGCAACCACATCGTGCTTTAGGGATGCCACCAAGCGCTTGGCAAGGGTTACTGGAACCGGGGTGACAAGCCCGACCCAACCCGATGCAAGCCTTGGGGTTAGAACCGGAAGCGGAATGATTATTCTCCTGCGTAATCCAGCCACTTGGGCGTAGAGCTGCATCATCTCCAGGTAGGTGAAAATTTCTGGACCACCGATGTCGAAGTCCTTGTTCATTTTTTTATCGAGGGTCGCGGAGCCCACCAGATATCTCAGGACATCCCGGATAGCTATCGGCTGGATTTTATTTAGGAGCCATTTCGGAGTGACCATGAACGGCAAGCGCTCGGTTAGGTGCCTAAGCATTTCAAAAGAGGCGGACCCGGAACCTATGACCACTCCGGCTCGAAGCTCGATTGTAGGGACTCCAGACCCGCGGAGGATTTCACCGGTTTCCTCCCGGGCGGACATGTGCGGTGAAAGCTCGAAGTCATTTGAAATCATTCCACCCAGGTAAATAATTCTGGAGACATTTTTTTCTTTGGCCACCCTGCCAAAAACCTCAGCTAGCTGTCGCTCCATGAGTTCGAAGTCTTTGTCGACCATGAGCGCGTGCAGCAAGTAATAGGCAAGATCGACACCATCTAGAGCCTGAGCCAGCACCGCTGGGTCGGTGGCATCGCCTACTACAACCTCGACATTTTTTTGCCAGGGGTAATCAGTGATGCGTTGGGGGTCGCGGACTAGTACGCGAATTTTATAATCGTGGCTCAGTAGCTCACGAATCAAGCGGCCGCCGATATAGCCTGTGGCACCGGTAACAAGTACCTTGGCCGGCTTCCCATTTTTATTCTTGAGGGTTGCAAGATCTGAGGTTACGGTTTCTATCATTAAAACAACAACCTACTACCGACCGGTTTTGTTTCTAACCGAAGCGACCAGAAACGTAATCTTCGGTTTGCTGTTCGGTCGGGTTGGAGAAAACCTTTTCGGTTTTGTCGTATTCGATTAGCTTGCCGGGCAAGCCGCTCCCCGCAATGTTGAAAAACGCGGTCATGTCGGAAATTCTTGAGGCCTGCTGCATATTGTGAGTAACAATTACAACGGTGAAGTGTTCTTTTAGTTCTACCGCAAGGTCTTCAATCGCCGCTGTTGAAATTGGGTCAAGTGCGGAGGTCGGCTCGTCCATCAAAATAACGTCAGGTTCCACCGCGATTGCCCTCGCGATGCAAAGACGCTGCTGCTGACCACCAGAAAGCCCAGAGCCTGGTTTTTCTAAGCGGTCCTTGACCTCATTCCAAAGGTTTGCGCCCACAAGCGCTTTTTCGGTAATTTCCTCTGCTTCGGCTTTTGACATCCTGGAATTATTTAGCTTGTACCCGGAAAGTACATTGTCTTTGATCGACATGGTTGGGAATGGGTTTGGTCGCTGGAAAACCATTCCGACTTGCCTGCGCACTCGAACTGGATCAACATCTGGTCCGTAGACATCTTCGCCATCCATTAGTAGTTGGCCTTCAACCCTTGCGCCGGGGATAACCTCGTGCATGCGGTTCAGGGTTCTAATAAGCGTTGACTTCCCGCAACCGGAAGGACCGATAAAGGCGGTGATCGCCTTGGGCTCAATCACCATGCTCACGTCCTCAACAGCCAAGAAGGCTTTGTAATAGACATCCAGCGACTTCAGTTCAATGCGTTTTGACATTTTTTATCCCTTCGGAGAAAAGTACTTACTTATTAGACGGGCAACGAGATTTAGGACCATGACAATGAGCATCAATGTGAGAGCACCAGCCCATGCCCTATCCAAATAGGCCTGCATATCCACACCTTGGTTTGCGTAAGAGGTGTAGACAAACACAGGAAGCGTCATCATGCGCTCATCTAGTGGGTTGTAATTCATGGAAGCTGTAAATCCCGCGATCAGCAATAGCGGAGCGGTCTCTCCGATTACTCGCGCGATAGCTATCATGATGCCGGTTGCAATACCGGCTAGCGATGTTGGTAGCACAACTTTAAGCACCGTTAGCCACTTTGGAACTCCGAGCGCATAGGCTGCCTCGCGAAGCTCGTTCGGAACGATCTTTAGCATTTCCTCGGTAGCTCTTATGACAACCGGAATCATCAGGAGGCTGAGAGCGATCGCGCCGCCGAGTCCCATTCTGACTCCAGGTCCAAAGAAGATTACAAAAAGCGCATAAGCAAAAAGCCCAGCCACAATCGAAGGAACTCCGGTCATGACATCTACGAAGAAGGTCACCAATCGAGCGACTGTCCCGCGGCCATATTCCACCAGGTAGATAGCGGCCATGATTCCAATGGGGACTGAGATAAGGGTTGCTATTCCGGTGATCTCGACTGTCCCGATGATTGCGTGCAGTGCCCCGCCGCCTTCACCGACAACATTTCGCATTGAGAAGGTAAAGAATTCAGCGTCAAACCTAGCCACTCCCTTGGTCACAACCGTGTAGGCGAGCGATAAAAGTGGGATCAGTGCAAGCGAGAAAGCAGTGGAAACCATGATTGTCACCAGACGATCGGTTGCCTTTCTGACCCCCTCGATAACCCGCGAAATTACATAGAGAGCAAGCGTGAAGCTAAGAAGTCCAAAAACTGCGACTGGGATAAAATTAATTTCGGCACTGTCGCTGTCCGAGGCAAGCAGTACCTGTAGTCCAAATGAAGCCAAGAAAAAGCTGACCAGCAATGTCGGGGACAGCCACTTCGGCAAGTCTTGCGTTCCTCGGAAACTTGAATTTAGCTGGGTTGTCATTAGTTGGCCCCCGAGAATTCTGCTCTACGGCTTATGACCCAGCGGGCAATCATGTTGACAACCATGGTGATCGCGAACAGAACCAGCCCGGTGGCAATCAAAAGGTTCGTGTAGTTGCCGCCGGCTTCTGGAAACTGTAGGGCTATGTTTGCGGCGATCGTGTTGGAGTTTGTTGAGGTCAAAACTGCGAAGGAGACAACGGCCGCAGGCGAGAGAACCATAGCCACAGCCATGGTTTCACCAAGTGCCCGGCCTAGGCCGAGCATGGCGGCTGAGATGATTCCGGGTCGACCAAATGGCAGCACTGCCATTTTGATCATTTCCCATCTGGTTGCTCCAAGAGCAAGAGCAGCTTCCTCGTGGAGCCTGGGGGTCTGCAAGAAGATTTCGCGAATAAGCGCCGCCATGATCGGCAGCACCATGATTGCCAAGACGATACCCACCGTCAGCATCGTTCTTCCAGTGGCGGAGACTTGCCCAGCAAATATCGGGATCCAGCCCAAGTTTTCATTTAGCCAATTGAAAGTGGGGCTTAGAAATGGCGCCAGCACCAAGATTCCCCAAAGGCCATAAACCACCGAGGGAATCGCCGCCAAGAGGTCTACTGCATAACCGAGCACCTGAGCAAATTTGCGGTTAGCGAAGTGTGAAATATAAAGTGCGATGCCAATCGCCAAGGGAGTAGCGATCGCCAACCCAATAACTGAGGCATAGACCGTTCCAAAAACAAACGGTAGAACGTAGCTGAAGAAACCCTCGGAGGCTGCATCGATCGGCGGTCCGGTAAAAGCTGGAACTGACTGCGCGAACAGGAATGCTGCGACAGTGGCAAGGGTTGCAAGGATGCTGACACCTGCGAAAAAAGCTAGGTTCGCAAACACGACATCGCCGAGGCGTCGAACTGCCTTCGGCTTAGTGTCGGTCATTATTTCCTTTACTTATTTGTATGAGTACCAAGTTAGTAAATAAAACCCGGCCTAGGAGACCTAGGCCGGGTTCTATTAACCTAATGTTCAGTTACTTGATTGCGTCAATGATGGCCTGTGCCTTTGCACGGAGACCAGCAGAGATTGGTGCATTCCCAGCTGACGCTGCAGCTGCATTCTGTCCATCTTCTGAAACTAGGAATGATGCCCAGGCGCGAACCAGCTCTGCCTGTGCGTCATCCGCGTAGTCGTTGCAACCCATTAGGTAGCTAACCAACACGATTGGGTAAGCACCTGATGCTGTGGTGTTGCGGTCAATCTTGGTTGCCAAGTCGTATGACTCGCGTCCATCGACGAGTGGAGATGCGTCAACCACTGCAGCAGCGGCTTCGGCTGAGTATGAAACATAGTCAGTTCCTACCTTTACGGCTACGGTTCCAAGGTCACCGGCGCGTGATGCGTCTGCATAACCGATTGTTCCGTTACCACCGGTAACAGCGGAAACAACTCCCGAGGTACCCTGTGCGCCCTCGCCACCGTACTCAACTGGCCATGCTTCAATTGCGCCCACGGTCCAGACGTTCTCCGCAACCTTTGCTAGGTAGTCAGTGAAGTTCTTCGAGGTACCTGACTCGTCAGAGCGGTGAACCGCTGTGATCTGTAGTTCAGGGAGAGCTACACCTGGGTTTGCAGCGGCGATTGCTGAATCGTTCCACATTGTAATTTCGCCAGCGAAAATTCCAGCGACAGTTGCGCCTTCCATGTTCAGGCTGGAGATGCCATCAAGGTTGAAGATAACTGCGATTGGAGAAATCCAGATTGGGAACTCCCAGGGCATTGTTCCGGCCTCACAGCTTGGGAAAGCCTCAAGTAGTTCTTCGTCTTTCCAGTACGAGTCAGAACCGGTGAAGGAGGTTGCACCCTCCATGAACTGAGCGCGACCGGTACCAGAACCGGTTGGGTCATAGTTCACGGTCACACCTGGGTTTGCAATCTGGAAAGCGGCAATCCACGCTTCTTGACCAGCGGCCATTGAAGAGGCGCCAGAACCGTTTAGGGTTCCGGTTAGCTCCACAACTGTTTCGGTTGATCCGGCCGCAGCGCTCGTTGGGGTCTCTACGACCGCTTCGTTAGCTGCACAGCCCGCTAGCACCAGGGTGCTGGCAGCAGCCAGGGCACCAAGCTTGAGAATGTTGTTCATGTATTACCTCTCCTTATGGGTTTTGTTAGGCGAGAGCCAAGTTAGAAAGGCAATGCAAACTTGGCTTGTAAACCAAGTAAACAGCTGATGAATTACGCGCTAAGTTTTGCCGCTGACAATACGGATTCCAGGTAGATGCGCTCGTAGGCGATGATTTTTGGCCTAGTACCCGTGGTGACGCGCAGCACGAAAAACTCCCCCGGCGACAAGGTTTTTTCGGCGGCCAGCGTCGGTGCGACATCTTCGATTGCATATTTGGAAAAAGTCTCGATGATTGTCGGAAGTGCTGGACGATGAGAGCAGATCAGGGCATTTTTGGTCTGACCAAAGGTGTCATCGATGACGTTCTTGGTTTTTCTCGGACCGCGCTCGTTCGCAAGCTCAGTTAGTTGGGACCGCTCAATCAGGGTTCGCTTTGTTTTTTTGGAATACGGGGAAACGGTCTGCTGGCATCTAGTCCAGGGGCTTGTGACCAATCGCTTTGGGCCGTATGCATCCAGCAGGTTTACCAACCGTTTTGCCTGCTGACGTCCCTCTGGCAGTAACGGCCTCTTTGCCTCCTCGCCGGCCCATGAAGCCCTCGGCGTTGCTGAGGTGTGGCGAAGAATTATCAGACCTCTAGTTTCAAGCTCACCCTGATCGTAAAATTTAAGGGCTCTTGTCAGTAGCTCCCGGTCGTGGTCGTAGGTGAGTTGCTCCATGGCTTTTTTTGCTGTGACCCACTCGACTTTTTCTATTTCCTCGTTTGGTGCGAACTTCGATTTTGCAATTGCGCTGTCTTTGACCTTGGAAACCCAGTAGTGAACTTCTTTGGTTTCGCCCGAGGCCAGTTCGTAATCGATAACTGCAAGTTTTCGACCGAGCCTGATCCTGATTCCAGCCTCTTCCTCAACTTCTCTGACGGCGGTTTCTGGGAGGAGCTCTCCAGGGTCAACCTTTCCCTTGGGGAAAGTCCAATCCTTATGCTTGGTTCGGTAAACCATGGCCAGTTCCATCTCGCCCTTTGACATCCTCCAGCACACCGCACCGGCTGCATAGATGGTCATTACCTGGCCCCTTTTTTCAAAAGTGTTCGTGCCATTACTTCGTCTTGCATATCAATAAGCGCTGCGCCTTCTTGATTCTTTGAATCCCGTCGCCAAATACCACTGGACTCCAGCTCCCAGATTGCGACCGTGCCTCCGACGGCAAGCTCCAAAAGATTGTTGAGCTCTTTTATTTGATCAGATTGAGTTATTTTCACCAATGACTCGACTCGCCGATCGAGGTTGCGATGCATCATGTCGGCACTGCCAATAAAGACATCGGGGTCACCTGCGTTTTCGAAGAAAAACACACGGCTGTGCTCGAGGTAGCGACCGAGCACGGACACGACCTTTATGTTTTCGCTTAGTCCCTGAATGCCGGGTTTTAGTGCACACATACCTCGAACCAAGATTTCGATGGGGACTCCGGCCATCGATGCGAAGTAGAGCTGGTCGATAATTTGCTCGTCTACCAGAGAGTTCAATTTCATTCGAATTTTGGCTGGCTTGCCATCTTCCTTATTGGTGATTTCGCGCTGGATTCTTTCGACAAGCCCTTCTCTGACTCCAACTGGAGAGGTCAAAATCGACGTGTAACCGGGCTCAGTTGAGAATCCTGAAAGCTGGTTAAAAAGCTGAGTCAAGTCAGCGCCAACTGATTCCCTGGCGGTCAAAAGCCCCAGGTCCTCGTAATACCGAGCAGTTTTGGGGTTGTAATTTCCGGTTCCTATGTGGCAGTAGCGCCGCAGTTTGTCGCCCTCTTGTCGTATCACGAGTGAGAGCTTGCAGTGAGTCTTGAGTCCAACAATCCCGTAGACAACGTGGACTCCTGCCGCTTCTAGTTTTCTTGCCCAGGCGATGTTGTTTTTTTCATCAAATCGAGCCTTGATTTCAACCAGCGCCAAAACCTGCTTGCCAGCCTCCGCGGCATCTATCAAGGCGTCCACTATCGGAGAGTCTCCAGAAGTGCGGTAAAGAGTTTGTTTTATTGCCAACACTTGCGGGTCCTCAGCGGCTTGCTCCAAAAACGCCTGAGTGCTGGTAGCAAAGCTCTCGTAGGGGTGGTGCACCAAAACTTCTCGCTCCCGAAGAGCAGCGAAAATATCCGCGGCCTCGTCCTCGTCGGCCTCTAAGTAAGGGCTGGTAGTAATCGAGTGTGGCTCAAAACGTAGCTCCGGCCTTTTCAGGAATGCGATTGCGGTAAGGCCCTTAAGGTCCAAGGGCTCCGGCAGGTGATAGACATCGGTGCTGGAAATATCTAATTCCCGTTGCAGCAGGCTGAGTACCTGGGAGTCGATGTCCTCTGCTACCTCGAGGCGAACCGGGGGGCCAAATCTTCTTCGAAGTAGTTCTTTTTCTAGCTGAACCAATAGGTTCTCGCCTTCGTCCTCATCGACCTCAAGGTCTTCGTTTCTGGTCACTCGGAAAATGTGGTGCTGAGTGACTTCCATTCCTGGGAAAAGCTCGCCTAGATATTGCCCCATTATCTCTTCCAGCGGCACATAACTGGATTCCGAACCTGGGACCAGCACGAAGCGTGGCAATAGCGAGGGAACTTTTACTCGGGCGAAGTGTTCTGAGTCAGTCTTCGGGTTCCGAAGCGAGACCGCGAGGTTTAGAGAAAGGCCAGATATGTAGGGAAAAGGATGAGCTGGGTCAACAGCGAGCGGCGTCAAAACCGGGAACACTTGATTAGTGAAATATTCGTGAAGCTCGTCATGCTGCGGTTCGGACAGGGTCGACCACTGCACAACATCGATGCCGTTGACTCGGAGCTCTTGAGAAATTTCTGTTGCAAACAATTCCGCATGGCGTGACTGCAGGTCTCTGGTTCTGTCAGAAATACGCTGCAAAACCTCCTGAGGGCTGAGGCCTGAAGCCGATTGAACTGCGATGCCGGTCGCGATTCTTCTTTTGAGTGATGCAACCCTAACCATGAAGAACTCATCGAGATTGGAGGCAAAAATGCTGAGGAAATGGACACGTTCCAAAAGTGGCAATGATTTGTCTTCAGCGAGCTCCAGGACACGCTGGTTGAACTCCAGCCAGCTCAGTTCGCGATCCAGAAAACGACCCTGAGGTAAACCTGGTTGCGAATCCGGCTGAAAAATTATTTGTGTTTCTTCTGACATGGACCTAATCCTTACAGCTGCGGGTTATCAGTAGGTGAACTTATCTCGGCTTCTTGTCGCTCAGGGTCCAATCGGTAGCCGACATTTCTAACTGTGCCAATCAAGGACTCGTGCTCCCCGAGCTTGGAACGGAGGCGCCTTATGTGGACATCGACGGTCCTGGTGCCCCCGAAGTAGTCATAACCCCAAACTTCGCTGAGGAGCTGCTCTCGGGTAAATACCCGTCCCGGATTTTCGTTCAAGTGACGAAGCAATTCGAATTCTTTGAATGTTAGGTCTAGCGTCTGACCCGCCATCTTCGCGACATAGCTATCAAGGTTGATCACCAACCCCGTCTCTTGGTCTAGGGCCGGTGTTGTCGCTTGCTTTGCATCGAGTAAAATTCGCAATCTCGCATCAACTTCTGCCAGGCTTGCACCTTCCAAAACAAAGTCGTGCAGTCCCCACTCGGCGCTCACTGCCGCAAGTACGCTCTCATTCGCAACGAGCATTAGGGGCTTGGTCCAGCCAGCGGCGCTCAAAATTCTCGCCACAGATTTTGCACCCATAAGGTCGTGTCTGCAATCCAGCAAAACCACGTCGTGTCTAGGCGATTCTGCGAGGCTTTGCGGGTCAAATGTGACTTGAATTAACTGATGCCCGAGAGCGTCAAGGGCACCGAGAGGGCTGGTGCCCGCAGGCGAAATGCACAGGACAATAGCCATGTCAGCACCCTTCGTTTAGCCAAATGATAGCCCGAATTTACGCTGTTTTGGGTAGAGTTTGAGTCGTGAGTAGGCAGTGGTTGCAGATTGCAGCGATTTGGGCGGGTGTCCTGATCGCAGGCATTGTCGCCCTGTTTGGTTATCCGGATGATCGGCTCTACACGGCATTTGCCGCAATAGCCGGATCCGCTATTGCCCTTGTGAGCCTCGAGCACTTGTTTTCAAGAAAAGCCAAGGACACCGTTAGGCAGCAAATCTATGTCTCAACCGGAACCGTCTCAATCCTCGGTCTCCTGACGCTGATTGCAATGGTCAGGTAGACTTTTGACATGTTGTTGGCAATCGAAATATTTTTCACGGGCCTATTAGTGTTGGCCACAATCGCTATTGCCGGTGTATCCGCGTTAGTGGTCTTCAAGTTGTTCAAGGGCCAGAGCTAATTTGTTCGTTCTCCCCGACGACTTACCAATAGCGCTCACTCCTTTTACCTTTTTACTGGGGACCTGGAGCGGCTCTGGAGTAGTCAGCTATCCAGTCGAAGGAACCACCGCGACTGAGATCGAATTTTTCCAAAGAATTGAATTCACGCCGTTGTCCACCGGGAAGCTTGAATACCGCTCAATTGTGTCGGACGCCAAGGGCGGCCTAATTATCCAGGAGCAGGGTTACTGGATGCTTGCGCAAATAAGCACCGCGGACCAACCCGGACCAGGACTCTTGCCTGGAACCGGGAAGCCCATAATTGAAACTCGTGACGATTTGGAATTACTAAGAAACGTAAACGATGGCTTTGAAATCGAAGCAATCATAACGAATTCAGACTCGGTTTCTGAGCTCTACTTCGGCCAAATAAAGGGTGCGAGAGTCGACATCGCAACTGACGCAGTTCTACGGTCGCCTAATTCTAAGGAATACACGGCAGGCCAACGCATGTTTGGCCTAGTAGAAGGTGCCCTACTTTGGGCATGGGACATGGCGGCCATCGGCAGCCCCTTGAGGTCCCACGCATCGGCGAGATTGGAGAAGCAGGTTGACTGACCACTACGGCAACCCTCTTCTTGAGCAGCGCAAGCTTTTGTCGCATGACGCATTCGTTGAGCGAACTGATCAGCGGGTTTTTGAAGTAAATGGGCCGGATGCGAAAAGCTGGCTGCACTCACTACTATCGCAGAACATCATGAACCTAAAAGAGGGGCAAAGCGCCGAGGCTCTCTTGCTGACACCCCAGGGAAGAATCGAGCACCAGCTAAAAATAATTGCCACTGAAGCTGGCGTCTCAATAATCACCGCCGCAGACCACTTGGAGTCCCTGATCGCCTGGCTTCGTAAAATGGTGTTCCGGGCAAAGGTTGAGATAATTGAGCGTGCGGACCTTCGGGTAATCGGCGGGTTCTTTATCCGGGAGGGCTTGTGCTGGATTGACAAGTTCGACGGTGAGCCAGTCGGTTCGGTACGTTATGCCGCGGACCGGGCCGAGTTTTCCTACCGCGAGTATTTGCTGGAAGACACCCCGACTGACCTTGTGCCATCCGGGCTATTGGCTTATGAGGCTCTCCGCATTAGCGTCGGTAGACCGGAAATAAAAGATGTTGACGACCGCTCTCTGCCTCACGAGTTTGACTGGCTCTCGTCGGCTGTCCACCTAAGTAAAGGTTGCTACCGGGGCCAAGAGGCCGTTGCAAAGGTACATAATCTAGGTCATCCTCCAAGAAGGCTAATTATCTTGAACCTAGAGCAGGGCGATGTTTTGGCAAGCAAAGATGACAAAGTTTTCTATCAAGAAAAAGAAGTCGGCAAAGTTGTCGCGGGTGCTCTCCACTACGAAACTGGGTCGTTAGCGCTGGCGCTAGTGAATCGAAATACCCCATACCTAGATCTGTTCATCGAATCTGGTAGCTTCCGGGTCTCTGCTATGCAAGAAGTCTTAGTGCCTCACGACGCTGGAAAGGCAGCGGATCTTCCACGTCCCGCAGCCTTCAAGCTCACCGGCCGGAAATGAACCGATTTGTAATTAGGTTTTCCTTCGCCAGGGTTAGAGATTCATTATGGACAATCGGGCAAATCGTTCTTGCTGCGCTGTCTTCGTATCTTTTTGCCCGCTATGTGCTCGGTCATCAAGTACCTTTACTTGCGGTCACGGTGGCCATTTCTTCACTGGGTTTCAGCCGAGACACCAAGCCCAAGCAGGTTTTGCTCACGGCCATAGCTATGTTCTCGGGGGTTGTTCTAAGCGAAACCCTCCTGCAAACTTTCGGCAGCGGGGCTGTGCAATTGGCAGTTGCAATACTGCTTGCTCTGATAATCGCGAGGCTCTTTACCTCCAACCCCGCCTTCACAATAACCGTTGCGATTCAGGCCGTTTTGGTTCAATTGATGCAGACTCCTGTCACCGGTATCTACTCTCGGGCGCTTGATGGCTTGATCGGTGGAGCCATTGCTCTGATCTTCGTGTCACTTATGCCACGCAATCCAATCAAGTTGGCCAGACAAGACTCAAAGGCTTTGTTTCTGGTGTTTAGAAACACGCTTTCGACCGTTGCGACAGTGCTGAGATCCCCAAACGCTGATTTAGCCGATCAGGCCCTCACCGACATTCGCAAAACTCAGCCCTTGGTCGACAACTGGCAAAGCTCACTAGAAAGCGCGCTTGCGATCAGCAAAATTTCTCCTTTTTATCGTTGGACCACAAAAGAAATCAGTCAGCAGTGGCAGGTTGCCGCGGGCATGGATTTGGCCACCAGAAACCTTAGGGTTCTGACCAGGCGCGTTCATTTTTTAGTCAAGGACCAAAAACCACGGCCTCAACTTGCTGATTTAGTGGGAAAAATAATAATTGCCACCGAGTTACTGGAGCAAACTTCCGATGATTTTTCAGTAACGCAAAAGGCTAAGAAATATCTGAGAAAGATTCCGGCCAGCTTGAGCCCAACGGTTTTTGACCCGCCGCTGACAATCTCTGAGAGCGCTCTGTTGCTAGAAATTAGGCCACTGTTCGTGGACCTTGCTGTCGCAGCTGGCATAGGTGCAGAGCAGGCCAGGTCGCTGCTGCCCAAGGTTGACTAAGATTTTGGTATGACTTACGACCTAATCCTCCTGCGCCACGGCAATTCGACATGGAACCAGAAAAACCTCTTCACCGGATGGGTGGATGTTGACTTGACTGACCAGGGGAGACAGGAAGCCAAGAGGGCCGGAGAGCTCATCGAGGCTTCTGGACTCAAGCCGGACATTCTTTACACTTCGGTTCTAAAGCGAGCCATAAACACCGCCCACGTTGCCCTGGATCAAATGGACCGCAATTGGATAGAGACTCTGCGCTCTTGGCGGTTGAACGAGCGGCACTACGGCGCCTTGCAGGGTCTAGATAAAGCGGAAACCCTCGAAAAGTACGGCCCCGAGCAATTTCAGATTTGGCGAAGAGGCTTTGATTCTCCTCCTCCAGCGATTGCAGAGGATTCTCAATATTCCCAGGCCCACGATGAGCGTTATAAAGACCTCGGACAAGATCTACCCAACACCGAGTGCCTCAAGGATGTGTTAGTCCGCATGCTCCCTTACTGGGAAAGTGATATCGCTAAATCTCTTAGAGAAAACAAGACGGTTTTGGTCACTGCTCACGGCAACTCTCTTCGGGCGCTGGTGAAGCATTTAGACGGAATTGGCGATGATGAAATTACCGATTTGAACATTCCAACCGGAGTTCCGCTTTACTACAAGCTCGATGCAGAGCTTCAGCCAGTTGAGCATGGTGGTCGTTACCTAGATCCAGAAGCGGCTAAAGCTGGAGCTGATGCAGTCGCATCGCAGGGAAAGCACTAACTAAGTTCTTGCCAGTCTCCAGTTTGCAGAAAGCTCACCTTGGATGAAATATCCACAACGTGGTCGGCAAATCTCTCGAAGTAACGCGAGGCCAGAGTCACATCAACCGTGAACATAGCATTTTCGGACCAGTCTGGCCCCAGCACGATGTCGAAGACTTTTCTGTGAAGTAGATCCACTGCCTCGTCCTCGGCCTGTATTTCACGGGCCAAGTCAACATCAGTATCTTTTAGCAAAATAATTACCTTGTCGGCAAGCTTGAGATTCAGCCGTGCCATTTCTTCAAAGGTGCCACGAAGAGAATCGGGGACCGCGGAGCCGGGGTAACGGTAGCGGGCAATGGCGGCGATGTGTGAAGCAAGTGAGCCCATGCGCTCTATGGAAGCACTCATTCGAAGTGCTGAAACCAAAATTCTCAGGTCTCTTGCAACCGGCGATTGTGTCGCCAAAATCTTTATTACAAGCTCATCGAGGTCCAAAGCGCGTTCCTCGTTGGCGTCGGTCAAAGCAAGAGCCTCATCGGCCAGCGAAACATCGCTAGTTAGAAATGCCGCTGAGGCTTTGTGCATGATTGTGCGGGCATCTTTTGCCAGGTCGACCAGACGGGTCTGGACTTCAATTAGTTCCTGCTGGAATACTGCGCGCATTTTTTCCTAACTGCTTCATAATTTCTTTAAAGATGCTCGAGTGTCCCACCGCCATTCAAATTTAAGATTAACTTCGAACTAACCGGCGGAAAACTAGGGCTAATAAATAGAAATTTACACCTAGTCTTGTCATAAAGGCAGTTGTTTACTTGGTAAACACAACATTAGGAAGAACTCTTGGGCATTCTTGGCAACAGAAAAGGAGATCAGGCTGACGCGCGTCAGGTTGACGCTTTCGAGATTGTTGCGGCTCAGGTCGTCGATGTCCTGGCAACCGCAGGAGTGGTGTTAGACGAGCGCAACTTGGTTTTGCGCGCATCTCCCGGTGCTATTCAATTTGGCTTGGTTCAAAATAGACACTTGATTCATTCGGCCCTGGTGGGTCTAGTCGAGGATGCCAGGGCGACCTCGGGAGCCGCTGAACAAGAGCTTCAGATCGAAGCGGGTCTCCAGCGAGAACAGCTCTGGGTGCATGCGCGCGCTGCCAAGTTCGGCGACCGCTATGTCATGTTGCTTGTCGACGACCGAACCGAGGCGAAGCGACTAGAAGTAACCAGAAGAGATTTCGTAGCCAACGTGTCTCATGAGCTTAAAACCCCAATTGGAGCAATAAGCCTGCTAACCGAGGCGATTGCTGGTGCTCAGGATGACCCGGATACCATCAGAAAGTTCTCGGCTTCCCTTCAAAAGGAGGCAGCCCGACTTGGCAGCTTGGTTCAAGAGCTGATGCAGCTTTCCAGAGTGCAGGGCGCAAATCTTTCTGAGACCGCAGTCGAGCTTGATTTGGCTCTGGTAATCAACGATGCGGTTGATCGTAATCAGGTACTTGCCGAGCAGCGCGGAGTGAAGCTAGTAACCAATGCCATGAAGGGCTCTCGAATGGTTGGAGACTACGAAATGCTCACTACTGCGGTTCGAAACTTGGTCGAAAACGCCATCGCCTATTCGGACAAAGGGTCTCAAGTCGGAATCGGATTAAAGGAAGTCGGTGGAGTGGCGGAAATCGCGGTCACTGACTCTGGTATCGGAATCTCAGAGGACGATCAAGAGCGCATTTTCGAGCGCTTCTACCGCGTCGACCCATCGCGGTCTAGAGAGACCGGTGGCTCGGGCCTCGGACTATCAATCGTTAAGCATGCGGCGTCCAACCATAAGGGCGATGTCAGATTGTTTTCAAAAGAGGGCGTCGGAAGCACTTTCACGCTTAGGTTACCCATTCAAAACAGGGAGACAAATTGACCAGGGTTTTAGTCGTTGAGGATGAGCAAAACCTTCGGGAGCCTCTTGTTTATCTTTTGCAAAAGGAGGGGTATGACGTCATTGAAGCCGAGGACGGCCAAAGTGCCATTGACATCTTCTTCAGCTTGGGCGCCGACTTGGTGCTTTTGGATCTCATGTTGCCGGGGGTAAACGGCAACGAGGTCTGCAGGGCAATCCGGGCCGAGAGTCAGGTCCCAATAATAATGATTACCGCTAAGGATTCGGAAATAGACAAGGTTGTGGGGCTCGAAATTGGAGCCGATGACTACGTTACGAAACCTTATTCATCCAGAGAACTGCTCGCGAGAATGAAGGCAGTTCTTAGAAGAGGAATCGAAACCGCCACCGTTTCTAAGAGTCTAATAAAAGCGGGTCCGGTCGAAATGGATCTTGAGCGTCACACGGTTACAGTCAATGGCGAACGAATTCAGATGCCTCTCAAGGAATTCGAGCTCCTTGAGTTGCTCATGGAAAACGTGAACCGGGTGCTAACCCGAGGTCAAATTATTGACCGAGTTTGGGGCTCAAATTACTTTGGTGACACAAAGACCCTAGATGTTCACGTGAAGCGAATTAGATCAAAGATCGAAGACGATCCTGCCAGGCCCGTCCACCTGACAACCGTCAGAGGTCTGGGATACAAGTTCGAAGCGTAGGTGTTTTAGTCCAAAAGCTCAAGGAATGGGCGGTACTCCTCTAGGGAACCGTCGAGCACTGGAACAGCTAGCTGTATCGGGCTCATTCCGTCACTCACAAAAATAGTGTGCATCGAGCCTGGCCCTTCGGCAATTTCCAATAGAATTCCGAGATTTCCCCCGTAACCAAGGTCGTACTTGGCTTTGGGTCCTACTTCGAATTCGTAGACGGTTCGATTGTTATCTTGATCAACAGTCTGAATATTTGCGCTGATAGCGGTATCTGAACTGTTAACAAAGGAGCCAATGAGAACTGCCTGGGACCCTTCGGATTTGATGAAGATGAGGTTTCTTGCCTTCAAGCTCCCAATGTCACTAACAACTCCATCGCTGGGCGAGTAGGGGTCTAGCGAGGACACGTTTCTGCTCAACGAGCAACCGGAGAGTGCAACAACGGTTAGAACTGTGGCCAAAAGGGCAGTTAATTTCTTGATTTGCAAGGGTCCTCCGCATTAGCTAACCCCTAAAGTCTAGCTTAGGTAATTGGCGGGAACTATGGTAAAATAAGGGCTTTGAAGCCGAGAGAAGTGTATGAAGTTTGAAGTTGGCGAAACAGTTGTTTATCCTCACCACGGTGCGGCAGAGATTATCGAAGTTTCGAAAAAAACCGTGCGCGGTGAATCCCAAACTTATCTGAAGCTTCGAGTTGCTCAAGGCGATCTTATTATCCAGGTGCCGGCCGCAAACGTCGAAATGGTCGGCGTAAGAGACGTGATTGATAAAAAGGGTGTCAAGCAGGTCTTTGACGTGCTGAGAGCCGAGTTCGTCGAAGAGCCAACTAACTGGTCTAGGCGCTATAAGGCGAACTTGGAAAAGCTAGCTTCTGGCGATGTAGTAAAGGTCTCTGAGGTAGTTCGGGACCTGTGGCGTCGTGACCAGGACCGAGGCTTGAGTGCTGGCGAGAAGCGAATGTTGGCTAAGGCAAGACAGATTCTTATCTCGGAGCTTGCCCTGGCACGCAAGGTCGATGAAGAAAAGGCGTCTGCGGAGCTTGACAAGGTATTGGCAAGCTAACAAATGACCGTAGCGGTGGTGTTGGTCTCTGCCGGTAAGGGCGCAAGGCTTGGGGCGTCAGTTCCGAAGGCCGTGGTGTCGGTAGCCGGCAAGACTTTATTAGAGCTCTCCTTGATGCACATTTCGGAATTCAAGCCAGACCAGCTGATTGTGGTTGCGCCCGAGGGCCTGACCGAGGAATTCGAAAGGCTAACCGCCAAATTCTTCCTAGATTTTAAGGTTGTGACCGGCGGTAGTTCGAGACAAAAGTCCGTGGCCGCTGGTATGGAAGAAGTGACATCCGATTTTGTTTTGGTGCACGACGCTGCTCGGGCGTTCACCCCAAAAGAGGTATTTGACCGTGTAAAAGGGGCGCTTGAGTGGGCCGATTGCGTTGTCCCAACAATTAGGCTTTCAGACACTGTCAAGCAGGTGAATGATCGCTGGGTCGATAAGACCGTGGACCGTAACCAGCTCAGGCTTGCGCAAACCCCTCAGGGGTTTCGGGTTTCGACTCTAAGAGACGGCTTAGCTAGGGCGGCCGAAGACTTCACGGATGAAGCCGGGCTTCTAGAGTCCATAGGGGTGCCCACCGCGATAGTTGATGGCCACGAGCACGGCTTCAAGGTGACTACTCCTTCAGACCTTGAGCGCGCCCGCGCAATTTTTGCAGATGTTCGCTCCGGAATTGGGGTTGATGCCCACCAGTTCAGTGATGCGGGGACGCTGATGTTGGGATGCTTGGAATGGCCCGAATATCGATTGCTTTCTGGGCACAGCGATGGAGATGCAGTTGCCCACGCGATCGTCGATGCGCTTCTTGCTGCCGCCAGCCTGGGCGACATCGGCTCTAATTTTGGAACTGACAGACCTGAATATCAAGGAGCAAGCGGCGAGCTTTTCTTGAGAGAAACTCTTAGGTTGCTTTCTGATGCCGGTTTCGAACCGGCCAACGTTTCAGTGCAGGTGGTTGCGGATGAGCCAAAAATAGGCCCGAGGCGATTGGAAATTGAGCAACACCTGAGCCTAATAATTGGGGCTCCTGTCTCTGTATTGGCTACCACGACTGACGGACTTGGTTTCTTGGCTGACTCAAGAGGAATAGCCGCTGTGGCAACCTCTCTCGTGAGAATGCGTGGCTAGGCTTTTGAACATGAAGCTCTACGACACGAAAGCCGGCGAACTAAGGGATTTCGAGCCCTTAGTAGCGGGGCGGGTTTCTATGTATGTTTGCGGCCCAACCGTTCAGTCCGCGCCTCACATTGGGCACCTACGGTCCGCGCTTGTTTATGACCTAATGGCAAGGTGGTTTACACACCTAGGACTCGAAGTTCAACTAGTTAGAAATGTCACGGACATTGATGACAAGGTTTTGGAAAAAGCCGTTGAGCAGTCAGTCGAGTGGTGGGAGTTGGCCTACAAAAACGAGCAATTGTTCGCTACTGATTATCGTCGGCTCGCCATCGGGCTTCCAGCGCATGAGCCAAGAGCAACCGGCCACATCTCACAGATGATTACCCTCATCGAAAAGCTTGCTGAGCTTGGTTACGCCTACGAGAGCCTCGATGGCTCAGGGGGCATTTATTTCGACACGGCGAAATGGTCAAATTACGGCGAACTTACCAACCAGAAACTAGATGACATGGAGGGTGAACGCTCACATCCGGCGAAGATAAATCCTCAGGATTTTGCCCTGTGGAAAGCAGCCAAGTCCACCGAACCAGAATCTGCTAACTGGCCTTCTCCCTTTGGTAGCGGCCGCCCGGGTTGGCACATTGAGTGTTCAGCTATGGCTGCCCATTATCTAGGGGAGAGTTTTGACATTCACGGGGGTGGCCTAGACCTTCGGTTCCCTCACCATGAAAATGAGCTTGCGCAATCCACTGCAGCTGGCCACGGCTTTGCGAACTACTGGGTTCACAATGGGCTGGTGAGTATTCAGGGTCAAAAGATGTCCAAGTCACTAGGGAATTCGATATTGTCAGAGGACCTATTTGACAAAGTCAGTGACAAAGCTGCTCGTTACTATTTGGCCAGCGCTCACTACCGCTCAGTCCTTGACTACCACCCAGAGGCAACAGTCGAAGCTTCCGCTGCACTTTCAAGGCTTCACGGTTTCGTTGTTCGGGCGGCAAGGGAATTGAAGGAAACTAGGTTTAGTAATTTTGCAGTCGTTGAGTTACCCGATGATTTCACTACGCAAATGAACGATGACTTGAATATTCCTGGAGCACTTGCTGTTATTCACGAAAGTGCAACTGCGGGTAACACCGATCTAGACGAGCAGCGATTAAGCCAAGCGCATCAGCGCTGGAGCGAGGTAGTCGGTATGCTCGAGGTTCTAGGTCTTTCTTTGGACACATCGAACAGGACCAATCAAGAGCATCGAGCGCTGGATCAATTGATCCAAACTTTGATTGCCGAGAGAAATAAAGCTAGAGAAGACAAGAACTATCAACGCGCTGATCAGATACGCGACCAGCTAATAGAAATTGGTATCGAGCTATCTGACTCGACATCTGGAACACATTGGAGTTTGAAATAATGGCAAAAATTGGAAGACCCGGAGCTAGCAAGTCTAAAAAGGGCCCGCTCAAGGGAACTGGTGGGCACGGACGAAAGTCCTTAGAGGGCAAAGGCCCAACGCCTAAGGCTGAGGATCGCAAATATCACAAGACTTATCGTTCCCCAAAGGATGTGACCGAAGTTCGTCAAACACCTAAAAAAGGTCAGTTTGTGGCTTCAAAGACGGGCAAGGCATCGAAGGCTAATGCCACCGAAGTGCTATCCGGTAGAAACTCCGTGGTTGAAGCGCTGAAGGCTAGCGTCCCAGCCACCGCTCTTTTCATTGCACAGCGCATCGAGGTTGACGACCGAGTGCGGGAATCAATGACCATCGCCAATAAGCGCGGGATTATCATCAACGAAGTCACTCGAGTCGAGATTGATCGGATGACCGGTGGAGACAGCGTCCACCAAGGAATTGCACTTCAGGTTCCGCCATACAATTACAAAGACCCGAATGAACTCTTGGACCGAGCCTTGTCTCAATCGGTTTTGCCGCTCCTGGTCGCACTAGATGGGATAACCGACCCTCGAAACCTTGGTGCGATAATCCGATCGGTTGCCGCATTCGGCGGTGACGGAATCATCTTGCCCCAGCGTAGAAGCGTCGGTGTCACTGCAGCGGCTTGGAAAACAAGCGCTGGAGCAGCAGCCAGAATGCCGGTTGCCTTGGCAGCAAACTTGAACCAGACAATTAAGGAATACAAGCGTCGAGGCGTCTTTGTGGTCGGTCTTGATGGTGACGGAGACGTATCGCTACCTAATTTTCAGCTCTTCGACAAGCCACTTCTGGTTGTTGTCGGGTCTGAAGGTAAAGGGCTGTCGCGGTTGGTGCAGGAAAACTGTGACCAGGTTATTTCGATACCAATTTCCGAGGTTACGGAATCGCTGAATGCTGGAATTGCTGCGAGCGTAGCTCTTTATCAAATTGCAGCGTTGAGGGCCTAGACCTTATCTCGCCAGTCCCCAGTTTCATCATCATCGCTCACTACAATTAGCCCGGTTGGGATCGATTCGGCAAGCATTATCGTGTCAGTCATTGGGCTTCCGGATAGCAACGAGGACTCATCACGGCGTTCGGCCAAGACGTCTGAGATGTAGCTTCGAACTGCATCAACAAGGGCGATGTCACTACCTTGAACTTCGGACTGTTTTAGTCTGTGCCTTAGGACCTCGTGGAACAACTCGGCCGGTTCAAGCTTGCCGAGCAGCTCTGGTGGTATCGCCCCAACCACCGGCTCGAAGACTTCGCTAAGCCACTTGTGCGCCAAAACTTCCTCATCGAAGCCGAGGTGAGCATTGGCCAGCGAGTACTGGTCAATGTCATTCAGCAGACGCCTTGCTTGATTTTCTTCAACGTCAAGACCGGTGACTAGCAAGAGTCTCCTAGCGTGATGACCCGCGTCCACGACCTTCGGCTGAATCCTTACTGTTCTTTTATCTTGATCTTTGGCCATCGATAGCTCTTGAATATCAAACCCAAGGTCGTTGAGGCGTTGAATTCTTCTAGCAATCTTCCACCGCTCGCTGTCATCGAAGGTTTCGGTTGCGGTGAGTTCTTTCCAAAGTTCCCGGTACTTATCTACGATCCGCTGACTGACGGTTCCAGGGTCTAAGTCAGTGGCTTTTCCAGATGCAATTAGATCCATCAACTCACCGGCAATGTTTACGCGCCCGATCTCCAGATCGTTTTCACGCTGACCATTTGAGAGCTTGGAGTCATAGAGATGTCCGGTTTCGGCATCCACTAGATACGCGGCGAATTGCCCGGCGTCCCTTCTGAACAAGGTGTTTGAGAGTGAGACGTCACCCCAGAAAAATCCAGCCAGGTGAAGTCGCACCAGGAGTAGCGCTAGAGCGTCGACCAACCGGTTGGCAGTTTGTTCCCTTAGTCCTTGAGACCACATCGCGCGGTAGGGGAGTGAGAATTTTAGGTGCCTGGTTATCAATACCGCCGGCAGCGGGTTCCCATCCAGATCCTCGCGCTCTTGGATTATTGCAAAGGCTTCAACGCAGGGAATGTCGAGTTTTTCCAGTTTGCGAAGCATCTCGTATTCGCGTTTTGCCAGATCAAACAGGGTTTCCTTGATGGCTATGACGTGATCGTTTAGGTGGGCAAATCTAACCGTGTGTCGGGACAGCCCCTTGGGTAAGGCAGCAATGTTTTCCTTAGGCCAATCTTCCAACGGCAAATGCCACGGCAGATCCAGTAACTCTGGTTCTGCCGCGGCAGCCGTAATGCTTATTGAAGATGGCATTGAAGCCTAGTTAAGGCGTTCGCCCGACTCGGTGTCGAAGACGTGCACTGCCTCTGGATCAGCCTGAAGGTGGATCTTATCTCCGGCCATTGGGTGATCGATTGGGTGCACTCGAACAACAATGTTCTGCTCTGTGCCGTCTAGCTGAACGCGACCATAGAGGTAGCCATCGCTTCCAAGTTCTTCGATCACGTCAACATCAACTATTAGGCCCTTTGGCGCAACGGTCAGTTTTTCAGGCCGGACACCTACGGTCACTCGTTTGCCAGTTGCTTTCGCCAGGATTTCGCGAGCAATGGGTAGTACTGCATCTCCGAACTGAACACCGCCGTCAATTATTGGAAGCTGAACAAGGTTCATTGCGGGTGAGCCGATGAAGCCGGCTACGAAAACATTCTGTGGTCGATCGTAAAGGTTTCTCGGGGTGTCAACCTGCTGTAGTAGGCCGTCTTTCAAAACTGCAACTCGGTCTCCCATGGTCATGGCTTCCACCTGATCGTGTGTCACATAAACCGTGGTTACTCCAAGACGTCTCTGAAGTGAAGCAATCTGAGTTCTGGTCTGGACCCGAAGTTTGGCGTCCAGGTTGGAAAGTGGCTCATCCATTAGGAAAACCTGCGGCTGTCGAACAATGGCTCGACCCATCGCAACTCTCTGACGCTGACCACCGGAAAGAGCCTTTGGCTTGCGGTTTAGATATGGCTCCAAATCCAATAGCTTGGCAGCCTCTAAAACTCGCTCTGCACGTTCGTCCTTGTTTACACCGGCGATTTTCAAGGCAAAGCCCATGTTCTCCGCGACGGTCATGTGTGGGTAGAGGGCATAGTTCTGAAAGACCATCGCAATATCTCGGTCTTTTGGCGGCACATCGGTGACTTCTCTGTCTCCGATGTAGATGCCACCCTCGTTAACTTCTTCAAGCCCGGCAAGCATTCTCAATGAAGTTGACTTGCCACAACCCGAAGGTCCAACGAGAACTAAAAGCTCGCCGTCTTTTACTTCAAGGTTTAGTTTGTCCACCGCTGGCTTAGTTCCGCCTGGGTAGATTCTGGTTGCATTTTTAAATGACACTGTTGCCATGATTTACTCCTTCACCGGCAGGTACGTGCCGGACGATCCGTAGTGATGGATGTTTGCCTAAGCGAACAACATAAGTATGTCACTGGAATTAGACTTGACCGGCATCGAAATAAAGTTGACGACAAAGGACAAAGATGACCCCCAACGAAAAGCCAACCCGTTCAGAGCAACGTGAAGCAGCAAGAGACAAAGCGCGCGATCTTCGGAAGCTGAGCGCCAAGAAGGAAAAGCGCAATCGTCTGCTCATACAGGTCTCCGTTGTTCTTGTAGCTCTTGGGATTATCGGAGGCATCGCGGCTGTAGTTCTGGTTGACGCGGCCAACCGCGCAGACGCACCCATTGTTGGGGAAACACCAAACAACTTGACCGATCTTGGTGGGCTAAAAATCGGTGTTGGGCTCCAGGCCTTTACTCTGAGCAACACACCAACCCCTGATGCAGCTGAAGAGACTCCTAAAATTGAGATCTATGTCGATTACCAATGCCCAATTTGTCAGGCTTTTGATGTGCCCAACTCTTCTCAGGTTCGCTCTTGGGCCGACGTGGGTGCCGCAACGGTTGAAATCAGGCCCATTTCGTTTCTTGATAGAGCCTCGCTGAATGCTTACTCTTCGAGAGCCGCTAATACTGCTTTTTGCGTTGCTAATTTCGAGCCAGATTCCTTCTACGACCTACACGAGCTCTTGATGGCTAATCAGCCGGAGGAGGGCACCCAGGGACATGATGATGATCAGCTATTTGAATACGCGAAAGAGGCTGGTGCTGGTACTGAAGACGTGAAGGGCTGCATCCAAGCCAAGAGCTTCGGGGACTACATTGAACAGCACACGCAGGCAGTGCTCTCGTCTCCTCAGAACGGAGTCAGTGTTACCGGTACTCCAACGATATTGGTAAACGACAGGCAGTACACCTGGGCGACCGGAGAAGAACTGGTGTCCGCTGAGCGATTCGCTCAGTTCGTCCAATTGGCAACTGCTGAGTAGTTGGTCAGGTTAGTTCCAGGCAGCTCTGCCGTTATGAGTAATTGAGGTAGCTGACTCTAATTGTCTACTTCAGGAGGGAAAGTCTCTGATCTGTAGACGACCTGGCTGTCAGCATCCAAGTAGTCTATTTTCGCAAGATAGTCCTGAGCAGCAACCCCGTCATACATTTGATAGAAGGTTGCGGAAAGCGCCACGTCCACACCAATCAGCGCTGCCGAATCAGTTGCTTCAAAAGCCTCTTGGTTGACTTCAATGGTGATTGATCTGAAGTCGTCACTGTGAGTTATCGCAAGAATCGAAGGCTCGGAGGAGGCCATTGCCGCAAAGGCTCCTTCCACGCTCATTGCTGCTGACTGCAAAGTTTCGTCTCGCTTAGCCAAAGACATTCTGTAGGTCACCGAACCATCAGGGTTGCGCGCATAACCCACATAACCTTGGTCCGCGACCATCTGGTAGAGCTCATCATCAGTAAGGTCACCTAGCAAGCTTGCTGGAATTGTTATGTCAACCGTTTCGATGGTTTCATCGACTGGGTTCGAGGTGGGCGCAATCGCCTCCGCTGTACTTGGTGAAACCGAAGACTCTAAAGTGTTGGCTGCGCAGCCAGTTAGTAGCAGTAGGCTAGCGCCAAGGACGGCTGTTCTAAACAAGAGTGTCATGTGTTCCTAATTTCTTTGGATCAAGCTCCAAGCACAGGCGACCATTACCAAGTAGGTCTGGGTGCGCAGTAATGTTCAATCCAGACCTTACAAGCCCCCAAATTTAGATACCTGCAGCTAGCTGAAATGGCTGGCCACCTGTGCTGTTTAACCGAGCACGCTCCAGGTCAAAACGAACTGATTAAATTAGCCGGAGCTCAAAGAAGCTAAATGATTAATAAAAAAAATAACGGGTCACCCTTGAGTGAACCGCTATTTGTTTTTTAGAGCTACTTGATAACCGTTATGCGGCCATCAAGGGTCATAGTTGTGACTTTTCCTGCGGCCAGGTCGGCCTTCAGAGCATCAGCCAACACTATGGCGTCAATGTCCCTTTGTAGGTCAAAATCTTCTAACATCTTTGACCTCCTCCGCGCTTTTCAGGCTACCCCTAGAACGCCCCCGCATCCAAGTTGTCCCTTCCCCAAAAAGTGGTAGCAGGATTTGTCCCAAGGGACTGATTGATGTATTTACTATTAGCTAAGCCCACAAGCCCTGCACGCGGCGCTCGCTGCGACGTAAGAGGGGGTCATAGGGGGAGAATCCCCCTAAATCCAAGGGAAATGCTTACAACTAGATGCCAATAAGCGATTATCCATTAGGCTATGGCGGGGCTAAAACCCCAAGCCGACCTGGCGCAATTGGTAGCGCACCACTCTTGTAAAGTGGGGGTTACGGGTTCGAGTCCCGTGGTCGGCTCTGTGTTTTTGACTAGTTTCTAGGGCGAAGTTCGGCAACCATTGGGCAGTTGAATGGATTAACATTATTGCTGAGGCCGACCTTGTTCAAGTGCTTCATAATCACCAGGTAGCTTGCAAACAAGTTCATCTCCACCATTGTGACGTCATTCTTGCGGCAAAATTCAGACACCATCTGGTGGGTCCTGCGAAGGTAGGGCCTGGCCATTGATGGGAACAGGTGATGCTCAACTTGGTAGTTCAAACCACCCATTAGGTTGTCCTTCAACCAGCTTCCGCGAATGTTTCTAGAAGTGAGAACTTGCCTGGAGAAGAAATCCAGCTTGCTGTCTTTTTCAATAAGGGGCATTCCCTTGTGGTTGGGGGCAAACGCTGCTCCCATGAAGAAACCGAAAGTCATCATCATGGCAAACCACAGTGCGATAGCCCAAAGCCATCCGAACATCCAGGCCATCACGAAGTACGGAGCTATCTGGCGGACCATCATCAGGCTGAATTCCAAAATCTTTATTCCGACGGACCTGTCCTTGCGGCCAAGCCCTGCAAAGGAGTCAACTAGCAAATCAAAGCCAGTGAAAAGTAGAAGGAATGGAAAGAGGTAGCCTTGGCGATCTGAGAGCCAGCGCTCCGGTCCTTTTTTGGACTCCTTGGACTCCGTGGTGAAGCTTAGAACGCGAATGGCAATGTCTGGATCTTCACCAATTTGGTTTGGTCGCTGGTGGTGCTTGTTGTGCTTTTTTAGCCAGAAGCCGTAGCTCAGGCCAGCAAACAGGTTGGCGAGTACCAAACCCAGCCAGTCGTTGGCTTTGTTGTTTTTGAAGACTTGTCGGTGAGACGCTTCGTGAGCAATAAATCCATATTGCGCACTCATGATTCCGAGGAGCCCGGCTAGGACGAAACCGGCAACTATCCACCACTGGCTCTGCTGCAGCGCGTAGCCGGTAAAACCAGCACCGACCCATAGGGCTGATGCGATCAAGCTGATAACGACAAGACGAATTATGTAGAAGCTTGGACGCTTAGTAAGTAGACCCGCCTCTCTAACCTGCTCAAGAATTAGGCTGAAGTTAGTGGGTGTTCTGATTTCGGAGGCAATACTCATTGACCAAGTCTACGTGTCTTAGTTCATGCCGTGCCGTGAAACGCGATAACAATAAGTGCCATACTGATGAAGTGAAAGCGACGAGGCTTGAAAGCGACCTTCTTGGCGGTAGAGATATCCCAAATGAGGCCTACTGGGGTGTCCATACCCTCAGAGCAGTAGAGAATTTTCCAATCAGCGGAGTCCCTATCGGTCACTATCGGTCTCTAGTACGAGGCCTTGGTTTTATAAAAGAAGCTTCGGCATCGGCAAACTTAAAACTCGGAGTCCTAACTGCTGAAATCGCGGAACCCATAATTAAGGCTTGCATCGAGGTTCGAGACGGCAAGTTTGATGATCAGTTTGTAGTTGATGCGATTCAGGGCGGCGCCGGAACATCGACGAACATGAATGCGAACGAAGTCATCTGTAACCGAGCTCTGGAAATAGCCGGCTTTGACAAGGGCGAGTTTCAGCACATTCACCCGCTGAACCACGTAAACGCTTCGCAATCAACCAACGATGTTTATCCGACTGCCATCAGGGTTTCGATGATCATTGAGATAAGAGCCTTGCTGGAGGAGCTTGCATACCTGCGTTCGACAATTGACGCCAAGGCAGAGGAGTTCTCCGAGGTTCTAAAGATGGGAAGAACGCAATTGCAGGATGCGGTTCCTATGACCTTGGGTCAGGAATTCGCGGCTTGGTCTCAGACGCTTAGTGAGGACGAGGGCCGACTTCAGGAGATGATTCCTCTGTTGAGTGAAATAAATCTCGGCGGCACAGCTATTGGCACAAAGCTAAACACCCCTGCCGGTTACTCGCAATTGGTGACCGACGTCCTCAGTGACATTTGCGAACACCCGTTCTTTCCTGCTGTGAATTTGATCGAGGCAACCAGTGACACGGGGGTTTTTGTGTCGGTTTCGAGCACCTTTAAGCGCTTAGCTACCAAGATTTCCAAGATCTCAAATGACCTCAGATTGCTCTCATCTGGCCCAAGGGCCGGCATCAACGAGATAAACCTCCCCGCAAGGCAGGCCGGATCCTCGATTATGCCCGGCAAGGTAAATCCGGTAATTCCAGAGGCGGTAAACGAGATTGCCTTCACGGTAATAGGCAATGATCTAACAGTCACGATGGCGGCCGAAGCCGGTCAGCTGCAGCTCAACGCATTCGAACCAATTATTGCTAGGTCGCTGATGATGAGTGTTGTGTACCTAAGACAGGGCTGTCATATTCTTGCCAAATTCTGCATGAGTGGAATTACTGCAAATGTCGAGCACCTCAGGCTTACCGTTGAAAACTCAATTGGGCTTGCCACTGCACTCGCTCCAAAGCTTGGGTATGAAAAGACATCTTTGATTGCCAAGCACGCAGCCGACATGAGCATGTCAGTTAGAGAAGCAGTGATGGACCTAGGTCTAATGACCGAGGATGAATTCAATGCTCTTCTGGGTGACGCTCGAAAGCTAACCGGGCAGGACTAATTTGGCTTTTGGCTAGATAAAGCTGGCCACTCCCCAAGTAATTAGAGGCGCCAGAATTAGGGCGGGCAGCATGTCGGCAACCGAGACCATTCTGATCTGCAAGACCCTCAGTCCGGTCCCGAGCAGCAGAACTCCGCCGGTTGCTGTGATTGATGCCACGAGGGCGTCACTCATGAGAGTGCCGGCGCTCGCGGCTAGAAGGGTCAATAGCCCCTGCCAGATGCCGACGGGAATTGCCGCAAATGCGACTCCCCAACCAAGCGCGGCTGCGAAGGCAACAGACGTCAATCCGTCCAGCGTGGATTTCAGAGCTAGAACATCAAATCCTTGCCCTAAGCCGTCTTGAAGCGCTCCGAGCACGGCCATGGGTCCAATTGTGAAAAGCAAAGACGCGTTTACAAAGCCTTCTATGAACTTTTCTTTGTCTCCACCGCGAGAGGCTTTTAGTTGAAGCCAGGTGCCGAAGTGTGAAAGGCGTTGCTCAATTTTGAGCATTGAGCCGAGAACGCTTCCCACCACCAAGGAGGCCAAAACTACTAATAAGGTTCCTGCCGAACCGACCGCAGCTACGAAAGAGGAATCCGTGAGAGCTATAAGGTTTAGGCCACCGATAACCAGTACTACCAGGCCCAACGCGTCGGTTAGAGTTCGTGAAATGTTTTCAGGGAGCCTGTGACCCAGAGCTACGCCGATACCTGCACCGATCAAGATGGAAAAGACATTAATGATTGTTCCCAAGGACACCTTTTCTAATGATTCTGGTAAGAATCAAAAGACTACTTAATACTTAGCTAGTCTTTTTGCTCCTGGAAGCTAATCGAAACAGAGTTGATGCAATAGCGGTTCCCAGTTGGAGTTTGCGGAGCATCATCAAAAAGATGACCGAGATGGCTGCCGCACTTGGCACATCTGACTTCGGTCCGAACCATGCCGTGAGCACGATCTTCTAGGTACTCAATCGCCTCGCTCTTGAGAGACTTGTAAAAAGAAGGCCAGCCGCAGTGCGAATCAAATTTCGCCTCGGCTTCGAAGAGCTCAGCGCCGCATCCTCGGCAACTGTAGGTCCCAACTCGCTTCTCATCGAGGAGCTCCCCGGTGTACGCGCGCTCGGTTCCTGCCAGGCGCAACACCTGATATTCAGAATCGGAAAGCTCATCGCGCCACTGCTGGTCGGTCTTAAAAATTTCGTATTTCACTCAAATCACCTCTTCAATACTTTATAACCGTTAGATAACACATTTCATACCGACAGATATGACTGTCTTTTTTAGGCAAAACCCCCTAGAGTTGGTCAGGTCGAGCTGTGACCGAGGTTAAGCTTGATGCATTTGTGAGTTACGCAAATGGAACAAGTAACAGGAGCAGCAAAAATGGCACAAGGAACCGTAAAGTGGTTTAACTCTGAAAAGGGATTTGGATTCATCACTCAGGATGGCGGACCGGACGTATTCGTTCACTTCTCCGCAATCGAGTCAGATGGATACCGCGAACTTCGTGAGAACCAGCGAGTTGAGTTCAACGTTAAGGATGGGGACAAGGGTCCTCAGGCAGAAAACGTAGTTCCAGTCGCGTAAGTAGTAAAAACATCGAACACCGGTAGCTTTTGCTGCCGGTGTTCTTTTTAACCTGAGGTAACTGTTTTCCTCAATTTATTTGCACTCAGAGCATTAGAGTGCTAAAACTTTATTAGCACTCTCGAACCGGGAGTGCTAATCCCAGTTTTGAATTCAAACGGAGAAGGCCCAAATGGCAAAAATTATTCACTTCAATGAGGAGGCCCGTCGCGGTCTTGAGCGCGGTCTGAACATTCTGGCCGACACCGTCAAGGTAACCCTTGGACCACGTGGTCGCAATGTTGTGTTGGAGAAAAAGTGGGGTGCACCTACAATCACCAACGATGGCGTTTCAATAGCCAAGGAAATTGAGCTAAGCGATCCGTTCGAAAGAATTGGCGCTGAGTTAGTTAAAGAAGTTGCCAAGAAGACAGACGACGTGGCCGGAGACGGAACCACCACAGCAACTGTCCTTGCCCAGGCGCTTGTTAAAGAGGGCCTAAGAAACGTTGCAGCCGGCGCTGACCCAATCAGCCTCAAGCGCGGCATCGAGAAAGCTTCTGACGCAGTTATCGAGGCCTTGATCAAGATGGCCGTTCCTGTAGAGACCAAGGAGCAGATCGCGGCAACCGCGTCTATCTCCGCTGGCGACTCAGTAATTGGTGACATCATCGCCGAAGCAATCGACAAGGTCGGTAAAGAGGGCGTAGTAACCGTCGAGGAGTCGAACACTTTCGGTATCCACCTTGAACTAACCGAGGGAATGCGCTTTGACAAGGGTTATGTTTCTGCCTACATGGTCACCGACCCGGAACGCCAAGAGGCGATTCTTGAGGACGCGTACGTGTTGATCGTAAACAACAAAATCTCCAACATGAAGGACTTGCTTCCAATCGTTGACAAGGTCATGCAGGCTGCAAAGCCACTTCTGATCATTAGCGAGGACATTGAAGGCGAGGCTCTTGCCACTTTGGTTGTAAACAAGATCCGCGGAATCTTCAAGTCGGTTGCCGTCAAGGCTCCAGGCTTTGGAGATCGCCGCAAGGCAATGTTGCAGGACATCGCCATTTTGACTGGTGGCCAGGTTATAGCCGAAGAAGTCGGTCTAAAGCTCGAGAACACTGAGCTCTCAATGTTGGGACGCGCTCGCAAGGTTGTAATCACCAAGGACGAGACGACAATTGTTGAAGGAGCCGGCGACAGCGACCAGATCAAGGGCCGTGTCGAGCAGATTAGGCGCGAAATCGCAACAACAGATTCTGACTATGACCGTGAGAAGCTTCAGGAGCGCTTGGCGAAGCTTGCCGGTGGTGTTGCAGTGATCAAGGCTGGAGCAGCCACAGAGGTCGAGCTCAAGGAGCGTAAGCACCGCATTGAGGACGCTGTTCGCAATGCTAAGGCTGCAGTTGAAGAGGGCATCGTAGCCGGCGGTGGAGTAGCACTACTCCAGGCTGGAAAACTGGCTCTTGACAAGCTGAAGCTGACGGGCGA
The DNA here is from genome assembly GCA_028822985.1 of Aquiluna sp. GTDB lineage: Bacteria > Actinomycetota > Actinomycetes > Actinomycetales > Microbacteriaceae > Aquiluna. The sequence goes on from JAPKCK010000009.1 coordinate 41,735, forward strand.
CGAGGCAACTGGAGCAGACATTGTTCGCGTTGCAATCTCTGCGCCTCTAAAGCAGATCGCAATCAACGCCGGCCTGGAGCCTGGTGTTGTAGCCGAGAAGGTTGCTAACTTGCCAGATGGCGAGGGGCTAAACGCTGCAACAGGCGAATACGTCAACATGCTAAAGGCAGGAATCAACGACCCAGTAAAGGTAACTCGCTCTGCTCTGCAGAACGCTGCCTCCATTGCCGGATTGTTCTTGACCACTGAGGCGGTCGTGGCCGAAAAGCCAGAGCCAGCATCAGCGATGCCTTCTGACCCAAGTGGTGGAATGGACTATTAAAGTCAAGTAGCATCAAAAAAAGAACGAGATGGCAGAAGCCATCTCGTTCTTTTTTTAGTTTGATTAGCTACTCGGGTGAGTCCTCGGAAGCTCAAGTGCGAAAGTAGAGCCTCCCCCCAGGGTCTCTAATGCCCTGATTTCCCCGTGGTGCGCCGTAATAATTGATTTTGCGATTGCCAGGCCGAGTCCAGACCCCCCGGTGCTTCGGTTTCTAGAGCTATCTGCTCGATAAAAGCGCTCGAACACTTTGGTCCTGAGCGGCTCCGGGATGCCTTCGCCGTGATCAATTACCTTAATGTTTAAGTTCTGCACGGCTGCTTCGATCTCGATGCTGACCTCTGATCCGGTGGGGGCAAAACGAGAGGCGTTGGCAACAAGGTTTGTTAGCACTTGCTTTACGCGGTCAGAATCCACCTCGGCCACAAAGTCCTTACCTTGTCTGTCAACTCGGAATTTCACTTCCTGGTTTGCAACCGAAGCATCTTTGATTACTAAATCCGCAAGCTTGGCTAGGTCAGTCTCCACGAGATCCAGGTTTCCGCTCTCGTCCATTCGCGTGAGTGTAAGCAGGCTCTCGACGAGACCCGTCATCCGAACCGCTTCACTCTCGATGCGCTGCATGGCTTCGGCGACGTCCTGTTTCTTGGTAATTGCCCCCATGCGATACAGCTCCGCATAGCCTCGAACTGTTACCAGCGGTGTGCGAAGCTCATGGCTCGCGTCCGAAACGAACCTACGCATTTGCTGAAGCGTTTTGTCTCGACCGGATACCGCGCCCTCGATGCTGTCAAGCATGCTGTTGAGGGCGTTATTCAGCCTTCCGATCTCAGTTTTTCCGTGTTTGGAGAGTAGGCGAGACGAAAACTTTCCTGCCTGAACGGCCTCAGCCGTTCGCTCAACTTCTTTCAGCGGCCGCAGCGCTGAAGTAATTGTCAGCCAGATACTGAAGCCCGAAAGCACAACTAGGAATATTCCGAACCTGCCACCGATCACCGCGTACTCCGCCAAAATCTGTCGGTTCGAATTTGTCGGCAATGCAATAACGACTGAGCCCCTTGCAAGCTGGAGAGGGACAGCAACCATTCTCCACTCGGCTCCCATGCGTCTTGAGCTTTCGACGTCAATGTCAAACGGGGTGCCTTGGGTTGCCATGACGGTTTCAAGTGTCAGGTTTGAAAAGTTTGGTATTGCTCGACCACCGCCGGTTGATGAGATCAGCCCAAGAAACTGATTGCCGTCAGCATCCAAAATGGCGATGTAGTAGTCGCTGGGTAGCGACGGAAGAGCAAGCTTTCCAGATGAGACCATCGACTCGAGTTTGAGGGGGTCCTGAGTTCGCAGCTCGTTGGCCGTTGTGATCAAAAGAGTGTCAGTACTTTGTTGCAGGTAGGTGCCTAAAAGCGCGATTGTCCCTGCACTCGAGACTGCCAAGAGCATGCCTATTAGACCAACCGATAAGGATGTCAGTTTGGCGCGAAGGGAGATTCGCGCCCAGCCTGCAAGAAACTTCTGCTTCACGAATTAGCCCTTTGGCCCCTTGAGCATGTAGCCAACACCACGCTTGGTGATGATTAAAGGCTCCTGGCTAAGAGGATCTAGCTTCTTGCGAAGGTATGAAACGTAGCTTTCGACGATTCCCATCTCCCCATTGAAGTCGTATTCCCAGACGTGGTCAAGAATTTGCGCCTTAGTGAGAACTCGATTTGGGTTCGTGGCTAGATATCGAAGCAATTGGTACTCGGTGGGAGATAGGTCTACCACCTGCGCTCCAACGGTAACCTCGTGGGCATCTTCGTTGATTGAAAGCTCTCCGACCGTAATCGTCGAACCATCCTGCCCGTCCTTGCTGGTTCTTCGTATAATCGCCGAAATACGAGCCATGATTTCATCCAGGCTAAATGGTTTTGTCACGTAATCGTCCCCGCCTACGGTCAGCCCGGTGATTTTATCCTCGGTGTCATCGCGCGCGGTGAGAAATAGAATTGGCACTTCAATGCCCATCCCTCTAATTTTTTTGGTAACGCCGAAGCCAGAGATGTCTGGAAGCATCACGTCGAGTAGCACGATGTCGGGCTTGGTTTCGGTGATCATGTTAATCGCGTCGGTTCCATTTGCGGCAGTGGCAACCTGGTGCCCGGCGAAACGGAGACTTGCTGAGAGCAAGTCACGAATGTTTGGCTCATCATCTACGACTAAGACTTTTAATATTTCCATGTCGCCAAGTGTGTGACAGTTTGCTGGAAGTTGTCTGGGAGTTTCCTCTTACAGGTTTTCAGCATCAATAATCTCGTAGGAGTAGCCCTGCTCAGCCAAAAAGCGCTGGCGGTTCTGCGCGAAGTCTTGCTCGACCGTATCGGCCGCAACAATCGTGTAAAACGCGGCAGACCTACCATCTTGTTTCGGGCGAAGCAGTCTGCCAAGTCTTTGAGCCTCTTCTTGCCTAGAACCGAATGCTCCCGATATCTGGATGGCAACGGATGCCTCCGGGAGGTCTACTGAGAAATTTGCAACCTTGGAAACAACCAGCGTGCTAATTTCGCCGCTCCTGAAGCTACGGAAAAGATCTTCTCGGACGTCAACTGGTGTTTCACCGGTGAGTTTTGGAACACCCAAGCCTTCTGCGACTTCGGCTATCTGGCTCAAATATTGTCCGATTATGAGAGTTGGCTCACCCTTGTGCTTGCTAAGAATCTTGCGCATAATGGCGAGCTTGGCAGTAGCTGTCGAGGCTATGCGGAAGCGGCTTTCCTGGTCGGAGATTGCATACTCCATGCGTGCTTCATCCGGTAATGCAACCCGAACTTCAAAGCAGTTTGCCGGTGCGATGTAGCCCTGCGCTTCGATGTCTTTCCAAGGTGCGTCGAAACGCTTCGGGCCAATTAGAGAAAATACATCAGACTCTCGACCATCCTCTCTAACCAGAGTTGCCGTAAGTCCAAGCCTTCTTCTTGCCTGAAGATCAGCGGTCATTTTGAAAATTGGCGCGGGCAACAGATGCACCTCGTCGTAAATAATCAGACCCCAATCGCGAGCGTTTAAAAGCGCCAGGTGGGTGAACTCATTTTTGCGCTTAGTCGTCAATATTTGGTAGGTGGCTATTGTTACCGGGCCCAGATTCTTGCTACTGCCTGAATACTCCGCAATGTCTTCGTCGATGAGGCTGGTTTTTTCTAGTAGCTCATCGCGCCACTGTCTGGCTGCAACGGTGTTGGTTACCAAAATCAGAGTGTTGGCCTTCACATCGGCCATAATCGCTGCGCCGACCATGGTCTTGCCGGCGCCGCAGGGAAGCACTACAACCCCCGAACCTCCAATTTCGAACTTGTCCGCTGCCTCTCGCTGATATCCGCGTAGTGACCAGTTTTGTTGATTAAGTTCTATTGGATAAGGGGCACCCTTGGTATATCCGGCATTATCGTTAGCGGGCCAGCCGAGCTTAAGAAGCTGCTGCTTCAGTGCTCCTCTAGCCCAATCTCTGACTCGGTAGCCATTTTCGATTTCGCCTTCTAGGAGTTCAGCGACCTTCGAATTGGAACTTACTTCTGCCAGAACTGCCCTTGAATCCGAGGTGAGGATAAGGCCGTGGTCGTCTCTCGCAATTTCGAGTTTCCCAAAACGCGCAATAGTGTTCTCAATTTCCGATGACACCAGCTGAGGTATGTCGAACTTCGACCATTTTTTCAACGAGCTGAGAATGTACTCGGCGGTGTGTCCGGCCGCCCTAGCGTTCCAGAGACCTAGTTTGGTTATCCGATATGTGTGAATGTGCTCTGGAGCGCGCTCTAGTTCGGCAAAAATTGCCAGTTCGTGGCGAGCCGTTGTGGCGTCAGCGTGATCCGTTTCCAGAAGCACGGTTCGGTCGCTCTGAACAATCAGGGGTCCTTGAGACATCCTTAAACCTTAAACCAGAAGTACTGACTGGATGCGCGATATCGGAAGGGTTCGCTCAGCATCTTTGAGCTGGTCCTTGCCTCTGAGTCGACCAGCTGCCACGCCCAAGACTGAAAGGGTGAACTGTTTCGCGTCGCCATCCTGCATCTCGACCGAAATCTGAACCATGATTTTGTTCTTTTGGGCAAACAAGAGTTGACGCATCACGTCATCACCGCCCATTTGGTTTTTCTCCCCGGAAATCAGAGCAGCAACCCTCGAGGCAATTTCGTCTTCCATGGGGATTTCTGGAGTGGCAGAAACCGGCACTCTAGGCGATTGAACCTTGCCTTTGTCGTCAAACATCACCGCAGCATATCCGGCATCCCGAAGGTTAAAGTAGACAAGGTCCGCGCCAAGCCTGCTCCCAAGTTGCCCACTGGCAATCGGCTGAAGCATGAGCCCTCGAAGCGATTGCTCGTTGGATATCTGTGTGAGCAGAATGGTGTCCGCTGCCTGGACAATAGTCCCCTCTTTTTGAGAGAGGATCTTGAGCTGTCCAAACCGATCACCGGTCTGCTGAAGAACGTATTCGACCGGCTGAGGCAGCCCCTTACCTCCAGACTGAAGCAAGACTTCTGTAATTTCGGCAATACTCATTCCGGTTTCCATGGCATGCGAAATGCTAAGGCTTGAAATACGGAATCTAGAGGCTAGGCCAAGGTCCTCAGAGTCAGCGAAGGTGTCCAGCTTTCGATGAAGGCTTGTTGAAATCGGACCGGGAGAAACAATGCTGAGGTCCGCTTGAACCAACAATTTGTCTTGAATTCCCGGCAGGTTTTTTGCTATGTCCTTGGCTGCCTTCTCGGCAGACCCGAGAGTTAGAGGGTGGAGGGCGTTGTCGAAATCAGTCAAACCCAGGTCAGCTCCGTACTCGAGCAATTTGATGTTTGCAAGATTTACTAGCGGGTACGCTGCCGAAATTTGCTCTGTGATTGGCCCTTCACTCACCTTGAGTGCAGGCAGGTCCCAGCAAGCTTTTGCGAGCATCAGCCAGGCCTGACTTCTCTCCAGCTCAAGCCACTCCATTCCAAGAGTTGTTGCAACCCAGCGTGACTCGTTCTGACCGATTAGACCCGCTTCGAGGGCTAGCTGAAAGATACGCTGAACATCCTTTGGCGCGATCTTAATCTTTAGTGCGATCTCTTTTGCGTCTTGAGAGCGAATGCCTGCTCTAATAACATCCAGCCAGTGGCGCTCACACGCGAACAACAACTCTGTAATGCAGATGAGGCTCTCGTAGGCCGTTAGGTAAGAACCGTGACGGTTTGCCGGCTTGTACTTCGCGGTCTCAAGTTCCCTACCCAAGCTTGCGGCCTCAGGCAGTGAAGATTTGGTCGCTAAATTTTGCTCTCTCAAATGAGCGGTGGTTTTTTCATTTCTCAGTGCCTCAAGCTCGGAAGCCGGCAGTGCGCGAATCTTCGGTTCCAACTCTCTTCTTGAGAGCAAGACTCGGCTCAAATCAAAGTAGTCATCGCATCCATGGCCATGACCGAGTGAGTTTTCAAGCGTGTGGCTGAGTTCAGCAACGTTCTTGGCTCTTAGCTGCGATGCAAGTTCGAGTATCGAAGACACTAATCCCTATTTTCTTTCGTACGTCGAATGATTGACACAATCAGCATGCTGATGATTATCAGAAAACCGACGGGCAGTCCGATGAGTGGCAATTGGGCGAAAAACACTGGGAAACTGTTGAAGCCAAGGGCGCTTAGACCCAGAGTGAGTAGCATGAAAAGAATCGAGACACCGATCACGCCGACGGCCATGTAGGCCAAGGTTGTTTCGATTTGGGGTCGGTTTTCATTTTTAGCCATCAGATAACTCTAACCTTTCAGATACACTAAACGCCGACCAGTTGAAAGTAGGAAGCATGCCGACCGGCAAAGTAAAATTTTTTGATGATGAAAAAGGATTCGGCTTTATCGCGGGCGATGATGGCACCGAAGTCTTTTTGCATGCCAGCGCCCTTCCTGCGGGGACTGACACAATTAAGCCCGGGAGTCGCGTCGAGTTCGGTATAGCCGACGGTCGCAAGGGGGCTCAGGCCTTATCTGTCAGAGTGCTAGAGGTCCCGACGCTAACATCACCGAATCGCAAGCCAGCCGAGGATCTGGCAATCATTACCGAGGACCTAATTGGTCTTTTGGATCAAGTCGGCGGGAACCTCAAGCGAGGCAAATATCCGGAGGCCGCGCACGGCAAAAAAGTAGCGCAATTATTGCGCAGGGTGGCGGAAGAGCTTGAAGGCTAAAAACCAGGAGATGGCCATTGAGCTTTTGAAGGCCGAGCTGCCAGAAGCGAGCTACGGAGAGCTCATTAGTGAGACCGAGCCATCAAAGGGCGTTATTGAACTTCGCTACCTCTGCAGCATGCGCGGTTACAGCGGCTGGCACTGGCTTCTCACTCTTACTCAAACCGATAAGCGCAAGGCCGCAACGTTCTCAGAACTTAACTTAGTGGCGTCGGAGGACGCCCTTTTGGCACCAGAGTGGGTGCCCTGGTCAGATCGCCTCAGCGAGTTTAGAAAGCAACTTCGTGCAGAGGGTAAAGCTAAAACCGACGCCGAGGCTGACGAGCTAATTAAGGCCCTAGTCGTTACGGATGATGTAAAGTCCTATGATTCCGAGGGAAATTCCGACCACGGAAGTATGCAGCCACCACTGAAGACCCGCGTCCGACAGCGCCGGATAAAACACAGCGAACCCGACGAAGATTAAGAGCCAAGCTACTAAGCCCGCCCTGATAATCGGTTTTGAATCTAGAGCCTTAGGGGTTGGCTCCGCTTCGCGCTCACTAAGTTTCAGGTAGAAACGCATTTAGAATCTCTCCAAAACGTATTCAATTGAGGCGATTAGTCGCTCGACTTCCGACGGCTCCGTTGAAACAAAAGTTGCTACCCGAAGCTGATTCTTTCCAAGCTTTCGATACGGTTCGGTGTCGACAATGCCATTTTCTCGGAGTATCTGGGCGACCCCAAGAGCATCAATCGAATCATCAAAGTTTATGGTTGCCACAACCTGTGAGCGATGTTTGGGGTTTTCAACAAACGGCTTTGTCACCTTGGTTTTTTCGGCCCAGTGATAGAGAAGGTCGGAGCTTTCTCTAGTTCTGCTGTCAGCCCAAGCCAAACCGCCGTTGTCGTTTATCCACTGAACTTGATTATTGGCAAAAAATATAGTTGCCAGCGATGGGGTATTGAGTGTGAAGTTTTGCCTCGAGTTATCGAGCGCTAATTGCAGGCTCAAGATGTTTGGAATGTAACGTCCGGATGAAGAAACCGCTTCGATGCGACCAATTGCTTTTGGTGAAACTAGAGCAATCCATAGACCTCCGTCGGAAGCTAGGTTTTTCTGCGGAGAAAAGTAGTACACATCGGTTTGCTTCGGGTCAAAATCTATGCCGCCCGCAGCGCTTGTCGCATCGGTGAGCATTAAGGCATTTTCGTCAGCACCCTTGACGCGCTGGACATCTGTTACAACACCCGACGAAGTTTCGTTGTGAGGGTAGGCGTAGACATCGACGCCCTCTTCGGCGACGAGGTCGCCGCGAGATCCCGGGTCGACGGAAATGACGGTTGGGGCTTCCAACCATGGGGTGTCGAGAATATTCGCAAATTTATTGCCGAACTCACCATGAACGAGGGCCTGACCCTTTTGTTCAACAAGCGAGAAGGTCGCGGCATCCCAGAATGCTGAAGCGCCACCATTGCCCATAATTATTTCGTAACCCGCCGGAGCGTGGAACATATCCAGTAAGCCTTGCTTGAAATCACCTACCAAGTTTTTTATTGGCTCTTGGCGGTGACTGGTACCCATGTAGCGCTTGCCAAAATCCTCAAAAGCACTGAGCTGCTCGGGCCGCATCCGCGATGGGCCGCAGCCGAATTTTCCGTCTAGAGGTTTGATTGAGACTGGGATTACGATGTCTGACATAGTCTCAAGTTTAGTATTGCAATTAACAGACCTGGTCTAGCGACGAAGAGGGATTGATGACTGACCTCATTGACACAACCGAAATGTACCTCAAGGCAATTTACGAGCTTGAGGAAGAGCACATTCCGCCAATGCGAGCGAGGATTGCCGAACGCCTTGACCACTCCGGCCCGACTGTTTCGCAGACCGTCGCCAGGATGGAGAGGGACGGGCTTCTTCGCTTACTGGACGACCGCCAGCTTCAGTTCACTGATGTTGGGCGTCTCACCGCCGTCGAAGTTATGCGCAAGCATCGTCTAGCTGAGCAGCTTTTGCTGGAGGTAATTGGACTCGAATGGTCAGACATCCACGATGAGGCTTGTCGTTGGGAGCACGTCATGAGTGAGTCAGTAGAGCGAAAACTTATCGGCCTTCTAAAAAACCCAAGTGTCTCGCCCTTCGGCATGCCGGTTCCAGGCCTTGAACTTCTGGGACTGACCCCCGCTGACGTCCGGGAGTGCTGGGCACTAGCTTCCTTGGAACCGGGCGAGTACGAGATTGTGAGGATCGGAGAACCCCTGCAGCTGGATGGATCGTTTTTGAATCAGCTGGCAGAGTTATCACTTTTACCGGGGGCCAAGGCCACTCTGTCCACTCAAGAGCAGGGATGGCTTTTGATCTCAACTGGTCTGAGCGAAGGACTGCTAGTCGACACAGGAATTGCACAGCATCTGTTTTTAGGTGTTTCCAAAGTTTTGTAGTTAGAATTTGGCGAGTAGAACCAAAGAAAGTTTTTCAGAGGACCCCTATTGATTTCAGCTAAAGCTGACGATTTGCTAAGAAGTCGCCGAACCCTGCGATCTAGCGAACGAAAAACATCTGCGAAGGTGCAGAGGCACTCGCTTCGCACGTTCATGACAATGCTCGCCTCCACAGGCCTCATGGCTACAGCAGCTCTTCCTTCCTACGGTTTTGCACCGGATGTTACGGCGGCTTCTGGACTCGCGCGGGACTCCGAGATGGTCCAGATCTCAGCTCCGAGCCAAGGACTGTCGGTCGCGACGGTCAGGGCTGTTGAATTCACTCGAGGCGACTACGCTCCGGCAGAGGCCTCCGAATTCCAAGTGGCATCAAAATCGAGAATTTATTACTACGAAGGCCCTAGGGCCGCAGACTACCTAGCTAATCCAAGATTTACAGATGTCTCCAGCGCAAACCTAATGAAGTCTTCGGCTGAACTAGTTGGTACCCCGTATGTATTTGGCGGTCAGACCCCAGGCGGTATTGACTGTTCCGGTTACGTGCTTTTTGTTTACTCTCAATTCGGTGTCGACCTACCGCACAGCGTTTACCAGCAGGCAAAATTGGGAACCAAAATTTCCGCCGAGGAAGCTCTTCCCGGCGATTTAGTTATTTTCAACGACTTCTCTCACAACGGCATCTACGCCGGCAATGGCAACTTCTACCATGCCCCCCAACCGGGAGACCGTGTGAAGCTGGCGCCAATTTTTACTGATCGCTACCACTTCATACGTGTCGCCGAAATTCAGAACTAGAAAATTAACTCTTTCCCACTTTCTCCCTTTAGCGTTTCTTACCAAAAAATCCTCATATCCCGCATACTATTTTTACAAGTATTGATTCTTGATCTTCGGGGAAGGAGTGCAGATGCCAGCAAGCATGCCAGCCATGTATGGCAACTGGATACATCTGTGCCAGTACCCCTGCATATCTATTTGGGAGAACCTACGCGTCGCATTATTGCGGCGCGTTTTTTATTACCCAGGGTCAATTCGGATGCCAGCAGGCCGTGCTGGCGATTTCGATAGGAGATAACTACATGCGCACCCTTGTCCTAAATGCAGGCTACGAGCCGCTCGCCGTCGTGTCTTTTAAGCGAGCCTTAGTTCTAGTACTCAATGAGAAAGCCACAATCTTGGCGCGGATCGACCATGAAGTGGTTCGAAGTGCAAGCCAAGAATTCGAAATGCCTTCCGTCATTTTACTTTCGAGGTATGTCAGAATTCCCAACTCCAGAAGAGTCCCAGTTTCTAGAAGGGGAGTGCTCAGGCGGGATTCTCAGCGTTGCGGTTACTGCGCCGGTCCCGCGAACACCATCGATCACATCATGCCAAAATCGAGGGGAGGCAAGGACACCTGGGAGAACTTGGTGGCTTGTTGTCTAGAGTGCAATAACTCCAAGGGGAACCGCACCCCGGCAGAAATTGGCTGGAACTTGAAGGTGTTACCTAAGATGCCAACTGGAACAGTCTGGAGTGTCAGGGGATCTGACAGGCCACTTCCACAGTGGAGTGAGTTCTTGGCTCTGCAAAAGCAAGCTGCCTAACTAAATTTGACAATGTCAAAAATCTTTTACATAATGTAAGAAATTCTTTACATTGGAGCGAAATGAATCATCAAGAAAAAACCGTCTGGGCGGAACTGTTTGCAAACTTCGCAGTGCTTATTGGCTACTCGGCTTGGCTTTTGGGTCAGCTGGCACAAAAAGATGTAAGTGAGATTGCGTACGGCTGGGTGCTGGTCTCAGTTTTCTTGCTGAACATTTTGTTTTCTATCGTGACCCAAATTGTTCTAGTTGTTTCGGCACACGTCGCCCCGGTGATCGCCGCTCACGTCGGTCCGGTCATCGCAGAAAGGACCGGCAGGCCGATGCCCCTTGAGGTTCCCGCGGTTCAGAACGACACTCGAAGTCCTGGCCTAGTGGATGTGCGGGACAAGGACATAAGAAGCCGCTCTAATTCCACGGGCATGAACATAATGAGCGTGGTTGCCCTAGCAGCTCTAGCCTTGGCCGCTTTTGAAATTGGCTTTTTTGAGATTGCACACGTCTTGTTTTTTGGTGGCCTAATGGCAAGCATTGCGATGAACAGCGCAAAAATTTGGTTTTACCGCAAGGGTGTCTAGGTGACTCGTCCCACGAAAATAACCAATCAGGTGCGCCTGCACCGCGTGGCCAAAGACCTGACTCAGGAGCAACTTGCAAGTCAGCTTGGAGTATCCAGGCAAACCCTGATAGCCATAGAGAACGGAAAGTATTCGCCGTCATTAGAGTTCGCATTTGCGCTTGCAAAGGCGCTTGAGGTTCAGATCGGTGAGCTTTTCAACTATCCGGAGTAATTGTTGCGCTATTTACTGAGCACTGGTGACAGCCAACTGGGGTTCGCCCAAACCCATTAATGCGTCTCGCAAAGAGCTAGACTTTTTTGAGGCGAGACACGCAGCACTCAAAGTCAAGCTCCCAAACAAAGGAAGTCAAAATGGATTCATCTGCACTTGTAGGAACCTGGAACACCTTGAGAAAAAGCATCATCAACTCGCAAATGTCATCGGTTATCATGCTGGCGGTCGCTCTTTATTTGGTAGCAACCGGAGCATTTGTTGGAGCAAGCACTGAAGTAAAGCTGTTCGCAGTAACAGTCTTGGTTACCACCGGCGCACTGTCTTTGATAAATCAGTTCGCGGCTATTCGAGAGGGATCAGCGTTGATCAAGGATATGAAGGCTTCGGGTTCCGCACTCGAAACCGCCATTGCCTCTTCAGCCCGCTTCGTGAGCTTGACTCAAGCAGCCATGGCAGTTTTCGCTGCAGCAACAATCGTTTTATTTGTAGTGGCTATTTACTAACCATTAGGCAAAAAGCTTTAGGGCGTGATGACCTTGCGGTTGTCACGCCCTTTTGCATGGTCAGCATTTTCTTAAAAAAAGTGGCCCCGAGGTGAATCGAACACCCGACACACGGTTTAGGAAACCGTTGCTCTATCCACTGAGCTACGGGGCCAGCAGCCGTTATAGGTTACTAGCTATTGGGCCTGACCAAATTCCTTGGAACTGAGGCGCGAGGGGCCGGCAACCTAAAAGCTTGACGGAATTAAAGGACTTTGGTTGTCCGATTTCCAAATTACTTGGCCAGCAGGCAGTTACTGGTTAGCGGGCAGGGCAACCCTGTGTTTCTTGGGTTCGCTTCTATTATTTTCCACGTGGAACGCAATGAGTTACTAGAGCTTTGGCATAAGCAGCGGCTGAGTATTGGCGGCACTAACCCGCTGGTACAGTTTGAATTATCTAGCTTCGGTCAGGTAGATCTGAGTAGGTCTCACCCGGGCGGATTGGCTCAATTGGCCTCAGCCCGAAGTTCTACTATCTCCAATCTGGTGAGGGACGGGGTTGCCCAGTCCAGGGCCCTGAATACGTCTCGCAGAATTCTAAAAAAAGCCCATCGGATCGAGCGCAATTTTGGCATTGATGCTCTGTTTATCGCCGGAGGCCTGGTTTCTATGGGCAACGCCAAAATGCCAATTTTATTGTGGCGCAGCCACCTGCTTCCAAAGGGCGAAGACTTTGAATTGCGAGTGGACTCGATACCGAGGGTAAATCCAGCCTTAGTAAGCGTGATCAAAACCTATAGAAGTGATTTTCGCGTCTCAGACTTGATAGCTGTTAGCCAAGGTCAAACTGACCTCATTCCAACCGGTGTGCTTTCTTTAGTTTCCGAATTGATTCAGGATCCAGATGTTGAAATTGAAAAACTCTTGGTGATGGGAAACTTTGTCCCAGACCTAACTCTGAATCAGCAGTCCGAATTAGAGGCCTCATCTTCTTTGATTATGCAGCTGACTGGCAAAGTCCCTGCACCTGGCGTTGAAAGTCCCACAGAGCCCTGCACGTTGGTCCTGAACGCGGACGCGGACCAGCAAAAGGTGCTGGACAGAGCACTAGCCGGCAACAGCTTTGCGGTCGAGACACTTCCTGGCTGCGGCTACTTGCAGACCGTAGTCAACTTGATTGCGAACCTGTCTGTATCTCAAAAACGCGCCCTAATTATTGCCCCCCGCCAGCAGACTCTCGATGAACTGGCGGAACGACTAAGTGCCTCGAAGCTTCCGGGCTTAGCGGTTAGGCAAAGTGATAGCTGGGGCGACGCTGTTGCGGCGATTTCCAGAAACGAGAAAGCCACTCTTGGAAAGCTTGAGTCCGCGAGGGACCTGGTTGCTAGGAGACAGGTTGATGTCGAGCAATACTTTTCAGTGGTGCAGTCTAGGGAAAACAACCTTGGCGTGAGCGTTATCGAGGCTCTTGGGAATTTGGCGAGTCTGGCTTCGCTGCCTTCGGCTCCGGTCAACAACGCCAGAATTGGGCCCGAAATTTTGCCGACAATTCGAGCGGATGCCTCGGATCTTCTAAACCGCGCACACGAGGCTGGACTCTTTGCGACCTCTCCGATAGATGGTCCGTGGTTTCAGGCCAAGTTCGATTCCGAAGTTCAAATTAGTGAGGCACTCGTCGCAGTCAGGTCACTTGCAGGTGAAGAATTTCGAATGCTCAAGTATCAAATTAATCTCTACCTGTCGGACCTGAACCTTTCACCGAGCAAAAAAGTTGAGGACTGGTCTCACCGGCTGAATCTACTAATTGGAATTCGGGAAACTCTGGACAAATTTAAGCCAGAAATATTTGATCGTTCTCTCCAAGAAATGATAAGTGCAACTGCCCCAAGAGGAGACCGGGGTGCGCTCTCCGGCGCCCAGCGAAGGAGATTCAGGAAGCTGGCAAAGGGCTACCTTCGACCGGGAGCCGCAGTCGCGAATCTGTATCAGGCTCTTGTGGAGGCCGAAAGGCAACGAGCTTCCTGGTCAGACTTCAACCTAACTCAGGCTCCGCCGACTGTCCCACTAGGACTAAGCGACGTTCAGTCTAAGTTTCAGCAAATCTATGGAGTACTTGAGATTCTTCAGCGGCACCTCAATCCGGATCCGGACATAGAGCTTCTGACTCGAATGGATCTAGATCAACTGGCTGTCACTCTTGAAGATTTAGGGAAAAAGACCAACGGCTTAGACCACTACATGCAACGGCTGCCAATTTCTAAAGAGTTGGTGGACATGGGCTTGGGACAGTTCACAAAGGAAGTTAGTAAGTCCAGACCGGAATTCGAACGACTTCAACGGGAATTCGAGCTCACTTGGTGGCAGTCCGCGCTGGAGGCAATTATCCAGTCCGACTCGAGAATTCTAGAATATACCGCTGAGGCCATTGCAACTCTGGAGAGCGACTTCGAGCGAGCCAACGAAGACCTGATCGCCCAGGGTCTTTTGGATGTGAGGCATCAATTGGCCGAGGCTTGGCACGCCGCGATTGCAAAGCAACCTGCGCAAGCCGATGCCCTTAGGGCTCAACTAAGAACCAAAAAGATAGAACTTAAGGCCGCCTCTCAAGTCGGTGGAGATTTGTACAGGGTGCTTGTTCCGGCTGTTTCGGTGTCTCCCTACCGAATACACGAACTTGACCCGGCTGAAAAGTTTGATTTGGTTATAGTTTTGGATGCATCCTCCACGGGCTTGGCTGAGGCTCAGCGGGCGCTGTCAATGGCTGACCAAGTGCTTGCGTTCGGAGACCCAATCATTGCGACTCCCGAGAACTTTGACACTGTGGCAAGGGCCAACCAAGCGCACGTCGAAACTGACCGCGGATCGGTGTTTGATCTCGTCGCGGAAGTTTTCGGCTCCTTGGGAATCAGTCGTAATTATCGAGTCGAGGGCCAAGTGCTCGGAAAGTACTTGAACGACAATTTTTATGGTTCGCGTCTAGTGATAGAGCCCGCAGCTGGGCAACTCTTTGGGTCCCATAATTTTGAGCAGATTGAAATTACCGATGATGCCAACGCCTCAAGCACTATCGAGGGATCGACTGAGTCCTTAGATTCTGAGGTTAGTAAGGTTGCCGAGTTGGTGATGAGCCACGCCAGATGGAGCCCTGAAGATTCACTGATGGTCGTGGCAGCATCAAGAACACACGCTGAACGCATTGATCAATTAGTTCGCCAAGAGACCTATAAGCAGCCCCAGCTAGCCGAGTTTTTTGACGCTCACGGGAGAGAGAAGTTTGAGTGCGTCAGCATGAGCGAACTGACTCACAGGCTGGCGGATCGAGTGATCTTTTCGGTCGGGTTTGGCCGGACGCCAGAAGGAAAAATATCCGGAACCCTGGGGGACTTTAATTTTGCGAATGTCAGTGGCTGGATGGTCAACCAAATTGTCTCGGCCAGAAAACGCATGACAGTCGTTTCTTGCTACAACTTTGAGGACTTTGCAGCCGGAGGGCTCCCAGAGAATCAGCGTTGGTTGAAAGATCTAATTGCGCCAAGCTTCATGAGTGATGTTTCAGAAGGCCAGGCAGACCCATTGCTTAGAGATTTGGCTCTTAGGCTCGAGAAGCTAGGCCTGAAGGTTGCTCTAAATTTCGGAGGCCGCATCGGTTTGGCTGTTTCGTTTGGGAAAAAAGCCGCGGTTGTCGACCCGGACTGGGCGCTTGTTGGCGAGAACTGGGACGAAAAGCTTCGAGTGAGACCTGGACTCTTGAGGGCAATGGGCTGGGACTATCAGCGAATTCACGCCCTTGAGATCTTCGCCAAGCCCCAAGATGTAGCAAACCGAATTGCAATGTCATTGGGTGTTGACCTTATTAGTCGCGCTCAACCGCTATTTGACGATCGAGCCTTTGAGGACACGAGCGGAGCATGGGGCCACGAAGAGGATTCGAACGATGACAGGCTTCGAGACGATAAGCCTCCGCACTGGGGTTAGTTCGACGACTTAGCTATCGGTGGAACTGGGTCTAGCCGGTGCAGAGTCGTTCTTATAAAAGCCCGAGCCCTTGAAGCTGACTCCAAGGTTTCCAAATTGCTTTCTTAGTTCCCCTGAGCACTTCGGGCAATTCTTTAGTGCTTCCTCAGCAAAAGTCTGGTGCATCTCGAAGGTATGGTCGCATGACTTGCATACGTAGGTGTAAGTCGGCATTTGTCCTCCGCATAGATTCTAACCAGACTAAATTGCAATCGACCTGGTTGGAGTGACAATGCCGTTTACTTTCCTGTCGTGAGGCTCGCTTGGCACAAGCTCCAATACTTCCGGGTCGAAAACAACCGCGAAAAGGTTTGTGCTGGCAACCTCCACGAGCCATCGGTCGTAGAAGCCCCTGCCTTTGCCGAGCCTGTTTCCAAGAACGTCAACCGCCAGGGCTGGAATCAGAATTAGTTCAAGATCGCTAGTCAGTATTGCCGAGCCCGTTGGTTCCATGATGCTGAACTTGCCCGCCCGCATTGGCCCTTGCGCAAATTCGAGTCTGTCTTGGACCACTCTGGGGAAGTAAAGGTCTAGGTTTTTAGCCGCCCAATTATTGAAATCCCCAAGGTCAGGCTCGTTTTCAAGAGGGCTGTAGCTGGCAATTTTTGTGGCCTGGGTCTTTTCAGCAAGACTCCGAAGTTGTTCAAATAATCCCAAGGACGAGTGTGGGCGCTGCAAATTCATGATCTTTCGGAGTTCCGACTTGGCGCTTGCAGTATCCATAGCGGTAATCTTGCCAGCGTGCAGAGATTTCCTCCATTGACTCACGGTGATATCACGCTTCGGGCTCTTGCCAAGCGAGACTTCAGGGTGCTTCGAAAGCTGCTGATAGCTGACAGGGAGTGGCTAATTCCCTGGGAGGCCACAACGCCAGGGATTCGTTACCCGCTGGATGTTCGCTGGATGATTCGCTCCCTTATGTTCCAAGCAAAAAAGGGAACTGGCTTGGCGCTAGTTATGGAGTACGAAGGCAAGGTTGTAGGGCAATTGAATGTGGCAAACATTCTTTTCGGCTCGGTTTCCTCGGCGAATATTGGCTACTGGATAGCTAAAAACTCTGCAGGCA
Organism: Aquiluna sp.; assembly: GCA_028822985.1. Taxonomy (GTDB): domain Bacteria; phylum Actinomycetota; class Actinomycetes; order Actinomycetales; family Microbacteriaceae; genus Aquiluna. Next base: position 58,603 of record JAPKCK010000009.1, read on the forward strand.
AGTCAATCGTTCCGATTTCTGTGGCCATCGCCATCGATCACCTCTTCACCGAAGTTGGTCTGCATCGAGTCGAAATAGATATTCGCCCTGAAAACACAGCATCGCTTCGGGTGGTGCAGAAGCTGGGCTTACGACAAGAGGGAGTCAAGGAGCGATTTATCCACATCGATGGTCATTGGCGCGACCATGTCGTTTTTGCCATCACCTCGGAGGAGCTGAAAGGTTCTTTGCTGTCTAGAGTTCAAAACACGGGTGGTCAATAGCCTGATTTTACCAAGCGGGACATATCTTGGTACTCATGGAAAACTCTGCAGGGCTCGGCGGCATAACTCTCGTGCTCGCAGCTGTGGTTTGGCTTTTCATTTTTGTCCCCGGATACACCAAGCGGTCTCAGATTAAAGAGACGACCAAACTCATTCAGTCGGCTCGGCGAACACAGGAAAAATCCAGAGTGCAGACTGATGACGATCGACTGAGAAGGCTGATCTCAACCCAGCGGGGTTTTTCGGTCATCTTTATTTTGGCAACACTCGCCGCACTTGCCTCCGTGGTAGCAGCAACTGCTCAAAACTCGTGGTGGTTTGGATTTGCAATTGTTTTTCCTCTGAGCTTGGGTTCCTTGATTGTCCAGCGAGCCGCTGCCGGCCAAGCCGCAAAGCTGGCGGGAAATATTCACCGAGCTAGACAGCGAGTCCGAGCTAGCGCATCCAAAAGCCAGGCGCAAATAGTCAAAGACAGGCAGTGGAGCCCTAATCCGCTGCCCACCCCAATGCCGGAGGTCAGGAAGGGCGAACTCGTCCAGCCCTTGGCTGAAGTCATCGAGATTTCTTCACCCAAAAAATCGTTAGCGGCAAAAGAAATAGACGAGATTCTGGCTCGTCGTCGGGCAATCTAGTCAAAGACCTCTAAGCTTTGAATCGTCCATCCCAACCAAAACGGAGACCCTCATGAGCCTGCTTGACTCGATCAAGAACCTTTTTACACGCACCGGCAAAGCTGCTTCCAGCTCCGCTGCAACCGTCGCACACGAAGCTCGTGACGCCGCCAAGGAAGTCGCTGCAGAAGCTTTGGCTGAGGTTGAAAAAGTAGCCACAAGAGTCGCAAAGACAGCCGCAACTGCGAAGAAGCCAGTAGCTAAGACCACTGCTGCCAAGAAGCCAGTTGCGAAGAAGCCAGTAGCTAAGACCACTGCTGCCAAGAAGCCAGTAGCTAAGACCACTGCTGCCAAGAAGCCAGTAGCTAAGACCACTGCTGC
>JAPKCK010000016.1 GCA_028822985.1 Aquiluna sp.
TAGAGCATCTGACTACGGATCAGAAGGTTGGGGGTTCGAGTCCCTCCAAGCGCACTGAGACCCAAGAAGACTTCACGACTTCTTGGGTTTCTTTATTTTTGTTTAGTCTTCCTTGAGCCCAGCTAAGGGGGGCTTACAGAGCTCGTCAAGAGTGCCAACAGATCAATTTGAAACGACGACTTCAGAGAACTGGGCCAATATTGCGATTCGAAGCCAATAAAGGACCACTTTTCGCGCACGGTCCTTCATTAGTCGAGTGATTTCTCAAGCACTGCAGGCGCTTATGTGAGGGGAGGCAAAACCGGACTACTGGCTGCAAGAATCCACTGAACTTCTGAATAGAAACTAAATGACGCCTTTTCGAAATAGGAAACATGCGTAAGGTGCTGATTCAAGACACCTCACCACTAAGCGAGCAGTTTTGACTCTGCCATAAAACTCTTGCCTTGGGACCTCTTCCCATTGCCAGTCCTTACCCATCGATCGATTTGCCGTTTCACGGACTTCGTCATGAGCCTCATTTGATACACCGGGATGATCGTCTATTCCCATTCTCAAGATGGGCGAGCCGCCAAAAATATCCAATGGAAATACGCTAAAAATTGCTTTGGCGGCCCGTGATGAGTCGATTTCACCTAGGTCAATCACCTCTGCTCCAACTCCGTATGCCGGAAAGTTCTGGTCGACTAGCGCGAACTCTTCTCCGTGGCCAAGTTCGTCAAGAGCCTTAAGTAACTCCCCACGAAGAACGGGGTCAATATTCCTGAGCATGGAACCGCCTAGTTCGTCTTGTGCTTGGTTAGAATCTCGAGTGCAAGTGCTTCGAAACTTGAAGTGGACGTGTCAGAATTACGCTCTCTCACTAGTTGGCGGGATAATTCGAGCACTCCCCGTGCTGCACCTTCGCGGAGACCAGGTTCGAGTGTTTCAATGTCTGCTGCCTTAGCAAGGCCTACTATTCGTCTACTCATTTTCGCCGCCGCGAAAAGCCAGGCATCTGATTTCCATTCCGCCAGGCGGTCTTCCAGCATCTCTTCTTTCCAGACACGCGGGTCCACCCGTGACTCGTATAGCTCAGAAAACCTATTGACGAAGGAATCCCAGGTCTCCCCCACCAGCGCAAGCACCCACTCGGCAAATTCGACATTGCCCAATGCCACGGCCCTGGCAGCAGCGAGTGTGTAGTTAGCCCAAAGGGCTCCAATGTCAAAAGCAACGGGGCCATAGAAGGAAAATTCGCTATCGAAGGCCATAGCCAAACTCGGTCCCTCGTCTCCCTTTAGTGCCTTTACCATTACAGAACCGGTGTGGAGGTCCCCATGTATCAAAGCCTCGGCGTTGGTCATGAATTTCCACTTCGCCTCACCCATTGCGTGAATCATCACAGAATCGGTTGCCAGCGCCTGAGCATCAACCTCATTGGCGGGCAGTACCGAATTCCTTCCGATGTCATCGTAAGGCTCTGTGAAGACAAGGTCTTCGGTTATTTTGCAGAGCTCGGTATTGATTGATTTGGCCATAAGGACCTTCTGCTCGTCGGCCGGCATGCCGACGACTGAGGTTCCAAAGGCAACCTCTGCAACGTATTCTCCAATCAACTCGGCAACGCCGTCGTGCCTTAACCCTTCAATCAGAGCACCCCTCCAAACTCGATACCCCGAAAGGTTCTCCATAGCAATCACAAATCGCTCGGAGTCATAGAGATATAGTTTTGGAACCAGTTCTTGATTGAAACTACCGTGAATTCTCAGCGCTTCTGCCTCGCGCTCCGCCCGGAACGGAGTCATTGGCCATTCTGGGCCAACTAGGCGAACAAAGGGGAGTGCCTGCTTTATGACTACCGTCCCGGCATGGGCATCGTTGACAATAAAAACCAAGTTCAGGTTTCCGTCGCCAACCTCTTGCACGTCTACAATGTTGCCTGCATCAACAATGCTCGACAACTCCGGTTTTGATGCGATGTAAGCAGCTACGGTATCGGTCGTTAGAAATTCATAATCCACAGTCGGCCTCCTTAGGTCGCCGCAACGAATCTTGCTTTTTTACGGGACAGAGTGAAGCTAAAGACCAGTGCCAGTAGCAGCACTATCCCCTTTGATATGTCCTGAGCGTAATATGGGAAACCTTTAATGGTAAGTCCTGTAATTACGATGCCGATCAGCAGGGCCCCAAGAGCAGTTCCCCAAGCGTTTGGTTTACCGGCTCCAAGCACGGAGGTGCCAACCAGTGCAACGGCTACCGCGTCGAGAAGCAGTGAATTTCCCGCACTAATGTCGCCCTGACCGATTCGCGATGACAAAATCATGCCTCCAGTTGCAGCAAATAGCCCGCTAATTACGTACGCGCTAGCGCGGTACCACTCAATCTTGATTCCCGATAGCTTTGCGGCTTCTGGATTGGCACCGACTGCGTACATGATCCGGCCATACTTTGTTCTGGTAAGTAGGTACCACGCCAAGATTGTGAGAACAAGCCAGATAATGACAGGAAGTGGAACTTCCCAAACTTTGAGTCTGTCAATTTGGAGGAACCCGTCGGTGAACTTTCCCGGTGCAACGCTACCGTCGCGAAGAATCATCTTTGACGAAACCGATTGGCCCTCAACTGGTAGCAGTTTCAGGCCCATGACTACGAACATCATTCCGAGTGTTGCGAGTAAGTCTGGAATCTTCATCCAAACAATTAGAACTGCGTTTAGAGCTCCAACAACTGCTCCGGCTACCAACACCATGATTCCAGAAAAGATCCCCGTAAGGTTGTAGATAACCATCATCATGGCCGAAACTGTGACGCCTAGGCCTGCAATAGAGCCGACTGATAAGTCAAGCCCGCCAACCACCATCGTGAATGTAACTCCGAGTCCAACAATGGCTACGACTGATGTGAACTTGAGCATTGAGAATAATGTGGAGGGCTGACGGAAGGTCTCCTCGGTTAGTGCAAACCATCCGAATAGCCCAATCGTGACAGCGATAAATCCATATTTGACTATTCCTTCCTGGGCTTTTGCGCGAAAAATCGCGCGCTTTTCCTCAGCTGTTGGGTTTGACATTAAATTACCTCCGACATTTCATGAACTATTTCTTCTCTTGATGTTTCTGACAGATATTTATCGAGCTTAGGTTCCCCGTCTACGAGTACGATCACACGATCTGCGATTTCCAAGAGCTCGTCAACCTCACTGGTCAACACAAGCACTCCTGCCCCTGATTTTGATAACTCCCTGGCTTGTAAGGAAATTGTCCTTCGTGCACCAATATCAACTCCTCGGAACGGCTCATCTAAAATAAGCAATTTCGGTTTTCCTTTAAGCCATCTGCCAACAACAACTTTTTGCTGGTTGCCGCCTGACAGTGAGTCAACTTCTTGATCCGGGCCCTCGGCCACAATTTGTAGTTCCTGAATTATTTCTGAAGCCCTAAGCTTTTCGGCACCCACACCTACGTTTGGCCCCTTTGAGAGCTGACTCAAAAACGGAAGTGAAGTAGTTTTTGCAATCGACCAGTTTGGGAACATTGATGAGCTCGCCCGGTCCTCAGGAATCATGAAAACACCCATTCGGATAGCATCCCTGGGGTGTCTTGGTCGGAAGGCTTGACCTTCAAAAGTCATATTTCCCGATCTTTTTTTCGCGGCACCAAATATTGACTCTGCAATTTCAGTTTTCCCACTGCCAAGCAGCCCTATCACACCAGTAACCTCACCCTTTCTTAGGCTCAGGGAGAATGGGCTACTCCGCTGAAAAAGGCTCAGGTCATTTATCTGAAGGATAGATTCGTCACCGCGCATCTCGATATTGCTTTGAATTTCTTGAAGGGTATCTTCACCAAGCATTTGCCCCAATGCCGTGTTCCACTCGAATGGCTTGTCTTGCTCTCCTCGAATGACTCCGTCTCTCAGAACAACGAGTTTGTCTGCGATGGTGTCAATCTCGCCTAAACGATGCGAGACATAGAGGATACCGACTCCCTCGTTACGCATCCCACGAATGACACCCATGAGGTTGTCCACCTCGGCGGCAGATAGTGCAGACGTGGGCTCGTCCAGAATCAAAAGTTTCGGCTTTTCTATGAGCGCGCGAGCCAAAATGAGCATCTGCTGATCGGCTATGCCCAGTTCATAGACGTCTTTACGAAGAAATTTCTCTGACCAGCCAAGCTTCAACGACTCAGCAACCTCAAGAGCTTTGGGCATAATTTGTCGAATCGATCCGACACGCCCCAGAGCGTTTCTCGCTATTTTTTCAAAAAGAAGGTTCTCGGCTACTGAGAGACCAGGCACAACTCCCTCACCAATTCTTTGGTGGACAGTCTGAAGCCCAAGTTTTTTAGCATCCGATGGTGTCTCTAGCTGAACCGGCTTGCCATCGATCATTATTTGGCCACCATGATTCGGGTAAAGACCGCTCAAGACTTTAATTAGTGTGGACTTGCCGGCACCGTTTGCGCCAAGCAGCGCGGTAACCTCGCCCCCTTTGACTGTGAGGTCAACACCTCTAAGCACTAGGTTCGCCCCAAACGCCATAGTGATTTGGTTCATTTCAACGGAGCCTTGCACCTTCGACCTCTCTGTCGGTTCTAGTATCACGGGAGGGCGTTCGCCCTCCCGTGATTGTGTAACTAGAAGGTTACGACTGGAATCCAGTCGGCCGCCATAACCTCAGTCAGGCTGAGAGCAGGCAACTTGCTTCGTAGGTCGTCCATGTTGGCGATGCTGTTTTCCAACAAGAAGTCTTGAGTTATCAAGACACCTGGGAACTGGTATTCGTTTTCACTCAGCTCTCCCGCTAGGTGAAGGAACACGGTTCTAACAACCGCAGCACCTATGGCGTTTGGATCGGTGCCAGCAGTGGCTTTCCAGGGGCTGTTTTCGTTTGTCATGATTTCAATATCAGCGTTTGAGATGTCGATGCCGTAAGCCGACACAGTGCCGGCCATTTCATTCTGATCAATCGCTGAAACGGTGCCCTTGGTGAACTCGTCATACGGAGCGAAGATTGCCGTCACTCCATTGTTTGCCTTTAGAGCGGCATCCACCAACTGCGCGTTATCTGTTGCTACAGAGTTTGTGAATTTGCCAACGAAGAAGCTTTCTTCCCAATTGTTCTCAACTTTAAACTCTTCCCAAATAACGTGACGACGGTCGAGAGGTGCGATACCGAAAACATTCACGTATCCGACCTGGACTCCAGCGCCAACATCGGCAGCCATTTGAGTCAAAACGGTCTTCGCAAGGTCAAAGTCTGACTGAGAAGTTTCGATTGCCCGAGGCGCGCAGTCTGACACTTCAATGTCATAAATCACAACTGGAATGCCTTTGTCTAGAGCGTCGTTAATTAGGGGGCACATAGTGTCACTGTTTCCGTGCCTGACGATAATTGCATCGACGCCTGAACCAATTGCAGTTTCCATGTCCGTGGCTTGCTTTGCATTGTCCGCCTGAGCGTCGTAGATCTCAAACTCAACACCCATGGCCTCGAACTGCTGGACCGCACCATTGCGGAACTGCTGGAAGTAGTCTCCGGCACCACTATTTTCAACCAAGGCAATTTTTACAGTGCCATCACTGAATGGAGCTGGAGCGTCCGAAGTTACTTCGGTCGTGGTAGCTGCTTCTGTTTCTGCCGCCGCTGTAGAGCTTGCATCTTCGGTCGCTTCCTGGGTGCAACCAGCCAGGACCAAAGCGAGTACGGCAAAACCAGTGAAGGTTATCTTTAGCTTGTTATCAGCCAATTTTCTCTCTCTTTCGTTATTCATACCCGCTGGGGATCCAGCGAGAACAGCAACCCCAGTTCTACCTGGGGAAGCCTCCTACTACACCTCCATCGACAGGAATGACCGAGCCGGTCGTTCTTGACGAGTCGTCGGATAGCAGAAACTCGATTGCCCTGGCAACATCTTCCGATCGCACGTGACGCTTCAGAAGGTTCCGGGAAGCGTAGAAATCTTCAAGGTTTTCCGGATTTACTCCGTGGGAAGCAGCTCGCTCCTCCCGAATTCCATCACTCCATAGCTCGCTGTTATCAAAAACTGCATCAGGGTTTACTGCATTAGAGCGAATTCCCGAAGGGCCGCCTTCTATGGCGGCAATGCGCATCAGTTGCACCATTCCTGCTTTTGTTACTGAGTAGGCACCGAAGCCAGCACCAGGAGCAAACGCATTTTTAGATGCATTGAAAACCAGAGACCCACCCGTGGCCTGATTTTCCATAAGGCGAATAGCGCCCTGAGTCAATAAGAATGCGCTGTCAAGGTTTACCTCAAGGGCCTTTTTCCATCTACCAAAATCCAAATCTGCGAGACTATCTGTCACAGCAATTCCGGCGTTTGCAACGATTCCATCGAGGCCACCAAATGCGTTGACTGCAGCCAAAACTGTGGCTGAGACAACATCTGGGTTGGACTGGTCTCCAGGAACTGCCACGACATCAATGCCGAAGTCATTTTCGAGTTCTGCACGAACACTCTCCAGCCTTTCTTGGTTGAGATCCGCCAAGACCAGACACGAACCTAGGCTTGCCAGGTGCCTGCTTACCCCGAGACCAATTCCACTTGCGGCGCCGGTAACGATAAACACTCGCGCTGAGAATTTCTTGGGCCCTGGCTTCAACGAGAGCTTATAAAGTTCCATAGGCCAGTACTCGAATCTGAAGATCTCAGAATCCGGCATCGACTCGCCCACGCCGAAGCTGTCTAGAACTCGACTGGCAACCTTATGGGTATGAAGAGCTATCTCCGCTACCATCTTTGCTTCGGCAAGACTGCTGCCACTTGTGATGGCCCCAAGGCCAGGAACAAGCCCAACTCGAGGTACGGAATCTAGTAGATCGTAGCCCTCGGGGAGCAGCTCTATGTTGCGAGCTGTGTAGGCGTCATAATCTGATGAGTACTTATCAAATGCCGCTCCGATTCCTTCTGCACTCAAATCATCGAGCACAATCGAGAACGGCCTAATTCTGAGCATATGATCAGCGGATGAAACTCCAGCAGAGACAACTTTCTTGAGGTCGTCTCTGTTGGCGATGTCCAAAAAACGTTCATCAACGTGTACTACTTTTTGGGCGGCTCTAGAAAACTGACCTCGAACCCGAGGCAAAACATCTGCAACATCGACCGGGTCAACAGTCCGGAGTTTAGGCGCCTTTGACTTGGAATCCAGATACTTGTTGGCTTTTTCGACTACCGCCAGAGTTTCTTTCAAGCATTCTTCACTGGTTTCCGCCCAAGTTATTACTCCATGGTGAGCTAAAACGACACCGCGGTAGTTGCCGAGCTTTTCCACAACCTTGCTCAAAGGGAATCCACTGCGGATCCAGTCAACATAGGCCCACTCTTCTCCGAGTGCCTCCATTGTGGCTTCGCGGCCTTTTGGGTGGTTTGTGAGTGCGCAAATAGCATCAGAGTGCACATGGTCAATGTGTCTAAATGGCATGAATCCATGAAGCAAGGTCTCAATAGATGGCCTCGGTGCCCCTGGAAGCATGATTGATCTACCAACCATTTCAACCATTTCCTCGTCGGTGAGATCATCGTATTTTTTTAGGCTCTCGAGGACGTCTAAGTCCAACGGTGCGAAGGTGTGGGCGTTGGCAGTTGCCATGTCCCCTCCCGAAGCCTTGATCCACATAACGCGCTTTGCAACGCCGTCGATAATGACTTCACCTTTTACAGATGTGTTTCCACCTCCGAAAACTACCAAGGATTGATCTGAACCAATTTCCCTAGTTCGGCTTATCAGCTGGTCAAGTTCAATTGCTGTGAGTAGTGGATTTATTGACATGCTATTTCACCAGTCCTTCAACGCTCTGGCCCTGGCTGGGCTCGGCTACTCCGTGCTCGGTAACTACGGCGCTGATGAGTTTTGCCGGAGTGACATCAAAGGCTGGGTTAAATCCACGTTCTAATTGAGGCGCAGTTTGCACGCCGTGCAGGTTGGTGACCTCTTCAGGGGAGCGAAGCTCGATCTCTATCGAATCCCCATTCTCATAACTAATGTCGACAGTTGAACTTGGGGCTGCGACCATAAAAGGTATGCCGGCCTCTTTACAGGCAAGTGCAACACCCAGTGAACCAATTTTGTTGGCCGTGTCTCCATTTTTGGCGATCCGGTCCGCACCAATAACTGCAAAGTCAACCAAACCGCGAGTAATAGTGCTTGCGGCTGCACCATCAGCTTGAACCAAATAATTGATGCCATCCTTGGCAAGCTCCCAAGCCGTCAATCGCGACCCTTGAAGAAGTGGCCGAGTTTCATCTGCGTAGACGATTTCAATTGCGCCGCGAGAGTGCAGTTCTCGAATGATGCCTAGGCCGGTGCCCCAAGTTGAAGTTGCCAGAGAACCGGTGTTGCAATGGGTCAACACCCTTAACTTGGTCTTGCCCGTTACTTTCAAAATCCAATCTGCACCGTGCTTTGACAGGGTGCGGTTTGCCGACTCGTCATCTTCTGCAATCTTGTGTGCCAATTCAAGGACCTTAGAAAGTCCCTGGTTTACGGAGGCAATGACCTGATCAACGCCCCAAGCTAAATTCACAGCCGTTGGTCGGGCATCTCTAATTCTTGCAATCTCCGAGTGCAGACGCACACCGTCCCAGTTCTCGCGCTCACCCTGAACCATCGCAAGGGCAACCCCAAAGCCGCCCACAACCCCGAGAGCCGGGGCACCTCTGACAACAAGGCGGTTGATCGCATCCACGAGAGTGTCCACGTCCTCACAAATCACGTCTTCTTCTTTGAGTGGGAGGGCGGTTTGATCAAGCAATTGAATCTTGCCGTCGTCCCAAAGTACCGGCCGAATGTCAGACATTGGTCACATCGATGAACAAGTGGTGGCCCTGGATCTGTCTCATTGCTGCTCTCCTAGATGAGTAGGTGTTTGTACAATTGTGCATAGCTGTTACGTTAGTACAATTCTATAGAGAACATAATGCCGTGAAATTTTGGAAAAAGGCAAATTTTCGGTAACAGATACGCAACGATTGAGCCGGCAGGTGCTACTCGAAACTCAAGAGTCCTTGAGCGGTCTGCAAATCTGTCACCAAGTGCGAAATGATTCCAGACTTTGCGGCAGCAGCAATCGCCGGAACCTTTTTGCGCCCCAGTGCCACTACTGCCCGATCCGGGAGTGCTCTGATCTCATCAAGTGTGAGACTGATGATTCGCTTTTCGATCGCGCTTGGTACGTAGCGCCCCTCGCTATCAAAGTAGATGCCAGAAATGTCCCCAACTGCGCCCTGAGCTAGCAGTCTCTCTAGCTCACCCGTGGGACCAATTTCTTGGATAAGAGGGCCACTGCCTGGCGAGATTCCGCCGATGCCGTAGAGCCCAAGTCTGGCGTTCTTTGCCATTGCAAGCGTGCTTTTAACGTCGGGCTCCTCATTCATCATCAGCGCTGCAGCCTCGCTTGCCATGATAAATGGGGCGGGTAGGTGCCTTGTGCGGCCTCCGACTATATCTGCCAAGTCGCTGGCAACTTCGTGTGGATGAACACCGTTACCGCCACCGGGGCGGCTTCCCAGGGCTGGAACAAAAGTCGCGTCTACCGAGAAGCCTTTCATGTGGGGAACAATTTGATCGAGGGTAACACTGAGTCCAACCGCGACCACGTCGCCGGCTTGCACATAGCTTTTGAGAAACTCTGCACCAACTGTTCCCACCGATGCCATGGCTTGTTGGAGATCGTTAAAGCCCGGACCGACCCAAGCTTGTTTCAGACCGTACTTCTTAGTCAAGGCTGTCTGGACTTCAGGAAAGATCTGCTCGTCGCTGTGAACTTTAAACTCGACGACCCCCTCTTCACGAGCTTTGGCGAGCATCCTTGTGACCTGCACTCTGGAAAGACCAAGAAGGCTTGCTATCTTCTCGTGAGTGAGGCCATGGGTGTAATGAAGTGCTGCAACGCGACCGAGCATAATTAAACCTTCAGTTTGAGTTAGTTGTGTACGGACAAGGTTTGGTTTTCAGGAAAAGCCGAGGTCTCATCGCCGAGAATCAATGCCCGATATGTCATTTCAGCTGCGTCTTCAAGGTTCAGAACCTTGCGATACGCGGCCGTGACCGAGTCTCCCAATGCAACCGCACCGTGATGGCTCATGATCACCACATCATGATGTTCGAATTGAGCCGCTACATCCTCTGCAAGTTCACTGCTGCCGTTGGGTTCAAATGGGGCAAGCCCATAAGAACGCACATAAGAAATGTGATCGAGGGTAAAAAAGCGAATCTTCTTATTTAGCGCGTCAAGGAGCACTGAATGCTTTGGGTGAGCATGAATTATTGCCAAAGCATCTTTGCGAGCAGCGTAGCCCCTGGCGTGCATGCGCCATTCGGTGGAGGGCTCCAACGTTCCCTCAAGAATCTCACCACCAACGCTCATCTTTGCAAACGAACCTCGATCTAATTGATCAAGCCAGCCTCCTGAGTTGGTAACAAAAAATGAATCCTTATCTTCGGGGTCTCTAATCGAGAGGTTCCCCGCACTTGCTTTGGTCATTTGGCGCGCAACAATGTCAGCACCCACCCGGACAAGCTCATCAATTAGCGCGCCCTGTTGATCCGTTAACTTCAATTCATCCTCTTTTCGCACAAAAGTACACTTGACACACTAATGTACAAGCAACTAAATTCCTAACAATCAATAGTTTTAGATCAGACCCAGGTGAAGTAATTAGAAGAATTAGGTAGGGCTTCAAATGACCAAGACGCAAAGGGCATCCGACCAGTGGTTGGCTGAAGTAGCCAAAGGAATTCGACAAAGAGTGCTTGGCCATTCGCTGAAGAATAACGGTGGATATATGAGCCAGGCCTGCTCCGCCGCCGAACTGCTCAGCTGCATGTACGGCGGTCTTATCGACTTACCAGAAGTCCCCGAGCCTTTACTTCCCAGGCCCTTTGCTGGCACTCCAGGAATCGCGGGAAAGAATCGTGAGACTGGAATTGAATTTCATGGTGGCCGAAAGCCCGACCGTGATCGCCTCATTAGCTCTCCTGCTCATTACGCCCTGGTTATCTACGCTGCAATGATCGAATCGGGCCGCCTCCACGAAGACGCCTTAAATGACTTTAACAAGGACGGGTCAACAGTCGAAATGATCGGAGCCGAGCACTCTCCGGGATTCGAAACGACAACCGGCTCACTGGCTCAAGCCATCTCCCAAGCCAGCGGAATTGCCATCGCTCGAAAGATAAGAAAAGAAACCGGTAACACTTGGGTTTTTATGAGTGACGGCGAGTTTCAAGAAGGGCAAACCTGGGAGGCCCTGCAGGCTGCAAGCTTCCACAATCTTGGAAACTTGAAGGTAATCGTTGATGTGAACCAGGGTCAATGCGATGGACCAATGGATCAAGTCATGTCAATTGAGCCACTGGCCTCCAAGATCGAGGCTTTTGGCTGGGAAGTGGTTCGAGTTGACGGGCATGACACCGATGCCATTTTTGATGCTGGAAAAACTGTGACTGATAAGCCACTCATGATTCTCTGCTATACCGACCCAGTCCGCGGCTTACCGATAATGCAGTCTCGTTTCCCGACCTTGCACTACTTGCGCTTCACCAGTGAGACAGAAAAAGCCACTTACGCAGCCGCATATCAGGAGATGTCTAAATGAGCTACGAAATTGTAAACCGGCCGCACCAGCAAAACTTTATTGATTGGTCTGCTGATAAGCCAGAGGTTGTCGTGCTGACTGCCGATCTAACCAATTCCTGTGAGGTCGGTAGATGGCGCGACACTTATCCAGAGCGTTTCTTCTCCATGGGCATGGCTGAACAAAACATGCTTGGAGTAGCTGCGGGGCTAGCGCGAGAGGGGTTCGAGCCATGGCTTCACACTTTTGCCGTATTTCTATACCGTCGTCCCCTTGACCAGTTACAGATGTCCATTGCTTATCCTTCGCTGAAGGTGCGGCTTGTCGGATTTTTGCCCGGGATCATGACTCCAGGTGGAGTCACCCACCAGGCGATTGAAGACTTTGCCGTCATGAGGGCAATCCCAAATATGACAATTTTGGAAGTCGGAGACGCAACCGAAGCAGAGAGCGTCATCGATGTCGCTCATGCCGTGGACGGGCCTGTTTACATCCGTCAGCTTCGTGGCGAAGTGAGTCGACTCTTCCCGAAAGACGAACCTCTAGTTTTTAATCATGCTCGCGTGCTATCGGAGGGTGAAGAGATAACTCTGATTACTTCAGGCATCATGACCGAAGAGGCTTTACGTGCCATGCCGCTTATCAAGCAAAAGGGTGTCCTCGTCAAACACCTGCACGTTTCAACGATTAAACCCTTCAATGATCCTCAGGTGGTTGCTGCAGTCACTAGTGCGTCAAAAGGTGTGATAACGATGGAAAACCACAGCATTATCGGAGGCATAGGTTCGGCAGTGGCGGAAATTATGGCCGAACATGGGGCAGCCGTTCCATTGAGACGCATTGGCATAAACGACACGTACGCACATGGCGCGAGTCAAAAACATCTGATGGAGGAACTCGGCCTAAATGCTCAATCCCTAGTGGCTGCCGTTGAGGGACTTATTGGCCGCAACCTTCACATAGCTGCTGAAGATCTCGCGGCGGCAAGGGTTGCTGATGTCCACAGCGCAGCGAAAGCCGAGGCCCTCTAAATGACTCAATTAGTGATTAGCTATCAACTTCTAAGTTCTGACCCTCAAGGCCTCGCTGATGCGATTCGTGTGGAGCAGTCAATCGAGTTCCCCAACGAACTGGCTGAAGATTGGATTCAAAAGGACGTGGTGGGTCAAATAGTCAACATGGGTGCCACCGTAAATGGCATTACTCATGTTGAAATCGCATACAACCCAGACAACACGGGTTATGAACTTCCTCAGCTACTAAATGTGCTTTGGGGAAACGTCTCAATACTGCCCGGGGTTAGAATCACGGCCGTTGATTTCCCTGAGTCAATATTGAGTAAATTTAGAGGGCCAAGATTTGGAGTTGAAGGGCTTCGAAAGATGTTTGACGCCCCCACTCGGCCCCTAGCAAGCACAGCACTTAAGCCAATGGGCTCATCTTCCAAGCAATATGCTCAAATGGCATATGAGATTGCGCGGGCTGGCTTTGACACGATCAAAGACGATCACTCGCTTTCTAACCAGCCCTGGTCTCTTTGGCGCGAGCGAGTGGAGCTAATCAGCGAAGCAGTTCGAAAGGCAAATGCCGAAACTGGCGGTAAGTGTGTTTATGCTCCCAGCTTGAACTTGCCTAGCGATCAAATAGCACTAGCAGCATTAGAGGCCAAGGCTTTGGGTGCTGGAGCACTACTTATCCTTCCAGGAATTTCTGGATTCGATGTCATGCGATCCTTGGCTGAAGACGATCAAATTGGGCTTCCTATAATGGGGCACCCCGCACTGCTTGGAAGCTTTGTCACTTCTAGGGAGCAGGGGATAAGTCACGGGGTGCTTTTTGGACAGCTCATGCGAATTGCTGGCGCAGACATCGGCATCTTCCCTAACTTTGGCGGCAGATTCTCTTTTAGCAAGAGTGAATGCACGGAGATAGCCGAAGCCGCTCGGAGTGAGCTTTCTCACCTAAAGCCCATTTGGCTCTCTCCTGCCGGCGGCATGACTCTTGATCGCATCTCAGAAATGGTCGATTTTTATGGAAGGGATACTGCTTCGCTCATTGGGGGAGCACTTCACCGAGGCGATCTTTACGAAAACTCACTTGCAATGGTTCAGAAAATGAAGTCACTGGCCTAGGCCTAACGAACCGAGAAGCTACGGATCAGAAGGTTGGGGGTTCGAGTCCCTCCAAGCGCACTGAGACCCAAGAAGACTTCACGACTTCTTGGGTTTCTTTATTTTTCGCGCCAATTCCTTATTGACGGAATTGAATGCCCTTCGCTTCCATGATGTTCCTCAGCCTTGCCACCGATGACTTGCTCATGCCATGTAGCGCTGAAAGCTCGGCAACGCTCAAGTTTCTAAGGTCTGAAACCCGATAAAGCCTTGCATCCACCAGGGCCTGCCTGGCAGTTGTCGGGAGCCCAAGCTTTCGCCAGTCACCGTCAAGCGCTTCGTATAAATCATCGCCCTTTTTCCCTTGAGGACTAGGGCTCTTTCGCCTGGGCTTTTCGGACATGGCTGCAAGTCTAGGGAACCTAGCGCAGCTTGCCTCGCCAAGCACTAAATGACCTAACCGAGCTTGCGTGAGGCAACTTCAGCCAGGGGTATGGATGGATCTCGGCCAAGTTCTGGTACTTCTCAAAGCTTGGAACTGGTGCGTGGGTAATGGCGACCTTATTGTCTTTGGCAAATTCGACCGGGTCTCCCAGAAGCACTGAAAGGTCTCTGCGTTCAGATAGATCCTGCAGTGTTTCCAAATAGAAGAAAATTCGCTTTGAAGAAAGCTGCAGCTTGGCTAGAGCCTTCTGGTTGAAAAGGAAGACTGCCGGCAGCTCTGGATTGGCAGCCAACGCAGGATCGTCATCACCCAGCGAGTCAATGGTGAGCAAGACCTTTTCTGGGGCTGTGTTTCTGACGGTCGTTAGCGGCCCGGAGGTTTTGTTGGGGTCTGGGTCAAAAGCTAATAGAGGCTCTGTGGGCAGCGCTTCAAGGCTTTGATCTGCTGGGAAGTTTTCAATTGGGCAGTTCGATTTCAAAGGGCAGCTGCCGCAGAGTTCCGGCGCTCGCTTTTGCACTTGCCAGCGGGCAAAGCCGTAGGGTTTTCCGCTTCCTGAGCCAACGGTCCACTGCCAGCCGAGCAGATTAGCCGCTCTCGAACCGTCAATTAGTTCGCGGTGCATTTGCTCTTGACCGTGAAGCCAACCTTTTCCGTTTCTGACGCTCCAGTGAGAGGCAAGCCACATTCTGGTTTGGTTCACTAGCCAACCGTCTTCCTCTAGCTCCGCAACTACATTGTCAACGCAGGCCATGCCTGCTGGCCAGCCGTTACCTTCGGTGTCCCAGGATTGATTGAATCTGAGGTTTTCAAAAAGCCTGGTGCCAAGACGGGCATATAAATGTCTTGAGTACTCCTGCCACAAAAGCTCATCGCGGTATTTCTCTTTGTCGTATGAGGGGGCCTTGCTAACGCTGTCCCAAACTTCCTGAAGAGACAGGATGTTGTGGCGGATGTACGGCGACAGCACACTAGCTCCCCGTGCAGTTACCGGGAGCACCTCTGAGCGCTTCTTCGCATAGCCGCGGATATCAAGTGCTGCCAATGCTTTGTTGGCAGCACTTTGGCCGCCCTTTATCGAGCTTCTGCCACCACCGGAATGCAAGCCATCAAAAACTTCATCCAGGATCTTTTCTGGGTCTTGTTGGATTTCGATCTGCTGCAAGTGCTTACTCCTTTTTGGCTTGCGCTTAAGCCTAAGCGCAGGATGTGACGTTGTCTCAACGTTCTGCAACAGATGCACTTAAGATTATTTTATGGACTCACTCAATCGGCACGAAGATTACGGCAAAGAAGCACTCGACGAGACTGATTTGCTAGTAGACCCAATTGAGCAGTTCAAGATTTGGCTCAAAGAGGCTGAAGCCCAAGAGATCTATGAACCAAACGCATTTGTACTAGGCACAGTCACCGAAGAAAACACCCCAAGCGCCAGAACCGTATTGCTCAAGGGTGTCGACGAGCACGGGTTTTTCTTCTTCACGAATTTTGATTCGCGCAAAGGCACTGCAATAGCCCAGAACCCATCGGTCAGCGCGGTATTTGGCTGGTACTCAATATATCGACAGGTTCTAATAGAGGGCGTTGCCAAAACTGTGCCGAGTGAAGATTCCGATGAGTACTTCCACTCTCGACCACAAGAGTCTCAAGTGGCGGCATGGTCAAGTAGGCAGTCACAACCAATCGAAAACCGCGATGCACTGGATGCGCAGTTCCATGCTGCGCTAGAGCGGTTCAAAGCCGATGAAGTGCCGAGACCTGATTACTGGGGTGGCTATCGCATTGTTCCGACCAGGATTGAATTCTGGAAGGGGCGCTCAAACCGAATGCACGATCGAATCGCTTTTTCCAGAACGCTCGATGCAGCTGGCACACCCAGTCAGTGGGAGATTCAGCGCCTACAGCCCTAGCAGTATCTGTCTAGGCGTTCTTGAATTGCTCGTTAACCAATTTCGAGTAGAGACCTTCGTTCTTTAGCAACTCGGTGTGAGTACCGCGCTCAACTACTTCACCTCCGCTTATGACAAAGATGACATCGGCGTTGATTACGGTCGAAAGTCGGTGAGCAATTGCAATGGTTGTTCTATTTCGTGTAACAGCGTCCAGGGTTTCCTGAACGATGCGCTCACTTTGAGTGTCCATAGAGCTTGTCGCTTCATCGAGTATCAAAACTGGTGGGTCTTTTAGTAGCACTCGAGCAATAGCAATTCGCTGCTTCTCACCGCCGCTTAGCCGGTAGCCACGCTCGCCTACCACGGTTTCATAGCCCTCTGGGAAGCTGGAGATAGTTTCGTGAATGTTTGCGGCCTTGGCCGCAGTAATGATCTCTTCGATAGTTGCATCAGGTTTGGCGTAAGCCAAATTCTCCCTAATGGTTGCGTGAAACAGGTAGGTCTCTTGATTCACAATGCCGACCTGGTCAATCAAGTCGGTTTGTGCAAGCAAGCGCACATCAACTCCTGCAAAGAGCACCTGACCCTCGCTGGCGGCGTAGAGCCTAGGGATTAGGTAGCTAATCGTAGTTTTACCAGAACCCGATGGCCCCACTAGAGCTGCGTACTGACCCTTTTGAACTTTGATGTTCACGCTCTTTAGGGTCGCCGCCTCATTATCGGATCCCGGATAGCTGAATGTGACATCGCGCAGCTCCACAGAGCCAAGGTTCTCAGGATTTAGCTTTTCTGGATTGGCTGGGTCGTTGATGGCTGGAGTTAGATCGATATATTCAAAGATTCTTGCAAACAAAGCCTCGCTGGTTTGAAGGTCCAGCACCACTCGCATCAGCCCAATCAGAGGAAAGAGCAATCTGGCCTGAACGGTGGTGAAAGCCACCACGGTGCCAATCGAAACGACGCTGCCCTCGGTTATCAACCAACCGGCAACTAAGTAGATGATTGCCGGAATAGCAGAGAAGAAAATCTGGACCATAGCAAAAAACCACTGGCCGCTCATGGTCTGTCTAACCTGCAGGCCAATCTGTACTTTATTCTCGGCCGAGTAGCGATCAACCTCTATTTGCTGTCGACCAAAGCTCTTTGCTAGCAAGATTCCGCTAACCCCAAGCGACTCTTGGGTAATAGCGGTCATTTCACTCAAGGATTCTTGAGTCTTACCGGCAATCTTGGCCCGCACTTGACCAACTCGGCGCTGGGCAATGACCATCAAAGGCATTATTACTGCAGCAACCAAAGTCAGCTGCCAACTCAGTAGCAGCATCGCCACAAAGGCGGCGATAACGGTGACGGTATTACCCAACACGCTAGAGACAGTGTTGCTCAACACATTCGCGACGCCACCAACGTCATTTTGCAATCGCGACTGAATGGTTCCAGTTTTAGTCATGGTGAAAAATGCCAATTCCATCGACTGCAGGTGCGAGAAAAGCCGCTCTCGAAGCTGACCCATAACCTCGTTACCGACTCTGGCTGTTAGGTAGGTTTGCCAAACACCTATGGCTGCCGCAGCAATAAAGATGATAACCATCAGGCTCACCAACTGAGCAAGCACCGTCATGTTTGGTGGCCCGACTGGTGGAAAGAGGCCCTCATTAAACGTGCGCTCAATCAGTAGCGGTGGGATCACAGAAAGACCGGCGCCAAGTAAGACCAAAACAATCGTGCCGATTAGTGCGCCACGGTGGTTGGTAAATAACTCAGCAATACGACCAAGCAAATTTTCAACCTTGGGGGCTGCGGCATTTTCCGCTTTACGCTTTTCGGTATCAACCATAAAGCCCCCGGGGCCAGAAGTTTTTCTCATCACTTAACATTACTTCAGCCCCGTAGCCAGTATTTGGCAGGAAAGCCGAAGGCGTAAATTCCAAACCAGAGCTACTGTCTGGGCAGGCTACGGAAGTGCTTACTCTGCCTGCATTTGTTATCTTCTGGCCGACCTCGTATACGCTTCAACAAGACCGAAAAAAGGGCGCAAATAAATTGACCGTAAGCATAATTCTTGATGTTGACACCGGCGTTGATGACGCCTTTGCTATTCTCTACGCAACCCGCAATCCTGAGATAATGGTCTTGGGTATTACGTGTGTCGACGGGAACACTAGTCTGAAAAATGTCTGCAAAAACACGCTTCAGGTGTTGGATATGGCCGGGGCTTCCAGCATCCCAGTTGCCGCCGGGGCCAATGAGCCACTCATGGGCACAGCCGGCGAACTTGGCGACGCGAGTCATGTCCACGGCGGAGACGGGCTTGCCGGGCTTTCTAACTCTGAGACCTCGAGAACTTTAGATAACCGACACGCAATAGAACTGATTAGAGACCTAATCGAGAACTCCAAAGACCCAGTAACACTGGTGCCAATTGGACCACTGACCAACATTGCACTTTTTATCTCTACTTTTCCGGAAACCGCAAAAAAGCTAGAACGAATCGTGCTTATGGGTGGTTCTGCCTCAGGGGGTAACGTGACTGCTGCCGCGGAATTTAACGTTTGGCATGACCCGGAAGCCGCTCACATTGTGTTTAATAGCGGGCTTCCTTTGACGATGTATGGCCTTGATGTTTTCTATGACCTCAAGGTTGATGAGACACATCTAAAAACACTGCGAGAAACGGGTTCTACCGCGGCAAATTTTGCCGCGGACTTGATTGAGTTCCGGTTGGGATCTTTGGGTTCTGAAATGTGCCTGGGTGACTACGGCGCCGTTGCAACACTGCTGCACCCGGATCTAACAGAAAGCACGGTCATGAACGTGGTTGTCGATAGCTCTCAGGGTCCTGGTCGAGGACAAACAATATGTGATGCTCGCCTAGAGGCACCGGAGCTTTATGACTTTAGAGCGGGCAAGGAGTGCACGGTGATTTTGAAGGTGGATTCAGATGCGATGGTCAAGCTGTGGATGGAGCAGATGAAGTAGGTGCCGTAGGACCTCAAGAAGCCTCCCGCTATCTCTTAAACGCTTCCGCCTTTATCGCAACCGACTCTGCCACTTTGGCTAAGAATATGGCCAGCACCAGTGCAACAACTATCCCGGAGCTAATGGCTAGCTCTATGACCGCTCGGTCAAATTCTTCTCTAGTCTTTCCTGAACCTAAGGTCATGTAGGCACCGACTGTAAGAATGTGCCTCACCGCAGCGATGATGCCAATAATCAAGAAGTTTTGAAGCTGGAAAACACCGTCGGTGTAACGGGCAATGACCGTTCGCAAGATCTCCAAAATGATAATTATGAACAGGATGTCATTGATGGATTGAATCATGCCGGTGGGGAAGAAGGGAGTGGTTGTGAAGACTCTAATAACAGAGTAGATGAGTGCCGCCACAGCAATGCCGAAAAGGAAGACACCGAGGACTATGTGGAAGACCTCCTCCATGATTTCAACAAGTCGTGAAGGAACGAGGCT
>JAPKCK010000017.1 GCA_028822985.1 Aquiluna sp.
TTTTTATGATTGCCGCCTACTCCCAGTTACTGGTGCAGCGAACCGTTTATCTGGATGACGGGACTTCGGTTTACCCGGACCCGAGATTTCAGTTAGAGATCTATCTTTTCTTTCTGGGCATTGCTGCCTTTGCCCTTGCCGCGCTGGCTGGACAAAAACTTGCGCTGAGAATCAGAACTGAATCTGACTCCGGCCTAGCCATAAGCGCCCACCGCCTAAACAACTTAGCCGTCGTACTTTCCTTGGTCGCGGGAGCCGTCTTTGCAATCGCAAGCTTTTTCGGTGCTTGGGGCTCCGACAACCCCTCGGACGATCCAGTCGGATTGCGGTTGCTAAACGTCTACTTACCAATCATCCTTGCAACGGCCCTAGTCGTGTTTGTGATATTGGCGGCATTCGTATTTCGAAGAGATGCCCCAGATATCCCAGCGGGTGAAAAGGACGAAGATCGCAAAAAGCTGCAGCGCGCAATTGGCCTTGCTTATGCGAGCCCGATTATCGGGACAGCGATTGCGATTATCTTCGGCCTGGTAGTTTACGACGTCACTCGTACCGGTCTTGATGTCTGGATCTGGGTAATCATTCAGGCAGTTATTGCAGCATCCATAATCACTGGGACCCGGTTCGCTGCCCAAGCCAGGTCCTCAAAGCCATTGCCAGTCAAAGAGCGCAGGATTGGCCTGGCCGCTGTGAAGCTAAACCTTGTTTTGGCTATTGTGTTCGGTGCTGTCGTTACTCTGATGGCCTTCACGATGGGCTTTCAGGCCATTTCCAGTCTCGAAGTCTTCCCGGACTGGAGAGAAAACATGACGGCAGTCGAGCAGCAGGCCAAAATTATCGCTCCTTCGATCAGTTGGTTTGTTGGACTAATGCTTCCAGCGCTAGTCTTACTCGCGCTGGCCGCGTTCGGTATCTACCGAACCACTACATCGCGCCACGCTGATAAGGACTAGAAAGCGCATGCAAACACCCCTTAAGGGCCTGCTGTTCGACAATGATGGAGTTCTTGTCGACTCTATGCCCGGAGCACTACAAGCCTGGGTCTTATGGGGCGAGCGGTACCATCCGGGCTTTGTTCTAAGTGCCGAATATCATGGGCGACGAGCAAGCGAGATCGTCGCTGAACTAGTAACCGAAGACAAATTCCAGGAGGCGCTCCAGTACATAAACCAACTTGAGCTTGATCAGGCTCATGCCACCATCGCTCTTTCTGGAACGCTTGAGCTTTTGGCTTCACTCCCGGATGGGACTTGGAACATAGTGACCGGAGCCAATCCGGAGCTTGCCAGAGCCAGATTGTCCGCGGCGGGGATTACTGCGCCTCAGGCTCTAGTGACTGCCGCCGATGGCCAAAAGGGTAAGCCAGATCCGGAGCCGTATCTACTCGGCGCTCAAAAAATCGGCGTACCGATAGCCGAATGCGCAGTATTTGAAGATGCCCCCGCGGGACTCATGGCAGGCAAGTTGGCTGGAGCGTCATTGCTAGTGGGAATCGGCGAACAAACCCTCGACTCGGTTGCGGATCTGGTTATTGTTTCACTCGCGGGATTGAAATACTCGCAGGGGTTGTTAGAAATACCAGATGAAGTTAGGTTGAGGTAATGGCAGAAATAGAATTTTATAGCGCAAACTGGTGCAGCGACTGCAGGCGTTCAAAGTCACTATTGGACACTCTTGGGGTCGAGTACGAGACATTTGATGTTGAAGAGAGCAAAGAGAATGCGGACAAGTCGCAGGCTATTTCAGGACGTCACAACATACCGGTGATCAAATTCGCCGATGGCAATTTCCTGGTTGAGCCAAGTGATGCCATACTTCACGCGGAGCTTAAAATCCGCGGAATCATAGCGTAGGTCTATCTTTTTTTGCGTTCGGGTCGTAGGCTTTAACTATTGTGAGCTCGGGGTCTCCGGATTCACCAGATAAGGACTCCCCCAACGATGCCAAATAATAACTATTCGCCTGCTCCGACCAAAGAAAACGGTCGAAAGGGCTACGCCTCCAAAAAAGGCGATTACCAATCAAATGATGGAGCTCGTAAGCCCCGTCAGTCACAACGACCTGACCGAGTTCAGCGCGAGGATTCTCGCGACAAGGACTTTTCAAATGCGCGTGCCAAGACCGGCAAAACCTTCCAAGGTGACAAGAAGCTAGACAGACTTGAAGCCACCGAAGTAGGCGAGAGCTTTGCGACTTTCCAGGAGATGGATCTTCCGGAGCGCCTGACCCAAGAGCTAGCGAAGATGGGTGCAGCAACACCGTTCCCAATTCAGTCTGCAACTATCCCTGCAGCCATGGCCGGCCGACATGTATTGGGCCGCGGAAAAACCGGATCCGGTAAGACGATTGCCTTCGGTGTCCCGCTAGTTGCCTTCCTGGCAAAGGCTGGAAACCAGCCGAGAGTGCCGTTGAAGCCAAAGGCTTTGGTTCTTGCACCAACTCGCGAGTTGGCTCAGCAGATTGACCGCACTCTTTCCCAGCTTGCAAAATCAGTAGGTTTTTACACCACCACTATTTATGGTGGCGTGCCTCAGCACCGTCAAGTCGAAGCTCTAAAGCGCGGCGTAGACATTGCTATTGCTACCCCGGGTCGCTTGGAAGACCTAATGGCCCAGGGCAAAATTGACCTTTCTGGTCTAGAAAGAGTGGTAGTCGACGAGGCTGACCACATGTGTGAACTGGGCTTTGTTGAGCCAGTGAACCGCATTCTGGAAGCAGCGGGAGACAGCCAGAAGCTTCTTTTCTCTGCAACCTTGGATTCTGAGGTAGCTCAGCTTGTCAAGAAGTTCATGCCGTCACCTTACGTGTACGAGGTACCGGGCGAAGTAAACGAGTCTTCCGACATCGAACACCGCGTGCTAGTTATGGATCCAAAGGATCGATCAGCAATCTTCCACCGACTAGTTCAGGGCTCCGGCAAGTCAATCGTGTTTGTTCGCACCAAGCTAACAGCCGAGGCCTTGGCCTCCAGCCTCAATGATGCCGGTGTCCCAACAGCTAGATTGCACGGAGACCTAAACCAGGCTCAGCGGACCAAGAACCTAGAGCGATTCATCAAGGGCTCCGCCCGCGTTATGGTCGCTACTGACGTTGCAGCACGTGGTATTCACGTTGACGACGTCAAGCTAGTAATTCAGCTGGATTTGCCTGAAGAATACAAGACCTACCTGCACCGAGCTGGCCGCACCGGCCGAGCTGGCCGCAGCGGAACCGTAATCTGCATGGTGCCATCGGGTCGCTCAAGAAAAGTAGAAGATTTACTGCAAAGAGCTGACCGCGAAGCCATCTACAGCAATGTGACCCCGGGTCACGAATTGCTTGAAGAGCTAGCTGGGCCCATTGCGCCACCACTGGTCATGGATTCGATTGACTTCGGTGATTCAAGATTTGCGACTGTAAACAAGGGCAAAGCTAGAACTGACTTGCGGGCACGCCACACGCCTAATAAGATGGGCGGAGCCAAAGACCGCCGGTACAAGTCGCGCTAAAACCTAGAACTAGTTCTAGTTCCGCCGCGACTGACGAAGGTTCACGAAAGTGAAAACCAGCGCAGGTGTATGAAGAGATTCTCTTTTTGAGTTTTGCTCCGTGCGCCTAGCGCCGGAGCATTTTTTTTGATCCTCTTGTCACCGGCACCAAACAAACAAGGAGCGCCATGGCAGACAAGAAGGAAAAGGTAGCCGAGCTAACCGAAAGGTTCACAAGCTCGAACACCGTTATTCTGACTGAATACCGCGGACTCAGTGTGACGAAGATGAAAGAGCTTCGTCGTGCAATGGTTAATGACGCAACATACGTGGTTGCAAAGAACACCCTTCTGAGAATTGCTGCGAAAAACGCAGGTGTCACCACTTTCGACGACCAGCTGGTTGGACCATCAGCCCTGGCTTTCGTTCACGGTGACCCAGTAACAACTGCCAAGGCTCTGAAGGACTTCGCAAAGGCTAATCCACTGCTTCTCATCAAGTCCGCCGTTATGGATGGAATTGACCTGGATGCAGCTGAGATTAACAAGCTCGCTGATCTCGAAACCCGTGAGGTGCTATTGGCTAAGGTCGCTAGCGCAATCAAGGCAACGATGTTCAAGGCCGCCTACACCTTCAACGCACTTCCTTCCGGGGCAGTACGCGTTGTCGACGCATTGCGTCAAAAGCAAGAGTCCAACTAATTACCCAAACCAAATAGGAGATCAAAATGGCAAAGATGACTGCAGACCAGCTCATTGAAGCTTTCAAGGAGCTAACCCTTATTGAGCTTTCAGACTTCGTAAAGAAGTTTGAAGAAGTATTCGAAGTATCAGCTGCAGCACCAGTTGCTGTGGCAGCAGCCGGTGGCGCAGCCGCGGAAGCAGTAGAGGAAAAGGACGAGTTTGACGTTGTTCTTGAGGCTGCTGGCGACCAGAAGATTCAGGTTATCAAGGAGGTTCGTGCTATCACTAACCTAGGCCTAGGCGAAGCCAAGGCCCTTGTAGACGCAGCTCCCTCGACCATCCTTGAGGGTGCGAAGAAGGACGCTGCTGAAGAGGCAAAGGCAAAGCTTGAAGCCGCTGGTGGCAAAGTAACCCTAAAGTAATTTTCTTTACTTAGAAATTAACCCCCGCAGTTTGACTGCGGGGGTTTTTTCATAGCCTGAGCATTACCAGGCTGGTGGCCATAACGGCCATCCCAGCGATGAATCCGTAAACAGTTAGATGACCACGAGCCGAGTTCTTGGCGGTTGGCAAGAGTGTGTCAATCGCAAGAAACACCATCACTCCGGCAACCATGGAGAATACGAAACCCAGGGAAAAATCTGTGAGGAAAGGTCTCAAAATCAGGTAACCAATAACCGCACCTGCTGGCTCAGCAAGCCCCGAAAGAAAACTTAGCTTGAACGCTTTGCTTCTTGACTTTGTTGCATAGTAAACCGGCACCGAGACCGCGATACCTTCAGGAATATTGTGCAGTGCTACGGCTACAGCCAGCGCGATTCCCACCTCTGGGTCATCCAGAACCAGCAAGAATGTTGCGAGTCCCTCTGGAAAGTTGTGAATCGCAATTGCCAGCGCCACGAACAGTCCCATTCTCAACAGGGCCTTGTTGTTGGCAGTCTCCAACATGGCAAGTTGAGTTTGATCGTCGCCGATTAGTTCGATTTGAGTGTTCTCGTGAGGATTGGCGGAGGAAGGCACCAACGCGTCTATGATCGCCATCACCACCATACCTAGTACCAGTGCGAATGCCGCGTGGGCGGCGGCCTCAACCTCCGATACCGTGGTCGCCAAGTACGCGGTGGATTTCGGAATGATTTCAACGAAGCTCAGGTAGATCATTACCCCAGCAGAAAAGCCCATCTAGACCGCAAAGAAGGCTTTGTTCGTGGTTTTAGTAAAGAAGGCAAGGGTCGAACCGATCCCGGTTGATAGCCCAGCCGCCAGGGTGACCCCGAAGGCCAATAGCAGCGTGCTGTCCATCTTGTTCTTTAGTGGGTAACGAAAAAGCCGGGTAACTTATGTCACCCGGCTTGATCAATTTATCTAGTGCTTGCCGTTGCAGTTGCAGCTATCTTTTGAGCAGTTGCAATCCATTTTCGCCTCCTTAGAAGTCCCAGTCGTCATCAGTTGTCGACTCGTGCTTACCAATTACGTAAGAGGAGCCAGATCCTGAGAAGAAGTCGTGGTTCTCATCAGCGTTGGGTGATAGTGCAGCAAGGATTGCAGGGTTTACGTCACACTCATCTTTAGGGAAGAGTGGGTCGTAACCTAAGTTCATCAGTGCCTTGTTGCCGTTATAGCGAAGGAACTTCTTTACGTCTTCGGTAAGTCCCATTCCATCGTACAGATCGGCCGTGTACTTGATTTCATTGTCATATAGCTCAAGTAGTAGATCGTAGGTGTAGCTCTTCATCTCTGCTTGACGAGCCTCTGACTCTTCAGCAAGAGCTAGCTGGTACTTATAACCAATGTAATAACCGTGAATAGCTTCATCACGAATGATTAGACGAATTAGGTCAGCGGTGTTGGTTAGCTTTGCCCTGGAGGACCAGTACATCGGCAAGTAGAAACCAGAGTAAAACAAGAAGCTTTCCAGCAGAGTGGAAGCAACCTTGCGCTTGAGTGGGTCATCACCTTTGTAGTAACCGAGGATTATCTCCGCCTTTTTCTGCAGGTGAGGGTTGTCCTCACTCCAGCGGAAGGCCTCGTCAATGTCGGCTGATGAACAAAGCGTTGAGAACACCGATGAGTAGCTCTTGGCGTGCACTGACTCCATGAAAGCAATGTTGGTGATAACTGCTTCTTCGTGAGGAGTTCGGGCGTCTGGGAGCAACGCAGCGGCTCCGATGGTGCCCTGAATGGTGTCAAGCATCGTCAAGCCAGTGAAGACGTGCATAGTTAGTGTCTTCTCGTGGGGCTTGAGGGTCTCCCACGACTGAATGTCATTGGAAATGGGCACCTTCTCTGGCAACCAAAAGTTGGAGGTCAGTCGGTTCCATACGTCCATGTCAATTGGGTCTTCAATCTTGTTCCAGTTGACGGGTCGGCTTACTAGCTTGATTTTGTTCATAGTTTTCTTTCCTGATTCCTAAAGCATGCAGCTGACGCAGCTATCAACCTCTGTACCTAACAGGGCCTGCTGACGAATGCGGATGTAATAAATGGTTTTGATGCCCTTGCGCCAAGCGTTTATCTGCGCACGGTTTACGTCTCTTGTGGTAGCGGTGTCTTTGAAGAACAAAGTCAGCGACAAACCCTGATCAACGTGCTGGGTTGCAACAGCGTAGGTGTCAATGATTTTGTCCGGACCAACCTCGTAGGCGTCGTCGTAGTAATCCCAGGTGTCTTCCGATAGGAATGGCGCTGGGTAGTAAACGCGACCCAATTTGCCTTCTTTGCGAATCTCAATGCGAGATGCAATTGGGTGAATTGAGCTTGTTGAGTTGTTGATGTAGGAAATCGATCCGGTTGGTGGCACCGCCTGGAGGTTCTGGTTGTAAATACCGTGAGCCATGACCGAGGTCTTTAGTTCCTTCCAGTCAGCCTGAGTAGGAATCCTCGCTCCTGATTTTGCAAAGAGTTCCTTCACCTTCTCGGTTTTGGGCTCCCACTCCTGGGTTACGTACTTCTCGAAGTACTCCCCGCTTGCGTATGTGGAGTTTTCGAAGTTAGCAAATGAGGCGCCTCGTTCGATTGCGATTTTGTTTGAGGCCTGGATTGCGTTGAACACCACGGTGTAGAAGTAAATGTTCGTGAAATCAAGGGCTTCTTCGCTGCCGTAGTGGATGTGCTCGCGGGCCAGGTAGCCGTGGAGGTTCATCTGTCCCAGACCAATCGCATGACTCTTGTGGTTACCGTCAGAGATTGAGCGAACGCTCACGATGTCAGACTGGTCGCTCACAGAGGTCAATGCGCGGATAGAAGTTTCGATGGTCTTTGCGAAATCAGGACCATCCATTGCCATGGCAATGTTCAGTGAACCCAAGTTGCAGGAGATGTCCTTACCAATCTGGTCATAAGACAGATCAGCGTTGTAGGTGGTTGGCGTGTTCACCTGAAGGATCTCAGAACAAAGGTTTGACATGTTGATGCGACCCTGGATTGGATTCGCCTTGTTTACGGTGTCTTCATACATGATGTATGGGTAGCCGGACTCAAACTGAAGCTCTGCGATTCGCTCAAACAAAGTACGAGCCTTTATCTTCTGCTTCTTAATCCTTGGGTCATCAACCATCTCCTGGTATTTCTCAGTAACTGAGATGTCACCAAATGGCACTCCGTAGACCTTTTCGACATCGTACGGTGAAAACAGATACATGTCTTCGTTGTCTTTTGCCAAGTGCATTGTGATGTCTGGAACCACTATGCCAATTGAGAGCGTCTTGATGCGAATCTTCTCATCAGCGTTCTCACGCTTGGTGTCTAGGAAGCGAAGAATATCTGGGTGGTGAGCATTTAGGTAAACCGCACCGGCACCCTGACGAGCACCAAGCTGGTTTGCATAAGAGAAGCTATCTTCCAAAAGCTTCATCACTGGGATGATTCCCGAAGACTGGCCCTCAATCTTCTTGATTGGAGCTCCATACTCACGCACGTTAGAAAGATTAAGTGCAACGCCGCCGCCACGCTTTGAAAGCTGGAGGGCTGAGTTGATTGCTCGTGAGATTGACTCCATATTGTCTTCGATTCGAAGAAGGAAGCACGATACAAACTCGCCACGTTGCTTCTTGCCGCAGTTCAGGAAGGTAGGAGTAGCTGGCTGGAAGCGTCCCGAAATGATTTCTTCAACCATTGAAACCGCAATGTCTTCTTTGCCTTCGGCTAGAGCCAAAGCAACCATCACTACGCGGTCTTCGAAACGCTCTAGGTAGCGCTCACCATCGAAAGTCTTTAGTGCGTATCCGGTGTAGAACTTGTAGGCACCCATGAAGGCGTCAAAGCGGAACTTCTTGGAGTATGCAAGCTTCTCTAGTTCTTCAATGAACTCGAAGCGGTACTGGTCCAAAATCTCTTTTTCGTAGTACTCATTCTCAACCAGGTAGTCGAGTCGCTCTTTCAAAGAGTGGAAGAAAACAGTGTTTTGATTCACGTGATCTAAGAAGTACTTGCGAACAGCGAGCTTGTCTTTATCAAGCTGCATCTTTCCGTCTTTGTCCCAAAGATTGATCATGGCGTTGAGCTCGTGATAGCTCATGGCGCTTTCGATGCCAGTCTTGCCGGTTTCAACTCCGTTGTCGTCTAGTTCTATTACCTGGTTAGCCACAGCTTCTCCAGCCTTTCTTTTACTTGCTCGATATCGTCCGGGGTGCCTAGCAGTTCCGCTTTATAAATCATCGGAACTCCAAGCTTGGCGGCTACCAGGTCTCCAGCTAATCCATAAGAAGAGCCAAAGTTGGTGTTCCCAGTTGCAATCACGGCACGCACGTGTTTGCGGTTTGCAGGATTGTTCAAGAACTTGATTACCTGCTTGGGAACAGTGTTGTTGTCATCTCCAGAACCATAGGTTGGGACTACTAAAACACTTTCGCCCTCATGGATAAAGCTTGCAGCCTCATCGGTTTTGAGAGGGATTCGGATACTTGAGTATCCGAGCTTCTCGACAAATCGCTTAGTGTTCTCCGAAACCGAAGAAAAATAAACGACGTCAAACATTTCAGGTCCTGCTCAGGCGCTAAGTGACTGAATACGGTCCATGCGGAAACCACTCCAGTGGTCTTCGCCTGAGACAACTACCGGCGCTGCTGTGTAACCCAAGGTCTTCACCATGTCTAGAGCTACTGGATCCTGGCTCATGTCAACCTCGTCATACTCGATTTGGTTGCGCTGCATCATTCGCTTGGTGCTATCGCACTGCACGCAAGCTGGAAGTGTGTAAACGGTAACCGCCATGGTTGCCTCCTTAGGTTCCCCAAGGGCCTGTTTTGGCCCTTTTTTGTCAAAGTTTTAGTGAATTTCTCACGAATTTCAGATTTCCTATAATAGCACTAAACCACTACATCTAGTAATAAATCATAAAAAAATTCACTTATTTAGTTATTTCTCAAACATTAACCCACAACTTGAACTTTAGGGCGTTTGATTTGTCAGCGTGTCGCAGGAAGTTTTCAATATTGGTCTAATTCTTAGTTCTACGAGTTGTAGAAATGAGTGCAACTTCCTGCAAAAGTATGACCTCAATCACAGACATCTATGAAAACCTCTCCCAAATTGCGCATTAATTTTATGCAGCTTGTTGCTTCGCGGAGGCCGAGTCGAAAGCCGATTCGATCAGCCGAGTCTCTTGAATAAGGAAACCGTTGCGATGCGGCCTTCGAAGATTGCTATTGCTGGAGGATCAACGGAGGGCAGAGTCACGGCAGAGGCGCTATTCTCTTAGAGTGTCAGAACCTAAGCCAAACCGGATTCGCGGCAGGGTTATAGATTCTGGAGATCAGCTTTCAAAAAAAATGCTGATTGGCTACGTTGTAATTTTGGCTCTGTCCATGAGCTTGGTGCCGTATGCAATTGACCCTTTTCTTCCCGCCTTCCCTGAAATAGCCACTTATTTTGGCGTTCCAAACGGAACCGTTCAAGCCTCCCTCACTGGTGTCACGGTAGGTATTGCACTCGGACAGCTAGTAATCGGACCGCTCTCGGATGCCTTTGGTCGAAGGCCCCTGATTCTTCTTGCAACCACTGGCTTCGGCTTGAGCGCAGTACTGGCGTTTTTCGCACCGAACTTCGAAACTTTCTTGGGCCTGCGATTTGCAATGGGGTTCTTCGCTGCTGGCGCCGACGTGGTAAGCCGCGCAATCGCGAGAGACCTTTATCGTGGGCATCGCATGCAGACAATGCTGGCAAAAATCTTTTTGATTCAATCGCTTTCGCCTATCATCGGGCCGATAGTCGGAGCGCAACTTACTCAAGCCGGTAACTGGCAGGCCATTTTTCTGATCTTTGGATTCGGCGGCATTATCTTGGCGCTCTTCTCATCAGGATTACTTGTTGAGACTCTGCCGGTTGCAAGGCGACGAAGTAGCACGCCCATGGGTCTGGCTCGGGGCTACCGTGCGGTTTTGAAGGACCGGGTTTACATCGGCTTGATGATATTTGGAGCCTTCCAGATTTCGGCGCTATTCGCCTATCTAAATAACGTCCCGTTTTTGTTTCAAGACAGTTTTGGTCTTAGCCCAAGCGACTTTGGATTTTGGATCGCGGCCAATTCGCTGGCTTCTTATGTTGGAGTTCAGGTCGGTGCTTATGCTGCCAGGCACATCAAGGGCCAGTGGCTATTGGCGATCTACTCAAGCATCGGTATTTTCATCGGTGCCGGGCTATTCGCAACCGCAGGATCCGGGTTGATTGTTGCAGAAGCATTTTTCATGCTTCAGCTGTTTATCTTTGGTGCCGGAATAACCACTATCCCAACCATCGCACTGTACAATCACGGCTCAGAGGCCGGCACGGCCGCTTCCCTGCTTGGAGTGGTGAACTTTACAACCGCCAGCGTTGTCTCGATTGCCTACGGCTTTATGAACAATCAGGACACCCAAGACATTGGAATCTTGATCGGGCTGTTATTCGTGGTTTCACTTTCCAGTTTGATGTTTATTACTAGACCGTGGAAAGTTCCGGACCTAAGAAGCGGCAATTAGCTAAGTCTTTTGCTGCCTTAGTTTTAGTCGGCGTCCTTGGGCAAAGAACGCACCTATTAGAACCAAGACTGCCCCCGCCGGTTCGTACCAGTGCAGGCCTTCGCCCAACAAAAGCACGCCCCAAACTGTCGCAATCACTGGGTTTGTGTAGGTGACGGTTGCTGCCACTGCGCTTCCGGCGGTTGCCACCACCTGATGAAACAGCCAGTAGGAAATTCCGGAACCCAGGACGCCAAGCAGCACCAGGGCACCCGCGCTCTGGAAGGTTGGTTCCGCGACGAATAGCGGGCCGGTAAATAGGTAAACCGGTAGCAGAATTACCGCACTGGTCAATACCTGAACGCTTGCGGTGACAGTTGCAGGCAGCTTCATCGGAGTTACATATTTTCTTATGTATGGCGTTCCGATTCCGTAAGAAATTGAGGCCGCGATTAAAGCCAGGATTGCTATCGGCTCACTTGCGCCAAACCCTTGCCAAATTCCAAGAGTTATTCCCACACCAACTAGGCCAACCAACAAGCCAATGATGGCGGTCGGATTTTGCTTTTGAGCCCTAAAAAGAGTAAAGGTTGCCAGCAAAGTAAACATCGGTGTCGTGGCATTCAGAATGGCAGCCAAGATACTCGTCGTGTATTGCTGGGCAAAGGCATACATGGTGAAGGGAAAGGCGGACATAAAAAAGCCCGCAACTAAAAGATGCAGCCACTGCTTAGCTTCATTCGGGAGCCTAAGACCGAGGCTGTAGGTGATGATGATCATGGCAAGTGCACCGAGAGCTGTTCGCCAGAACGCGACGCCAACCGCAGTTGTCCACTCGAGCGAAAGCTCAATAAGGAAGAAGCTAGAACCCCAAATTAGGACTAGCGGAATGAACTTGATAACCCAGTTATCTCGCATCATTGATTAGTCGGTCTGAATCTCGGATTTATCGCCGGACCAGAGGGTGTGGAAGGTGCCTGGCCTGTCCACTCGCTTATAAGTGTGAGCTCCAAAGAAATCACGCTGACCCTGCACCAGTGCTGCCGGCAAACGCTCGGCGCGCAATCCATCAAAATAGCTCAACGAAGAAGCAAATGCTGGAATCGGAATGCCGGCCAGTGAAGCTTTAGAGACAACCTGACGCCATGCTCCAGCGGCATCTTCAATTGCCTTTATGAAGTAGCCGTCAAACAACAGTGACAGTAGCTTCGAGTCTTGCTTGTAGGCATCAGAAATGCGGTTTAGGAACTGAGCTCGAATGATGCAGCCGCCGCGCCAGATCTTTGCTACTTCGCCTAGGTTAATGTCCCAGTTATTCTCGATTGCCCCGGCTCGAATAGCGTCGAATCCTTGGGCGTAGGCCACAATCTTGGAGGCATAAAGCGCTTTCCTCACATCTTCGATAAATGCTCCCTGGTCAGCAATTTCCCAGACGGTATCGCCGGCTGAATATTCTGGCGCTCCAGCACGCTGAGCTGATTGGGAAGAAAGTGAACGAGCAAAAACTGCCTCGGCAATGCCTGAAACCGGAGTTCCTAGATCTAGTGCACTCTGGACTGTCCAAACTCCGGTGCCCTTGGAGCCGGCGGCATCCAAAATCACATCGACCAGCGGCTCACCAGTTGCTTGATCGACCTGGGCTAGCACCTCGGCGGTAATTTCAATCAAGTAGCTTTCAAGTTCACCAGCATTCCATTCAGTTAGAACTTTTGAAATCTCAACAGGGTTTAGACCGCCGGCTTGACGAAGGATGTCGTAGGCCTCAGCGATTAGCTGCATATCGGCATACTCGATGCCGTTGTGAATCATCTTCACAAAGTGTCCTGCGCCGTCGCTGCCAATGTGGGTAACGCATGCCTCACCTTCGGCAACGGCCGCAATTGATCTCAGAATGGGGCCTAGGTGCTCATAAGCCTCTTTCGAGCCGCCGGGCATAATTGAGGGGCCGTTCAGTGCCCCTTCTTCGCCACCCGAGATACCGGCGCCAACAAAGTGAATGTTTTTGGCCGAAACTTCTTTTTCTCGACGAATAGTGTCTGTGTAAAGAGCGTTCCCGCCGTCCACGATGATGTCGTCTTTTTCGAAGCGGTCGCTTAGGGCTGTAATTACAGCGTCTGTGGCGAATCCTGCTTGCACCATGATTATCGCGATACGGGGCTTAGCCAGGGAGGCCACGAACTCATCGATTGAATCACTGGCGATGAAGTTTGCTTCCGGGTGGTTGGCGACTAGATCATTAGTCTTTTCAACCGAACGGTTATAAATAGCAACCTTGTTGCCGGACCTGGAGGCCAAGTTTCTGGCGAGGTTTGAACCCATTACTGCCAAACCAACCACGCCGATGTTTGCAGTTGCACTCATGCTTAGATTTCCTGGTTCTCTAGATCTAGTTGACTAGATGCGATGCGAGGGCTTCTTTGGCCTGCGGAATTTTCCTTTAGATTAGCGCAAGGTGCAAATCTTTAGGGTTTTAGGGCTTCGCTGATGAACCCAACAAAGCGCTCAACATCAGCCTCGGTAGTGTCAAATGCACACATCCAGCGCACTTCGTTTGTCTTCAGGTCCCAGTCGTAAAAGTGAACCTGCTCGCGAATCTTTGCGATTGCTTCTTTGGGAAGGCAGGCAAATACCGCGTTGGCATCGGTGGGGTTGGTAAACCTGAGGCCTACTATTTCGCCGCTTCCCATCTTGGTTTCGAGCAAGTGACGCAAGTGGCTGGCCATCTTGTTGGCGTGAGCCGCAGAACGCATCCCTAGGCCGTCCTCCAAAAGCGCCAATAACTGGGCCGAAGCAAAGCGCATCTTCGACATAAGTTGCATTGACAGCTTTCTTAGAAAAATCAAACCATCCACTGCCTCGGGGTTTATCACCACTACCGCCTCGGCGGCAATCACGCCGTTTTTAGTGCCGCCAAAGCTCACGACGTCGACACCGGTATCGGTAATCATTTCCTTGAAAGTGACTCCGAGCGCTGCAGCGGCATTCCAGATTCTGGCGCCATCCAAGTGAAGAAGAAGTTTATTTTGGTGGCAGTAGTCGGCTATCGCTTTAATTTCGGCGACAGAGTAGACGGTCCCGACCTCGGTGCTTTGGGTGATAGAGACCACCAAAGGCTGTGCTCGATGCTCAAAGCCAATGTCGTAAACCTGAGTGGCGATTGATTCCGGGGTTAGCTTGCCTTCTACGTGCTGAACATTGAATAGCTTCAAGCCGCTGACACGCTCTGGAGCACCGCCCTCGTCAGTTTCAATGTGGGCAAGGTTTGAGCAAATTACCGCACCCCAACGCGGCATCATTGCGGTTAGCGCGAGCACGTTCGCTCCGGTTCCATTGAAAACCACAAACGTTTCAGCCTGCTGACCAAACTCATCTCGCATCTTTTGCTGAAGGGCTTGGGTGTAGTCGTCGTAACCGTAGGCGCTCTGATGTCCATCATTGGCTCTAGCGATTGCGCTAAGCACCTCCGGGTGAACTCCGGCGTAGTTATCGCTTGCGAAACTGCGAAGTGTTTGATCGTGAGTTACCAATGAAGCTCCCAAAATTGCGTGTACTTGATTGAACCACGTTTTGTTGATTGACAGTTAGATCAGGCCACCTTGGCAAGGCTATCCTTGAACCATGGCCCGAAGTATATATCTTGCCTCAGTTGAAGGGCACACCGCCAAATCCGTCGTTGCGCTCGGAGTTTTAGAGGCGCTAAAGACAAAGCACAAAACTATTGGTGTTTTTCGGGCCGTCGTGCCATCCCGAGACAGCAAAGATCGCGTTCTAGAGCTTTTGTTATCGAATCTTCCGAACAAGCTTGATTATCAGGAATGTATCGGCGTCGGCTACCCAGAGCTTCACGAGTCATCAGATCGGGCGCTCGAGGTAATTTCACAGCGCTACCAAAAACTTGCAGCTCAGTGCGATGCGGTTCTGGTCATTGGCTCTGACTACACCGATGAGGCTGCACCTGCCGAACTCTCCTTCAATGCTCGGGTTGCTGCAAACATTGGTGCGCCATTACTCATGGTCTTCAGCGGTCGCGAACTAGACGGGTCCGACACTCACCTCGGGCAAGCACCTCCAAGAGCCCCAAAGAAATTAGCCCGAATTGCCGAGGTGGCTCTTCGGGAGATAAGGGGCTATCACGCAACGCTTCTAGGCATTGTGGTGAACCGTGCCGAAACCGAAGACATGGCAAAGATTGAATCGGCTGTCATGGCCGCCACAAAGACCAAAAACGTCTTTGTAGTTCCAGAAGATCCTTATCTAATGGCACCCACACTGGGTGAGATCCAAAACGCAATTGGAGGAGAGCTCGTGCTTGGCTCCAAAGATCGGCTGGATTCGGCCGCTCTGGATGTTGTAGTGGCCTCGATGTCGGTACCAAACGTGCTGACCCAGTTGATGCCGGGTGCGGTAGTTGCGGCCCCAAGCGACAGAACAGATGTGTTACTAGCACTTCTAATGGCGGACAGCTCGGAGACTTTCCCCAAGCTTGCTGGCGTAGTGATAAACGGCGGCTTCGAGATGCCAGAACCAATAACAAGACTGATCAAAGGCTTGAAGTCCACCTTGCCGGTGATTTCGGTTCCTACCGGAAGCTTCGACAGCATGATGGGAATCATCCAAACCCGTGGAAACGTGTCTCTCAAGGACACTGAAAAAACCGCTAGGGCGCTGAAACTTATTACCAAACATCTACCAAAGGCGGCGCTCGCAAAACTAGTGGCGGACTGCGTCATCAAGGTGGTGACCCCGCTGATGTTTGAGCAGCAGTTGGTGCTGAGGGCATCAAAGAACCTTCAGACGATAGTTTTGCCGGAGGGCTTCGATGACCGCATTCTTAGGGCGGCGGCCGAGGTTCTGGAACGAAAAGCAGCCAAGCTGATAATCCTTGGCTCTAAAGAGGACATCAAAAACCGCGCAGAGCAGATGAAGCTGAATCTTTCAGCGGCAAAAATCATTGATATCGAAACTTCGCCTGAGAAAAAGCGTTTTGCGGAAAGTTATGCAAAATTGCGCAAGCACAAAGGGGTTACCAGTCAGCAGGCGCTTGAAACCATGAGCGATCTTTCATATTTCGGAACGATGTTGGTTCACGAGGGTCTCGCAGATGGCATGGTCTCGGGCGCTGCTCACACCACTGCCCAAACAATCACGCCGGCCTTCGAGATCATCAAAACAACCCCCGGGGTGATGGCTGTTTCCAGCGTCTTTTTGATGGCACTGGAAGATCGGGTTGTTGTTTACGGCGATTGCGCGGTCATTCCAGAACCAACCGTTGAGCAGCTTGCCGACATTGCAATTTCCTCGTCGGAGACTGCGAGACAGTTTGGAATCGAACCCCAGGTTGCGATGCTTTCTTATTCAACCGGTGAGTCTGGATCCGGAGCTGAAGTTGATCGAGTGAGGCAGGCAACCAAGTTAGCTAAAAAGCTTGCCCCCAAATTGCCGATAGAAGGACCCATCCAGTTTGACGCAGCCGTTGATGCCGCGGTTGCACTGGCTAAACTTCCGGGTTCCTCGGTCGCGGGCCGCGCCACAGTGTTTGTCTTCCCCGACCTAAACACTGGCAACAACACCTATAAAGCTGTTCAGCGAACCTCCGGTGCTCTAGCCATCGGCCCGGTGCTGCAGGGCCTTAGAAAGCCAGTGAACGATTTATCGAGGGGCGCGACCGTAAAGGACATCGTCAACACCATTGCGATCACCGCAATCCAGGCTCAAGGTAAAAACCAATGATGCCGATCCTGGTTGTGAACTCTGGTTCAAGCTCGGTGAAGTATCAGGTTCAAGATGTCGGTTCTGGTGATTCCTTGCTAGAGGGTCTTATTGAACGGGTTACGGATCACGATGAGGCTTTCAAAAAAATGCTTGCGGAAATTGCTCATTCCAAAATTGAACTAAGCGCTGTTGGTCACCGGGTCGTTCACGGCGGAGCAAAGTTTTCAAGCCCCACAGTCATCAGCGAAGAAGTATTGGCCGAGATTGAAGCCTTGGTTCCACTTGCCCCACTCCACAATCCTGGGAACTTGGCTGGGATTCGTGCCGCCAGAGCCGCTTTTCCTGAGCTGTTGCAGGTGGCGGTATTTGACACGGCTTTTCACCAGACCATGCCCGCCAGCTCCTATCGCTATGCGATTGATCGAAAGCTAGAAAAACAGTACGGGGTCAGAAAATATGGCTTTCACGGGACCTCTTATTCCTTCGTTACAAACCAAAGCGCCAAGTTCCTAGGCATCGAACAGCAGGATTTCAATGCGGTGATTTTGCACCTCGGCAACGGTGCGTCCGCTTGTGCGGTGAAGTCTGGAATTTCCTTCAATACTTCGATGGGCATGACGCCGCTTCAAGGTCTTGTGATGGGGACTAGGTCTGGAGACATTGACCCCGGCATTATTTTTTATCTAGCCACTGAAGCCGGGCTGTCTAATGTCGAAATCGACAAAATGCTAAATGGCGAATCCGGCCTCAAAGGCCTAACCGGCATCAGCGATATGCGAGACATTACTGCTCTTGCGTCGGCTAAAGACCCTATGGCCCAGGAAGCTTTAGAAATTTACACTCAGCGAGTCAGGCACTATCTCGGGGCTTATTTTGCAGAACTTGGTCATTTGGATGCGATAGTTTTCACTGCGGGTGTCGGTGAGAATTCAGCGGAAATTCGAAGCAGGGTTTGTGCGAACCTCAAGGCACTCGGCATTGAAATAGACGAAGATTTGAATCAGGCCAAGGAAAAAAATAATCGCGATATTTCTTTATTAGGTTCGAGAATTAGAGTGTTAGTGATTCCCACTAACGAGGAGCTGGAAATAGCGAATCAAACCGCAGCACTTCTCAAATAAGGCAGGGCATGACATGAGCGCACCGACCCCGTGGGTAATAGAAGCACCGGTTGCTGGCTATCACTGGAAGGCAAAGAATCCAAAGGCGCAGCTGTTATTGCAGCATGGTCTCGGCGAGTACTCCAAGCGCTATGTCACTCAGTACTCGCAATTGATACCCAAACTTGTTTCTAAGGGTTTTGATGTTTATGCAATCGACCTTGAAGGTCACGGCAACACCGCCGGTATTCGCGGACTAGTTGATGTTGTGGCCGCGGTTGACGACCATCTGGCTGCGCGAGCTGCAATGCCAAAGAAGCTTCCAACTTTTTTGATGGGCCACTCACTCGGAGGGCTTGTAACCGCCGGAAGTATCGTGCAGGATCAAACCAACATTGAGGCTGCCATAATTTCAAGCTCTGCAATGCAGGCACCCTCTAGTGCTGCTTTGAGAGCCCTTACCAAGGTGCTAGCCAGGATTG
This sequence comes from Aquiluna sp., assembly GCA_028822985.1. Classification (GTDB taxonomy): domain Bacteria; phylum Actinomycetota; class Actinomycetes; order Actinomycetales; family Microbacteriaceae; genus Aquiluna. The sequence continues at coordinate 18,380 of JAPKCK010000017.1, forward strand.
CCCCGGCAGCACCGGTTCCAGTTCCAAGGCCAGGTATCGAGGCCTTTACTAGAGACCAAGAGCTACTGAAAGTCATCGCGAACGATCCCGAAATCTTTTTGGGCAAGGCAAGAAACCTAGTTGGCAGAACAACACTTTTACTTTCCGATGAGGTTTGGTCCAAAGCAGGCGCCTGGAATGTACCAACGTTGTTTATTCACGGCGACAAAGACACATCAACAGAATTTGAAAACTCCGTGAAGCTTCACGCGGCCATTTCCTCCAAAGACAAGACACTCAACGTTTATCCTGGCGGCTTCCACGAGCTACTAAATGACAACATCAGCCAAGAGGTGCTTTCTGACCTTCTTGCCTGGCTGGATAAGCGCAGCTCAGTCTCGAAATAACCCGCAACAAACGGCAGCAAAGAGATAATCCACTTGACAAGGCAATGATCTCAATACATAATTCTAAGCAATGAGTACTCGATCCGCATTGAACGCGCAGCCAAGCTGCGCAACGTTCTGCTGCTCGATGGCAATGTGCATGGGCTCGTGCCTTCGCTAATTAGCACCCCAATTAGCTCTTAGGCACCAGCACCCCGACAAACGCACGTGATTCGTGCACTAATCGATCGCAAACTTGCCAACTAAGGACTCATAAAATGCCCGCAATTAAAACCAAATCAATAAATGTCGCAAAGGGTTTCGCCCTCTACGTGGGTATTTCGGAACAAGACGCTCAAGATGCTGGCCTCACGCTTGCCCAGATTGCTCAAGCCCTAAAGCAGACGATCGCCACTCTGGTTCCAGCGAAAGCATCCGAGACTTATGCCGCAATTGCCCTCGCTCCGGAGGGCTCGACTGGCAGAAATCTAGACATCACCAGGCTTGCCCTGAGGGAGCCTCGAGCAACCAGTACGCCAACAAACACCGAGGCTGATGAGAAGACCGCGGCAAAGGGGCTCGTGGTCGATTTGACCAGAAAGCGACTCTTCGTTGACGGAGCCAATGCGCAGCTGACCTGCAAAGAATTTGAACTCTTTGCGTTTTTGATCGAGAAGACCGGTGAAACCGTGAGCCGCAA